>JBLIMR010000001.1:0-406106 GCA_047638815.1 Gammaproteobacteria bacterium
TGCATTGGGCGATAAAGTTCTTCCTGAAAAATTCACCATGCAAAGACCAGAGCAATTATCAGTCGATGATTTTCTCGAGTTGGCTATCTTCTTGAAAGATTAGACGATGTTATTTTTTTCTCCCGCATATCGCGCAGATTTTCACAAAGGAAGCAAACAAATTAGGCAGAAATAAATTCGCGCATATCAGCGAAATATGCGGGCAATTTCATTGAGTCAAACATCACATATATTCGTATTTTTTTCTCCGCAGATCGCGCAGATTTTCGCAGATGAATTGGGAAAATTAGAATTGCTCTATAAACCATTAACCTTCCGAAAAATCCCCGATTTAATTTCATGGACATTGAAATTTACTAATATCCCTAATTTGATATTCGTCAGTTTTAAGTATGTTAAAACTTGCTTGTGATGAACTTCAGCTAAGTTTTCTACTGATTTCACTTCGATAAGAACCTTGTTTTCAATTAACAGATCTATTCGGAAACCTAATTCCAATTTTTCATTTTGATACACAACTGGTACAGGAACTTCTTTCTTAACATCTAATCCGTCTGTTTTAAATTCGTGCATCAAGGCAGCAACATAAACTGATTCTAATAATCCAGGTCCAAGATGATTATATACATTGAAAATTGCTCCTCTGATTTTATAAGAAATTTCGTTCTCATTCATGAGAACAGGTTAATGATTTTATTGTAAAAGAATCCGCGTATATCAGCGAAATCTGCGGGCAATTTTTTCAAATCAAATATGACACCTAGTAATGTTTTTTTTCCGCGGACCACTCAGGTTTTCGCAGAAAAAGAGCAATTATTGTTTGGATAGCAACAACTTCCAACCTCTATACCCGATTCGTCTTCCCTTCCGCTTTAAGTTCGTTAACCATCGTTTTAATGTGCTGCTCTTCTTCTTTTTTACAGATTAAAAGAACATCATTAAACTCTGCCACGATGTAGTCATCAAGGCCTTGAACACAAGCCATTTTACCCTCTGGAAGTTTTATGATGTTGTTGGAAGAGTCATAGGTTCTAATCTCTCCAGAAATAATAGCATTCTGATTTTCATCTTTTGGAATATGACTGTATAATGAACCCCAAGTTCCTAGATCAGACCATCCGAAATCCGATAACATGAGTTCCACTTTATCCGCTTTTTCCATGATCCCATAATCAATAGAAATGTTTTCGCAAATAGGGAAAACCTCATCAATGAAATCTTGTTCGGCTGGAGTACCAAACTTTGCGGCTCCATCATTAAAAATGCCGAACATATCGGGTAAATTCTTTTGAAATAGTTGTTGAATATTTTTCAAACTCCAAATAAACATGCCTGAATTCCAATAATAATCCCCACTTTCAATAAATGCTTTCGCATTGTCTAAATCCGGCTTCTCAGTGAAACGACTCACCGTTTTTAATCGCGGATCGATATCAAAATTTGACTCTTCATCAAACTGTATGTAACCATAACCGGTATCAGGGCGTGAGGGCTTTATTCCCAACGTCAAAATACTATCACTGGTAGAAGCTCTCTCTAATGCAATGTTGATGATTTCATGAAACTCTTGTTCTTTCAAGATCAAATGATCTGAAGGTGCAACAATAATATTCGCTTCCGGATTTAGCGATTGAATTTTAAAATTTGCATAAGCAATACATGGCGCAGTATTTCTCATAACCGGCTCCAACAAGATGTTGTCCTCTAGAATGTCGGGGAGTTGTTCTTGCACTAATTTTTTATAACTAGCATTGGTTACAACAAGGATGTTTTCCTTGGGACAAATGGTTAAATATCGATCAAAAGTTTGTTGAATTAAAGATCTTCCTGTTCCTAAAACATCGTGAAATTGTTTTGGAAAAGAAGTTCTACTCATTGGCCAAAAGCGACTTCCAATCCCTCCCGCCATTATGACACAATAATTATTTTTATTCAATTTTAATTTCTTTAATCCCTATGGGATATTAATTCTCTGACGCTTGAATCGATACTTCGGATAACGCTCAACAGAACTGATTTGGCTGAATCCTTATTCAATACTTAGTCTTGCTTCAAGACAGTTTATTTTAATTCTTCGAGTGCTGCACGGATGTTGCTCAATGCACCTTTAACATCTTCTTCTGTGGTTGTTCCAACAGATAAACGATACCACGTAGACGATCTCTCTGTTCCAAAAGCATAGAAAGGAACTATTGCCACTTTTGCTCTTTCCAATAAGTAACGGGTAATATCTTCCGTACGTTCTAAGATTTTTCCTTCAGGGGTTTGCTTGCCGACAAGATCAAATTTCAATGTTAAATATATTGCACCTTGAGGTGAAATCGTATCCACAGGTAATCCATCATTTTTCATGCTGATAAATCCATCATAGAAACCATTTAATCTACTTTGTAATCTCTCAATATTTTTATCCAAAAATTTATTGACCTCTTCTTTCCGTCCAAGATATTTTGCAAACGCCATTTGCTCAGGCTTTGGTGACCAAGCACCAACATGACTCAATAGGGCTTTCATTTTATCCATGATGAATTTCGGTCCGAATGCCCATCCAACTCTAATCCCAGTGGCACAGAATGCTTTACTGGCACCATCTATGGAGATAGTATATTCCTTCATTTCAGGATATAATTCAACTGGATTGAAATGTTTAATTCCATTATACGTCAACAACCAATAAATTTGATCAAACAAAAGATACACTGGTTTTCTCTTCCCTTTTCTTTCTTTGTTTTCCGCAAGGATCAACTCGCAAATTTCGCTAAGATCTTTTTCTGAAAAAGTTGTCCCAGTAGGGTTCAGTGGAGAACAAACGGCAACCATAGACGCATCTGAAATATGCGGTTTTAGCTGATCAACTGTTGGCATAAAGTTGTTCTCAGGAAGTGTTTCGATGATCTGTGCATTTACTCCTGTAAGGTGAGAGTAGTGATTGTTATTCCAGGATGGAATGGGAAATAAAGCTTTCTCACCTTCATTTAGAATGGCCTGATATGTCGCATATATTAGAGGCCGAGCGCCACCGCTAACGAGTATTTCATCAGCACTATAATCCAAGCCGCCTTTCTCTTTTATAAATCCACTAATTGCCTGTCTCAACTCCAACATCCCATTGGCCATTGGATAACTGGTTAGTTTATTTTTGTACGCGGAAATAATTTCTTCTTCTAGTGCCTCAGGAATCGGAAATACTTCTGGGTCAAAATCACCAATTGTTAGATTGAATATCTTTTCACCAGCAGCAATTTTAGCTTTGACTTCTCCGGCTAGTTTTATAATTTCGGAACCTACCAGTCCATCGGCCATATCTGAGACCAATTTAACATCATTGTCAGTTGCTGTAAAACTCATAATCTTGGGTGGTTTTTGAATTGTTAATAATAGGCCAGGCACAAATTAAAACGATGTTGCAAAGATAAAAAATTAAACGATAAGATTTCTACACACTATTTCAGGCTATTAGCTCAACTTCCGCGATCCCATGAACAAGATATTTTTCTTTATTATCCACTTTAGAACATAGATATCGAGTCCTTTTCTTTTCTCCTTTTTGGAAGACATTATTGCCAAATTTAAATATACTGCCTAAGGGCAAATCATCAAGAAATAGACCTTGTTTAATATTCAAAGAAGAGAATGCCTTGTATATTTTTGGGTCTGAACAAGAGGACGCCTTTGGTTTGTCGATATGCTTTATAAGTAATGGACTGATTTCATCGGGAAAAACATCTTTAAGTATAAATGGTTCAATGAGTTCAGAGAAAGATGCTTGCCACTCCACGCCATGAGGTTTGACACTGTGAGAGTATTCCACAAAGGTTTCGAAATGAGCAATTTCATGGACTAATGTCCACAGAAAGTGATATTGATTCAAATCTGAATTAACGGAGATTCTATGAAATTTTTTAGAATGAGGAGGTCTGTAGTCACCAAGTTTGGTCAACCTTGGCTTTGTAATCGTTAACTGAATAGGATTTTTATATAAATATGTTGAAACAATATTAACGGCCTCATCAGGTATATATTTAATTAACCCCGAACGGAGTTTATCCAATTCATTCATTCTTTAGGCTTGCAATTTATCAGAAGCTTTCATTTCATTTAGCGACCAAGTGGGACAAGTCTTGCATTTTCTTTTTTTATTGGAAGCACATCCAAAAAGAAAGATGCTAACCAAAAGGATGAAAAAAGAATGACGTAATGATTTACTGTTCATGTTGTACATATTATTAACGACTAAGATATGAATGAAAAATCAAAAGACAAACCTTGTTTTTATCCATATGCTAACCTTACAAAGCTATGAAATGAACGGGATTGATGTGGACATATTGTTCTATCTTTGTAGGGCCTTCGGGACAATTGACACTATTGCTTTAACGTTTAGGGTCTGATTATCAATCAATAGAAGATGAAATTGTTTATTCACATCGGTCGTTATGGTCTGTTGCTAAAAAAAGTTTTTGGCAAGAGGGAAAAAGCATCAATATACTGGCAAAGAATAATCGAGGAAATGGAGGAGATTGGTGTGAAGTCTATTGGGCTAGTAGCACTTATGTCTCTTTTTGTGGGTGCTGTTATCACTCTGCAAACGGCATCCAACATCGACAACCCACTAATACCAATATATTTGGTAGGTTTTGCAACGAGGGAGTCGATAATATTGGAATTTTCACCAACAATGCTATCACTGATCCTTGCGGGAAAAGTAGGATCAAAAATTGCCTCAGAGCTAGGAAATATGAGAATCTCCGAGCAGATAGATGCGATTGAAATTATGGGGGTAAATTCTGCAGGTTACCTAATTTTCCCAAAGATCGTTGCCGCAGTTATTACATTCCCATTGCTTATAATTATGAGTATGACACTGGGTATGGTGGGCGGCTGGATAGTCTCTGTCGGTTCCAGTTTGGTTTCCTCCTATGATTATGTATATGGAATACATTATGATTTCAAGGTCTTTAATGTCGTATATGCCCTTGTAAAGACGCTGTTCTTTGCCTTTATTATAACATCTGTTTCTGCTTATTATGGTTACTTCGTTAAAGGGGGCTCCTTGGAGGTTGGTCAATCCAGCACATCGGCTGTTGTGTCAAGCAGTGTTGTTATTTTGATTGTCAACTATCTATTAACACAAATGATGTTGATATGATAGAGTTGAAGAACATAAACAAATCGTTCTTTGGGGTTCATATTGTTAAAGATATCTCTCAAGTTTTCGAAAGAGGGAAGATCAATCAGATCATTGGGAAAAGTGGTTCCGGGAAATCAGTTTTAACGAAGTGCATCGTTGGATTACATACTCCTGAATCGGGTGAAATCTTGTTTGACGGTCAAGACATGCTCCTCATGGATTTTAAAGAGAGAAGAGAGTTAAGAAAACAAATTGGCATGCTATTTCAAGCCTCTGCTCTATTTGATTCCATGACTGTGGAGGAAAATGTTTCATTTCCGTTGAAGATGTTTACCGATATGTCAGTAGAGGAAATTCGTGATAGAGCAAATGTCTGTCTCAGCAGAGTCAACCTTGAGAACGTAAATCATCTATTTCCTTCGGAGACAAGTGGTGGAATGCAGAAACGAATTGGAATTGCAAGAGCTATTGCCATGAAGCCAAAGTACCTTTTTGCAGATGAACCTAACTCTGGTCTTGACCCTATGACAGCCATTATCATTGATAATTTACTGAGAGAAATAACCTATGAGAACGAAATGACAACCATCGTCATAACCCACGATATGAATTCCGTCATGGAGATAGGAGATAACATCATGTTCATACACGAAGGAAACAATGCTTGGAGTGGCGACAGAAAGGAGATTTTAGATTCTTACAACACAGAACTGAATAACTTTGTTTATGCTTCTGAGTTTATGAGAAAGTTGAAGTCGGTTTTGATTAGTGGATGATTGATAAATACTATTCTGATCTTGGTTCCGTACTTTTCGGGAAAGTGAGATTGGTGCTCGAATAACTACCCCCGAAAGTGAGTGATCCAAAGTAAACTTGTGCAATGGCATCCTTTAATTGATCTTCAGATAATTCTTTGAGTGGATGAATATACGCAGACCACATTATTTCATCTGAAACACAGTATTTAATGTCCAATGCTCTATGAAAATTAGCTTCCATGGCTTTCTTAAGCATGTTTCCATCTATGTCAGTTAAATAGGCAATGGGTGTAATTATTCGCATCCTATTATTGGCTTCATCGCTGATGATGGTCAGTTTCATATCATTGATGGTAAGCTCCCAAAAACCATCGCTACCAGCAACTGTATCTGTTAACTCTTGAACGACCTCTCCTATTTTAGTGTTGGTCATTTCTTGAGCAGTTGTATAAAAAGATAAAGTACAGAAAAAGATGAAAAGGGAAAGGATATTAAATGTCTTTGGTTTCATGGTTCGCTGGTTTTCAGATAAGATGACTTAAATCTAATCATTATCGATCATGAAATAAAGGTTATGGATACAATATCACACAATAGTCTTTGGGGTGACATACTATTGAAATCTCAAATTAACCTCCATTTTAACATTTAAAAACGTAATTTTCAGCTATTTCCCTACAGTTTCTAAACAATAAATTGCAAGGCTAAGTTTGCGCCAAGACAATTTTTTAGCCACCAAACATAATATTGATTGAACATAATCCATTATATTTGGCAATCACAAAATTATTATTAAAAAAATTATTATGAAAAAACTATTACTTTCTTTATTATGTATAGGCGTTGCAGGCCTTTATTCTGCACAAGATGTCATTACTTTCTTTGAAGGTTTTCAAGATACATCTGAGGACGGAGACGTTTTATTCAATGCCGTTGAAGATCCATTTAACACTGAAGATGATCAGTGGGCAAATTATGATGCTGATGGACTACCTACAAATGCGGACAATGGTGGAAACTGGTATATCGATTTTGATATTAGATATCAAACTTTAGAGGAGCCAGGTGAAGGTGGTGCTGACACTAATTTTGTTGCAAGAAGTGATTCTTGGTTAGGTGGGTTTGCTCCTGAAAACAGAAACTATTTAATTCTTCCCGAAATTGAGATTACTGATGAATCTCACTTTTTGTCATGGAAATCAGGTGCTTTTCAAGGTCCTAGATACATGGATGGATATAGCGTTGGAATCGTTACCGATATAGAAGACGCTGAAGGATCGTATGTAAAACTATGGTCAGCTGCTCAGTTTGTTGGTGATGATAATGCATGGCATCCTGCGCTTTATGGTACTGATTATGACTTCAGTGGATGTCCAGTACCAGGAGATCCTGTATTAGACCAAGATCTTTCAACGGTATGTTACCATCCTGAAGTTGGAGATGGTTTGGCTGGAACTGGTTACGTTCACGCAAACGAGTTTTCATTACCTGATTATTTAGGGTTTTCTAATGATGACGAAACAGGAACTACGTGGTTATGTCTTTTAGAGCCACATGAGATTTCTTTAGCCGATTATATCGGAGAAACACTCAGAATTTGTTTCAGACATGACTCTGACGATGATAACTTCATTACAATTGATGACTTGATGGTATCAAGTGGGATTTTTGTTGGTGTTCCGGAAATTGCTTTTGCAAGATTCATCAGTATGTTCCCTAATCCAGTATCTGATCAGTTGAACTTCAACTTTACTGAAGAAGTGAAGGATAACGCTGTGATCAATGTTATTGATGCTAAGGGATCTATTGTATACAGCGAAGTAGCAAACGGAACTGCATTGAGAAATGCATTTTCAATTGACATGTCTTCATTTAGCGCTGGTCTATACAGTGTTTCTGTAACAATTGACAACAAACAAACGATTTCTAGCAATATCGTTAAGAAATAATTCAGAAATTAACTTTCTTTTAAAAGGCGGCTTGGTTTATTCCAAGCCGCCTTTTTTTGTGCGTAATTTGAAGGTCTATGGAAGGTTCCTGAGCCTGTCGAAGGGCCGGCCCTTCGACAGGCTCAGGAACCTAAAAAGGTCATTCACTTGAGCATTTGCCGCGATTATATCGAAATTCATTCTTGACCAATAAAGTCATCGAGGCAGATTCAGAAGATCATATCAAAAGATAATATTAGCTTTGATGCAAAATCAGAAATTGTCAGGACTAAATTTCAATATAATCGCAGCAATTTTCGTTGGAGGAGGACTTGGTAGTGCTTTGCGATACTTAATTTCTTGGCTTGTCAATGGCCTTAAGATTAATTTCACACCGCTTGGAACGCTATCAGCCAATATTATTAGCTGCATCATCATGGCCATTACGCTTATGGTCTTAAGTTCGCGTGGAGATCAATCAGATTGGATGAGAGCTTTTGTTTTGGTTGGGTTTTGTGGGGGATTAAGCACTTTTTCTACTTTCAGCTTTGAAACTTTTACGCTCCTGAAGTCAGGACAAACGGGAATGGCTATTCTAAACATTGCTATTAGTGTATTAATGTGCTTGGCTATTTTTTATTTTTTTGTAAAAAGGGTCTAAATCACGTTCTTTGAGTTTGATTTAGCTGAGTCGTTGATTGTTTATTATTCGTGCCAGTATACATCGACCCTTCAAGAGTAATTTTTATCTAATATCGCAGTCAATTTTGCACCCTTTAGGGTCGGGGCAGATAAAATTGACGGAATTTATTGATAAGACATTCTTTACTTGTAAAATTGTAGAGAATCAAAAATGAAACTATTATCTCATGAGAAAGTCCTTTTACATCCTTGTTTTCCTGTTTATCCCTACTTTATTTTTTGGTCAAAATGATCAGCCCAAACTTATTGTTGGTATCGTGGTAGATCAAATGAAGCCAGAGTTTCTAACGAGATACGCGGTGAATTATGAAGAGGGTGGATTCAATCGGATGTTGAGAGAAGGTTATCAATGTAAGAACACACACTTCAATTACATCCCAACCTATACCGGTCCTGGTCACGCGACCATCTTTACCGGAGCAACACCGTCTATGCATGGGATCATCGCCAACAGTTACTATGACAGAATTTTAAAGAAAAAAGTCTATTGCGCCTATGATCCGGAGGTTACACAGACCGAAGGTAATGAGGAAGGAGGCAAGATGTCAGCATCAAGGATTTTGACGACAACCATAGGTGATGAAATGAAATTGGCTAATCCCAATTCCAAAGTAGTGGCGATTTCGGAGAAAGATAGAGCATCAACATTTCCTGCTGGGCACAATGCGGATGGTGCGTATTGGTTGGTTGGTCACGATTTTATTACCTCTACCGCTTATAAAATCAAATTGCCAAAATGGGTTAAAGACTTTAATAATGAAAAATTGGTTGGAAAATATTTAAGCAAAGAATGGGATCTGTTGTTACCAAAAGTAAACTATCAAACCCTTCTCGATGATTCACCATATGAAGGAACATTTAGCGGAGAAAAATCACCGGTATTCCCACACGATATACCCTCTATTTATGCTAATGATGAAAATGCTGGTTTGATAAAAGCAACACCATACGGTAACTCCATAACTGTGGATATGGCAATAGCCGCCATAGAGGGGGAGAAACTAGGAGTAGATGATGATATGGATTTGCTTTGCATTAGTTTTTCATCCACAGATTATGTCGGACATGACTATGGAACGCACGCCATCGAAACGGAAGATACATACTACAGATTGGACAAAGATTTGTCAAGATTATTCTCTTATCTCGACAAGCAAATAGGTGTTGGAACATACACCGTTTTTCTTACTTCGGATCATGGCGCTGCTGTGCCTCCTGGTTTACTTAAGGAACAGAATATTCCGGCAGGATATTTTGATACGGAGCCTTTGAAACAGGATCTTGATTCTTTATTAGACAAGCGATTTATCGATGGAGATTGGATCGTAAATATGACGGACAATTATATATGGCTCAATGAAGAATTGATGGAGGAAAACAAATTGAACAGAATAGATGTTTACCGATGGATTAAAAATTACTTGGTTCAGCAGGAAGGTATCCATATGGCTTACGATCGCATTTCATTGATGGAGAATGATTATAGTGATTGGTTGGGCAGCAAGGTCAAAAATGGCTTCAATGCAAAATATTCTCCAGACATTATTTACCTTCTTTCTCCTGGATATATAGACTATGGAAAGGTTGGAACTACACATGGCAGCGGCTATACTTATGATACACATGCCCCACTGTTATGGATGGGATTTGGAATAGAAAAAGGCCACATGGAATCACCATCGAGTATTACAGATATTGTGCCTACACTTTGCACGAAGTTTAAGATTCCATTGCCAAGTGGTTGTATGGGGACACCATTGCTGCTGGAATGATTTTGTAAGATTACAAATGTCTAAAATACGACCATAGTTTATATAGCATCGATAGCTTTAAAAGTGTGTTGGCCTGTGAAAAACGCGGGCCAGTGCTGGAGAGAATTGTCTTTGTGCAACTATCATGAAGAACAATGCTAAGACAAAGACTAAGATGCCTAAGAGCATTGCAGATTTTAAACCTTCAAAAAGACAAGTGCCGGGCAGAAGCATTTTTTTCACTAGCTTTTTTTGTTTCTTTTTACAGCAATGGAAAAAAGAAAGGGCACTCAAACGAAGATCAAAATTTACAAAACAAAATTGAGGTGCTAATATCCATGTTTAGAATAAGATAAGCTGGTATGGAATCGATTAGAAATGAACGACAATATTATTAAATTCTCTTACCTTTCAAAAAAACAATGAACAAAGCCATCATCGACATCGGCAGTAACACGATCAATGTGCTTATTGTACAAATAGAATCAGCTACTTGGACAAGGATCGCGGAATATAAAAACCCTGCGAGATTAGGTAAAGGTGGCCTTGATAAAAACATGCTGGCGGAAGATGCCATCGAGCGCGGAATCAAAGCGCTTACAGATCACATTGTAATGGCTAAGGAACATCGTTGTGATTCAATTCATGCATACGCTACTGCAGCCGTTCGAGACGCAAAAAACAAAGACGTTTTCTTGAAGAGAGTCAAGAGGGAATTGAATCTTGATATCGAAGTCATTGAAGGAAAGAGAGAAGCTGAATTAATTACATTCGGGATACAAGCTTCCGGAGCTTTAAGTGACGAAACAAATTTGATTCTCGATATTGGAGGTGGCAGTACGGAATTTATCATCATCAAAAAAGGAGAGATTTTTTTCAAAGAAAGTTATCGCCTTGGTGTGACAAGATTGCTAGAACAATTTAAACCTTCCGATCCACTTTCAGGGGAAAATATTAAAGTCATTGGAGACCACATAAACGCTGAACTTGTTCAATTGAAACAATTGATTATAGAACACAACCCGACCCGTCTGGTGGGTGCATCTGGATCTTTTGATAGCTTGGCGCAAATGTCAGCCGCCCGTTTGCAATTAGATTTCGAGGCTATTAAAAATGAGATTTCTTTGGAGGTATATGATGATTTATCAAAAGAAATATTAGCGCACAAAATGTCAGTTCGTGCAGAAATTCCAGGATTGGTTCCACATCGTGTTGAAACGATTCCGATGGCGGTATTATTGATAGATAAAATTTTGGAGAACGGAAATTTTAAAGAAATTTTCCAATCTTCATATGCCTTAAAAGAAGGGGCTGCCGAAGAATTATGTAATCGAGAATATGACAAGGTCTAATTGCTTATTTTTGAAAAAAAATTGATTGCATGCCGAAGATTTTAATCATAGATGACGAGAAGAGTATCAGAGGAACCCTCAAAGAAATTCTAGAGTACGAAAAGCATGTCGTTGATACGGCTGAGGATGGTATTGAAGGTCTCAAAATGCTGGAAACAGGAAAGTACGAAATCGTATTGTGTGATATCAAGATGCCCAAGATGGATGGAATCGAAGTGTTAGAAACCATATTGTCGAAGGGTTATGACATTCCAGTTGTTATGATTTCTGGTCATGGTAATATAGAAACAGCAGTTGAAGCTTTGAAAAAAGGAGCTTTTGATTTTATTCAAAAACCATTGGATCTAAATCGAGTCCTAGTCACTCTTCGAAATGCGATGGATCAGTCTTCTTTGGTCGAAGAAACCAAAGTGCTAAAGAGAAAAATAAACAAGCAATTAAGTGCCAACATCATTGGGGAATCTGATCCGATAATGAAGATTAAGGAAATGATTGATAAAGTGGCTCCTTCTGATGCGAGAGTTTTGATAACGGGTGCCAATGGTGCCGGTAAAGAACTTGTCGCTCGTCAACTACATGAAAAGAGTGCAAGGAATAAAGCTCCATTCATTGAAGTTAACTGTGCTGCCATTCCATCAGAGTTAATAGAAAGTGAGCTTTTTGGACATGAAAAAGGAGCCTTTACTTCAGCGATAAAACAGCGAAAAGGTAAATTTGAGCAGGCCAATGGTGGTACATTATTTTTAGATGAAATAGGAGACATGAGTCTTTCTGCCCAAGCAAAGGTGCTTAGAGCATTACAAGAAAATCGTATCAGTAGAGTAGGTGGTGATAAAGATATAAAAGTGGATGTTAGAATTTTGGCCGCCACGAATAAAGACTTAAAAGAAGAAATTTCAGAGAAGAAATTTAGAGAGGATTTATACCATAGACTTAGTGTAATACTAATTGAAGTTCCATCGCTCAATGACAGAAAAAGTGACATCCCGATGCTCACGCAATTTTTCTTGGATAAAGTCGCAAAAGAATATGGTCAGCCAACGAAAAAAATTGAGGATAAAGCCATGAAAGCACTTCAACAATATGATTGGACGGGGAATATTAGAGAATTAAGAAACGTAGTCGAGCGTCTAATAATTCTTGGTGATGACACCATCAGTGAAAAGGATGTGAAGGCATATGTGATTCCAAATTAGTTGGATAGTAAAAAAGGGGTCAGTAATCAGTGATTAGTTTCTGTTAGTAGTGAAAAGGTTTTGGATCAAGAGCAGAATAATTTCTTGCATCTAAAGTAATACTCAACATTCAACTTTAGACACTAATGAAAAACCTTCTTTTGATTTCTGACTACTTTAAACTGATTACTGACACCTAATAACTGACCACTATATAAATCCTTACCTTCGCTACATGCTTCGAAAACTATCCATAAAAAACTATGCGCTCATCGATGAGTTGAGTTTAGATTTTGAAAAAGGGTTCACAGTTATCACAGGCGAAACTGGATCAGGAAAATCCATTTTGCTCGGTGCAATGGGATTGATTTTGGGGAACAGATCAGACAGTAATGTAATTCATCAATCAGGTGACAAGTGCATCGTTGAGGCAGAATTTGATATCGCAGATTACAACCTTAAGCCATTGTTCAAAGAGGAAGATTTGGACTATGCAGCACATTCTATTTTTAGAAGAGAAGTATTGAGTAGTGGGCGATCTAGAGCCTTTGTAAATGACACGCCCGTGTCTCTTTCATTAATGAAAAACATTGGGTCGAAACTCGTTGATATACACTCGCAGCATGATGTAATCATGTTGAAGAACAACAGCATACAACTTAATGCTTTAGACGCATTTGCGAAAAATGAAAAACTCAGGAAGAAATATCTTGCTAGTTTTTTGCAGTGGGAGAAATTAAAAAAAGATTACGATCAGCTTAAGAACGCCATCCTGTCTTCTAATATGGACAAGGATTACATCGACTTTCAATTACAAGAATTGGTGGATGCAAATCTCAAGACTGGAGAAAAAGAAAAGCTAGAACAAGATCAAAATATTGCAGAAAGTGCAGAGGAAATCAAAAGTGTTTTGAGGGATGTAAACGAAGTGTTTACCAATGATGAGCATGGCATTTTGAATCAGACGAGAACAATAGAAAACGCGCTGTCAAAAATTTCTGACAAGTCAGAACGTTACCAAGAATTGTCTGATAGAATAAAAAGCGTAAGACTGGAAGTTTTGGATCTACAAAATGATCTTGGTGTAGAGGAATCTTCAGTGGAAGTTGACCCTGCAGCCTTAAATAAAATTCAAGAAAGATTGGATCTATTATATCGTTTGGAGAACAAACATAGGGTGGGGGATGTGGATGAGTTGATTCAAGTGGAGGAGAAATTGAGCAATAGTCTTTTTGAGGCTGACCAATTAGAAAAGCGATTAAAGTCTATTGAAAAAGAATTGAAAGAAGAAGAGATCAAACTGACCCAATTGGCTGAAGCATTAACAGCATCCAGAGCTAATAAAATTCCTTCATTTGAGAAAAAAGCAACATCCTTATTGAAGAGTTTGTCTTTAAATAAAGCCAGAGTTAAAGTCCATATTGAGGAACAAAAATCTTTTGGTAGAGTGGGGAAAGATCATGTTAATTTTCTGTTCAATGCGAACAGTGGAGGATCATTACAAGAGTTAGGGAAAGTAGCATCTGGAGGAGAATTGTCACGTGTCATGCTCGCTATAAAATCTATTCTTGCAGATACAAGCGGATTGCCTGTCCTTATTTTTGACGAGATCGATACGGGGATTTCTGGTAAAGTTTCCGGCATGGTCGCCAAAATGATGGTAAAGATATCAGAAGCGAGACAGGTATTCTCAATAACACACCAAGCGCAAGTCGCTTCTTTGGGTAATTGCCATTACAAAGTTTCTAAAGCGGAGTCAAAGAATAGAACTGTCACTAGTGTAGAGTTACTGGACAAAAAGTCTAGGGTAAAAGAAATAGCGGAAATGTTATCAGGGCAATCTATATCGGAGCACTCCTTGGCAAATGCGACAGAATTATTAGCGCAGGATGTTTGAGAAATTAGAGGAAATCGATCGCTCTTTAATGATTTATCTCAATGGGATACATAACCCCATGTTTGATACGATCATGCATTACTTCAGTGAGTTATTATTTTGGGTGCCGTTTTTTCTGTGGGTAATCTATTTGGTTTATAAGAAATACGAATTGAAAACCTTGGGAATTTTTTTCCTGACGGCTGGATTGACTGTTCTTCTAGCCGACCGTATTTCTGTGGAACTTTTTAAAAATGTATTTGAGAGATTAAGACCTTGTCATAATGGAGATATCGGTCAACTTATGCATCTGTATGACGATAAATGCGGAGGTCAATTTGGGTTCGTTTCTTCACATGCCACTAACTTTTTTGGTTTGGCCATACTCTTTGCCTCGGTCTTGAAGAATAAAGTCAAAGGCATTGTACCGCTCATGTTGATTTGGGCCACTCTTGTGGGATATAGTAGAATATATCTTGGTGTACATTATCCTGCGGATGTTCTTGGAGGGGCAATTTTAGGATCTGTTATTGGTTTTATAACCTACAGAATCTTCATTGTTGCTAAGCAGAAGTATGTTGATGTAAGAGAGTAATCCTTATTTCGCTACTTGCTCTTCTTCCAAAACTACTGATACAACTTCAACTTCTTCAGGCTTTTTGAAGTACCTATTCTGAAACACCAATATGGCGATGATACCAGTAGAAATCGCTGTGTCAGCGATATTAAAAATAGGTTTGAAAAACTCAAAATTTTGCCCGCCTACATATGGAACCCATTCCGGCCAAGTGAAATCAAACAGCGGGAAATATAACATGTCCACTACATTCCCATGAAGGAAGCTCGCATAACCCTCTGCAGGGTTGTATTGTGCTACTAATGTGCTGTATACTATGCTGTCCGTAAAAAGCAAGCCATAAAAAGCACTGTCAAGAATATTGCCGATAGCACCAGCCAATATCATAGATCCGAAAATAATCAGCCCAGTTGGATACTTTTTTTTAATAAAGCCAAAAAGTACATAGGCTATAACTCCAATGGCAACTATTCTAAAAACACTTAGTATTAATTTACCAATTTCCCCACCGAATTCTAAGCCGAATGCCATGCCGGGGTTTTCAATGAAATGCAGAATAAACCAATCTCCAAAAACGTTGATGCTCTCGCCTTGGAACATGCTTAACTTCACCCAAATCTTTAATGCTTGGTCTGCAAGTAATATAAGGAAGACGGTTAGGAATGCTTTTTTCAAATCTGAAAAATAGTTCTTATTTCTGTTTGTTCTTAGCTTCGATACTCAAAGTAGCATGAGGAACTAGCATCAATCTTTCTTTTTGGATTAATTTCTTTGTCACCCTACAAACGCCATACGTTTTGTTCTTAATTCTCAAAAGTGCATCATCAAGGTGACGAATGAACTTCTCTTGTCTGATAGCCAATTGAGCAGTTTCTTCCCTCGTCATTGTATCCGAACCATCTTCCATCATTTTGAATGTTGGAGAAGTGTCGTTTGTGCCATGGTCATCTTTGTATGATAATGTGCTTTTAAGAAGATCAAGATCATCTTTTGCGACCGCAAGCTTTTTTATAATAAGCTCCTGGAACATCTTTAAATCTTTATCTGAAAATCGTAAGACTTCTTCAGCCATAATTTTTTTTATTAAATTTTATTGATAGATAAAACCGTTTCTACATTTTCTTCTAGCTCAACGATTATCCCCTCACTAGTTTCATCAAACTTGATATCCTGTGCGAGGATTTCAGCGCAAATATAATCCTTATTGTCATTAATTGCTACTTCCGTTTGACTATCGGTTTTAATTACCAAATTAATCTTGTCCGTCACTTCAAAACCACTTTCTTTTCTGTGATTTTGAACCCTATTCACCAATTCACGAGCTATCCCTTCTGCTCTTAGGGCCTCAGATATAGTAATATCCAGCGCCACAGTTAATTTCCCGTCATTGGCAACCAATAATCCAGGAATATCAGCTGAGGTTATTTCTACTTCTGAACCTGCAATATCAAAAATTGTTCCATCAATGTCAACAGAAATCTCCTCTCCTTTGTCCAATCTTGTAATCTCTTCAGAATCAAAGCCATTGATGGCATTGGCTATGGCTTTCATGTTTTTACCATATTTTGGACCTAAAGCTTTGAAGTTCGGTTTCACCTTTTTGACCAATACATTGGAGTTCTCATCCATATATTCTATTTCCTTAACATTCACTTCAGAGAGGATGAGATCCTTGACCTTTTCAATTCGTTTTTTCTCTGAATCGTTTGAGAACGGAATCATGATCTTTCCGAGAGGTTGTCTCACTTTTATTTCTTCTTTCTTTCGCAGACTAAGCACCAGAGATGAAACACGTTGTGCGATATCCATTCGCATCTCCAACTCTTCATGTATTGCGGTTTCTTCTACTTTCGGGAAATTGGCATGATGTACAGACTCAACTTTATTTCTTCCGCTACAGCTGTTCAGGTCTAGGAATAACTTCTCAGCAAAGAATGGCGCTATTGGTGACATTAAAACCGCTACTGTCTCAAGGCAAGTGTATAATGTTTGGTATGCTGAGATTTTATCCTTTTCGTATTCTCCTTTCCAAAAGATTCTTCGACTTAATCGTACATACCAGTTACTCAGTTGATCTGAAACAAAATTTTGAATCAAACGACCGGCTTTTGTAGGCTCATAGTCGTCATACAATCCTTCTACATCTTTAACTAAAGAGTTCAGTTTGGACATTATCCATCTGTCCAACTCTCTTTTTTCTTCATTTGGAATTTCTTTTTCCTGGAATGAGAAATTATCCAAGTTGGCATAAAGCGCGAAGAAGTTGTACGTGTTATAAAGAGTGCCAAAAAATTTCCTTGAAACTTCTTTTATCCCTTCTTCATCAAATTTGAGGTTGTCCCATGGCTGTGCATTGGTAATCATATACCAACGAGTAGCATCAGCCCCGTACTTTTCAATAGTCTCAAACGGATCTACTGCATTGCCTAATCTCTTGGACATCTTCTGTCCTTTCTTATCAAGAACCAATCCATTGGACATCACATTTTTGTATGCGATAGAGTCGAAGTTCATTGTTGCAATTGCATGCAATGTAAAAAACCAACCTCTTGTTTGATCAACACCTTCCGCAATAAAGTCAGCCGGAAAGGTTTTGTTATTGTCGATAAGCTCTTTGTTTTCAAAAGGATAATGATATTGTGCATATGGCATGGATCCTGAGTCAAACCATACGTCAATCAAATCTGATTCTCTCTTCATTTTAGATCCGTCTTCTCCCACAATGAAAATTCTGTCCACAACATTTTTATGCAAATCGAACAAGTCATAGTTCTCCTTGCTCATGTCATTTGGGACAAAGTCACCCAATGGATTTTCAGTCATGAATCCCTTTTCAATAGACTTCGTAATTTCTTCATGCAATTCTGCCACGGAACCAATACACTTCACTTCAGAGCCATCTTCATTCCTCCATAAAGGAAGAGGGATCCCCCAAAATCTCGATCGAGAAAGATTCCAGTCATTTAGATTTTTCAACCATTCCCCAAATCTTTTCTCACCTGTCCAACCCGGTTTCCAGTTTATCGTGTTATTGAGTGCGGTCATTCTTTCCTTTCTCGCAGTACTTTGCACAAACCACGAATCCAAAGGATAGTATAATATTGGTTTGTCAGTACGCCAGCAGTGTGGATAGCTGTGCTCGTATTTTTCAACCTTGAAAGCTTTACCTTCTTCCTTCAGTTTTATTGCAATTTCAACATCCACGGATTTATCTGGCGCTTCATTGGCATCGTAATATTCGTTTTTCACAAATTTGCCTGCCAATTCTTTCATCTCAGTACGAAATCGCCCTTGGAGATCAACTAGAGGCACCGGTTCTTGCTTGTCATTAAGCACAAGCAATGCAGGGATATTTGCTTTTTTGGCCACCATTGCATCATCAGATCCAAAGGTAGGAGCGATGTGAACAATACCTGTACCATCTTCAGTAGTAACAAAATCTCCAGCAATGACTCTAAAAGCCTCTTCAGGATTTTCATAAGGCAAAGCGTAGTCTAGTAATTGATGATATTGAATGTCAAGCAAATCCTTCCCCTTACATTTCCCAATGATTTCATATGACAAAGTCTTTTCCCCCGCCTTGAATTCAGCAGCAGTAATATCTTCTGTGGCATGCTCAGGGTTAAAATATTTACCTAATAAGTTTTCCGCAAGAATGATTGTATTTGGCTCCGCTGTGTATATATTGAAGGTGTTGACAATTAAGTAGCTAATCTTTTCACCTACAGCCAATGCGGTATTTGAAGGCAGTGTCCATGGAGTTGTGGTCCAAGCAATGAAGCCAGGTTTTGCAGATGCCTTCTTGCCATCTTTTAGCAGCGCATAAATTCTAGCGGCAGATTCTTCCTTGATGTCGAATAACGCAACGACTGTTGTGTCTTTAACATCCTGATATGTACCTGGTTGATTGAGCTCATGAGAACTTAATCCAGTTCCAGCTTTCGGAGAATATGGCTGAATCGTATAGCCTTTATAAATTAAATCTTGGTCATATAATTTTTTCAATTGATACCAAACGGACTCGATGTATTTGTTCTCATAGGTTATATATGGATCATCCATATCCACCCAATACCCAATTTTTTCTGTGATATCGTTCCAAAGATCTGTGTACTTCATTACTGCCTTTTTACAAGCAGCATTATACTCTTCTATTGAAATTGATTTGCCGATATCCTCTTTGGTTATGCCTAATTCTTTCTCAACACTAAGTTCTACTGGAAGACCATGAGTATCCCAACCGGCTTTTCTTTTTACTTGAAAACCTTGAAGTGTTTTGTACCTGCAAAAAATATCTTTTATAGCTCTGGCCAATACATGATGAATACCAGGTTTGCCATTCGCAGAAGGTGGACCTTCATAGAAAACGAATGGTTTATTGCCATCTCTCAATGAAACAGATTTTTCGAAGATGTTTTCTGATTTCCAAAACTCATTGATATCCTTACCCAATTGAGAGAGATTCATCTGTTTGTATTCCTTGTATTTACTGGGCATTTGCGTAAGATTTTGAGAGTTGCGAAATTAAGTAATAATAATGTAATGCGGTACCGCTTATTTTACTTTAGTTTTGCGGCATCCCATAGGGGCATTTTTAACCAATGACGCTACTATCACTCATCTTCAAAGGTCGGAATTCCAAAGAGTTATCCGAAAATGATTTTCGAAAGGTATTCGAACTTTATTTTGATGATTTAAGACGATTCTTGTACTATAAATCGAGAGATTTGGAGTTGGCTGAAGACATGGCTCAGGACGCATTTGTAAAGCTCTGGGAAAAAAGAGATGATGTTAAATTAGAAACTGTCAAAACATTATTATTTACTATTGGTAATAATTTGATGATCAATACTTTCAAAAAAGATCAGCGACACATAACCTTTGTGAATCAGGAAGACGATAGGCATGAGATGGAGAATCCAGAGTACATTTTGGAAGAAAAAGAGTTTAAGGCAGAGCTAGAATCAATCATCAATTCTCTGCCTGATGGCAGTCGAGTGGTTTTCTTAATGAATCGGATTGATGGTAAAAAATATGCAGATATAGCTAAGGATTTGGGTATAGGCATCAAAGCGGTAGAAAAAAGAATGAGTATTGCCTTGAAAATTCTAAGAGAGAAATTGCCTGGAAAAATTTGAATACGATCTACCTGTGAATGGCAGTCCAGATTTTATCTTTTAATGCAAGCAAACCAGTTTGTGCCACAGAAGATATGAAGACATATGAAATGTCCGGCAGTTCCTTCTCAATTTCTTCCCTAAGTTCGTCATCCAGCAAATCATCTTTGGTAATTGCGAGTAATCGCTCTTTGTCCATCAATTCTCTATTGTGCATCTTCAGTTCATTGAGTAGAACTTTGTAGTCTTCGATGATGTCTTTGCTATCAGCAGGAATCATAAATAGCAACACTGAATTTCGCTCGATGTGTCTAAGAAACCTCAGCCCTATTCCCTTCCCTTGATGAGCATTTTCAATAATTCCGGGAATATCAGCCATGATAAAGGATTGATCATCTCGGTAGGCAACAATTCCCAAGTTTGGCGTGAGTGTTGTAAATTCGTAATCAGCGATTTTAGGTTTTGCCGCGGTAATTGCAGATAGCAAAGTTGATTTCCCCACGTTCGGAAATCCAACCAAACCAACATCTGCCAAGACTTTGAGCTCTAGAATAATCCAAATTTCTTCACCAGGCATACCCGGTTGAGCAAATCTAGGGGTTTGTCTAACACTATTTTTGAAGTGGCTGTTTCCCTTTCCTCCTTGCCCTCCATTCAAGGCAACATAAGTTTGACCTTCTTCGGTAATTTCTTGTTCTATTTCGTGGGTTTCAGAATTTCGAACGACTACTCCCAGTGGAACATCTAGTATGATATCACCTCCATTCGCCCCTGTACTGGTGGATTGACCACCATTACCACCGTGCCCAGCCTTGATGTGCTTGCGAAACTTATAGGGTAATAACGTCCAAAGATTTTTACTCCCACGCAGAATGATATGCCCACCACGGCCACCATCGCCACCATCGGGTCCACCCTTGCTGGTCATCTTGTCTCTATGTAAGTGTGCTGATCCCGCGCCACCATTTCCTGAACGAAAATTAAGTTTTACGTAGTCAATGAAATTCGAACTACTCATTATTTTTATTTATCCCAGTATCTCAAAAAGTCTTGACGAGATATCATCAATACTTCCGATACCATTGATCTTACTATATTTATTTTGGTTTTCGTAAAAATCAGATACCACAGCCGTCTGTTTATTATACACGGCAATACGGTTTCTAATTATTCCCTCGTCACTATCATCAGGTCGACCACTATCTTTTCCTCTCAATATTAGTCTTTTAACAAGTTCATCTTCATCTACATCAAGAGCAATCATTTGTTGTATACCGGTTCCTTTTCCGGTTAAAAATATTTCGAGTGCTTCAGCCTGTGCATTAGTTCTTGGAAATCCGTCAAAAATAAACCCTTTAGCTTCTGGGCGCTTATCCACTTCTGCTTCAAGCATTTTAATTGTGACCTCATCAGGAACAAGTTCCCCTTTGTCCATGTAACCCTTTGCCAACTGGCCCAGTGCAGTATCATTTTTTATGTTGTAACGAAAAACATCTCCCGTAGATAGATGAACAAGATTGTATTTTTCTGTCAATATCTCAGCTTGTGTGCCTTTACCAGCTCCAGGAGGTCCGAATAAAACCAAATTCATCATGGTCGTTTTGTTTTCTGTGATTATATAAATGTCGTTTAAGTTACGGCCTAGTCCATCATAGTCCAAACCATATCCAACAAGGAAATCATTACCAACTTCAAAAGCAGGCATATCGATTTTTAATGTTTTGGTGTATGCCTTAGGCTTATAAAGTAAGGTGGCAATAATGACATCCTTGGGGCTATAACTTTTCAATGTATTCGTAACACTTTCAATCGTGTTACCAGTATCCACAATGTCCTCAACTATAATGACTATGCGATCTTTTATTGAATACTCTAAACCAATTAATTGCTTTGTAACACCAGTAGTTTCTGTTCCTTCATAAGATGCTACTTTGACAAAAGAGATGTCACATTCACCATCATAATACTGCATAAGATCTGCAGCAAAACGAAACGAGCCGTTAAGAACGCCAAGGAACAATGGACGTTCGTTTCCAACCCTCTCTCTAATAGATTCTGCTAAGTTTTTTATTCTGCGTTGTATTTCATCCGACTTTATAGCCGGCTTGAAAAATTTATCATGCAGTTTAACAGTATTCATTTTATAAAAATAAGACGGCAAAGGTATGTAAAATTGATGTATCAGGTAACAGCAATCGCCATTCTGGGATCATAGGAGTCTTAAAATCTGAGGCCTCCCGAAAATTAGGCCCTTATCGATGAAGATTTATTATAAACATCGTGAATAATTCGCAGTTTTATATAGGAACAGAAAGTATTTACGATGATTACATTTGCAGGGATGAAAAAATTCAATTTTGACAGTAACATCAGGGTAGGAATACTTGGTGGCGGGCAATTGGGGCGTATGTTATTTGTCCCAGCATTAGAATTGGATATTGAGTTGCACTTTCTTGATCCCAATCCTAATTCACCGTGTCTCAGGTTTTGTAAAAATCAAATGGTCGGAGACTTTAATGATTATCAAACGGTTTTGGATTTTGGAAAAGATAAGGACATCATCTCTGTGGAGATTGAACATGTGAACACAGGGGCTTTGTTTGAATTGGAAAAACAAGGTAAAGCGATATACCCGCAGCCAGAAATTCTAGAAATTATTAAGGACAAGGGAAAACAAAAAACCTGGTATCAGGAGAATGCAATACCTACATCAGATTTTTACTTGGTTGATTCTCAAAAGGAAATCAAAGCAGAATTTCCATACGTACAGAAATTAAGGACAGGAGGCTATGATGGTAAAGGTGTCCAGGTCATTCAGTCGATAAATGATATTGGAAGTCATTTTGATGCGCCAAGTGTCATTGAGGAAAAAGTCGATTTTGTAATGGAATTGGCGGTCTTAGTAGCAAGAAATGAGCAAGGTGAAGTAAAGTCATATCCGGTGGTTGGAATGGATTTCGATCATGAGGCAAATTTGGTGTCATACTTGTATAGCCCTGCTAATGTGGAAGAGGTAATTGCAAATAAGGCAAGAGCGCTGGCTGAAGATTTGATTAGTAAATTGGGTATGATTGGATTATTGGCGGTAGAGATTTTTCTTACCAAGGATGGCGACTTACTTGTCAATGAAGTTGCACCTCGGCCGCATAATAGTGGTCATCATACTATTGAAGGTAACATTACTTCACAGTATGAGCAGCATTTAAGATCCATATGTAATTTACCTCTTGGAGATACCGATATGACTTCTCCCGCGGTAATGGTGAATTTGTTAGGTGCGAAGGATCAATCGGGACCCGTAATTTATTCCGGGTTGGAGGAATTTTTACAATTATCTGGAGTACACTTTCATATCTATGGTAAGTTGGAAACCAAGCCATTCCGTAAAATGGGACATGTAACCGTTCTGAATGATGATATCGATAAAGCCATCGCAACCGCCAAGTTGGTTAAGGAAAAAGTGCTTATTGGGAGTTAATAATAGATAAAGCTAGTTTTCGACCAGCAGGGATAAGATGTAGACGAATTAGTTCATTTCATTGACAAATGGCTTTGTTTGACTTATTTTTGCCGTTAAGAAATTGATTCATCTCATGAATGAATTCCAAGAGAATCATTAACAATCAATTATCATTCTCAAGAAAAACCTCAAATTCATTTTTGGGGTTTTTCTTTTTTAATCTCCGATGTTCTAGTCAAGGATTGGTTCTATCAAGCCAAGGTGTCATCAATTAGTTTTTTAACGGAGGCGATACTAAGGTTTAGATCACCATTGTTCTCTACCACTAGTTGACAGTCATTTTTGTAAGGTTCAAGAAAATTCTGATAAGCAGGTTCTACGTGGTTTTCCCATTGATAATTAACCGTCTCCTTAGAATAACCTCTTTCTTCACCATCTCTTTTAATTCTTCGAGATAGTCTTAAGTCTTGTTTTGTGTCAACAAAAATTTTGAGATTTAGTTTGGTAGCAATAGGTTGAAAATGGAAAATAAACAGGCCTTCAATGATAAGTATTTTGGCAGGGTTAACTGTTATTTTTTCGGCTTCTCGATCAGCATTGTTAAAAGTATATTCATCATGGAATACAGGTCTTCCGGCTTCTAGATCAATCATGTCCTGAAGAAAACGATCTAGATCAATGGCCTCAGGCAGATCGAAATTTATTTCGCCATTTTGATCCTTACTTTGTTCTTCGATGGGTTTATAGTAATTATCCTGAGAGACAATACACATTTCACCTTCTTGATATTGGTTTAGAAGATGGTTTAAAATACTCGTTTTTCCAGATCCACTACCACCAGAAACACCTATAACTATGGACGGTTTGGCCATTATGATTAGACCGAAACTTTAGATAAAAGCGTAGATAGAATAAGTCTGCCATCGGTATTTCCTAGCACTTCATCAGCTGCTCTTTCTGGATGCGGCATCATGCCAAAAACATTTTTACCTTCATTACAAATCCCAGCAATATTCTCTAGCGAGCCATTTGGATTGCTCTCATCGTTGATGTTTCCATTCGCATCGCAGTATCTAAATATAACCTGATCGTTATCATTTAGTTTTTTAATTTCTTCAGGATGATTAAAGTACTTTCCCTCTCCATGAGCGATCGGAATTTTCAATGCTTTATTTGGATCAAGTCCTTCACATATGAGCGCAGATTTTGACTGAGGAATAATGTGTGTGTTTTTACAAATGAATTTGTGATTGTTATTGTGAAGCAATGTTCCAGGCAAAAGACCGGCCTCGCACAAAATCTGAAACCCATTACATACACCGAAAACGAACCCACCTTTTTGGGCATGAGCAATAACTTCATTCATAATAGGAGAGAATCTTGCAATTGCTCCTGATCTGAGATAGTCGCCATAAGAGAAACCGCCAGGTAAAACAATGACATCACATCCTTGCAGATCTGTATCTTTGTGCCAAAGGCTTGCAACCTCAACATTTAGTTGTTTCGACAAAGCATATCGCATGTCTTCATCACAATTGGAACCAAGAAAAGTTATTACTCCAAACTTCATTACTGCGTTTATTATCGTTGTTGCCAACGGTTAATTTTGACAAAGATACAATTCGAATTTCTGATTTTATTCATATTAGTTATACGTTTTCTACACAACTCAAATAATAGCAACAACACCATTAACAATTGCTATTATCAGCCATATGTAAAAGAGTGAAATTGATATCCATGTTAATTTGGCACCTGTGAAAAAATGAATCATCAGACCACTTAAAGGGACAGATAAGATGATAATGGAGGGCACATTCATTCCATTGAGCTTTGATAGTAGTTGAATAATTGCCATAAAGACAGTCAAAATGAAAAACAATTGAAATACCTTACTTCGTTTCGTATTCTCACTGTTGGCTATTTGTATTATTTTAAAAACACCATATACAATAACAACAATAGTCAACAAGTTACCAATGAAGCTAAGCACACTGGCATCATTAACATTGTTTTTTATGAGATCAAACATTTCACCTGGTGTCCAACTGAGTTGACCAAAATATGATGGGACACTTAGGTCAAAAAAGTAGATCACAAAGGTCACCATTATTACAGGAGCCAGAAGCCCAGCGATGGCAAGTATAACTTCTCTGTAGTTTAAAGTTTTAAGTGTTGAAAGTGCTATGAACGTAAAAAGTATGAGTAAGAAATAAAAAGGATTGAAAAGGATAGCACAACCCAGATACAGCCCTGCATCGAAAGCAACCGAGTAAGCCTTAGAGTCACGGTATACAGATAGAGTTCTGCTTAAACTAAGGATGACAAATAAGTTAGCAATAGGGATACTTAAATCCATCTCGGCTCCAAGAAAGAAGCTATTGAGAAAACCAAACCAATACAAGGCATGGTGTCCTTTGACTCTTTGTAATTCCAATTTGTTCACCAAACTATAAAGTGAAATGGCCGATAAAAGCACTATGACGACTTTACTTAGCTTGAATAGGAACGTGTAATTCTCACTCCAAGTCCCGAAAAAATTGTTGAAAACCGAAATGTTAGTGCCCAAAGGACTTGGGTCTTGCAAGAAAAAAGGCAGCTGTATAATAAGTAGAATAAGGGGAAATAGGATCATGGACCCTACCTTATTTGAAGCAACTAATTTATGTATCATAAAAACCTTCTGGTCATTTGTATAATATTGACAATATTAATTACTTTTGAACCGTAAATCACGAAACAATGACAGATTTTATTTACTCTTTAGGAAGTGCAATTGAATGGACTTTTATAAACGTTCTTGAGCCACTTGGTAATATTCCTAATAACTTGTTTATAGTTATCGGTTTTGCGGCCCTTGCTTATTGGATTTATTTGCAAAGACAATACATTGCGAAGGCAAAGAAAGACGGGGGATTAATCTAGATCTTAAGGGTCTATTTCTCAAACACTTCGTACCCAATATCATTACGGTAATATTGTCCGGTATATTTTATTTTACGCATGTTGCTGTAAGCAATCTTCATGGCTTGTTGGATTGTTTCCTGTAAGCTGGTAACTGCCAAAACTCTTCCACCATTGGTAACTGTTTCACCATTTAGTGCCTTAGTGCCCGCTTGAAACAATAATGCATCACTTATTGTCTCTAAGCCCTCAATTGGGTAGCCTTTTTCATATGACTCTGGATATCCACCCGAAACTGTCATAATAGTACAGGCAGGTCGAGTATCAATTTCCACTTCTACATCATTTAGAGTATTTGTTTTGACAGCTTCGAATAGGGTCATTAAGTCTGTTTTGATTCTTGGAAGAATCGCCTCAGTTTCCGGATCACCCAATCGAACATTATATTCTATGACATAAGGTTCTCCGTCATTATCCATTAAACCAATAAATATGAATCCCTGATAATCAATTCCATCTTTTTGTAGGCCGGCTATAGTTGGTTTAATTATCCGTTCTTCGACTTTCGCTAAGAACTTGCTTGATGCAGAAGGCGCAGGTGAAATGGCTCCCATTCCTCCTGTATTGAGTCCTGTGTCACCTTCACCAATTCGCTTATAATCCTTAGCCGAGGGCAATATCTTGTAATCCTTACCATCTGTAAGAACAAAAACTGATAGCTCTATACCTTTAAGGAATTCCTCAATGACCACATTGTTACCTGCTTCTCCAAATTGTTTCTCGAGAATGATCTTTTTGAGAGAGGCAATGGCTTCTAGTTTGTCATCTATTATTAAAACCCCTTTACCTGCGGCAAGCCCATCTGCTTTTAATACATATGGGGGTTGAAGGGTGGAAAGAAAATCTTCGGCTTCTTCAATATTGGTGTTGGTAAAATTCTTGTAACGTGCAGTTGGGATATTATGCTTTATCATAAACTCCTTAGCAAACTTCTTACTTCCTTCAAGAATTGCTCCTGAAGCTTTTGGTCCAATAACCGTTGGTGGATTGGTCATGCTAGCGATGGTGTCATGCAGGCCATCAACTAGAGGTATTTCAGGACCGACAACAACTAGCTCAATTTTATTATTGTTTATAAAGTCAAATACGGACCTTTCACTTTTCAGATCCAAAGCTACGTTAGTCCCATATGCACTGGTCCCTGGATTACCGGGTGAAATATATAAGTCGTTTAGTTTATCACTTTGATTTAATTTCCACGCCAAAGCATGCTCTCTTCCTCCAGAACCTATTAATAAAACATTCATAATTGACTGATTAGTTTATGGCGTCAAAGGAATAGTGAATGCCTTTAAAGACAAAAAAATATTATCAACAGTTTGAATACTGTTAATTGGAAATAATTTGGAATTCAGTACGTCTGTTTTGAGCATGATCTGCCTCAGAACAGTCCATTGACTCACAGTCTATCATCAGCTTGTTCCAGCCGTATCCTTTGGCTAAAATTCTGGTAGCATTCACACCCTTTTTTACGAGATAATTTTTTGCCGATTTGGCTCGCTGTTGCGATAAAGTTACGTTAGATGAAGCTGTTCCCCTTGTGTCAGTATGAGATAGAAGTTCAATGGTAATCCCTTTACTGTTTTTTAACGTTTGGGCAAGATCATCAAGACTCTTTTTAGCCTTCGAATTCAATTTGAATGAACCATAAGCGTAATAAATGTTGGGAATCTTGATAGATTCGTTTTTCATGACAATGTTAGTGGATTTATTTTTATCCACCATTGCTACAAGGTCATCTGGATTACCAATGTGCTGATAAGCAAATAAATTATTACCAGGAGAAAACAGGTCTTGAATCACATTGTTTTCATCATCTGTGATAGCCATTTTTAGTTGAGGATCACTTGATTCAATTTGCATTAAGAATCGTTCTCCGTACGGCAATTCATCTGCTGAAAATCGTGAGCTTTCATTTGTTTTGATGTATTTGAGTTCGTTGTTATCGCTGTCTTGAATTTCAATATTGTATATCCCTTCTAGGTCCCCAGGCACTTCCCTATAAACTACTCCATATAGATTTATCATGTATGGATCTGTCTCGTATAAAGAGAAAAGACTTAACTCATCAACTTCATCCAACGCAAACATTTCGAAAACGAAAACGCCCTTTGAATTCATCGTCAATTTGTCCTTAACATTTCCAGCTTCATCAGTTAAACTCAAAGAAACATTGCTGTTAGATTCAAGTGGTTGGGCTATTTGAATACCAAACTTTCCAGGATCTGGTTGGCGATCAAATATGAATGCGCCATTTTCATCAGTAGTTACTACTTCTAGAATATTGCCATCCAAATCCACTAAGTGAATCTCAGTATTGCCAATTGGGATGCCCTTTTGGGCCATAATGCCTGTGATTTTTGGTTTTTGATCTGGTATTCTTAGATTAAAAGAATAAATATCATCATTTCCTTCATTCCCAGGTCTGTTTGAACTGAAATGCCCAGTGTTTTCATTGATAAGACTTATGCCGAAATCATCAAATGGAGTGTTAATGGGGTACTTAAGATTAACAACATTTTCCAAGTTATCATCGTCATGAACTGAGAAAATATCTAATCCACCGTACGAGTCTAATTTATCGGAGGAAAAATATATATGATCTGAATGATAGTGTGGGAAAACTTCGTTGCCTGTTGTATTCACCCAATTCCCCATATTTATTGGTTGACCCCAGCCAGTTGTGGTCTTGTAGGACACATACAAATCCATACCACCATATCCACCAGGCATATCTGAAGAGAAGTATAATCTCAAGCCATCTTCACTAATTGTTGGATGAGCTACAGAATATGACTTAGCACAAATTTCTAGTTCGGTTTCCTCAGTAATTTTACCCTTATCATCAATTGATGCTTTAATAATTTTCAGGTTATTTACTCCCTTGAAATTTTTGGTAGAAACGGTATAGTAGATTGTTTTTTCCCATATACAAAATGGGCCTATATTTATATGATTGGATGATTTTAGACTCCCTAAGGAGAATGAACTTTTAGTATCTTTTTTATGATCTTTCCCCGAGATCTTACTCTCTGCAAGGTCATAACTTTCCTGACCGTTTGAAGGGTTGAACTTCAAAATGCAGTAATAGAGTCGGCTTTTATAATAGTATGGAGAATACTCACTATTCTCCGTGTTGATATTCTTGACTGGCTGTGCTTCAATATCTCGAATGTCATACTGCCATACCATGAATTTTTCGATGTCTCGCGTCAAGCTGTCTGCTATAAATGCGGAAAACTTGTTTTTATCTTTTTCAACAAGTTCATAAGCTTCAGAGTAACGCCTGTCATAGGTTAGCGCTTGGTAAAAAGTAGTGAATGCAGCCTCATTATTGGGTTGCTCAGCGTATAACTTGCTTGAGATTTTCAAAGCTCTATCGTTGTCACCTATTTGAAGCAAAGCTTTACAAAGTAAAATGGCATCCTCTTTTTCAAGATGTTTTGCTTCGTAGTACTTAGCAACCTCTTTGTAAAAGCCATCTTCAAATAAATTGAAAGCTTTTTTATCCTGGGCATTGATAGAAGTCAATGAGATAAAGGATAGAAAAAGAAAAATTAATATTCTTACTATTAACATGATAAACCGTCTAATATTTTGTTTTACAGGAGGGTAGGTTTGGTTATGTGAATTGTGTTTAGGTTTTAATCTAAATTTTTTAATACCTCCAGTAAAGAACTAAGTTAAAGGAAGAGAAGGCGTAATTAATGCTACAAAGACTATAGTTTAAACAGATTTCTGTTAACTTTTATCAATGAGAAAACGATCCAAATTAACCATCGGATCAATGTTTTTATTGTCCAAAATATGATCGCAAAGCATGCTAGCGAAAAAAGGCGATAGAATTAAACCTTTAGCCCCGAGACCATTGAAAATGAATAGGTTTGGGTTGATTCGAGATTTCCCAATAATTGGCCTTCTATCTTTTGAGGACGGCCTAACACCAGCTTTTTGCTGAATGACATTGTATGGATAGTCAATGATATCCTTTAATTTTGCTAATAGTTCTAATCTGGCATCTTGCGTCTGTCTTTCATCCAAGTTTTCCCAATCATAAGTTGATCCTATGGCATAAATATCATTCCCTTGAGGTAGAATATAGATGTTTGATTTTATGACATGCTTTAGATTTAAATTTGGAATGTGAACATATAATGTTTCTCCTTTTACGGGCTTAAGAGCTGCATGTTGGAAAAATGGATTTTGACCAACTTTGTAGCCCTCGCAAAAAATGACCTTATCGAAATCTTCCCCACAATAGCTAACGTTGGACTCAAGGGCTTCTACATTAGAATATTCGAATTCTTCTTCTCTAAGAAAATCAGAAAAATATTGACGAGAACCATCAATAAGATTTTCCATATTGACATGCCCTGAGTTTAAAACTTCTCCATATCCAAAGGGTGATTTAATATGATCATTTAAGGCCTCTTCTGAATGCATTGGGCCTACATAATCTTTCATTTCTTCAAGACTATACTTTTCTTCCCATTGTTTGACTTCCGATTCTTGAGCAATTTTTCGATAGTGAGAAACGGATTTGATTAAGGGGAGTTCCAGTGTATGTTCAACCATTTTGTAAAAATCAAATGCATAGGGTAATAAACTGTCTATTTCCCATGATTTGACTAACCTTTTTAAAACCAACGGACTATATGTTCCACTGGCAACTTTACTAGCGGCCGACTTATGTCCATTATCGATGATAGTTACATCAATACTTCTTTGTAGTAGGGTGTGTGCCAAAACTGTTCCAGCAATTCCTTGACCAACAATAAGTATGCGGGGATTTTTATTTGGTTGTTTGGACTTCGTCATCTTCTAAGCCAGAATATTCCGAAAGATCATCATCAAGATTAAGAATCTCATCGTCTTCCTCATGTCCACGAATTCTTGCCTCTTTTCTGCCATCACTTATGAGTGCATAAGTCATTATCAAACTTGTGCTAATTATTGCGAAAAGAAGAATGCCTGTGTCAAAATTGTCGCTGGCATATTTTGCAGGAATACCAAAGAATAGAAGGATTGTTATCAATCCTCTCGGAGATAGATAGAGCAATGGGACTATTGACTTTGGTTTGAACATCTTTAACACTATCAGACGTACAATGGTCATGGCAGCCACTATGATAGCACTGATCAGCACCACTTTTAGATTCATGAGGCTGGTGAGGGCAATAGTCATCCCAAATATGACAAAAAAGAAAGTTCGAATAACGAATGCCGACTCAAGGGTAAGTATGTGAAAATCTCTTAGAAGTGGGTTTAGATTATCTGTGTTGATCAGTTTTTTTAACCGCCCTTTAAAGAAAAGTTCGTGATTGTTCAGCATTAGTCCAAATACAAGAATTAACACTAGGGACGAGAAGTGGAATAATTTTCCGATGGCATAGAGTAGCATCAAAATCGCAATCACCAAGAAAAGCTTGATATTGGAAGTAATCTTTTGAAAAACCCATACGAGCACAAAACTGATAAGCAAGGATGCCACAATGGTTATGAAAATATTACCACTGACGTTCGTCATTACAACACTAGCATCATTAGTTCCATCATTTCCCAACACAAAAAAGAAAAACATTATCCCGAGTATGTCAGAGAATGTACTTTCATAGATCATAAACTCTTTATTCTCGTCTTTCAGTCCACCAACACTCGGAATAATAATAGCGCTACTCATAATAGACAATGGAATAGCATATACTAGGGACTTAAAAAAGTCATTGAAAATAAGAATGTCAAGGATGTAAGCAACAGCAAAAGAAGTGACTAATAAACTCAACAGGGCAACTACAAATGAACGCCAAATAACCGGCCATTTATCTTTGGATAACTTGAGATCTAAGGCAGCTTCTAACACAATGAGAATAAGTCCAATGGTGCCTATGATGGGTAAAATTTGATACTCATCTATTTTTTCTTGAATGCCTTCAAATCCCATTGTGTCAAGACCATACTTAACGCCAATACCCAATATCAAAAGCATCAATACACTAGGTATATTGGTTTTTTTAGCCAGAATATTGAAGAAATAAGATAGGATGATAATCACCGCCATGGCAATGATCATATAGTAATCAAGATGAGCTATCAATAGCATATTAATAATCATTGTCTTCATCTACCGATTCTTCAGTAGACAAATTTTTGTTCAAATATACCATACTTCTATCACGGATGGTTTCGCTCATTAATTGCAGCACTTCACTTTCAAGTTTCAAGAGGTTAAACTCGGATCTATTGAAATACTGTTCAATTTTGTTTCCTTCAAGTAGTTTTCCATCTCGAGAGAACATACAATAGTGTAATGTAGCTATATATTCAAAGCCTTCAAGTGTTTTTTCATTTCTAGCTTTCATCAAATCCAGTTCAGTTAAAATAATACTAATATCCGGATCATATTCACTGACAATGAAATTAATAAGCTCCTCTGATTTCATTTTGGCGCTCATGTATCGTTCCTTGAAAATAGGATCTTTATTTATTTGCCCTTGATTAACAGCAGTGTTATAACCTTTCACTTCCGCATTCGATCGCTTTTTTTTGGCATCATTATTTTTAAGAAGACGTTTGAGTTTATTTGATTTTTCCTCTTCAACAATAAGCTCCTCATATCCATAAGCTAGATTATGTTGGATGTATGAAAGGTTTGATGCATCAAGATCTGTGTACAATGATTTCGTGGCAACAGAATCCTCAAAACCAGCACCAATTTTTTCAATAAGATACTCTGGAATTTTCCTTCTAATTGACATCACTTCCAAAGAGGATTGCTGGATCAACCCTCTGTCGATTTCAGACAGGAGAAATTGAGATTTGAACGGCACAATTAAGACCTTGCTTTTAGGAGCGATTCTCTCCCCATCGTTAATTGCGTTGGTATAGTCCTGTGCTTTAATACTGAAGTAACAAAGAAGGCAGAAAACTAAAATTAATCTAATCATTACAAGGTTTATCCAAACTCGAAGGTATATTCTAAAAGAATGGTTTATCGATTATGAAAATGAATTTATAAGATTGAAACTGTTAAAAGAAGCTAACCCCGCAGGAACCGGAATAAATCATTTCCATTAGCAAATAACAATAAAGCCAATAAAATAATGATACCGACCATTTGCGCGTATTCCATAAACTTCTGATTTGGCTCTCTACCAGTAACCATTTCATAAAGCAAGAACATCACATGGCCTCCGTCTAGAGCCGGAATAGGGAGTAGGTTCATCACTGCCAAAATCAAAGAAATGAAAGCTGTTCTTTCCCAAAAGATTGTCCAATCCCATACGGTAGGGAAGAGACCTGCTATTGCAGCAAATCCACCAAGGCCCTTATACGCACCTGTTTTAGGTTGAAATATCAATGCGAATCCACGGAGATATTTCTTTACCTCAAAAGTCATTTTGTTCCATCCAGCAGGAATAGAAGCCAAGAATCCATATTCTTTTACATCAAACTCATATAGATTGGCCTTTGCCATTTCAGATAATTTCACCCTATGATATCCTATCTCAATATAACCTGAGTCACTTACCTGCACTGGTAAGTCAAAAATTCCACCATCTCTCTTTACAGATACAATAGCGCTAGCTCCTTTAAGAGATTTTAAGATAGTACCGGCCTCATCGAAATATCTAATAGACTGTCCATTAATAGCTACAACTGTGTCTTTAACTGCGAATCCTGCTTTTGCATTGATTGACGAATCTGGAATTGCGCTCACCAAAAACGGAAATCTTGGATAGAAGAAAGGATTTTGTCTGCTTTTTTCCGATAATTGCCCTAGCATGTCTTCAGGAATCTCAATATTAACTTTCTCACCGGCTCTTTCAACCTGAGCACTTTTAGAGAAAATCATTTGATCTATCAATTCTCCAAAGTATCCTACCTCTTTGTTGTCAAATGACAAGATTTTATCACCATTCTGGAAACCTATTCCTTTAGCAAATTCATTAGTGATCATGTATCCATCCGTCACGTTATTACTTGGCAAAACAGTCTCTCCATTGAAGAATAGCAGTGAGGCATAAATTAGGAAACCTAAAATAAAGTTGACGATGACACCTCCCAGCATTATGATCAGCCTTTGCCAGGCTGGCTTAGATCTAAATTCGTATGGTTGAGGGGGCAGGGCCATTTGCTCGGTATCCATACTCTCATCTATCATTCCCGAAATTTTCACATAACCTCCCAATGGAAGCCATCCAATACCATATTCAGTATCTCCAATTTTTTTCTTGAAAAGAGAAAACCAAGGATTGAAAAACAGATAGAATTTTTCAACGCGTGTCCCAAAGTATCGCGCAGTCAAAAAGTGACCGAGTTCGTGTAGAACAACTAAAATAGATAAGCTGAGTAAAAGTTGAGCCGTTCTTATGGCAATCTCCATGTGAAATTATTTAGCGTGCAAATTAACGGATTATATTTGAGGAATTTCCATCAAAAAAATCAATCATTTCTTGATTTTTGATTGTTTCTTAACTAGAAGTTTTAGTTCATTTTCCATGCGTTCTATGGCTTGAACATCTATAAAGTCTCCCTTTCCAGCTTCTGTCAGTTCCAACATTTTTTTTGTGGCAAAGTCAGAAGCTTTAAGCGCAATAACGGATAGGTAAATGTCCTTTTCAGCTTGACGAGAAATAGTTTTGGTCAAGGACTCATCGTTCTTGTTGAAGGCCCCATCAGTTGCGATATAAATATGATTATTACCTCCTTCGATTTTATATTTATTCGCCAAAGCATAAGCTTTTTTTATTCCCTTTCCACCCGCTGTAGTTCCCTTTCCATCAATTTTAGTAATAATTGCTTTTATGGTTTGCTTATCGTTCATATGATGACCTTGTGCCAACACGTTTGTCGTTGAGGCATAAGTAATTAAAGAGACAACATCATTATCCCTCAACATATCGGATAAGGCATGTAATGCTTGTTTGAGCATAACCAAACGCTCCTCTTTTTTCATGGAAGTCGAGACATCCATTAGGAATACAATGTTGTTGGCCACATACTCCTTTTTGGAGAATTCTTGATTGTCATTTTCAAGGAGATCAACTTCCTCAATAATTTCGGTGCTTTCTTCAATCTCTGGGATTATGTCCTCTGAAACCACGACAATTGTTTCCTCCTCTACAACTTCATTATCTTCCATTGTTATTTCGATAGGAATTTCTTCTACAACAGTATCTTCAATAGGACTAAGATAAAAATCAAAAACGTTTAATTTTGAATTGACAAATGAGGCGGTACCTTCAGACAAATAATTCTCAGCAGATACTTTCATAATGTAAAAGGCCAAGGGCACTTTTTCTTCTACCATGCCATTTTTGTCCGTTATGTAACTAAATAAATTTTGGGTCATGGAGTTGAGGTCAATAGTTGCCCATTGAATTTTATCGCCTGTTTGCGCATCATAAACTCTGAAGGTAGTGTCAAAGAATTTTGCAATATCTGCAGGTTTATCAAAATCAGGACAGGGGGTATAATCTCTTTGTAGATTTTTCACGTTTGCGAAAATCTTAAAGTCGATAGTCCCTTTAGTGAAGAAGAAGGTCAGGTTAATGTTTCGTTTGCCTTTTTCAAGTGGTGTAAATTGGACCCTCACATCGATTGATCCATGTGCTGGAATGTCGTTGTTCGAGAATTTGAACGCAAACTCATTATCAGTATTTGCAACTCTCAATAACCTTAATGCCTGATCGCCTTTATTCTCTACAACTAAATCAAACCACAATTTTGTATTCTCTTCAACCAATCCAAAATCATGATTGCGCTCGCTCAAAGTAAGCTGAGCAGATAACGCAACACACGTCATCATTGAGATTATGGTAAAGAAAATTTTACAAAATTTCATATTAGCAGTAACTCGTATCATGTAAAGGTATTGCTTTGACTCATACGAAGATTATGCCAAGCAGCCTTAGTAGCCAATCTAATTTGTCAAGAACTTTAAAATACACTAGTTTTGCCACCCCATTTTGGGTTCTGAAGACTGCGTTTCAATTAATGTGGCAGGGATTCTGAGTAAAATGGGGCCTTAGCTCAGTTGGCTAGAGCGCTACACTGGCAGTGTAGAGGTCAGGGGTTCGACTCCCCTAGGCTCCACAGAAAGAAAAAGGACTTATTCCAAGAGACTAGGTCCTTTTTCTTTTCAATATATTTGGAGTGAATAATAGTTCCAAGAAATCTGACCATGGATTTAACATATCGGTATCATTTTGTGGCGAGAAAAATCGAAAAGAATGCACACCTATTTTCAATTACAAACTTTATTGGCTAAATACGACTACGTGGAATATTCACAGGGAACACGGCCTAAAGAACATACAAGTAAACTAATTCAACCAACCTTCGGATTTGGCTCTATCTATCGAATTTCCAATGTCTTTAATGCTTTCGCTGGTTTAAACTTGGGTTTCGTAATGGCTTCTGGAAATATAGGTTTAAACTATCGCCTAAACAGATAATTCTACAGTTAATCTACAAAAGAAGCAGTTCATCTACATTGACAATTGGTTGATTATAATGGTTCCAATCATTGCAAATATTTATGTGACTTAATCGTATCTTCGCAGTCTGAAAAATAAAAATATTAAATGATGAATAGAATTAAAATTATTATGCTTTCAATGCTTGCGGTAGCGGTATTATTCTCAAGCTGTAAAGATGACGAAGAAGATGACATAACAACGCCACAAGTTGGACCTAATCTAACATTGACTCCAGAAAGTATTGAAGCATGGATTGGTGATCAAGTTGCTATCGAATATACTATTTCAACTGCGTCTTCTAACGCAATTGTAAGCTTGGACATTACTACAAACGAAACAGAAATTGCATCACAGTTATTTGGTGAGGAATTAGACAACAACTTTGTAAATGACTCTATAGTGTTTGCCATGCCTGTTGGTCCTGCTGGCAACCCTTGGGTTAGCGGAGGGTTTTTTACTGTAACTTTTGATGCTGTTCATGAAGTGGATGGGATTCAATACTCTACAGCAAAGACGGTAACTTGTACTTATGTTGAGCCTACAAATCCATTGGTTGAGTATACAGGGCAATTAAATCACATTCTTGATGGTGATACATTTGGTGCTTATAATTTGGTAGATGACGTTACTGTTCCTTCGGATCCTATGATGGATGCTGACAAGGATATGATTCATATGACTGATGGTGATAGTGATACATTTAACCCAGTATGGACAATCGGAACAGGTAATAATACGGATTACGTACTCGCAAATAATGTTGATTATGACAATATTACTATCGATGAGATGATTGCTGTATATGAAGGTGGTACTGCAATAACCGATGTGACATTTGCTGTAGGTGAAGTTTATGTTGCAAGATTGAGAGGAGGTGATGAAGGATACGCAATTATTAGAATTGATGCAATCAATATTGTTGAGGACACTAATGATGATAACATGATGTTTTCTTACAAGAAGTAAGATAGGGTCAAAATATTTTAAATAGCACCGTCATTTATGGCGGTGCTATTTTGTTTCTTAGGGGTGACAATTTTATTGAGCAACTGTTAATTATCTCCTTTTAGTGCAAACACCTCCCTAGCCCTACTCAAGGAGGGAATGTTTTGTTCTTAGATCTTTTTAACTAGCGCTTAGGATTACCCGACTTACGAATACAAACACACCTGCAGCTCCTGCGGTATAAATTTTGCACGATTATTCAGCTAGAGAAGGACCTACGACTACCCGACTTACAACTAAAAGACTAATAAGACTATTCAATCATAACCCCTTTAAGGTTAATAACTGGAATCATAGTGAAATTAACTTCAGAAATAGATTCAGCAGGGAAGATAAATTTCTTGTCAGACATCTTCTTGTCTTCATAGAAGCTGACCCAATATTGATTGAAGATCCCAAAGACTTCCTCTGTTATCATTTCAATTTTTTTAAAAGAGTTGGCTTCCACTTCATCAAGGAAATGGCGTAGCATAGAAGTATTGATCTTTTCGTCTTCCGCGCCATCCAATTTTGCTTCTGGGGTAGCTTTCTTTATGCCATATCCATTGGATGACACTAGCACACCTTCTATTTGCACAGGCTTTTTATTAATCAGATATACATTCCAGACCATTTCTTTATCCGTGCTGAGTTCTTTAACAACAGCAACGATAATGTCCTTTACATCGTTTGGTATTAAGTCTTTTTTCATTGATTCTCACTGATCGCAATAGCCTCATCGATGTAGTCATAAACTTCGATAGGCGTATGGCGCAATTTCTTATTTGATCGTTTGTGTCCAAGACGGACTATCACCATTTCCTTATCTGGAACGATGATTACATACTGTCCTAATATTCCTCTCATGGCGGAGAAGTCCATTCCATTATGAGTCCCTAACCACCACTGATATCCGTAATGGCTAATTTTAGTTTTTTCGGTATTATCCAATACTACTGGTGTAAGGGTGGCGTCCACCCAGTTTGATGGGATAATTTGTTTGCCATTAAAATTTCCTTGGCATAAATACATTTGTCCAAATCGAGCGAAATCTCTGGCATTTGAATAAAAGCAGCAATATGCTTTTTCGAAACCACCTTTTTCATCCGTACTCCACAGGGCTTTGTTTTTTGCGCCCATTGGTTTCCATAGTTTTTCCTGCACATATTCATGAATACTCTGGCCCGTAGCTCGTTCTAAAATTATGGCAAGAAGTAGGGTGTTCCCTCCAAGATATTGCCATTTCGTCCCTGGGGTACCCTCCACCGCATACGAAAGTGTTTTGTTGATAAGGTCATCGCCATAATACGCTTTGGCCATGAAACCAAAAGGATCTTTATACTTTTCATCAAAAGCGATGTTAGATTTCATTTGCAAAAGTTGCTCGATCGTCACTGTTGAATTCGGGCCATTCTTAAACTGGGGAATAAAATCAGAAATATTTTGATCGACTGATTTTATTTTGCCTTCGTTGATGGCTATTCCAATAGTCATACCGACAATGGACTTTGCCATGGAAAATGAATTCGAAAATGAATCTTCAGAATAATCTTCCCAGTATTTTTCAAAAATAATTTCACCTTCCTTTAACACCAAAAAGGCGACACTCTCTAATTGTGAATGAGCAAGTAAAGCTTTTTCGGGGAGTTCCGATAAATTGTAATTATCAGCAGTTTTCCATGGATGGACTGCTCCGGGCACAATCGTTTCATTGTGAAAATCTGAAAAGTCATCAATGTCTGGCCCGGTCTTTCCTTTAAGGTAAGTTTTTGGGATACCAGAAATCAAATGATCGTTTCCTGTCACATATGCTCCTATTACGGCAAGCATTACAATGGCCAGAAAAGCAATTATTATTCTTTTTAAAACTTTCATCTATTCTTTGATGATTTTATTCTTCTCAAGCTTCAAGTTTTCAATGTCAAAAATATATGTTCCTGAGGCGATTGATTTATCTGCGTTCCAATAATATTTAGTCTGTGTATTTTCTATTCGTGGAGAGATGATTTTTACAAGATTGCCATCAATGGAGTAAATGCTCATTAATCCATCATGTGAGCCATCGATAGTGATCGTAATTTCATCTTTAAAAGGATTGGGTTGAAGCATAGCTACTTCTCCTTTATATTCTTCAATCGACAAAGGATCATGAATATATAAAAACACCAAATCTTCAAGTTCGTCAATGAGTGTCAGATCCAGTGTCCCATCATTATCTCTATCATGAAATATGGCACAACTTCCAGCTGCTTCCGCTGGAAATGACGTTGGATTAATAAAATTTCCAGTTCCATCATTTTCAAATAAAGTATAATTGATACCCGAATAATTACTGGTTATCATATCCAAATCTCCATCACCATCTAGATCACCAAGGTCAATCGCCAAAGGGAAATTTCCTGTTGGGTAATCATAAGAGTCACTGAATCCACCGAGGCCATCACCTAGATGAACAGAGCAGTTGTGTCCGTTTGAATTAGCGGAGACCAAATCGACATGACCATCAAGATTAACATCACCAATGGTAACCATCCATACTTGACCATCCACTGGAGCAGAGCCACCTGCTGTAAAATTTCCTTCACCATCGTTTAACATAATGAAAACTTCACCACCAGAATATGCGCCAACGAAAAGATCCATAATGCCGTCTTCGTTCGCATCAGCAATAGCCATTGCAGTTTCGCCATCAGAGATCCCAGGGATGCTATTTATATCTCCAAATAATCCTGTTCCATCATTACTTAACAAACTAATAGAACTTGCATTTCTATTTGCTGTGACGATATCAGCATGGCCATCTGCTTCAAGATCAATGGTTGCCAATCCTCTAACACCTTGTCCAACAGTATAGCCAACTTCAGGCAGAAATCCACCTTCTCCATCACCCATCAAGACACTAACAACATTGGATTGAACATGAGATATAGCTAAATCGATGAATCCATCATGGTTGAAATCAGCTCCTTCATTGGGGCTTGGTTTATTGCCAGAAGGCAAGGGGTAAATTTCAAAGTCAGTATAGGTTCCTTCACCATCATTTAACAAGACGCGCACATCGTTGGCAAATTCATTGATGACAGAAAGATCACTAAAGCCATCGTCATTAATGTCCCCAGCATACGCGCCATAGCACTGTATGAAAGTCTCGCCATCCAATTTCATTTCGATCTCCTGTATTTGGATCATGTCCATACCAGTAGATTCAGATTTTATCCAAAAGCTGAAGGCATATCCATTTGTCAATGGAACTGCATTAGGGGTGGTTACGAACTTACTCAGATTAACAGTTACCATTTCCCCAGCAATAAACTCACCATCTGGTGTGAAAGTAATTGCAGTAAAATCGCCATTGAAATCTAAACTTCCCTGCATAGGACCAGACCAACGTCCAAACACCTGAAAGTTGTTTTCACCAAAAGTAAACGGACTTATTTCTTCTGAGAAAGTTATTTCTATTGCCTGATTGATAGTAGCGGTCAGCGTTTGTGATTCCGGGGAAATTGAATTAACAGTCAATTGGGCGTAGCCCAGGACTGAAAATAAAAGAGAAAGTAATAGTGTAATGTTTTTCATAAACTTAGTGATTAACCAATTCTGCCGCCATCAACTCTTCAATTTCCTCAACTTCAATTGGTATATTTTGCATTAAATTGAATGGCTCGCCAGTTGCTTGAACGATAACATCATCCTCAAGTCTTATTCCAAGATTCTCTTCCGGGATATATATTCCAGGTTCAACAGTAAATGCATTATTTGCCTGTATAGGTTCAGACCATAGCCCAAGATCATGCGTGTCCAATCCAATAAAGTGAGAAGTGCCATGCATGAAATACTTTTTATAAGCTGGCCAAGCTGGATTTTGATTTTTAATATCATCCATACTGATCAATCCCAGATCAACCAACTCTTTTTCCATTAATGCTCCAACCTCTTTATGATACTCCGCAAGCATAGTGCCCGGAACCAATAATTTCGTTGATGATTTTTTAACCCTTAGCACAGCATTATATACCGCCTTTTGTCTTTCTGAAAATCTTCCATTAACAGGAATTGATCTTGTGAGGTCTGAAGCGTAGTTTGCGTATTCAGCACCGAAATCCATCAAGATGACATCCCCATCTTTACACTCTTTGTTGTTTTCAATATAGTGTAAGACACAGGCAGAGTGACCAGAACCGATGATAGGTGTGTAGGCAAATCCGGTGGATCTATTGTTCAGGAATTCATGCATCAACTCAGCCTCTATTTGGTATTCCATAATACCTGGTTTGATAAAAGGTAATATTCTACGAACTCCCTTCTCGGTAATATCACAAGCCCTTTGCATCAACTCTATTTCAAGAGGATGTTTCATGGCACGAATGCGATGCATTATTGGAGCACTCTTTCTGCAGCCATGTGCAGGATAGCTTTCCTTACATTTTTTTATAAAACGATCCTCTCTAGTTTCAGCTTCAGTATTTGCCCTTGTGTGCTCATTAGTGTTTATGTAAATGTTTTCAGCCTCAGCCATTAGTGTGTTGAAAACACTATCAAATCGATCCAACCAATAAACAGTTTTTATCCCTGAAACATCGAATGCAGCATCCACAGATAGTTTTTCCCCTTCCCATATCGCAATGGTCGGGCTAGTTTTTTTAAGAAATAAGATCTCACGATGTTTCGGATCATGGCAGTCGGGAAATATGAGAAGAATGCTCTCTTCTTGATCAACACCAGAAAGATGCAAGATGTCTCTGTGCTGACTAAACGTACTTGTACTGTCTGCACTTGTCGTTATGATGTCGTTAGAATTGAAAACAGCAATTGATTTACTCTCCAAGTGTTTTGTAAAATTCGCTCTATTATGTATGTATAAATCCTTGTTGATTCTATCGTATTTCATCTTATTCTTTTTGCCAGTGATCGTTTGTCACACTTCATTAGTTCTTGTAAAAATAGTGATAATTAATAAAGCTGAGTTGACTTGAATGTCATACTGTCAAATAGAACATTAAATTTAGGCTTAAAAGAAAGGGTAAAAAAAGAATTTGAGACATGGAGATGTTCTGAGAACGAATACTGTATCTTGTGGTAATGAAAGATTCTTCTGACAATTTTTCTTTTCCTATTCATGATTTATCCGATAAAAGACAACCTATTGCTGTTGAACCTATCGCATATTCAAATGCTTATGATTTTACTAAAAAGCATAGACACAGATATTTCGAATTGTTGTTTTTCGAAAAAGGGGGAGGTTCACAACTTATAGATTTTGAGTATTATGTCGTTCAAGATCATTCTTGTTATATCGTGATGCCTAACCAGATTCATTTATTAAAACGCAGTCCGAACTCTCATGGATTTTTAATTCAATTTTATTCTGAATCATTGTCCTCTGCTGATATGAATAGCTTCTTGGCAACAAAAATGTGGAACAAATTGAGCGGGATAGTTTTTAAAAATGAGCCAGATAAATTTCAATACTACAAATCATTTGTTGGGTTGACCAATCAATCATCAAATAAGAATCTATTTGAGGTCGAAAAGGCTCGACACATTTTGCAGGCCACCCTTTTCAGTTTATTTGCAGAAGAGTCAGAAACTATTCGCCACGATGATAATCTGAGGGTGATAAATAAATTTCTGAGTGCTGTTGAGGAGCAATATACCAAAGCACATCTTGTAAAATATTATACAAAAGAGTTGGGAGTGAGTGATAGAAAATTAATGGAAGCTACGAAGAGACATTTGGGTATGTCACCTTTAAAGGCTATTCACGCCAGATTGATTCTTGAGGCTAAGCGATTACTTGTATTCGATGATTGTTCACAAAAGGAAATTGCCTATCAATTGGGCTTTGAAAGTCCTTCAAGTTTCAGCACTTTTGTTAAAGCTAAAACAGGAATGAGTCCCACTCAATTGCAATCTCATTTGGTTGGAATTCACAACTAAAAGGTTGAAATTCAAATCGAAATATCATTCTTTTAAGTGGATCTTTGAAAAGTAATAAAAAAACAAGGTCATGATTAGAAAGCATATTATATTATTGATTCTCGTAAGTATTTCGCTAGAGGTCCTTGCACAGACAATCTGGCACGAAATAGTATCAAACACAACTCAAGATCTCGAAGCGATTGACTTTGTCGATGATAATCCGATGATAGGATATATAGGCGGAGACAATGTTATTCTTAAGACAATTGATTCTGGAGTGACATGGATACCGATTACTTTAGAAAGTGTTCCGAATGGACAGACTATATTCAATGTACATGACATTCATTTTTTGGATGAAAATCATGGGATTGCTACTTCAAATGCAACTATTTGGGAAACTTTTGATGGAGGATTGAATTGGGAATATTCAGCTGTGGGATTCAATTGTTTTGCGTATTCATTATTCTTTTTAAATGAGAATATTAGCTTTATCGGTGGTAGCGGATGTTTTGAAGGCCATGTAATTTTGCGAATTGAAGACGGAGTGGCTATTCAAGCAATGGACCCAGACGATTGGGCAGGTGGGGGGAGCCATGTTATAAGCATGAACTTTAAGGATGAATTATTGGGCTTGGCAGGAACTGCTACAGGAAAAATATTACGAACTGTGGATGGTGGTTTCAATTGGGATACTATTCCTAATATAGCCAATGGAATGGCCATTACGGATTTTGTTTACGAGGAGAATCTCATTCGAGCAACACATGAAAATCAAGATCAATTTGGCACCATGGTGAGTATCGATGAAGGTCTAACTTGGACTGTTGATTGGGAAACAGCAACTTTCTTTTATCCAAAAATGTTTGCCTCACATAAGAACATGAGTGGTGGCATTTACCTTGGAGGAATAGAAGGCAACGCATTAGAAATGGGAGTCATATTTAATAATCAACAGGGCTTTTGGTCATGGGATGCAATAGAGCAACCGGTAAGAGACATTGATTCGCATTCAGACTCAACGACTTTTTGTGTTGGTTTAAACGGTTCAATTTATTGTAATGTAGATCCATCCGTGATAAACGCTGTTGATGAAATTGAAAAACCACTAAGTTTCGAAGTATATCCAAATCCAGCAAACAGTTTCCTTGCTGTTTCAGGTGACATCCACTCAAATGTTAAATATGAAATATTTGATATATCAGGTAGAAAAGTTTTGGATGGATCATTTGGGTATGGCTCCTCACAAAGGATAAATATCGTAGAGTTGGCCGCTGGTTCTTATAAATTGAACCTCTTGTTTGGTTATCAAAACGAAACCTATTCTTTTCAGAAGAATTGATGTTTGATTCTATTTTATCAGAACCCACGTAATCTCGATTGATAGGGAAGGTGTGAGGAACGCTGTACCGTTAATTAGGACGAAACTCTTGATGCTCTATGCTTAATTCAGAATAACGGCTTAGGTATTGAATGTTTAACTTTTCCACTTCCACTTCCACTTCCACCTCTACTTTTCACTTTTATTTATTCACTTATTTGGTTTCTGAGCTTGTCGAAGGATAACTCATAACACCCATATTAAAAGTTGATTACGATCGATTGATGAAAAAAAATCACAATCGCTAAATTATTCTCTGCTACGAATGTACATTTGCATTGAAAAATAATTAGCATGACATCAATCGCAAGAAAGTTTATTATGGCCCTTTCTGGGCTTTTCTTAATAAGTTTCATAGTTACACATTTGCTCATTAACTCATTCAGCTTGGGCTGGTGGTGGGATGGGGAGGAGCTGTTTAATCAAGGGTCGCATTTCATGGCACACAATCCAGTGATACAAATTATGCAGTATGTCTTGGCTGCTGGATTCTTGATTCATATCATTTTAGGTATAATCTTGACACTAAAAAATAATGCAGCAAGACCAAATAATTATGCCTTTAATAAGCCTTCAGCGAACTCAGGAATTTCTTCCCGTTCGATGATATGGTCAGGTCTTTTAGTTATGTTATTCATATTCTTGCACTTGAAGGATTTCTTTCTAGACCTTAAGTTTCCAGGAGTATTTGGAGACGCATTGACGAAGAAACAATACGATCATGATGGCGTCATGGTGATGTATCAAAATGATTTTTCATTGATGGACTTGTTTGTTGAGCCTGTATACGTAATTATCTATGTGCTGTCTTTTATAGCATTAGGCATTCACCTTAATCACGGATTTCAAAGTGCTTTTCAATCTCTTGGAGCCAACAATAGTAAATATACTCCGGGCATTAAAACCGGAGGAAAAATATTTTCAATACTCGTTGCTGTTGGATTTTCAGCAATAGCAATTACACATTATATTAATTCATTGGGTTAATACCTACATACCGATATGGCAGTTTTAGATTCAAAGGAACCAAAAGGACCATTAAAAGATAAATGGACCAAACATAAAAACGATATTAATGTCGTTAATCCAGCCAATAAAAGAAATATTGACGTTATCGTGGTTGGTACTGGTTTGGCAGGAGGATCTGCCGCAGCTTCATTGGCTGAAATGGGGTACAATGTAAAGGCATTTTGCTATCAAGATTCTCCAAGACGAGCACATTCGATTGCAGCTCAAGGTGGAATAAATGCTTCAAAAAATTACCAAAATGATGGTGATTCAAATTATAGATTGTTCTATGACACGATAAAAGGTGGTGATTACAGATCAAGAGAGTCTAATGTCCATCGTTTGGCTGAGGTGTCTGGTAATATCATCGATCAATGTGTGGCGCAAGGGGTTCCTTTTGCAAGAGACTATGGCGGTTTGCTAGACAATAGATCTTTTGGTGGAGTTTTGGTTTCGAGAACATTCTACGCCAAAGGTCAAACAGGACAGCAACTTTTGTTGGGTGCATATTCAGCGATGAACAGACAGATCGCAAAAGGTAAAATTCAAATGTACAACAGACACGAGATGTTAGATCTTGTTGTTGTAGATGGAAAGGCAAGAGGAATTATTGCTCGTAATCTAATTACCGGTGAAATAGAAAGACATTCGGCTCACGCTGTTGTTATCGCTTCTGGTGGTTATGGGAACGTATTTTACCTTTCAACCAATGCTATGGGGTCTAATGTAACTGCTGCATGGCAAATACATAAGAAAGGCGCATATTTTGCAAATCCTTGCTACACTCAAATACATCCAACATGTATTCCACGTTCGGGAGATCATCAGTCGAAATTGACATTGATGTCGGAGTCATTGAGAAATGATGGTAGAATTTGGGTGCCGAAATCTAAAGATGATGTCGAAGCCATAAGATCTGGTAAAAAGAAGCCAATTGACTTATCAGAAGAAGAAAGAGATTATTACTTGGAAAGACGTTACCCAGCCTTTGGAAACTTGGTGCCAAGAGATGTTGCTTCTAGAGCAGCAAAAGAACGATGTGATGCTGGATTTGGTGTCAATAAAACAGGAGAAGCTGTATATCTTGATTTCAAATCTGCTATCCAGAGATATGGGAAAGAAAAAGCACTGGTCGATGGAGTTCATGATGCTTCCGCAGCGAAAATTACCGAACTAGGGGAGAGTGTTATCAAAGCGAAGTATGGTAACTTGTTTCAAATGTATTACAAGATTGTGGATCAAGATCCATACAAAGCACCTATGATGATCTACCCAGCAGTGCATTACACGATGGGTGGTGTTTGGGTTGACTATAATTTGATGACTACAATTCCTGGATGTTACTGTATTGGAGAGGCCAACTTCTCAGATCATGGCGCAAACAGACTTGGTGCTTCAGCATTAATGCAAGGATTGGCTGACGGTTATTTCGTATTGCCATACACCATTGGAGATTACTTGGCAAGCGAAATTAGAACTGGAGAGATTCCTACAAATTCAGCGGCATTTGATGAGGCTGAAAATGGGGTTAATGATAGATTGAAACGGTTGATGAATATACAAGGATCTAGATCTGTAGATTCATTCCATAAGGAATTAGGAAAGTACATGTGGAATCAAGTAGGAATGGCTAGGAATGCTGAAGGATTGAAAAAAGCAATGGCCGGAATTAAATCCCTCAAGGCGGAGTTTTGGAGTGATGTTAGAATTCCAGGGGAGATGAATTCTCTAAACCCAGAATTAGAAAAAGCAACAAGAGTTGCTGATTTGATTGAATTGGGAGAATTGTTTACAAAGGATGCATTGGAAAGATCAGAATCATGTGGAGGTCACTTTAGAGAAGAGTCACAAACACCAGAAGGAGAGGCGATGAGAGATGATGAGAATTTCACTTTTGTATCAGCGTGGGAATGGACAGGTGATCCTGCCGAAGCGAAATTGCACAAGGAACAATTAGAATTCCATGATATAGAGGTTAAGCAACGAAGCTATAAATAATCTCAGGTAAAATAATTTTTAAAAAAAAAGAAATATGTCAGACTCAAAAGACATGAATTTAACGCTTAAGATTTGGAGGCAAAAGGACTCTAAAGCGAAAGGGAAAATGGAGACATATCCGGTATCTGGAATTTCTCCAGACTCATCTTTTTTAGAGATGATGGATGTTCTCAACGAAGATCTTATTTCAAAAAATGTTGATCCTGTAGCTTTTGATCATGATTGCAGAGAAGGTATCTGTGGGTCTTGTTCTTTGTTTATTCAAGGTGAAGCACATGGACCGGATAGAGCGGTAACCACATGTCAGCTTCATATGCGAAAGTTTAAGGATGGTGAAACGATACATATCGAACCATGGAGAGCTAAGGCATTTCCTGTAATTAAAGATTTGATAGTCGACAGAACTCCTTTTGATAGAATACAACAGGCGGGAGGATTTGTTTCTGTTAACACGTCAGGAAACACTCAGGATGCGAATTCTATTCCGATTCCTAAAGCAGATGCAGACGCAGCCTTTGACGCGGCAATATGTATCGGTTGTGGAGCATGTGTAGCTTCTTGTAAAAATGCTTCGGCAATGTTATTTGTTTCGGCCAAAGTATCTCAGTTGTCTTTACTTCCTCAAGGAAAAGTTGAGGCGAAGAGAAGGGTACTGAATATGGTAAAACAAATGGACGAAGAAGGCTTTGGTAGTTGCACGAATACGGGTGCTTGTGAAGTGGAATGTCCAAAGGAAATTTCCTTAGAGAACATTGCTAGAATGAATAGAGAGTACCTTAGTGCTTCACTAAAATAGTAGCATATGGCGAAGCTCAAACTCGACCTTCATGACATCTATAATAAGGGTCAAAAAATCGAGGAAGCTTTGAATGATATTATAGAAGAAGCAGTAGATCGTAAGATTAAATTGGTTGAGATAATTCCAGGTAAAGGATCAGGTCAACTAAAGAAAAAGGTGATTCGGTTTTTAGAGCAAAAGCATATCAAATCTCAGTACCATAGAATAGATAAAGACAGCAAAAACTTTGGGCGTCTTTTTGTTCATTTCAAGTTCAAATAAAAAAAAAGCGACTCAATAAATTGGAATCGCTATTTTTCATTTGGTGGAAATAAATCATTAATCAATTTGTTCTCTTAGGTTGGTGTAAATTATATTGTTTAAGTTGACTCCAGTCTCATTGATTGGAATAAGAGAATCTCCTTTATATGCTGTTAAAAAAGCATCTGAATATCCTTGGCTCATTAATTTCACTTTGTGTACTGCAGCTTTTAGTGGTGTATCAAAGTATCCAGCTACAACTCTGCTAATTCCATCATTACCTTCGACCACGTCAATATTTGAAAGACCAGAATAACTGATCAAACTTACATTCGCATAAGCCCCGATTTGTACTCTCCAGATATACAAATTGTCATCATCTATTGATGGTTCTAATTCAACTATTGTAACAGGTATGATTTTTTTAAGGTCAACGATTTCCTCTTCTATAACTTCAGTCACAGGATCCGTAATTGGCTCTATTTTTTCTTCAACAAGAGCCTTGGTAGGAACCTTTATAGTTTCATGTTTCGCTGCTATTTCCGCTATTATTTCTTCCATTTTTGCAGGTTCTTCAACCTCTTCATATGTAAGCTGTTCATTTTCGGCTTCTTCAAAGATATTTTCTACTGTCAATTCATCATCTTCATCTGGGACATCAGTAATTACTTCTTCTATTGTCACCCTTTTAGCTATAGACGTATTTGCCTCTACTGGAACATAGATTGAAGCAATCTGTAATTCCATATTTTTGGTGTAATTTTTATCGAATTGCACCTTTCCTTTATTGCCATTACAAACACCTTTTCCGATTGGATTTTCCATCACTGAATAATCCATGCCATCTATAGCCGTGAAAAGACTTATATCAGCTTTCAAAGAAAAAATAAATTGATCATCCATTCCCGCGGCATCAACACAATCAATTTCAATGTTCTTGCCAACAAAACCTTCCTTATCATAGTAAAACCTATAGCTATACCCTGTAGGAAGAAAAAACTCATACTTACCAACTCCCTTCGTGGTATATTCTTCAAGAAACTCCTCGTTTTTGAATACTTTGACAAGGCAATTTTGAAGGTTTGCGTTGTTGTCACTATTTACTACTGAGCCATATATTCTAAGATATACATCTGCATCTTCTTGAGCCTGAATAGCAGTTTCAGGCACTAAGAATAAAAGTAAAAACAAGCCGAATATCGCTTGGTATTTAGTAAAATTTATCATTTGTCTGTTGTCATTTTCAATTAACTACTTTATTTAACGAATAATGCTTGACGGAAGTTTCATTTTTAGTATTAAAATGTTTAATGCCAAACAATTACAGATTTATAAAGGGGTGGAATTGTGACAGATATATTATTATCCACATTGCGAAGAATGTAAAATCAGAAAAGAAATTTATCGATGTTTTATATAATATCTCATGTCAACCCAATTTAATTATTACAAATGAAATTGACTTTAGAATTCAATTATGTTTAAATTCAGACCAGTAAAAAACTAAGATCTTGAAAAGTAAACTTCCCAATGTTGGTACGACTATATTCACTAAAATGTCTACAATGGCCAACGAATATAATGCCCTCAATCTATCTCAAGGGTTCCCTGATTTTGATGGATCATCCGTGCTTCATGAATTGGTTCAAAAGAATATTAGAAAAGGGCATAATCAATATGCTCCTATGCAGGGCGAGCCCACATTGAGGGAAGCGATAGCTTATAAAACCAAAAGATTGTATGGTCATTCTTATGATAAGGATTTGGAGATTACTGTTACTGCGGGAGCCACACAGGCAATATTCACAATAATTACGGCTTGTGTTTTTCCAGGAGATGAAGTAATAGTATTTGGACCAGCTTATGATTGTTATGAGCCAGCCATTACTTTATGTGGAGCCAAAACGAAATATATTAATCTTAAGGCACCTGATTATAAGGTAAACTTCAATGAACTGTCTCAAAGAATTAACGAAAAGACACGGATGATAATTATAAATAGCCCTCATAATCCAACGGGCGCTATATGGAGTGATGAAGATATGTTGACTCTGGAAAAATTACTAGAAGATACGGAAATCATTGTGCTTAGTGATGAGGTATATGAGCACATTTTATTTGATGGTCAGAAACATTGTAGCATTGCCAGTTACCCGGGACTTGCCGAAAGAGCATTTTCCGTTTCTTCTTTCGGCAAAACGTATCATATTACGGGCTGGAAGTTGGGTTATTGTTTGGCACCAAAAAAATTGATGGCCGAGTTTAGAAAGGTACATCAATTCAATGTTTTTTCTTGTAATAATCCCATGCAAAAAGCATTGGCAGAATTTATGGAGGATAAAAGTCAATATCTCAATCTCCCATCTTTTTATCAGGGGAAAAGAGATCTTTTTGTGAATGGATTAAAAGGATCAAGATTTAAATTTATCCCTACTGAAGGAACGTATTTTCAATTGCTGGATTACTCAGATATTTCTGATTTAGGTGATGTGGAAATGGCGGAATTCTTGGTTAAAAATCATGGCATTGCTTCGATTCCAATTTCTGTTTTTTATGATGATGCACCAAAAGAAGATCGAATGTTGAGGTTTTGTTTCGCCAAAAGTGAAGAGACAATTGCCCAGGGATGTGAAATATTAAATGCCATATAGTTTCATGAAAAAATTAAATGTAGCATTGCTTCAATCTGATTTAAAATGGGAAAATAAAAGTGAAAACTTGGATCAATTTGACATCAAATTATCGATCCTTCAATCGGACGTAGACCTGGTAGTTTTACCAGAAATGTTTAACACTGGGTTTAGTATGAATACCAATTTGGCAGAAGGGATGAATGGCCCGAGTGTCGTATGGATGCTGGCTAAAGCTAAAGCTTTGACTTGTCATGTTGTAGGAAGTTTAATCGTAAAAGAAAATGAAAAAATTTACAATCGATTGCTTTGTGTTTCTCCTGATGGTGACATAGCTACTTATGATAAGAGACATCTTTTTACAATGGCTGAAGAGGATAAATATTTTGATGCGGGTGACGTAAAAGCAATAGTCGACATTAATGGATTTAAAGTCAATTTACAGGTATGTTATGATTTGCGTTTTCCAGTATGGATTAGAAATAAATATGCCAATGGAAAACATGATTACGATGTAATTATTTATGTGGCGAATTGGCCAGAAGTAAGATCGAAAGTTTGGAGAAATCTTTTACAAGCTCGAGCTGCGGAAAACATGGTCTATGTCATTGGTGTAAATAGAGTAGGGGTGGATGGAACGGGTAAATCATACAATGGTGATAGCATGACGGTAGATCCTTGGGGAAGCATTTTGGTGCAATCTAAGAAGCCAATAGAGGAAACTTTGCACGCAAGTTTAGATATGGAATTACTCCAAGATGCTAGGTCGAAATTTCCAGTAGCAAATGATGCTGATAATTTTAAATTATTGGGATAAGTTTAATTCAATTTCCCAATTCGATCGAACGTTAATAATTTCCTCATGGCGAAAAACCTCTTCAGGTTGTTTTCTATTGAGGTAGTTACCCGTATCCCATTTCATGTTTTTATTTTCATCGTGTAAAACGAAAAAAGTGTAGTTGCCGGGAGCTAAATCGATGAAACTAATAGCGTTATTTTCTGTGATTAATAATTGTCTCACAACTTGATCCTTTTCATTTTTTAATATTGCCATTCGCGAGATTTCACTTGATGAAACTGCAATGGAAATCTGTCCGTAATAATCTTCTTTCTGGACAACAAAAGTGTGTGCAATGCTGTCATTAACGTTACCGTAGAGGTCGCTTACCTCCGCACTATCGATTTTAAACAGATAGTTTCCTGGTTCCTTTTCGAAATACACTTTGGTATGCATCGGATCAGATACAATGACATCAAATTTTATAGATAGACTATCTTTAAGTATTTTTATCTTATCCGAAGTAAAGTTGGCCACAGGATGATTCCAAGTAAGAACGATCGTGTCCTTCATGTTTATTTTACTGATCCCATTATTTTTCGGAAGCGTTAAGCCAAAATCTTCATTATCATCACTAAAAAACACAGAAAAATTCTCAAGAATTTCTTCATCTTCTTTAACGGACATTTTCCATTCGGTATTTTTTTCAGGAATATTAATAAACCAATAACTTATACTATCTCTATCTGAATTATAGATTGAAAGAAATTCATCAGAGGACATCTCAAGGCTATCTTTTAATAGTTTTAGATCAATTGTCGGAAGCGAGAAACTTAATTGAAGTTCGTAATCTCCATTCATCTTAAATGAAGTTAATTCCTGTTCTTCAGAAATTTGTTTAAAGGTTGATAATGGCATATTTAGTAGCACGGTATCCGCCTTTATTTCAATAAGAGAATCAATAAACCCAATTTCATCTTCGTATGAATCGAATAGAAAATTATTGCTCTCATCTTTCAGTGCTATGATTCTGTACATACCTCCTTTGAGATAATCGAATCGATAATATCCCTGTTCATTAGTATTTGCAAAGTAATATGGTTTTTCTTTAAACACGATAGAATCCGTAATCAGATCCTCCGGATATAACATTACCCTGCAATCTGCACAAGGCAATTCGGTTTCGCTGTGTTTCACCATACCCTCGGCAGAAAGTGAGTCTATGATGTCCCCTGTGCTGAATACTAGAATGTTGTTTTCCAAGGGATTCGATTCATTATAATCTTTGATCGATGCTCCTAGATTGATGGTATAGGTTGTTTCTTCCTCAAGTGTATCGTTAAGCTCAATAATTAATTTTGATCCTCCTTTGAGATAAATATTCGGCTTGTTTTTTAGCGGTGGCGTAATAACTATATTGTTAGATGGATCTCCAAGTGCGACCAATTCATTGAATTCTAGAACAATCGATTTCGCATTGTAATTGGTCTCTAGATGAGTAGGGTATGAAACAAGAATCTCAGGACCTAAAGTATCCTTTTCACCTCCAGTCGGCATCTTTACTTGTGCACAGTTAAATAACATTAGACCCAATAATATGTAGAGGAATTTTTTCAAATGATTTTCTCTATTATTTTACAAATGGCTTCGACACCAGCCATGTCTTCGTTATCAAAGTCATTCAATTTATCACTATCGATATCCAGTATCATTTCCACTGCTCCTTTTTTTAAAATAGGGAATACAATCTCTGATTGACTGTTAGCGTTACACGAAATATGCCCAGGGAAAGCATGAACATCAGGCACAAGAATGGCCTTTTTTCTTTCCCAAGACGTTCCACAAACACCTCTTCCTATATCGATTCGAGTACATGCAACGGGACCTTGAAAAGGCCCAAGAACGAGTTGTTTGTCTTTAACCAGATAAAATCCGATCCAGAAATATTCGAGATGTTGCTTCATTAAAGCACAAATATTGGCCAGGTTCGCGGTAACATCACTTTCACCTTGGACTATATTGGCGCAATCTTTTTCAAGCGCTCTGTATATTTCTGATTTACTCAAAGTCGTTTTTTTTCGAGCCAAAGATAAGCCGATGAATATTAACATGTTTGTTTGGCGGGCAAATAAAATAGCAAACAATATTGGGGTATATCAAAAACTATTCCGCACAGGCTATGAGTGCTACTGAAATTTTTATTCCTGGAATAACAGTCAATGCCGATATGCAACCCTCAAGGGTGGAACCTGAAGTTATTACATCATCGACAACGAGGACATGCTTGTTTGCAAATTGATCTGGATCGAGACATTCGAAGATTTGTGATACATTTTTCCATCTGTCAAAAATGGATTTTGTTGTTTGTGTTTGAGTGTGTTTACTTCTAACAAGATTTTCGTTACTAACTGAAGCATTCAGCGCAACACTAACCCCTTCACCAATAAAATCGCTTTGGTTATATCCGCGCATTCTCAGTTTCATAGGGTGCAGCGGAACCGGAATAATATAATCAATATCATTGAACCTGTTTGAATATGACAAACTTCTCCCAAGCATTTCTCCTAAATACAATCCAATATCAGTATTACCTCTATACTTCAGTGCTTGTATAAGAGATTGAATGGTGCTAGACTTTTGGTAAAAGCATAATGCGGTAGCCGCATCAAAAGGAATTTTACCAGCAAGCCTTTCCTCCACTTGGTTGTTGATCTTATTGTGAATGTCCGTGAATGGTAAATCAAAAAGGCAATTGACACAAATCATGTCTTCGCCATTCATCAAGATTTTAGAACAACCAGGACATATGCTTGGATAAAAAAGACCCAATATACTTTTTAGGATACTATCAATAGTAGTTATACTGGCATTCGCCATAAGGAAGAATATTTTTTCAGATTCGTGTTGATCGCAATATAGTCATTGTCAGTTAGATAAATTATATTGAATCATTGATTTTTATTAAACCTCTGTTTTTTGACTTGTATCTACAACAACAACGGAAGGATTAATTGGGTGATCCCTTTAGGGAACCAAAGGGCAGCGATGGCACGAATTACACCTGTGCAAGCCATAATAAATCGGTTTGATAAATGAGAGAAAAACAGATTAATTAGGCGCCAACTTTTACACGAAAAAACAATTGAATCTAAGAGGGGTGATCTTATTCGATAACTAGTTTTTGATTGAATACAAAACCTTTCATTTCCAAGACGACATTATAAACCCCAGCTGCAAATTCACCAGCATCAATGAAATACTTTTGCTCTCCGGGAGCAAAGCTACCTTGTTTGATAATTAAAACTTCTTGTCCAATAGAATTGGTCATATAAAGTTTAGCATCACCAGCTTCAGGAACAGTCAATGGAATAACAGTAATAGCTGTTGCAGGGTTTGGATAGATACTTTCGATCACATTTCCTTCTACTTCACCAATCCCTACGGATCCAATAAACTTAAAAGAAAAATAACCTTCCGGAGCGGGCATAGGCCTATTAATGGTTTTACCATCAGAAGCAACGCCATTAATGTAGTAATATATAGTTGTTCCAAATTCTTGACCAGGTATAGTAGCTTCGTAAATAAACTCATCCGCATCAACCAATGTCATAGGAACTTCAACGTAGACACCATTGATGTCATCTTTCCAAAACATTCTTGCTTCCGCTATTCCAAGTTTATGTTTAATAATCGCTTGAACGGTTTGATCTTCAAACTCTGTAAACGTATCATCAATTGGATCAGTCGCGATCCACAAAGGCTCATCTACACCCACAGCTTTAGTAATACAATGAATGGCCCCACTCAAAGGAATAATGTCATTACATACGATCGTTTCAATATTGTAACCTGGGAGTAATTCATGAAGTGTTTCCAATGCTTGCTCGTCATATTGCTCTTCATATACTGGTAGGATAACAGTCTTATTTACAAAGACCATATTGGAATATGTTCTATAGTCTCCTCCGGTATTAGGATATGACCCATTTTCAGGTGGCTGAATGATTCGTTCTATTTTGTAAGGCGTGCCAAAAGAGTTTGTGTGATTAGATAAAATGTATTCGATGTTGGCTTCTATTTGTGGTCCATCTGCAACCCCATTTGGATATTCACCAACAACAATAGTCTCTTCATCAAGGATTTTCATGTGCATATCGATGTGGTGAATAAGATCAAATGGCAGGTTATCCATCTTGATGTAATTCTCAACACCCATGAATTGATTCACGATATCGTCTATTTCTGCTTCAGTATGATCAGGGTGATTCAGACCATTGAAAAATCCACCTTCATTTTCATCCATTATTAATTCCGAAGAGAAAGCGGTTTTATAACCATCTGACATGAAGTTACCACCAGTGGCCATCATATCATAAGGTGCTACTGTTGTTTCGTATAGATCAATGCCTTTGTAATTGGCTATCACGGCTGGTGTAGCATCATCTGCTGGTCTAACCCTATTATATATCCAGTCCACCAATATTGGCTCCTGTACATCTTCTCTATAGCATGTGTTTCCACCGTAATCTCTACCCCATATTGAGTTGAAATCAGAATCTAAAATAGTAATGTTGTCCATATTGTTTAATGGTCCACCCCCTGAACTATTCATTAAGTAATTCTCGGTTGAAGTTGGATTATCAGAAAGAATAATCACTTCACACTCTTCTTTGGCATATCTAGCAATATTCTTGTTAATGCTATTGAAACCTGCCCATGTAATGATCAAACTTTGTATTTCTTCCCATTCCGCCATTGGACGTACATCAAAATCTGGTGGATCAGTAATCCCATCAATAATAGGATTGACGGGTGCTGGAGCTGAAATAATCTCCTCATCTGTATGGTAATTAGGAGGCGTTTGGATTTGTGCTTGTAGGGAAAAGCAAAACAGACCAACAATGGCGATAGAAGATAAAAATGGTTTCATGAACATTAATTTCCCCAAAAATAACCCAAAATAGTCACATTACAAGGGTCAGACGCTGACATATAAGGGGATTATTTGAAAGCTACATCAACGGAACCAACCAAAAAATTTAAGTGAATCAAAAAAAATCTGCGAAAATCTGCGCGATCTGCGGGAGGAAATTCACTAAACATCTATCTGCCTCAAATCGAACAGATTTTCGCAGATCAAAAACAGTCAAGCGCCTTATTGCCAATAAACGGTATCGGAAAAATCAGTACTCCTCAATCAGCATTCAACACTCATCATTCTCCACTCCTATACAACAATATTCACAATCCTTCCAGGAACAACAATCACCTTCTTAGGGGCAGCATCATTCAAATACTTTGCAGAAAGCTCATTATTTACAACAGCTTCCTCAATTTGCTCTTTGCTTAAATCGAGAGACAGGTCTAATTTAAATCTCATTTTACCGTTAAATGAAACAGGGTATGAAAATGTAGATTCTGTTAAATATTGTTCATCATGTACAGGCCATTTTTGATCCAAAACAGAAGAATCATGTCCTAATTTGTTCCATAATTCTTCAGCCAAATGTGGAGCATAAGGTGAAAGTAAAACACAGAATAATTCGAGGACTTCAGCATATTTTTTATCCATTGCAGAAAGTTCGTTCACCAAAATCATCATCGTGCTCACATTGGTGTTAAAAGCATATCGATTCAAGTCACCCGTAACTTGTTTAATACATTTGTGAATGGATTTCAAAGCAGCAGCATCCGCTTTCCCAGAATCGATATTTGCGAACAATCTTGTTGCCTTTTTTAAGAAATTATATACGCCACTAATGCCATTGGTGTCCCAAGGCTTATGCTGCTCCAATGGGCCTAAAAACATTTCATAGCACCTTAATGTATCGGCACCATATTTTTCACACAAGTCATCGGGATTGACAACATTATACCATCGCTTTGACATCTTCTCCACTTCATGACCACAATGATATTGACCGTCTTCAAGAATGAACTCAGCATCATTAAAGTCTGGACGCCATTTTTTAAATGCCTCTGTATCCAAAATGTCGTTGCTTACAAAGGAAATGTCAACATGAAGGGTTGTCGTTTTATGCTCTTTTCTCAAACCTTTGGAAACAAATGTATTTGTTCCATTGATTCTATAAACAAGACTAGATCGACCTTGAATCATTCCTTGATTGATCAATTTTTTAAACGGCTCCTTGAATGAAGTTAGACCTCTATCGCAAAGAAAATGACCCCAGAAACGAGAGTATAATAAATGTCCTGTTGCATGTTCAGATCCACCGATATATAAATCTACTTGTCCCCAGTAATCTGACTTTTCCTTTGCACAAAATTCATTGTCATTGTGAGGATCCATGTAGCGTAAATAATACCAGCTTGAACCAGCCCAACCTGGCATCGTTGAATATTCAATGGGATATTTTACCCCATCCACTTCATGCGTCCAATCCTCTGCTCTTGCTAAAGGTGGTTCACCATCTTCAGTAGGAAGGTATTTGTCAACTACTGGCAACTCCAATGGATCATTGCCGTCAATAATGTATGGAACATCATTTTTCATATATACAGGAATTGGCTCTCCCCAATATCTCTGTCTTCCGAAAATAGCATCCCTCAATCTGAAATTTATCTTGGCACGTCCAATGCCATTTTCCTCTAATTTTTTATTGACCAAAGTGATCGCATCATCAACTTTCAATCCATCCATAAAATCTGAATTGATTAGTGTAGCTTCTTTTTCAGCATAGGCATTTTCGCTGATGTCCACCGATAGATGAATAGGTCTAATTGGTAAATGATAATGCTTTGCAAAATCATAATCTCTTTGGTCACCAGCAGGAACAGCCATTACAGCTCCAGTGCCATATCCCATTAATACATACTCTCCAATCCATAAGGCAATCTTCTCACCTGAAAATGGATGGATCGCATAAGCACCCGTAAATTGACCAGAAATATTCTTCGCATTGGCCTGTCTTTCGACATCACTCTTACTGGCAACAGACGCTTTGTAATTCGCTATCTCCTCTTTGTATTCTGATGTTGTAATTTGATCCACCAAAGGATGCTCTGGCGCCAATACCATGAAGCTCACACCAAAAATAGTATCCGGTCTAGTCGTAAAAACTTCGATTTTTTCGCTTGAATTTTCAACTTGGAAATTAACCGATGATCCGATCGATTTTCCGATCCAGTTCGTTTGTTGAACCTTCAATGCCTTACTCCAATCAATTTCATTCAATCCTTCCAAAAGTCGATCTGCATAGGCAGTAATTCGCATCGACCATTGCATCATCTTTTTACGAACTACAGGGTGACCACCTCTTTCAGAAAGTCCTGCTTTCACTTCATCATTGGCCAACACCGTACCTAGTGCTGGACACCAATTCACTTCCGTTTCAGCCAAGTATGCCATACGATAGTGAAGAAGTATCACTTGTTGTTGCTCCTCAGTCATGGACTTCCAATCCACAGCCGTAAGACCACCTTCCCAGAATTCGCCAAAAGGGAAATTGTACTTTTCGATGTTTAGTTCCTTATACCAGTTCTCATCAAGATGTGCATTGATGTTGTAATTGCCATTGTCTTCCAACTTGGCAATCAAAGTTTCTATTGGCTCTGCTTTACCAGAATCAAGATTGTACCATGAATTATATAATTCCTTAAAAATCCATTGCGTCCACCTGAAATATTTTGGATCAGAAGTCCTCACTTCTCTTGACCAATCATAGCACATCCCCAACTTGTCCAACTGAGAACGGTATCTCGCAATGTTATTCTTCGTGGTAACAGCAGGATGCTGACCTGTTTCAATGGCATACTGTTCAGCTGGCAAGCCAAAAGAGTCATATCCCATAGGGTGCAAGACATTATATCCTTGATGTCTCTTGTATCTGGAGAAGATATCAGAAGCAATGTAGCCCAACGGGTGACCAATATGGAGCCCAGAACCTGAAGGATATGGGAACATGTCCAAGACATAATACTTTTTCTTGTCCTGTCCCTCATTGACCTTATAAGCCTGGGTTTCGTCCCATTTGGCCTTCCACTTTTTTTCTACTTCGCTGAAATTGTACTCCATAATCTTGATTCTCGTTGAGGATGCGAATTTATGTTGAATTATTTGAAGAGTTAAATAGAAAATATTCTTTCTGATATTGATCGTTTCGGAGTTCTGTTAAAGCGAATTTTCGTATATTGTGGAGACTGAAAAAAACAAATGAGCCATGAGAAATACAATACTATTTATTTTCACACTGATATTAAGTTTACAGTCATTCAGTCAAGTTGGAGATGGAATAATTTGGGAAACCACCATTGATTTTGAGAATGGCCCCATGTACATGGAGCTGGATTCTTCAGAGACCAATCTATGGCAAATAGGTACCCCAAGCCAAACATTCTTTGACAGTGCCTATTCCCCGATAACGGCTATTGTTACAGATACGATGAATAACTATCCAGTGAGCAATTATTCCTATTTCGATTTAATCCTAAATGAGGATGTAAATCCTATTTACCCTTATGTCATCTTTATTGAGATAAAACACAAGTTTGATACTGACTCATTGCTTGATGGTGGTTTTATAACCAGATCAAATGACGAAGGAGAAACTTGGGTTAACATTGTCCTTGACCAGGAGTGTTATGATGTCACACCGAATTATTGGAATTTTGAGGAAGGTAGTGAGGGAATGTATGGCATTGAAGATTCTTTGTATAATGGAGAACTGGGTTTCTCCGGAAATTCTGGAGATTGGATTACCTCGTGGTTCTCTTGGTATATCTATCCCGTAGCCTTTGATGGACAAGAGTGTATGGGAGAAAATATGATTATCAGATTTAATTTCGTTTCAGATGATATAGAAGGAGACTTCGAGGGATGGATGATCGATAACATTAGGTTGTATGCTGTGGATTTAGGGTCAAGTATTGATGAGATAGAGAATACATTTTTTAGCGTTTCGCCCAACCCATCATCAGGTCAATACTATATAGATTTTAAAGAAAATTCTTCCAAAGCTCGAATGGAAATATACAATTCGAAATCTCAATTATTGATCGAAGAAAATGAGATTAGACAAAATTTCAACATAGATCTTAGCCCCCATCCACCAGGTATTTATTATGCGATTTTCACAAATGACCAAGGCCAAAGATTTACTGAAAAGTTGATTTTGGAATAAAACGAAGATTAGAAAATCCATACCGTGAAGGGGCCCTTTAGGGCAAATGGGTGCGCGGAGGAAAATGCCAATTGTCCTATGCTTAGTGAAGACACCCTGCACGAAAGCAACATAGCAACAAACTGACCCCTGACTACTGGTTACTAAATATCTAACCACCAAACTTTTCACTTTTCACTTTTCACTTTTCATTTTTCATTTTTTCCCTTTCACCTCTAACCTTTCCCTATTAACCTAAACTTTGTTTTATCAACTATTCATTTTAAGAACCTTTAACGAACGGACGATCATCTCAAATAATATATGTGCTACTTTCGTTACACTAATCAGAATTTACACTAATGTCAACGGTCAGAGATAAAATAGCCAATAGAAAACTAAGGAGTTCATATGTTTCGACCGTAATTGGTATAGCATTAGTGCTTTTTATGCTTGGGTTTTTGGGCTTGTTGTTGTTGAAGGCAAACGAGCTGGCAACTTATGCCAAAGAGAATGTGAGATTTGAAGTCTACTTATTGGATAAAGCAAAAGAAGCAGACATCCTTAAGTTACAAAAATCACTTAACACATCAGACTTTGCTAAGGGCAGTAAGTACATCACCAAAGAAGAAGCTACCAAACAGCAGATAGCTGATTTGGGTCAGGACTTTACGGGTTTCTTGGATGGGTATAGTCCTATTCCGGCAACCATAGATCTCAATCTAAAGGCGGAGTACATTCATCCTGATAGTGTCGAGTGGATTGTGAATGAAATTCAGGCAAACACCAGTGTCAAAGACGTTAACTATAGTCCCAATCTCATCAATAAGATATATGAGAATTCAAGAAAAATTGGGATTATCATATTGATTTTTAGTGGGGTACTCCTGTTGATTGCTATTGCGCTTATAAACAATACTATCCGACTAGCGATGTATTCTAAACGTTTTCTCATTAGGAGTATGAAACTTGTAGGAGCTACAAAAGGATTTATTCAAAAACCATTTTTCAAGAGTGGATTTGTGCAGGGTATTCTAGGGGGTATTATCGCAATGGGAATGTTACTAGGAATATTGTATTTATTCAGACAAAGCATTCCTGAATTTTTCCAGATGAAGGAGATGGCACTATTCCTTAAGTTATTCAGCGGAATTATCGTTTTGGGTGTCTTCATTGCATTGTTCAGTACCTTCTTAGCAGTAAGAAAATACATGAAAATGGAATTGGATGACCTATACTAGCGGGGGTAAGTACAAATTATTTAGGTGTATTCCATATTTTTTCCACCCTTTAGGGCCGGGGCAGGAGAAAAAATTGCCATTATGGGTATAACTGTTGTTAACGTTTTATTAAGAATTCTTTTACCTTTGCCGGGTAAGTCTCAAACCAGTAAAAATCAATCAATGGTGGATCAAAAAAATGAAAAAGAGGTATTTGCTTTAGGCAAAAAAAATTACATCCTACTAATAATTGGATTGGCCATTGTTATGACCGGATTCATGTTGATGACTGGTGGTGGCAGCCCAGATCCAAATGTGTTCAATGAGGAAGTGTTCAGCACTAGGAGAATTACAGTGGCACCATTTACGGTATTGACGGGATATATTTTCATCATCTACGCCATAATGAAAAAGGGCTAATTTTCAATCTTAACCTTCTTAAATATTGGAATTACTTAAAGCTATTATCCTGGGTATCATTCAGGGATTAACTGAATTTCTACCCGTTAGTAGTAGTGGGCACTTAGAGATTGCTAAAGCCATTCTTGGAGAGAATTACAGCTCCGAAGAAAGTTTAATGATGACGGTCATTCTACATGCTGCCACGGCTTTGAGCACTATTATTGTTTTCCGAAAAGATATTGTCGAAATATTTAAAGGCCTGTTTGCCTTTAAAAGAAATGAGGAGACAGAATTTTCTATTAAAATAATATTATCTATGATTCCTGCTGCGATCATCGGATTGAAATATGACGATATCTTAGACAAGCTTTTTGATGGCCAGATTTTATTGGTTGGTTTCATGCTTTTGGTCACGGGTGTTTTATTGTTCTTCGCGGATAGAGCTAAGAGCACAAATAAGGAAGTGAGTTGGGGCAATGCCCTCATCATTGGAATTTCTCAAGCCATTGCCATGCTCCCTGGAATATCAAGATCCGGAGCTACGATTTCAACTTCCGTGTTATTGGGTGTGGATAGAACCAAAGCTGCCCGTTTTTCCTTTTTAATGGTTGTCCCATTGATACTTGGAAAAGTAGCTAAGGATGTTTTGTCGGGAGATTTAAGTATGGACTCAATGAGTGCGTTACCAATGCTAGCAGGATTTATGGCAGCACTAATTACTGGATGGGTCGCTTGCAAGTGGATGATCAAGTTGGTTCAGAAAAGCAGCCTAAAAGGATTTGCATATTACTGTTTCGCAATTGGTTTGATAGCCATAACCTATACTTTCGCGGTAGCTCATTAAATTGCGCTCAAGAAGTGTGATTGCTGGCACTAACAGATTGTGAAAATTGCGTAGGCCAGATAAAAATGAGGGCCGGTGATTGGGTGAATTTGAATAGCTAGAATAGTTTTGAACTGATCTGTTTGAATTAATTTGAGAAATTAAATTCTTGCTAGATTCAAAGTCAAAGGGAGCGGAGAAGCGTTTTTTTATCTAGCGTTTTTTGTTTCTTTTTTGGGCAATGAAAAAAGATAGAGTGCTCTAACGTTGGAACAAACTTTAATATAATGACTAATAAAACGGAAATTAACAACAAAGACATTAATAGTTACGATTTTCAAGCGGGGGAGGTGCTTCTTTTAGACAAACCTTATGGTTGGACATCTTTTGATGTGGTTCGTAAAGTTAGATATGCCATCAAGAAAAAATTAGGCGTAAAAAAAATTAAAGTTGGTCACGCAGGAACTTTGGATCCCCTCGCAACTGGACTATTAATTCTTTGCACCGGTCGTAAGACCAAAGAAATATCTGTTCATCAAGATGGACGCAAAACCTATACAGGAACTATAACCCTTGGTGCTACACGTCCATCCTTTGATATGGAAACAGAGATTGACAAAACTTTCGAAATCGATCACATCGATAATGAACTACTCATGAAAGCAAAGGAAAGTTTGACTGGAGAGTATTTACAAACGCCACCAATATTTTCTGCTAAGAGAATTGACGGTAAAAGAGCCTATGATCTCGCAAGAAAAGGCGCTGATGTAAAGATGAATCGCAATCTGATAACGGTTCATTCTTTTGAAATAACAAGAGTCGAATTGCCTGAAATTGATTTCGAAATTGTTAGTAGTAAAGGCACCTATATTCGGTCTATTGCCAACGATTTTGGCGTAGCAGTGAATTCAGGAGCCTATCTGAGTGCCCTTCGCAGAACCCAGTCCGGAGACTACAATGTAGATCAAGCGATTGATGTTAAGCAATTTACGAGTTATTTGTTAGATTAAAACCTTCATTTTGTGTTGCGTTGGATTTGTGCTAAATTCGCCCTCTATTTCTACAATCCCTTTTTGGGATTACATTAAAATAACGCCTAAGACGATAGATGAAATTATCAAAGTTCAAATTTGAATTACCACCGGAATTAATTGCACAATATCCTGAGGAATATAGAGACGAATCAAGAATGATGGTTCTCCATAGAAAAGATGGAAAAATTGAGCACAAAAAATTCAAGGATATTTTGGAATACTTCAATGAAGACGATGTCTTTGTATTGAACAATACCAAAGTCTTCCCTGCAAGATTATTTGGTAACAAAGAAAAAACAGGCGCGAGAATAGAAGTTTTCTTATTGAGAGAATTGAAGTCTGGCGGATTGCTATGGGATGTATTGGTGGATCCAGCAAGAAAAATTAGAATTGGAAATAAGTTGTACTTCGAAAGTGAAGGCAATGAGGATCTAGTTGCTGAGGTAATTGATAATACCACCTCTAGAGGAAGAACGTTACGTTTCCTATATGATGGAAGTTATGACAGCTTTAGAGAAAAATTAAGAAGTATCGGTCAGATGCCTATCCCTAAATATTTGGGTAGAGAGGCGGATGATAGCGATATGGAAAGGTACCAAACTATATATTCAACGACAGAAGGGGCTGTAGCGGCACCTACGGCAGGTCTTCACTTCAGTAGACAACTATTGAAAAGGTTGGAGATTAAAGGCGTGAAGCTAGCAGCACTTACCTTGCATGTGGGTCTTGGAACATTCAGACCCGTGGAGGTTGAGGACGTTACCAAGCACAAAATGGATTCTGAAGAAATTGACATTCCAGCAGAAACAGCGGACATTGTTACCAATGCCATCAAGACTAAGAAAAGGGTTTGTGCGGTAGGTACTACAGTTATGAGATCTATTGAATCTTCTGTTAGTACAGAAGGTACTTTGAAGCCATTCGCTGGTTGGTCGAATACATACATTTACCCACCATACGAATTTTCTATAGCAGATGCTTTAGTGACAAACTTTCACCTACCAGGATCAACATTATTGATGATGGCAAGTGCATTTGGAGGTCTAGAAAACGTTATGAATGCTTATGAAGTTGCTGTCAAAGAGAAGTATAGATTCTTCTCATATGGTGATGCAATGCTCATCATATAATTGAATTTTTCGGAGGCTGATAACTGCTTTCGTTGTTTTCTGTTCTTTAAGTGATGGTGATGCCTTCATTAATAAATGATAATTGATGTCTAAAATCAATGCCAAAAAAAATATTCGCAGCCTCACATTGGATGAGTTGATAGAGTATTTCAAAGGTATAGATGAACCTAGTTTCAGGGCCAAGCAAGTTTATCAATGGTTATGGAACAAATCTGCTCTGGAGTTTGATGATATGAGCAATCTTTCAATATCTCTTAGAGAAAAGTTGAAAGAAAAATTTGCTATCAATTCTCTGACGATCAAGGTAAAGCAAAAGAGCAAAGACGGGACTTTTAAGTATGCCTTTGAATTATATGATGGCAATATCGTTGAAGGCGTTCTTATTCCTACATCAAAGAGAATCACCGCATGTATTTCTACCCAAGTGGGTTGCAGCCTTACTTGTAAGTTCTGCGCCACTGGAAAGTTGAAGATTCAACGAAACCTGGGATATGACGAAGTGTATGATCAAGTAGTGATGATTAAGAATGAGGCGGAAAAGGAATATCAAAGACCATTAACCAACATCGTTTACATGGGAATGGGCGAGCCCTTGCTTAATTATAAGGGAACAGTGGAATCAGTCAAGAAAATAACTGAAGACACAGGCTTGGGTATGGCGAGCAAAAGAATAACGATCTCTACTGCGGGCATTGCGAAGATGATAAAAAAGTTGGGGGATGATAATGTGAAAACTAAATTGGCTATTTCGCTGCATGCTGCCAATGATGAGAAGCGGAATAGAATCATGCCGATCAATGAAACTAACACTTTGGAGATACTCAAAGAGGCTCTCGCATACTATCATGAGAAGACAGGTCTTCCTGTGACGTATGAGTATATTTTATTTAAAGGTTTCAATGATAGCTTAGACGATGCAGATGAATTAGCCGCGGTTTGTCGAGTCATCCCATGCATGGTAAATCTTATTGAGTACAATGCAATAGGTGATGGTGAATTTCAGAAAACTTTACCCGAGAATACTGAGAGTTTCATCAAACGACTCAACTATCATGGATTTGTTGCTAAAGTGAGAAACAGCAGAGGGCAAGATATAGATGCAGCCTGCGGTCAATTGGCCAACAAAGAAGAGAAGGAGTAGAAGATTCTCATATTCCTATAGTTCCTAACTCCCATTTGCAAACTTCCGACTTCCCCCGACCAAAAACTAACTTCCGACTTCCAGCTTCCCACTCGGTACCCACCAACCCTCTGAAAATCAAACACACCGTCCTAGGAGCACCATAAATAGTGATATTTGGCCGAGTTAATCAAAGATTTAACCCTACCTTTAATATTAGAAAATGGAAACATCACGTTATGTTTAAGAAGGATTCCTTCGGATATTATATTTTTTTAAAGAAACTAGTTACTCGATTTGTCGGGCTCATTTCTTACCCTGGATTCAATTGGTTCAACAAAACTGAGATTCAAGGATCTGCTGTTTTTAAAGAATTACCAGCGAGTAAAGTCCTGATAGTATCCAATCACCAAACATATTTTGCAGATGCAGCGGCAATTACACACATAATACATGCTTCGGTCATGGGTAAGTTTAATACCCTAAGATTCCCTGGATTTTTACTCAGGCCTAAAACATCGGTATTTGCCATAGCAGCAGATGAAACAATGAAAAAAGGGCTAATTCCTAATATTATGAGATATGCTGGTGCTATAACAGTGAAAAGAACTTGGAGAGCGAAAGGGGAAAATGTGAAGCGAGAATTGGATAGAAAAGATCCGGACAGCATTGGGAAGGCGCTAGATGAAGGTTGGGTTATTAGCTTCCCACAGGGCACTACCACGCCATTTGCTCCTGGTAGAAAAGGCACTGCACATATCATCAAGGAATATCAACCCATAGTAATTCCAGTTGTAATTGATGGTTTCAGAAGGGCATTTGATAAAAAGGGTCTCATCTTTAAAAAGAAAAGAAGCATCCTGAAGGTTGATGTCAAAGAGCCAATAGATATTGACTATTCTGCCCCCGTGGATGTTATAATGAAACAAATCATGGATGCAATTGGTCAAAGCAGCCAATTTGATAAAGTTGCTAAAATGATCCCCGGAAAATAATTTCGTTTTCACCCTGTTTATATTCATTCTTTCTTTGCGCCTAACTTTTTAGCGATTACCTTCGCTTTGAACAAAGATTTCGTAGTCAGAATGTCTGAAATTGACCGTATTAAAGCACCTATCGTTCGGGAGATGAAATCTTTTGAAGAGCACTTCCGGCAATCTATGAAAAGCAGTGTCCCGCTCTTGGACAAAATCACGCATTATATAGTTAAACGAAAAGGAAAGCAGGTCAGACCAATGTTCGTGTTTTTAGCTGCAAAAGCTTGCGGGACCATTAATGACTCGACATACACTGCAGCTTCCCTTATCGAATTGTTTCACACCGCCACCCTTGTTCATGATGATGTAGTGGATGACTCAAACAAACGAAGAGGATTTTTCTCAATCAATAGCCTTTGGAAAAATAAAATTGCGGTACTCGTTGGGGACTATCTTTTGTCAAAAGGACTTTCTATGTCTATTGACAATGGTGAATTGGAAATGTTAAAGATTTTTTCGGATGCGGTAAAACAAATTTCAGAAGGAGAGTTATTGCAAATTGAGAAAAGTAGAAAACTCAATTTTGACGAAAAAATTTACTTCGATATTATCCGTCAGAAGACGGCTTCACTTATTGCAGCATGTTGTAAAACAGGAGCCATTTCCACGACTACGGATCAGACTGTGATTGATACAATGTATGATTTCGGCTTGAATACTGGTATCGCTTTTCAGATAAAAGATGACCTTTTCGACTATGGTAGTTCTGAGAAAATTGGCAAACCTACTGGCATTGATATCAAGGAAAAAAAGCTGACGCTGCCTATAATTCATGTCCTTAATAAAGTATCTCGATCGGAAAGAAGAAAGATGGTAAACATCATTAAAAATAAAAATGAGGACAAAGTTAAGGTGGCAGAACTTATTGATATTGTGGTTCGAGAGGGAGGCATAGAATATGCAAGAACTGAAATGTTGACCTATCGTGATAGAGCTTTGGAAAATCTTGAAAACATACCAGAGTCAGAAGCTAGAGAAAGTTTGCGACATCTATTGAATTATACGGTAGAACGGGAAAAATAGAAAGTTTTTTTAGTTTTAGAATAGACTAGATACTTTAACTTTGTTAAAAAAAATAAATGATAAGATCCATATATCTTTTAGGCCTAATTTTCTGTTTATCTGCATGTGCACAAAAAGGCAGTGATGTGGTTAAGGCAGAAGATGCATCAAGTAATAAAGGCTCGATCAATAACACAAATACTTCTGAGAACCTTGAGCAAGAGTCAGTCCCATATGTAGAAAAATATCCATCTGGAGGAATAAAAATGGAAGGTCAAAAAGTGAATGACCTTAAAGTTGGATCTTGGGTTTCTTACTATGAAAATGGCGTAAAGTGGAGTGAGGGAGAATATATTAATGGAACAAAGAACGGGAAGTTTAAAGATTATTTCCAAAACGGATTGTTGCGATATAAAGGGGCGTATGTCAATGACTTAAAACAAGGTCCTTGGTTGTTCTATGACGAAGAAGGTAAAATAATAAAGAGGGTGAGTTATCATCGTGGAGAGATGTCCGAAGATTAGTTTTTCAACAATCCTAACAAACTTTGTGCATTGGATGTGTATTACTCCAATCCGAAAATCATTCAACAAGCGAAGCGAAGCTTTAAATTTGCGTAGGATAACCCCGTTCCAATTTCCCCATAGATGATACCTAAAGATACAATTGATGAAATTTTTAACCGCGCCTACATTGAGGAGGTGGTTAGTGATTTTGTCAGTCTTAAAAAGCGAGGTAGTAACTTCATGGGCTTATGTCCATTTCATAACGAGAAGACACCCTCTTTTACCGTTTCTCCAGCAAAAGGAATTTATAAATGTTTCGGTTGTGGTAAGGGCGGAAACTCCGTGAACTTTGTCATGGAACATGAACATGCCACTTATCCGGAGGCATTAAAATATTTAGCCAAAAAATATAGTATTGACGTCCAGGAAGAAGAGCAAAGCCCCGAGCAAGTTCAAGCGGCCAATGAGCGGGAGAGCCTGCATCTGATCAATGCATTCGCTGCGCAGTATTTTGTGAATAGCATGACGTTGACTGAAGAAGGAAAATCTGTTGGGCTTAGTTATTACAAAGAGCGTGGCTATAGGACTGATACGATTGAGAAATTCATGTTGGGATATAGTCCCGAAAAAGAAAAAAGTTTAACAAAGACAGCTCTTGATAAGGCCTATAAGATCAATTATTTACTTCAGTTGGGATTGAGTAAAAATGGTCATTCGGGCTATTTCGATTTCTTCAAGGGAAGAGTTATTTTCCCCATTAGGAATCTAAGCGGAAGAGTTGTTGGCTTCGGGGGTCGAATACTTAGTAGTGAGAAAAAAATCGCAAAATACTTCAACAGTCCAGAGAGTATTGTATACAATAAGAGTAAGATCCTTTATGGGTTATTTGAGAGTAAAAAAAGGATAGTAGAAAAAGACACCGTATATCTTGTGGAAGGATATACCGATGTAATCTCAATGCATCAAGGGGGTGTTGAAAATGTAGTTTCATCATCAGGCACATCGCTCACGGAAGATCAAATTCGATTGGTGAGAAGATATACCAAGAACATTGTTGTGGTTTTTGATGGAGATGCTGCTGGATTGAATGCCGCCTTCAGAGGGATTGATATGTTGTTGGAAGAGGACATGAAGGTCAAGGTGATAGCATTGGCGGAAGGAGATGACCCTGATACATTGGCTCAGAGATTGACCCAAGAAGAATTGCAAAATTATTTGGATGAAAATGCGAAGGACTACTTCAGTTTCAAAACAAAGATCCTTCTCAAATTAAGTGGTGACGATCCTGCCAAGAGATCAAATGCAATTAGAGATGTCATAAAAACTCTGGCACTTATTCCAGATAAAATTGAACTCAACCTACAGTCATTAACGTTGAGCCGTGAATTGAATATTAATCAGGAGACTCTGCTTTACGAGATTAATAAGCAACTACAGAAAAAGACAAACGATAAGTACAAACAAAGTCGGTATAATCACATGTCGGTCGTGGAGCCTAAAATGGTTGCTCCTAAACAAAAAACTTCGGTACACAATCCCACCGAAAATCAAGAATGTGATTTAGTTAGAATTTTATTGAATCATGGAACTAAAGCCTATACTTTCGAAGTAGAAGATGAAAATGGAGAAGTGACTAAGGAAGATAGCTATGTTGCGCTATATATTATAGAAGAATTATTAAGCAATAAATTGGCTTTTAGAAATGTGATCTATCAATCTATTTTGGAAAAGTATGTTTTTCATTATCACCAGAATGAGCTAATGACTGCTGAAATGCTCATGAGAGATAACAATCCAGAAATTTCAAATGTTGTTGCCTCTCTCACCTCTGAAAAGCATGACTTGGGAAATTGGGAGAAACATGGGATATTTATTGAGACGGAAGATTTACAATTGAAGCGTATGTTGGAATCTTCGATTAACTCTTTTAAGCTTCGAAGGGTCTCGGAATTGATTAAGCAGAATCAACTTAAACTCAAAGATGAGACAGATGATCAGGAGTGGAAAAAGTGTCTTAAAAAACAAAAGCAGCTAGAGGGCTTAAAAAAGGAATTAAGTAGTTACTTTGGTTCGACAATAATATAGTAGCATTGGAAACAATAAAAGGCATCTTTCAAAAACCGTTATTTCATATTGGAGAGTATAGTTTCCACCTATATAATCTTCTTCTTTTTGTCCTTACTATTTTTATCGTTCGAGCCCTTATAAAGCTATTTAGGGTCTTCATAAACAAAACGATAAAAAAGAGAGATTGGATCGATGAAGAAAAAGCAAAGACTATTAATCGAATTGGGAGATTTAGCCTAATAATTCTTGGACTTCTCGCTAGTATTTGGAGTCTCAGTCTAGGTCCATTGTATACTGAAATAATGGATTTCAAAGTTATACGTGGAGAACACCCAATAGTGCTTCGAAATGTGTTGCTTGCTGTTTTCGTTTTATTTATTTCAATTATGGTCATCCGATTGACCGTGATATTATTGAAAGTTTCGATACGAAATCACGGGACTGTGGATAGAGGTCGAGAGTTTTCAATAATAAGGTTATATAAGTACTTCGCATATATTGTAGCAGTCATTATAGCGCTATATCTGTCTGGAGTGAACCTTAGAGGTCTTTTTATTGGATCAGCTGCTTTATTGGTTGGTATTGGATTCGCAATACAACATCTTTTCAGTGATTTTTTCTCAGGCTTTATCTTACTTTTTGAAGATTCTTTTGATGTTGGCGATATTATCGAGATGGAAGACGACTTGGTTATGGTTAAAAGAATTGATCTAAGAACATCTCTGGTGATGAAAAGGGATGGTAATCTTTTGACAATTCCCAATCGATTGTTGACCGATAACAAAATTGTGAACTGGTCTCAGGAGTCCCCATTGACAAGATTCGAAGTGGGTGTTTCAGTTGCGTATGGCTCCAATCTCGAACTGGTAAAGTCGCTTCTATACCAAACAGCATTAAGTCACCCTGATGTCAATAAAAGCAATCAAATAATGGTCTTCTTCGATGATTTCGGAGATAGTGGATTACAGTTCTCCTTATTATTCTGGGCAGAAAAAAAATGGGACAGTAGAGAATTGTTAAGTGATATTAGATATGCCGTTGATATCAAATTCAGAGAAAACAAGGTGGAGATCCCATTCCCTCAACGAGATATCAATTTCAGAAATGTTATAAAGGTGGAGAATTAAAATATATAGCGGACACTCAATGAGCCGTTATCTCCGTACAAACCATCGTAACCAACAAAGTTTAATGTTGGTTTCCAATCAAGAGAAAGATTTATTGGTGCTTCTACAAAATTATATTCTATTCCTATTATTCCATCAAGTCCTAGAGCCAATTCACTTTCATGTTTAAAGTCAGAACGTCTGGTTCTATATCCACGATAAGATCCTATGTGTGCGCCACCACCAAAATACCAATTGAGGCGATCGACATCAAAAGCATCATAACGGTTAATTTCATACAACCCAGTTAAATTGAATCCATATCGAAATTCTGCAAGCGCTTCAAAACTGGCATTTTTAGAAATCACCTTTTTAAAGGTTAGGCCCGATCCTAAACCCAATCTTAGACCAATTGCCATATCATAGTCTTGAGCCTTTGCTCCAAAAGCGAAAACTATAAGTAATACTATTAATAGAGATTTTTTCATGTTTGAAATAAATTTGCCACAAAGATACTTTTTCAAAAAACCTTTGCGTTACCTTTTGTCACAAATTAACGAAGTAAGGGCTGCTATATTTCAAATTGAATGTAGTCGAATGAGTATACGGAGACTATTTTTCGACTACCGCAATCTTTTTGTTAACCAGAAAAACCCCTGCAAGTATTACTACAATGGATAAAATCTGTTTGATGGAGATGAATTCATTATCCAAAATACCCCAAAAAAGGGCAACAATGGGAATGAGATATGTTACGGATGAAGCGAAAAGAATACTTTCACTCTTCACCAAGTAATTAAATAATACCAAAGCCAAAGTAGTTCCTATTACGGAAAGGATAACGATGTACCCAAAAGCCATTGAAGCCGATTCGTGGGTTTGTAATATTGTTGTGAAATCAGTGGTTAGTAAATATATAGCACAAGGTACTGCCATGTATCCAAGAGAAATAGCTGTGATAGTAATTGGCTTTACATTCTTGAGTTTCATTTTCATCATATTTACACTTAAGCCGTAACAGGCCGTAGCAAAAACTAATAAAAAGCTATAATATCCTACTTTTAACTCTTCTTTAGCGCCAAAATAGATCAGGCCAATCATACCAATAAATCCAATGGCGATACCCATGACATTGGCCTTAGAAAATTTGACACCAAAAACTAGAACTGCTATAATAAATGCGAATAATGGCGTTGTACCATTAAGCATACCCGCAACAGCACTAGCAACTTTGGTTTGTGCCAGCGCAAATAAAAATGCAGGGATGGTATTGCCAATGAGGCCAACCATTATAAGCCAGAAATGATCCTTGATTTTTACTTTACGGAGCTGGTAGATCGCAATGGGCAGAAGAGATAGCCCCGCTAGAGTAATCCTCAAGGCCCCAACTTGATCCGGTCTGAAGATTACATTCCCGTTGATATCGAAAAGTCCCCTTTTAATTAGTATAAATGAGCTTCCCCATATTAATGTCAGAACGATCAATAAAATCCAAGAACTTAATTTAACATTATTTTCACTATTCATCCTTTTTATTTTCCGCTTTATCCCGTATTTTTGCTGCGCAGTAAAGGTGATAATTATCATTGAAAGGGATTTTACTTTGAACCTTTTAATTTATTTAAGGTCACCAGATTAGTTAATTATTATTAAATTGCGCATAATGAGACGGTTTATCCAACTATTATTTTTGTCTTTATTCTTGTACGCTTGTCAAAACGTTGATAAAGTGCCTGTTACTGAAACTGATATCTCAGGTCCAGCGGCAAAACAAACAGCAGCAATTGTTGTTGAGGGCATGTCTTGTCAAATGGCTTGTGTGAGTAGCATAAATAAGACTCTTTCAGCCATGAATGGTGCCAATATGGTTGACATTCACTTCGATGCCGATAGAACATTGGACACGTGCTATATTGATTTTAACGAACAAATTCTTGATACACAAATGATGGTTGATGCCATTCAAAAGTGCAACGGTGGAGTTTATACTGTTAAAAGTGTGCATGTTACAAATGTTCAACCAACAACGGGTCAATCCAAATCCACCTCCGCGAGCAATGTAAAGGTCAACGAAAGAGATAAGGTAAAGTACTCCAAGTTCAATTTCCCAAGCTTACTAGATCTAGTCAAAAGTGTGGGTTTTTAATCCATTAACGTTAATTTTTTCTTAAAAATGGAATTTCAAATATGTTCGCTTGGGCTATTTTGTATATTCGCTCCAAATTATTTTTCATGAACAATCTTTTTTACCCTTTAGTCTTTCTCGTATTCTCAATAATATCTTGTCAAACGCAAGCAGGAGACTCGACAACTAAGACATCCGCTGCCGAGGAAACTGAGCAGATAACCCAGTTTGATTATAAAAATGAATTGGGCAATGAAGATATTACCGGACCAATGACCATAAACGGTGTGTTTAAGAATAAAAACACACTAAGAAATCGATATGTGAGACTATATGAGACTGAAGGTAAGGATATCTTCGTCATTGATAGTGCGCAAGTGATTGAAGGAAAATTCACACTAAATCCTAAAGAGGTGCATGTTGGATTACATAGGATCGGTATTTTTCCAGATGAACGTCAATTGGGAGAAGTCATTCTGAATCCAAATGAAAAAGAAATCACCCTTACATTCAATACCTCAAACTTCAAAGTAGGGATGAGTGCATCAGATTCAAAAGAGAATGAAGGATGGATTAAGTATATGGCTGTCAGAAAAGTTCATAAGGCTTTCGTTAAAGAGAATAGAAACAGTGGATTAGAACGACCTGTTAAACTGAAGAGATTGTACGATGCTGAGGCAGAACTTAAGGTAACCGAAGATCAAATGGCACAGGAGTATGTAGGAACGTATTTCTCAAAAATGGTGAGGAGATTTCAAAGTGCTAATCGCTGGGATAAGGATGGATATTGGGATGATATTGATTTTAAAGATCCTAGCTTGATTCGAAGTAGGGTTTTCTCTGATAGAATAATGGACTACATGAGAGTTCATGCAAAAAAAGAAAATACAGACAAAGATCCGACATTGGGATATTATAATGCGGTGGATGTTATTGCCCAAACGATTAAGGAAGGTGAAAATGACAAGGTATTAGAGTTTATGTTATACACCATGTCCGAAGGAATGTATTCCAGTGGGCACGAAGATGTAAGTCTATATGTCGTTGAAAATTATTTCTACGGAGACGCATGTGGCGATTCTGAAATTTCAGAATTATTTAAAAAGAAAGCGGCAGGAGTAAGAAATCTACAAGTAGGAAATAAGCCACCTAATTTTATTGTCCCAGGACATGACGGAAAGTCGGTTGAACTTCAGAAGATTATTGATAAAAGTGAATATACATTAGTCCTTTTCTGGGCTTCTTATTGTCATAAATGTGTTGAGGAAATTCCTGAATTGAAGAAACTGTATACGGCATACCACGACAATGGATTTGATGTTGTAGGTGTATCGGTCGATCTACAAAAGAATGCTTGGCTAAAAGCCGTTAAGGAAAATGAGTTCGAATGGTATAATTGTGCTGACATTAAAGGATGGAAGGGTGAAACAGCGAAAGCATATAGAGTTTCTAAAACACCTGCAATGTTTTTAGTAAATAAGAATGGTACGTTGATTATGAGACCGAAATCGGCTCATCAATTGAAAGCTTTTCTTGACAAGAAATTTAATTGATACTCACATCAACATTTAAAAAGAGAAAACCCCTTAGCTTAATAAAGTTAAGGGGTTTTCTTTTATAATTTTCTTTAGATATTATCTCTTCAATTCGAAATTATCAAGAAATCCGGTGTTGAAGTTTCCTTTTCTGAATTCAGGATCATTCAATAGTTGAATATGGAATGGAATGGTTGTGTGAACACCTTCAATAACATATTCATTCAGCGCTCTCAACATTTTGTTGATTGCCTCTTCTCTCGTTTGAGCAACAGTTATCAATTTTGAGATCATGCTATCATAGTGAGGAGGTATTGTATAGTTTGCATAGACGTGAGTGTCTATACGAACTCCATGTCCTCCAGGAGCATGATAGGTTGTTATTTTACCGGGACTCGGTCTCCAATCGTTGTATGGATCTTCAGCATTTATTCTACACTGAATAGAATGCTTGGTTGGTTCATAGTTTTTTCCGCTGATTTTAATACCAGCGGCAACTTTTATTTGTTCCTGTACAAGATCATGATCAATTACTTCTTCAGTAATAGTATGTTCTACCTGTAGACGAGTGTTCATTTCCATGAAATAGAAATTTCGATCCTTGTCCACCAGAAACTCTACAGTTCCAACACCTTCATATTTTACAGCAGATGCTGCTTTTACTGCCGCATCCCCCATAGCCTTTCTCAACTCTTTAGTCATGAATGGTGATGGCGTTTCCTCCACTAGTTTTTGATGTCTTCTTTGAATACTACAGTCCCTTTCACTCAGGTGACAGTAGTTTTCGAATTGATCACCTACTATTTGGATTTCTATATGCCTTGGTTCAACAACAAATTTCTCCATATACATATCATCATTTCCAAAAGCGGCTTTAGCCTCTCTTCTAGTTGATACCCATGCTTCTTTAAGATCCTTATCGTGATGGCATACTTTCATACCCTTACCTCCACCTCCAGCAGTAGCCTTAAGCATAATAGGGTATTTGATTTTTTTAGCCGCTTTTTTAGCCGCTTCGAATGTTGGAACGATTCCGTCTGACCCTGGAACAGTAGGCACACCAGCCTTTTTCATCGTTCGAATAGCGGTCGCTTTGTCACCCATATTCGCAATCATCTCTGGAGATGCGCCTATGAACTTGATGCCATTCTCCTTACAAATCTTTGAGAATTTAGCATTTTCAGAGAGGAACCCGTATCCTGGATGAACAGCATCCGAGTTAGTAATTTCTGCAGCTGCAATTATCGATGGGATATGCAAATATGATTCTGAACTTGGAGCTGGGCCAATACAAACAGCTTCATCCGCAAACCTAACATGCAAGCTTTCAGCATCCGCCTTGGAATAAACCGCTACAGTTTTAATCCCCATTTCTCTGCATGTACGAATAATACGTAATGCAATTTCACCTCTGTTGGCTATTAATATCTTCTTAAACATAAATCCTAAGATTTAATTATTGATTGGAGGAATAAATTATGATGGATCTACAAGAAATAGCGGCTGATCATACTCAACAGGTGTTGAATCGTCAACTAATACCTTAACAATAGTACCGCTGATTTCCGATTCAATCTCGTTGAACAACTTCATCGCTTCAACGATGCAAACCGTAGTCCCTGGTTTTATAGAGTCCCCAACACTAACAAAAGAGTCATCATCTGGACCTGCAGATCTGTAAAAGGTTCCAATAATAGGGGACTTAACAGTTATATATTTATCCTCTGCACTCGCTGCTGGTTTTATCTCTTCTTTTGCTACAGGCGCCACAGCTGCAGGTGCAGGAGCATTAATTGTAGCAGGAGCCATGTTTATTGGCATCTGAGCTGGTATCGTGACAATATCACGGGCCCTATTTGCTCTTTTCTCTTTTTTTATAGTTATTCTAAATTCCTTTCTCTCAATATCCACTTGAGTTACTGAACTTTTAGAAACAAACTTTATTAGATCTTGAATTTCTTCTAGGTTCATAAAATTGTGGTTTTAAAATTTCTTGCCTTACAGTAAAAGTAAAAAATTAAATGAAACGTTATTGATCCAGATACTTTTTTGGTGGTTACTTTCTTTTAAACGGCTAGTATTAAAGTTTTTATAAATAGTTTTTTTTCTTCTTCTTAAGAATCGTACCCCCACTTGAGGTAAACAGATCCCCAGGTAAATCCTCCGCCAAACGCAGCTAGGACTATATTATCTCCTTTTTTAAGTTTCTTTTCCCACTCCCAAAGGCACAATGGAATAGTACCGCTGGTTGTATTACCATATTTCTCAATATTGATCATTACTTTTTCAGGGTCAATTCCCATTCTTCGTCCAGTGGCATCGATAATTCGAAGATTAGCTTGGTGCGGGACGAGCCATGCGATGTCATCAGACTTCAAGCGGTTCTTATCCATAATCTCCACCGCCACATCAGCCATACTTTTCACAGCGTGCTTAAATACTGTTTTTCCATCTTGATATGCAAAATGTTCTCTATTCTTAACGGTTTCCAATGTAGCTGGCTTTACAGACCCTCCAGCTTCCGCGTAAAGAAAGTTTCTACCAACACCGTCTGATTTCAAGATAGAGTCTTGAATTCCGTAGCCTTCAGAATCTGGCTGAAGTAGAACAGCACCTGCACCATCACCAAATATTATACATGTTGCTCTGTCTTTATAATCAACAATGGCTGACATTTTATCAGCACCTACAACGATGACGTTTTTGTATTTGCCAGTTTCGATGAACTGACTTGCGGTTGCCAAGGCAAACAAGAAACCAGAACATGCTGCATTGATGTCAAAACTCAATGCGTTTTTAATACCTACTTTATCACAGACAATATTTGCCGTGGCTGGAAATATTCTATCACCTGTCACCGTAGCAACAAGCAACAAGTCGATATCATCAGGTTTGAGGTTTGATTTTTTTAAAAGGTCATTTACACATGGCACAGCCATGTCAGAAGTACCAAGGCCTTCTCCTTTGAGTATACGCCTTTCTTTGATGCCAGTACGACTAAGGATCCATTCATCGTTGGTATCGACCATGGTCTCTAGTTCCGCATTGGTCATAACATAATCAGGAACGTATCCGCTCACCGCTGTTATGGCTGCATTCACTTTATTCATCTAGATAGTAACTGAATTAATATGGGTACAATAGTAGGATAAAAAACGATAGTAAAAGATAACAAATAACAAGAAAAGGCAGTTCGATAATCCCGAAACCGCCTTTAATTTAATGTTTTCAACTAAAGTTATATGAGAAGATTAAGCTTCTCCTTTTTCCATTACAACCTTACCTCTATAGTAAAGTTTGCCTTCATACCAATGCGCTCTGTGCATGATGTGAGGCTCGCCAGTAGTTTGACATGTCAATACATGCGGTGTAGCAGCTTTGTAATGGGTTCTTCTTTTGTCTCTTCGGGTTGTTGAGATACGTCTTTTAGGATGTGCCATAATTAACCGTTTTTTATTTTAATTTTTTTAATGCATCCCACCTGGGATCCGTTTCTTCTTCTTCTTTCTCTGACCATTGATTTAGGAAATCCACTACATCAGGATTACATTCTGACTCCTCGTGAATTTTTTTCAAGGGGAGCCATAATATCATCATTTCATAGTAAAATCGAGCAACATTTATTTGAGATTCATTGGTTCCGAGATAAATAATTTCATCACTATTGGAATCAATATCCCTGCTGCTAAATTTCACAAGAATTTCTTGTTCACATTTTACAGGCAGTTCCAATTTCTCTCCGCATCTATCACAATCAACTTCGATTATTCCATTTGCGGTAAAACTCATGTTTATATGGCTGCTAGACTTAATTAAGGTTAAGCTACCATTTACTCCAACTTCTAAAAAGTCGTCATGATCAAAGAATTCAAAGACCTCTTTCCCGATTTCAAATTGGAAATGATGCTCACCTATACCCAGTGAGTCAAAAGCAATATCAAACTGATTCAACTTCATCAATATCCAAAAAATCGGGCTGCAAAGTTAGGTAAATTGTTTAACTATTCAAATATAGAACATCTTTTGTTCGGGATATTCCTGGAGTAGTGCAAATCTGAGGTTTTTGTTTTGATATTCTACTAACTTTACATTCTAAATTTTCAAAAGGGTTATGGCGACTATTTTCAAAAAAATCAACAAGGAGGATTCTAAGTTAAACACTGTTTATATCCTTGATAAACAATCAGATGTGTCCAAATTGAATTTGGATTCGAAACAGAAAAAATATGCTACGGCTACATTCAAGGATGATGGGAGTTTGGTGGAATTGAACATGTATGATAGGCATGTCTTCATCGTCTATGTACAAGAGAAAAATAGTGATAAACTCATAGAGAAGCATAGGGTACTTGGCAGTCAAATTTGTGATGTCATCAATAAAGCCAAAGGCGCTGGAGTGCAGGTAGTTGGTGCGAGTGCGGCAAAAGTCGCTGGAGTAGCAGAAGGTATCGCCTTGACAAACTATCAATTTCTAAAATATTTTAAAGACAAAGCCAAGAGGTCAAACAGTCTTAAAAAGATAGCCCTTGTATGCAAAGATATAAAAAGCAAAGAGGTTAATAATCTGGAGGCTGTTACTCAAGCAGTATGTCACGCCAGAGATCTGGTCAATGAACCTTTGTCATACCTTACGGCTACAGCTTTGGCTAAGGAAATAAAACTACTTGGTAAAGCGGCTAAATTCAAAGTGGAAGTCTTTGACAAGAAAAAAATAGAGTCCCTGAAAATGGGTGGATTGCTCGCAGTAAACAAGGGTAGTGTTGATCCACCAACCTTTACAGTGATGGAGTGGAAGCCTAAAAATGCAAAGAACAAAAAACCAATTATTCTAGTTGGCAAAGGAGTTGTGTATGACACTGGTGGCTTGAGTCTGAAACCAACGGCCAATTCAATGGATCTCATGAAGAGCGATATGGGTGGATCGGCAATGATGGCTGGAGCAATGTATGCTATAGCCAAAGCAGAATTACCCATGCATGTTATTGGTTTGATACCGGCAACGGATAATCGTCCAGGATTGAATGCATATGCCCCGGGAGATGTTGTTAAGATGCATAATGGTATGACCGTGGAAGTCTTGAATACTGATGCGGAAGGGCGAATGTTACTCGCAGATGCATTGAGCTTTGCTAAAAAATATGATCCAGAGTTGGTGATTGATAGCGCCACACTAACAGGTGCGGCAATTCGCGCCATAGGAACCAAGGCATCATGTGTCATGGGAACGGCAACAGATAAAGATTTCGAAAAATTAGAACAAAGTGGATTTAGTACCCACGAGAGAGTAGTCAGAATGCCATTTTGGGATGATTTTGGAGAGTTAATCAAGTCTGATATAGCAGACATCAAAAACCTTGGAGGTCCATATGCAGGTCATATTACTGCGGGAAAATTTCTTGAGCATTTCACGGACTATCCATGGATTCATATCGATATAGCAGGACCGGCATTTTTAAACGCAAAAGATGCTTACCGCAGCAAATGGGCCACAGGTGTAGGTGTCAGACTCCTATTTGATTTTCTTAGCAAGAGATAATGAGCAAGCAAATTACTGTAGGAATATCGGTTGGTGATCTTAATGGTATAGGTCTAGAAATAGTACTGAAATGCCTAAGTAATAAAGATCTCATTAAAGAGATCACCCCTGTGATTTATGCATCGAAGGCAGCTTGTAATTTTTACAAACAGCTATTTAACCTCGAAGATTTCGAGTTTATTTCCATAGATGATCACAGCAAAATCAAGAAGAATAAAGTCAACATCATAAACGTCTGGACCGAAGATGTTAAAATTGAACCTGGCACGCCAACAAGGGTTTCTGGAGAAAAGGCTTTTGAGTCTCTAAAGGCCGCTGTTAATGGATTAGCAAGTAATCACGTTGATGTTTTGGTGACGGCACCAATAGATAAGAAAAACATTCAATCGAAGGATTTCAACTTTCCGGGTCATACAGAGTACTTGGCTAAAATGGCAAATGTCGAAGAAGCGCTAATGTTTCTCGTTTCTGATAAATTAAGAGTTGGTGTAGTTACTGGCCACATTCCATTGCAAGATGTATCCAAGAACATTTCAAAGGATGCGATTCTGAATAAAGTGATTCAGATGGACAAAAGTTTGAGAAATGATTTTGGAATTGGAAGACCAAAGATTGCGGTGTTGGGTTTAAATCCTCATGCTGGTGACAATGGAGTCATAGGTAAAGAGGATCAAGAGATAATCCGTCCAGCCATTGAAGCTGCCAACGCGAAAGGAATAACAACGATAGGGCCATATCCAGCCGATGGATTATTCGGGTCTTCTGGATATGCGAAATTTGATGGTATTCTTGCCATGTACCACGATCAAGGCCTTATTCCATTTAAGGCCATATCATTTGGTTCTGGAGTGAATTTTACCGCGGGACTACCAATAGTAAGAACATCACCAGATCATGGCACCGCCTTTGACATCGCTGGAAAAAACCTTGCCAATCCTGATTCTTTTAGACAGGCAATTTATACGGCAGTAGATATTTTCAATACCCGAAAAGAGGAGCGTTCACTTCAGAGTGATCCTTTAGAGACAAGTAAAGGTAGAAAAGACAGGTACTAGATTGATGAATTTGACTTCGCTTGATTATTTAGAATCACTAGACGAGAATCATATTGCTGACGAAAGAAAAATTCAGTTGGATGGCTTGGTTGATTCAATAAAAAATCAAATAAGTAAATCAGGATTCTCAAAGGTCGTTTTTATTTGCACCCACAACTCTAGGCGTTCGACACTAGCTCAGGTATTATGTGAAAGTCTCGCAAATCTTTTGGACCTAAATGATATAACTTTCTACTCAGGTGGAACTGAGAGCACTGCATTTAATTATAGAATGGTGAAGGCATTGCAAGCCAAAGGATTTGTTCTGGAAGAAATAGAGAAAGGAGAAAACCCGAAGTATATCTTACAAAGTGATTCGCAGAAGTCTTCTATATATTTTTCAAAAAAATACGATGAAGAACCTAATCCAACAAAAGATTTCATTGCGGTTATAGTTTGTGATCATGCTGCAGATAATTGCCCTATAGTGCATGGTGCGGATGCGATTGTTCCATTGACATATATTGATCCAAAAAATGCGGATGACTCAGAAAATGAGCCTGAGGTTTATTTAAAAAAGGTAGATGAGATAGGAGGGGAGATGAAATATATGATGAAAAGGGTTTTACTTTAATCTAAATTGAAGTTTTAACGTACCTGATGCTACATACTTAAATGTGGTGGTAAAGTTTGGGACCTTGAGAATTTATAACCATATTTAATTTCTGAAAAAACAAACAATGAAACAAAGTCAACTCATTTTTCTATTCTTCATTTTGTTTGCAGCATTCTCTTGCAAAAAGAAAGAGTGCGATAACCCAAATGTTGTAGATGGTATTAACCTAACGGAACTTCCTCCTGCTACCATGACAGGGGCTAATACAATGGGTTGCCTTATTAACGGAGAAATATGGTTGCCTTTGGGAAGAAACCTCCTAGGTGATTTAATATATGACATTAATTTCGATGTAAATAGTCCGAATTCAGGTGGAGGATTTACAATACAAGGGACTAGAAATATTGAAGATTATTTTGCAATTATGTTGGTTAGCGCTGCTGATGTCTTGACCCAAGGTGAATATCCATTCTTATTGCCTACATCTAATTTTGGTGACACTTGTGGTGTTTTTGATCTTGATACTACTTACAATAATTTCATAGAAATTACTAAAATTGACTTTGAGGAAGAAATTCTGTCTGGTCTGTATCAAATGCAATTGATAAATAACGATTGTGATACACTTACTGTAACAGAAGGTCGATTCGACCTTTCACCTTAACTTCTTAATCTATAAAATAAATAAATCTGAACATGAAAAAAATTACATTACTCTTAACACTACTAACAATTAGTTTAATAAATATTAATGCCCAAGAAATTCTGTCTGAAGACAGTATATTTCAAGATCCTGATTTAAGGCGTGCACATATTTTTGAGTATCTGAATCTACCGAATATATTATTCAACAATGGAGTTGAATTGGTAGATTTTACCTGTTGACTCGGAATTAATTGTCAATTATAATCATTAACTTTTTTTTGCTTAAAAAAACCCAGAATCAAAAACTGTTGGCGCGGATTTAACGAAGTGTAATCCGTGACTCAGCCACTAACCTCAATATTGAATACTAACTTTATATTTTACAATAAAATTATAAAGTACTATTGGGGTCTCTGACCCCTTAACCCAAAAATAAATTTGCGAGTTAATTTAAAACATCGTCCGTAATCTTTGTGGAATACAAACAACATCAATTATACCTTCCTTACCAGCATAAATTGGGGCAGAGCAGTATAAGTAATCTTCAGATAATTCAACAACACCATCTACAACAGGATTGTTGTGCACATATTCAACTTTTTGATAAATGAATTTATTGCTAAATAATTCTTCCGCATGATAACCATTTTGCCATACTTTAAATTTGTGATTTCTTTTTAAATGTTTGCATTCATTGGCAAAGAAAGCCAACAACCATTCTCTTCTGCTTTCAGGGGTATTCTTAATTTTATTCAATAAATCTCGAGCAGTAAACTTTTTGAAATCACGCATTATTTCACTTATTGTTAGTTCACTTGAAGAGCTACATATCAAATGCAAATGACTTGGCATTAGACACCAGGCATATATAACCAAACCCTTGTTTTCCTGACAATATTTTAGAGAATTAGTAATGACATCTTTCATTGACTTTCTGGTGAATAAGTCAATCCAACCAACAATTGTGGTAGTGACAAAATAAGCTTTGTCAATATTAGTTGCTTTGTATTTGTCTGACACATAGACAAGGTAGAGTATTAATCATTGTTCTACAAATTAGTTTGTGATTAGGGTCAGAGACCCTATTGATTAGAATGTACGTTAGCTGGAGAAATTTTTGTGCAAGCACGGATTACACTTCGTTAAATCCGCGCCAACGGGTAACGGGGATAATAATATATTAAATATACTGATGTCAATTTTGCTTATATTTAAGATCTGAAAAAATATATCATGAAATAGAACCACTATATTTTTCTTTTCATAGTGCTAGCATTCTCTTGCAAAAAGAAAGAGTGCGATAATCCGGACGTTGTCGATGGTATTAACCTTACGGAACTTCCTCCTGCGACCATGACAGGAGCAAATACCATGGGGTGTCTGATAAATGGAGAGGTTTGGTTGCCTTTATCTAAAAATATTCTAGGAGATCTTGTTTATGACATCAATTTTTCTGTAACTAGTGTTGATCAAGGGGGGGTGTCGGTTCAAGCACATAGGAAATATGATGATTTTTATGATAGGATGAGTATTGGTGCTGAAGAAGCTGTTGACGTAGGAATTTTCGCAATTCCTTCTTGGATCAATGAATATCTTGATGTTAACTCTAATTGCGGGTATTTTGATCTTGACTCAACGTATAATAATTTTATTGAAATAACAAAACTTGATCATAATGAAGAAATCGTATCTGGACTTTACCAGATGAGAGTGGTAAACGATGAATGTGATACATTAACAATAACACAAGGTCGTTTCGATCTTTCTCCATAAATTAATCAACGAAAAAATAATCTGAAATGAAAAAACTAACCAGTTGGCGCGGATTTAACGCAGTGTAATCCGTGACATTGTGTCACTTAAAACTTCAACCTAACCTGAACCTTCACTTCACTTTTAGTCTGTCCATCTATTTCAGATAAACCAGAACCAATATCATCGACATTGGTATAGAGCCATTGACTATAGCGAACCCAGACATCAATATTTCGATTGATTCTATACTTTGTGCTTATATAATACCTCGACCCTTGATTGGCATATGCCGGAATTGAAAAGTAGTAAAGTACATCACTCTCGTAGGCATAAACTCTTGAATTGTAACTGTCAGTATCGAAAAGGGCATATCGGACACTGAATGAAAATGGTGATGACAAAGCTTTGTAAGTAATGTCTTGATAGGCAATAAAGCCGTTTTCCTCTCCACCATCGATTTTGTACTTGGTCCATTCAACCCGAGTTTTTAACCTTATAGCAGGACTAACCTTTGAGCTTAAATTTATTCTATAATTGTCTTGAGTCAATGGGACAACAAAATCTACTGGACCATCAAGTTTACTGTTTTTAGGTTTTATACGGTGTCTATATCGGAAGTATAGTTCTGTTCCTCTCTGTGGTTTCCAGTTTAGTTGAGCTACTCCATCATGGCCTCTAGAAGGAGCATCTACACCAAATTTCAACCACGGAAATTCGAATCGATCAAGATATGCGCTGAGGATCCATTGTTTGCTGATGTTTGCTTTTAGGCCCAACATCAACCCGTTTTCATTCACGTTTTTGGAGTTTTCGGCAATGGCAGTATTGTTTACAGATTTGAAATCCCGATCATAGTTTCGATAAAGTGCTATCGCAGATAGATTTCTATCCAGTGCTATAATCAATCCTTGAACGTACCCTAATCCACCGCCACTAGATTTTGCAATCTCACCAAAAAGGTTCATGTTTTTGTACGTCCAGTTATAATCCATGCCAACATTGACATTCTCATTGTCGCTGAATTCAAACTGATTGTAATACTGTAAATTTCTAGAAAATTGCCCTTCATATGCGGTTCTGGCACCTGTCATTCCAACAGAGAATAGGCCGTCTGTATATTTAATATTACCGGCAAAAACCGTCTCTTGGATCGCATCTTTATCTTCAAGTTCATTTGGCGTAGAGTGAAGACCTGTACCCTGAAGTGAGCTAAAGATGTTGTCAATGTTGTTGATTGTGTCTATTTGAAGATTGGCATCCACATTCTTAATAGAAGCAAGCGCACTCAGTTCAAACTTGCCAAAAGCTAATGTTGTGCCCGCACCTCTTAGGAAGAGATTTTCGTCAACTGAGGTATACGGTTTGAGTCCTCTAGCATTCCTTTTAATACTCAATAAATCGATTGATTTTCCAAAAGCTTGTCCTGTCCATAATGTTAGGCCTTGGCCAAATTGCGCATGAAAATCACCAACCACAGCATTCTTTACAATGCCATAATTTGAAAGAGAAGCGTGAGCAGAATAGAAATCAAAACCATTTGCTTGACTGCCCTGAAACAATTCTTCACCTTGATCTTTCTCGGCAGTTAAACCCCAACTAATGTGCTTGAGATATTTAAATCTATAACGCATATAAAGCCTGTCTGGACTACCCAAATATCTGCTATTGGGTTTTTCAATAAGCTCGTCAGATTCAATAGACGAAAATCCTTTTTGCTCTTCAAGGATTCTAATATATCTCAAGTATATTTCATGTTTTCCATCTTTCAGTGCCCTCTTTAAGTTCAATCTGGATTGATCTATTTTCCCACCCACCTTTACAAAAGGTAATATAGATTCTATCACATCTGCATTAAACCCGAATATGGTTTGCAGCTCATAAATATTGAGTAGTTTTCCATTCGCCTCAATATGTTTCAACAAAGCATTAATTTGAATATCGTTAAGCAAGTATGTTGTGCGTAACTCATCCGCACTCGTATTGTTTAGGTTTATTGGATTTTCGTAATAGATGTTGAGTGCGTCAAATAAGGAAGTGTAGTCAATATCAGCATCTTCAGTATCGAGTTGCTCTATTCTTCTTTCAATAATTTCGTTTTTGGTTTCGAGATTTCCATCTTGAGCATGTAACACCAATGGGAAAACTAGGAATATCAAGCCAATATATTTAATGGCCTGCTGAATCATTTGTTCGAAGATTCAAACACGTAAGACAATGATAGGCTTGGGCTGAATCCCAAGATCTGATGGTACCAAACAGCTGCATCAAATTTCAAATTGTTGGTGTTAATTCCAAAGCCAAAATTAGTTTTTACTGGCCCTGTTCCAAGACCACCTCTGAAGAATATTTTCTCAGAAAAAAGATATTCGATACCCGTCTTTAAGCTCGCATCTTGATTGATTACTTTTTCAACTTCCACCGCTGCCAAAACATTTTCTGAAAACTGATAGACCGAGCCTATCTTAATAATGCTTGCTAGTCGTTCATCAGGATTTTCAGCAATTTTTATTTTAGCAGGATTCACAATGTGCGCACCAATGCTAAGTTCCTTCGTGATTTTTGCTTGTAAACCCAATTCACCAGAAACCGTGGACCAATTGCCATATGCTCCAGGTAGTCTAATATTTTGATAATTGATCTGACCTCCAAAGCTTATATTCTCGGCCAACAATCTACCATAGGATATACCATACTTTGATTCTGCATAATCTGAGAAACCGAAACTTGTCGCGGCAAATCCAAAGACCCCAGAGTTTGTTGGAATAGCGATGGCGATGCTTTTCAGAGATAGCTCATTGAGTGAAAATCTACTTTCGTAAGCAAGACCAGCTTCAATGTCTTCCACATATGCAAGACCAGCTTGATTATTAAATGTCGACCAAAGTTCTTGTAATGTGACAGACGCACCACCCATTCCTGTTGACCTTGCTCCTATAACGTTTGACCCTGTTTGCGCATGCGTCAGCTGGATCAAACTTGCTAAAAGAAGCGTTGTCAGCAGCGTTTTCATTTGCTAGGAATTGGTTTTTTCAAGGTCATTTGCTGTATCCAGAACCTTATTCTTCAATGCCTCACTGTACTTTTCAAGTCTATCGTATACCTCAGGCTCCTTAACGCCAAGAATTTGAGCGGCAAGAATGCCTGCATTTTTTGCGCCATCCAAAGCAACTGTGGCCACAGGAACACCTCCCGGCATTTGAAGAATAGATAGTATTGAATCCCAGCCATCAATAGAATTTCTACTTTTTATTGGTACACCAATAACCGGTATTGACGTGCACGAAGCAGTCATTCCGGGCAAATGTGCGGCACCTCCAGCACCTGCAATAATCACATCTATTCCTTTGGATTTTGCTTCCGTAGCGTAGTCCATCATTCTTTGAGGCGTTCTGTGAGCAGAAACGATTGTCATCTCATACTTTACACCTAATTCATTTAGAACATTCGCTGCTTCTTGCATGATAGGAAGATCACTTTTACTCCCCATTATTATCCCAACCATATATACTGTTTTAGAAAGGTGAAGATACCTTTTTTGTAAAAATAATCTTCTACATATTATATCGGAATAGGAAGGTTCTAATTCAACTTATCTAGCAATTCTTTTTTAAGGCCATCTTGATGTAGTAAAATTGATATGGTCTTTAGTTCGAAATATGGCATTGACACATATTGCTTCCCCTCATATGGGTTGTCACTTCCCCAAGAATTCTTAATGATAAAATATTCATTGTCATCTTGGTCTTTAGCCAATCCCATAATGTGCATCAAATGATCGTCAGTTGTATCAAAGTTATCAAAGCCTTCTTGCCTTTTCTCCTGCGTAGCTGTCATCTCCTCTTCTATCTTTTTAAAAAGCTCACCACGTCTTAAAGATTCATCCTTGGGAGCAATGGCCATTCCGTTTTTGAATGAAAATCCAGTTTCACTAACATCAGCATCCCAAGCAACAGTAAAACCATGTTTGAGAGCGTTTTTAACTGTTTCTGTCAATTCCTTCATTTTTACATTTTGAAACTTGCCTTGGGAAAAATTATCAGGTACTTCAAGAATAAATTCTTCATAAAAAGGATGGTGTGTAAATGATGTTAGGTTAACATATTCTTCAACCTTAATCTCCATAGCTTCCTTAAACGCTATTGGGGTATGTCCACTACCGCCAGTGTCAAACGATTCGGGTATTTCCCCTAAATACACGTCCAAAACAGCATCAACTGCATCTTTCCAATGTTCCGAGGCATGACCATTTTCAATAACCGCATCCATCATGTTCTTAAGGACTTTGTCCATCTCGCCATGATTATAATCCTCCCCTTCATCGTTTCGCCCCATATATGCTTCCTCTGGAACTATTCCATACTTGTCGATAGATTCGAGCACGTCATGACTCAAGCTTCCTGCGCTAAAATTATTCTTCCCTTGATACCTCATATACATCTCTGCCTTCTTAGGGTAGGTCATCCTTACATTGTACATCTCTGAAATATTGCGCTCACCATGACCGAGACGAAGAATTTCTGACTCAATAAAAGAAGTGGTTGCAAAGCTCCAGCAAGTACCAGTTTTGCATTGATTTTTTGTTTCTGTGGCAAAATTTCGGTACACATCGGTAAATTGATATGGGGATTTCTTTTTTGGTTTATCTTGGCTAAATGCACATGTTGAGATTACAACAAGGATGAGAGTTACGAATATTTTTTTCATGGATTCTATGTTATTCTACAAATATCTGTTTAATTGTCTAAATGACAAATACTAAGCCGAAAATACTGAGTTTATGAATTATTGCTATTTTTCAATGGAATATTTTCGCAAATCCGTTTGATTGTGTTGAATAAATGGCTAGATTTGCAGCCCTTTAAAAAAAGGAATAAACTAAAAATATAAAGATGTACGCAATAGTAGAAATAGCAGGGCTTCAGTACAAAGTGCAAAAAGATCAGCAACTTTATGTTCATAGAATCGATGCAAATGAAGGTGACAAGGTTCAATTCGACAATGTCATGCTCATCGATGATGGAGGTAAAGTTAATGTTGGCGCCCCAGTTATAGACGGAGCAGCAGTGTCTGCGAAAGTCGTAAAACACCTTAAAGGTGACAAGGTTATCGTTTTTAAGAAAAAACGAAGAAAAGGATACCAAAAGAAAAACGGTCATCGTCAGTATTTGACATCTCTGGAAATAGAGAAGATTATTACTACGGGTGCTAAAAAATCTGCCCCTAAAGCAAAGGCTTCAGCCCCAGCAAAAGCAGAAGCACCAAAAGCAGCTCCGAAAAAAGCAGCGGCACCCAAAAAAGCAGAAGCACCAAAAGCAGCAGCTCCAAAGGCAGCGGCAAAAGCTTCTAAAGGTGATGACTTGAAAAAGATTGAAGGTATTGGACCAAAAATAGCAGAAACCTTGAATTCTGCAGGAATAGTTACTTTTGGTGACCTTGCAAAATCAAGCCCAGAGAAAATTTCTGAAATCATTGCTGATGTAAGAGGTAGCCACGTTACTGATACATGGCCAAAGCAAGCTGAAATGGCTGCGGATGGTAAATGGGATGAGTTAAAGAAATGGCAAGATGAACTTGACGGAGGTAAAGCTTAATTATTAGAACGTTAAAAAAGTAAAACAATGGCACATAAGAAAGGAGCTGGTAGCTCGAAAAACGGAAGAGACTCACAAAGTAAACGACTAGGAATCAAAAAATTTGGTGGCGAAGTTGTAATTGCGGGTAATATCATTGTAAGACAAAGAGGTACTAGACACAATCCAGGATTAAATGTTGGATTAGGGAAAGATCATACTTTGTTTGCCTTAACTGACGGTAAAGTAGAGTTTAAGAAAAAGAAAAACAATAAGTCGTATGTTTCAGTAGTAGCTGAAGCATAGAGATTAATAATAAATATTTTTAAAAACTCTTGGCTTCATGAAGTCAGGAGTTTTTTGTTTTTAATAATTTTGTGGTATTGACCACGAAAAAATAAAAGGAAGCATGTTAGAGGTTGTTAACATTCGAAATAAAAAGGAAGATTATATAGAAAGACTTGAGAAAAGAGGCCTTGATGCGCGAAGTATTTTTGATGAAATTATTGCATTGGATGATGAGCGAAAGCAGACTCAACAATCCACAGATGCAATTTTAACAGAGAGTAATGCAATCGCCAAACAGATCGGTGACCTTTTTAAATCTGGTAAGAGAGAGGAAGCGGAAATACTGAAGGCTAAACCTGCAGCATTGAAAGAAGAAGTTGCCATTCTCAAAGAAAAATCTAAAACCATAGAGGATCAGATTCAGCAAAAACTATATGCAGTACCGAATGTGCCGCATGTTAGTGTTCCTGCAGGTAAGGATGAGAATGATAATGATACGATTTATGAGCATGGGGATATTCCTAAACTTCATGAAGGTGCTCTTCCTCATTGGGAGTTGGCAAAAAAATATAATTTAATAAATTTTGAACTCGGTGTAAAAATAACAGGTGCAGGTTTTCCTGTATATACTGGAAAAGGAGCGGCACTGCAAAGAGCGCTTATTAATTTCTTTTTGAATGAGGCAATCGAGGCTGGTTTTCAGGAGGTAATTCCGCCATTGCTTGTGAACGAAGCATCAGGTATAGGGACAGGTCAATTGCCAGATAAAGAGGGGCAGATGTATTATATGCCGGAAGATGATTTGTATCTCATTCCAACGGCAGAGGTTCCAATTACGAATATATATCGTGATGAAATAGTAGATGAAGCTTCGCTTCCAATAAAGATGTGTGGTTATACACCTTGTTTTAGAAGAGAAGCTGGATCCTATGGAAAGCACGTGAGAGGACTGAACAGATTACATCAATTTGATAAAGTAGAAATTGTAATTGTTCAACATCCTGATAAATCTTATGAAACTTTAGATCAAATGGCTGATCACGTGAAAGGGCTACATGAGAAATTGGGATTGCCATATAGAGTCTTACGTTTATGTGGCGGGGACACTGGGTTCGCAGCTGCGCTAACTTTTGATATGGAAGTTTATTCTGCCGGACAAGAAAGGTGGCTAGAAACTAGTTCTGTTTCGAACTTTGAAACCTTCCAAGCGACACGTCTTAAGTTGAGAATGAAGGACAAGGATAATAATAAGCAGCTTGCGCATACGTTGAATGGTAGTGCATTGGCGTTACCTAGAATACTTGCAGCCTTGTTGGAGAACTATCAAACACCAGAGGGCATAGTTGTTCCGGAGGTATTGAGAAAGTACACAGGGTTCGATATTATTAATTAACCATGTTAGAATTAGTTGGATGAAAGAAAGAGCAATTACACTTTTATTGATAGTATCATTGATTGGAGCACTTGGTTCCTGTAAAAATAATGCCGATTATTCCTATCAAATTGCCGTGGTAGATAGCCTTCAGATAAGTTTGGATGAATCAATACTTGCTTATAATCAGTGGAATATGGATTCTCTGAAGATCATAAAGGGCACTATGGAGGGTAAATTAAGGGAAATGACTGTTCTACTTAAGCAAGTGAAGGATACTATAGCGAAAGATGACGGAATTTTTCTAGGAAGCTACAAATCAGCAGGTAACGCCTTTAAAAGCACCATTGTAAATGACAGAAAATTTAAGAAGGAGATTGATATAACCAACCTCCAACTGGCCAATCTTAGAAACGATTTAAAGAATAAAAGCTTGAGTGAGGAATCAATTATGTCGTATCTTTCGGATGAGAAGAAAGCTGTAACCAGCTTGATTACTGGATTGGATAAAACTAATAAGCGGTATAAATTGGGGACAGAACAGTATAAAAAAATGACTCCTAGAGTTGATTCCTTAATATCTTTTTTAAATAGTAGGAACGATTTATTGATAGCTAAATGAGCATGTGTTTTCGCCAATTCTTGATTCTTATATCATTGACTTTTATTGCTCCTGCAATATTTGCTCAAATAACACCAGCTGATCTAAAGTTGGCTGAACAGTACTATAATAACGAAGATTTTGAAAAGGCCGAAGTCTATTATGAGGTAATCGCAAAGGAAAAACCGGACAAGAAAAATTTCACAACTTACCTTGATATCTTGACCAAACTCGAGAAGTTCAAAGAGGCTCGTAAATTAGTGTCAAAAAGAATGAAGACCTACCCCGATCTTTTGGGCCTTCATTTGGATATGGCTAAATTGTACGAGATGGAGGGTGAGGAAGCCAAGGCAGATCAAGAATGCAAAAAGGCTATTTCAAAAGTTGGGAAGAATAGTTCTCAAGTGAAAAATCTGGCCCAAGCCTTTGTGAAAGCCAATATGATGGAGCAGGCACTTGAAACCTATAAACAAGGGAAAGATGTATTGGGAGCCAAGTATCCTTTCAATTATGAAATGGCTACGCTCTATGGTCAAATGGGAGATATGGATCGTATGATCAACGAATACCTCGAGTTGATTGGATTTAATGAGGCATACATGAAAACTGTCCAGAATGCCTTATCAAGAAGTATTGATTTCGAATCTGATGACGAAAATATCGCCATACTTAAAACGGGATTGCTTACTAAAATTCAGGAACAACCTCAGAAGGAGATTTATTATAATTTTCTGATATGGTTATTTACCCAAAAGAAAGACTTTAATTCCGCATACATACAAACCAAAGCTATTGATATGCGTAATAGTGGTAATGGCAGTAGGCTTATAAAACTAGCTGATTTGTGTACCAACAATGAAAGCTATGATTTGGCAGAAAAATGTTATCAATATGTCATCGAAAAGGGTAGGGCAGGAAGGTATTACGAGACGTCCAAGATGATGGCTTTGACATCTTCTTTAAAAGCACTTAAGAAAAACTACTTGGCAAGTGAGGAGGAATCAATGGCTTTGGATCTAAGATATTCAGAGACCTTGACAGAATTAGGTAAAAATGCAGGAACGGGTAAGTTATTGCGAGAACAAGCTGAAGTAAGGTTCAAATATCTGCATGACACACAAGGTGCGATGGATCTTCTGGATGAAGCAATAAAAACACCTGGCGTTAAAAAGAATTTCCAAGCCTACTGTAAATTGGATTTGGCTGACATGCTATTGTCTGCGGGATATATATGGGATGCCTCGTTATATTTTTCTCAAGTAGAAAAAGATTTCAAAAATGATATTCTTGGTGCTGAAGCTAAATATAGAAATGCGAAAATATCTTTTTATGTTGGCGATTTTGAGTGGGCTCAGGCGCAGTTGGACGTGCTTAAAGCTTCTACTTCAAAGCTAATATCCAATGATGCGATTGATCTATCCCTGCTAATTACTGATAACCTCAATCTAGATACCATTCTTGATCCGATGCAGTTATATGCCCGTGCAGACCTTCTTCGTTTTCAAAACAAACATGAAGAATCATTGCAAACATTGGACTCAATAGTAACTCAATATCCTGGACACTCATTGGAGGATGAAATTTTGTATACCAAATATGAGATTGAAAAAAGCAGAGGAAATTTTGAGATAGCAGCCAAGTATCTTAATGATATAATGATTGAGTATTCCGATGACATCCTTGTTGACAATGCCATATTCGAATTGGCTGAGATGAAGGAAGTAATATTCAATTTGCCCGATGAGGCTCAAGAACTCTATAAGAAATTAATTCTTGAGTATCCCGGAAGTCTATTCGGTGTAGAGGCGCGGAAACGTTTCAGGAATCTTCGTGGAGATGATATAAACTAACTAGAGTACTCTAAGTTACGTTCTCTGAAAGTAAATTTATACTCACGGTAGTCAAATCTTTTGAGGGAAATTGACTTGAAACTGCCTTGTTTGGGTAAAGACCCGCTCTTCCAGCCATTTCAATAAACACATCATGTTCAACGATATATTGATCCGTATAACCATGCGTTGAATCATAAGCGATAACAGCTGTTTTACCGAGGTTATCTCTGGTTTTTTCTGGGGCAATACTATGTAATTCAATTAGTAGCAATCCGTGTTTCTTAACGTATGGTTTCCAAGATTCAAAATGTGTAACCAGATTCTGCTCCAGTTCACCACTAGGAATTCTTCTCCCACGGAAAGCGTAGGCTCCAGAACTGACACCATCTTTTTTGTTGGTGTATCCTTCAGGTTTTTTATAAACTCTATTGTGGTCAAGGAAGGATCGTATATTCAATATATCACCAAGATGTATCTGGTATTCCTCTTGAAGTACTGCGGCCAATGAATCTGGATCACCGATGTCTCCGAAATGAATATGCGCTTCTATTCCAGCTTTTTTGAGATTACATCTTGTTACGTCTATCGCGGCTTGATTGAAGTCAGAACCAATAATCAAGAGCGGATGTTCATCCATCTGTTCACCTCTCTTTGTATGATTTTTTACGGTATTGTACATGTGCTCAAGAAGAGCACCATTTCCACATCCCATGTCTGCTATTCCTTTCGGTTGTTCTTCAATTGGTTTATTAAAAATCTCAATGATTATCTGATCCAATTTTTTAAAATAGGTATCATGTGCACCACCACTTCCCCAAACATTCATCGTTCTGTCTACATGGATTTCAGGTCCATTTGGCTCACGATCCCAAAGCAAATCTCCTTTCACGAAAATCAGTTCTTCAAGATTAATAAACGTAGGTAAATAAGATACGGTAACACCAAATGCAGCGGCTCTTTTCATGAAAAACTCTCCAAGTGAAGTAAATTGTTCAGAATCATTAAGCCAGGTAATGTTTTTTAAGAATTCAATCAATATTGACCAATGATTTTGGTCGTTATGACTTTTCAATATTTTATTTTCTCCAATAAACTCATTCATGCCGAGACTAACCAAAATAGGCCCTAGAACAATGCCATTCATATGGTTTATCATTTGTTTTTTCAAATGATCACTTGCCGTAGTTTCTTGCAGACCCCAGTTATTAATGACATTATTGAGTCCCTGTTTAAATATTGCCATCTCTTGATCATTGAATCCATTCTTTAACAGATTGTTCATCTTTATACCCACAGGGTAAAACTCAAAGGCTTTTTCATAGTAAGACTTGAATTCCATCATTTCCAGTCCCTTATCATTGATGGAATAGTATCGATCCTCACCAGATTTAACTATTTCATGTTGCATCCAACCCTGAGAACAAAGTATTCTTAAGGCAACATTGAGGTATCCTTCATTGGCGTGATGCTTCTCTCGTAATTCTGTTAGTGAAACTTTGTCATTCAAGGAAAAACTTTCACAAATACCCCTACTATTTAGTGCTGTACAAGTTGATATTAGCGCAAATCCTTCAAGTTGCTGAAATAACTTAGCCCTAAGTACTTTCTTATCTTCTTTTGATAGTGGTTGATTGTTCTTCTCCATGCAGACTTATACTTGATTTCTACTGGAAAGTTACATTATAAACGGCTTTAAGGCAAGATGTTAGAATATGTTTAATAAAAACCTTTTCTGCGTTTCTTGAACTTAAATAGGTTTTTTAAAAATTCCGAACAACTCCATGCCTATTCTGGGTTGAATGGAATTGCGACTTATCTCGAAAGTTTGTATGGAAAAATGAGGTTTAAGATAACGGAGGTATTCTTCCTTCGAACCTCCAAAAGGTCTCTTATTTTGATCATCCGTTAAGGGACTGTCAAACCATAAGCCAACTAACTTACCTCCTGGCATCAATAAGGCATTCATCTTTTTCGCGTAATTCTCTCTCGTAGAAGCTAGAGGCGGAAAGGAGCAGAAAAAAGTTTGTTCTATTATCAATTCATATTCCCCAGAGTGCATGAAAAAATCATCTTTAATAAGGTGTGATTTTGGGAAATCAGGAACCCGCTTAGCAAAGTTATTTAATGGAATATCAGATATATCCATCACGAACACATTTCTAAAGCCAGTATTATGTAGATATTCAGCTTCATACGCGTTGCCAGCACCCGGTATGAGAATGGAAATATCTTTGTTTTCTAATTGATCGAAATATTCCTTTAAAGGAGTTGAGGGGTATCCAATATCCCATCCCGTACTTTGCTTACGATATCTCTTACTCCAATATTGCTCTGTTTCAATATCCATCTAGAGAAAGTATTTTGTCTATCGGTGTTTGCCTCCAGTCCAGCCCTTTTTTGCAAGGAATTTATCCCCAGATTCAATGGCGGCATCTTCTATAGTTGTTCCCATAGAATCATTCCAACGATTGAGATAACCAAAAAGAGCAATAACACCCATCATCTCTACGATTTCACCATCATCCCAATGTTTCTTAAGGTTGGCTTGGATGATTTGATCCACACCATTTGGCACCAGTGAAGCCGCGACAGAAAAATCTAAAGCTGCTCTTTCGGCCTCAGAAAAAGCAGAATGTGTTTTATAATCCCAAATGTTTTCCAATTGGTCAATATTCCCATCATAACGTTCGGCAGCACGAATGGTATGAGCCTGGCAATATTGACAGCCTGTTGCATTGCTTGAAACATAGGCCATTAATCTTTTAAGCGCACTGGTGACACGTCCGTGATTTGCCATCACAGAAGTATTCATACTCACGAAAGCCTTCGCTATATCAGGTCTTATCTGCATAGTTCTGATGCTATTGGGACAAAACCCTAGAGTCTCATTGTAGAATTTCACCATTTCTTCAATGGCTGGGTCATCTATGTCTATTGGATTTACTAGTGGCATTTATTTTGTTTTACAAGTTATTTTTGATGAGGTTGAAAATGCAAGTCTTTCAATCAATATTTTAATTGTAGCCGACAAACCGACTTAATTTTTCTTACACCAGTAGATGATTTCACCTATTGGTAGCGAATATCTTTGCACAAGTTTTGGATCGAGTTCCGATGTAAGATCCACTTGTACAACCTCAAAGCCAGCGGCAGATAATCTCTTGGGATAATCAAGACCATACAGTCTTAGATGATCTTCTTGCCAAAAATGTTTCTCTCTCTCTTTAGGGTCAGTAATTGAAGCATCTTCGTATGTTTCTTGTCGTGTTGTATCCATTGGAACTTGGAATATACCCCACCCGCCTGGTTTCATAACTCGATAGAATTCGCGCATCACTTTGGCATCATCATCAACATGCTCAAGCAGATGATTGCCCAGCAAAACATCAAAGCTATTATTATCAAATGGGATATCATGAACATCCATTTTAATATCTGCCCAAGGAGAATATAAATCTCCTGTGACAACATCAAGGTTGTTCATTTTTTTGAATTTTTTAAGAAAACAATACTCAGGGGCAAGATGTAGTAGCTTTATATTTTCTGTTGTAAAATTTGTTCTATCCCTCAAGAACAACCACAGTAAACGATGTCTTTCTAAGGACATAGAGTCTGGAGCAAGTGCATTTGCACGTGGATTATTTCTACCGTAAGAAAACATCTTTCGATACTTTTTTCCATTGATAGGATCTTCAAAATTGGATCCACGATAAAATGGTGAGACCAATATCATAGCAAAATGAGCAATTTTATGCAGCTGATGTCTTGGCACATGTTTTACAAAAAACTGAATAATCTTCCTCATCTATTTGTGGCGATATTTTGAATAAATATTATGATTTATGCTTCAACAACAGTCTTTCCGTGACACTTCTTATATTTCTTACCACTGCCACAAGGGCAAGCATCATTTCTTCCCACCTTTTTTTCGCTTCTTATTGGTTGCGTAACTTTAGGTCTTTCGGCCTCTCCGCCTTGAGTTCTTTGTCCACTTTTAGATCCTCCAACATCGGCACGTGAAGTTTTTAACTTACTCAAATCTTCATATTTCTTCTGCTCAACCTGCTTTACTTGACCCATGCTTGCCGGTAAACTTGCTTTAACCAAGAAAGAACCGATGTCATCATTCAACTCGTGACTCATGCTTTTGAAAAGGTCAAATGATTCAAGTTTGTAAATTAGTAGTGGATCTTTTTGCTCATAGCCAGCATATTGAACCGACTGTCTCAAATCATCCATTTCTCGTAGGTGATCTTTCCATTTGTTATCAATGAAACCAAGAGTAACACTCTTCTCTAACTCCTCCATAACGTTGGATGCATTAGATGTATACGCTTGCTCAAGATTGGTGGTAAGATTCATTGTTTTCATTCCATCGGTTAGTGGAATGACGATGTTCTTATATTTCTCACGCTCGTTTTCGTAGACGTTTTTAATAACTGGAAATACTTTTTGCGCAAGAACTTCGGTTTTATTTTTGTATTGAGAATAGGATGCGTGATATACCTTATCAATGATATCCTCAACTTTCATAATGTTCAAATCATCTTCCGATATTGGAGCCTCAATCGAAAGTGATCTTGCGAGATCCAATTGGAAATTTTCATAATCCTTAGTATCATGATGGGTAGCAGAGATGGTTTCAGAAAGATCATAGAATATATTTGCAATGTCGATCGCAATTCTTTTACCCTGAAGCGCATTTCTTCTTCTCTTATAAACCGCTTCTCTTTGCGTATTCATAACATCATCATACTCCAGTAGTTTCTTTCGTACCCCAAAGTTATTTTCTTCAACTTTTGTTTGGGCTCGTTCAATAGATTTTGAAATCATAGAATGCTGTATAACTTCACCATCTTCGTGACCCATTCTATCCATCATCTTTGATATTCTGTCAGAACCAAAAAGTCTCATGAGGTGATCTTCTAGAGAAACAAAAAATTGAGAAGAACCAGGATCCCCTTGTCGACCAGCACGACCTCTTAACTGACGGTCGACTCGTCTAGAGTCATGACGTTCGGTGCCAATAATGGCTAGTCCTCCAGCGGCTTTAACTTCTTCACTCAACTTAATATCCGTTCCCCTACCTGCCATGTTGGTGGCGATAGTCACTGTGCCAGTCTTTCCGGCTTCGGCTACAACATCTGCTTCATGCTGATGTCTCTTGGCATTTAGAACATTATGTTTGATTTTTCTCATGCCGAGTGCTTTACTAAGCAACTCCGAGATTTCAACATTTGTCGTTCCTACAAGTACCGGCCTGCCCTTACTTTGAAGATTTACAACTTCATCAATGATGGCATTATATTTTTCTCTTTGTGTCTTATATACTAAATCATTTCTATCATCTCTAGAAATGGGTCGGTTTGTTGGAATTACGACAACATCTAATTTATAAATATCCCAAAATTCACCAGCTTCCGTTTCGGCTGTACCTGTCATACCCGCAAGTTTGTGGTACATTCTGAAGAAATTCTGAAGTGTAACTGTGGCATAAGTTTGTGTTGCAGCTTCAACTTTTACATTTTCTTTAGACTCTATAGCCTGATGTAATCCATCCGAATATCTTCGGCCTTCCATCATACGACCCGTTTGCTCATCAACTATTTTCACCTTGTTATCGACAACGATGTACTCTACATCTTTTTCGAACAATGCATATGCTTTCAAAAGCTGATTAATGGTGTGAATTCTTTCAGATTTAATGGAGTAGTCTCTCATCAGTTCAGATTTCTGTTTCACTAATTCATCATCCGCTAATCCAGAATTTTCGAGATCTACGAGTCGTTCACCAATATTTGGCATAATGAAAAAATCTGGGTCGTCAGCACCGGAAATAAGGTCAATTCCTTTTTCTGTCATTTCGATGCTATTGGACTTTTCATCAATTGTAAAGAAAAGCGGCTCATCTGCTTTGTACATTTCTTTACTGCTATCCTGCATGTAAAATGCTTCGGTCTTGAGCATGTGTGATTTAATGCCAGGCTCACTCATGAATTTTATCAAAGCTTTGTGCTTTGGCAAACCTCTGTATGCTCTGAACAATGCTAAACCACCATTGGTAAGATCTTCCTTATTTACTTTTCCATCATCAATATTTCCAAGTAGTTTCTTCGAATCCGTTAAAAAAGTATTGGTCAATTTTTTTTGTTCGGCAATCAAGCGCTCTACTTTCGGCTTGAGTTCATTGAATTCGTGAATATCACCTTTTGGCACTGGGCCGGAAATGATCAAAGGCGTTCTTGCATCATCAACAAGGACAGAATCGACCTCATCCACTATTGCGAAATGGTGTTTTCTTTGAACCAAACCATTAGGGTCTGACGTCATATTGTCTCTCAGATAATCGAAACCAAACTCATTATTAGTACCATAGGTAATATCAGCTTTATATGCCTTTCTTCTTTCTGGAGAATTCGATTGAGTCTTATCAATAACGTCAATGGTCATTCCATGAAATTGGAATATTGGCCCCATCCATTCTGCATCCCTAAGTGCTAGGTAATTATTAACGGTAACCAAGTGAACACCCTTTCCAGAAAGAGCGTTAAGGTATACTGGCAAGGTCGCAACCAAAGTTTTTCCTTCCCCAGTTTGCATTTCGGCAATTTTACCTTTATGAAGAACGATGCCACCAAACAACTGAACGTCATAGTGTATCATATTCCACTGGATTAAATTACCAGCAGCCTCCCAAGAGTTTTTCCAAATGGCTGTATCACCATCGATATCGACAAAATCTTTTGAAGCAGCTAAGTCTCGATCATATTGTGTTGCTGTTACCTTCAGAGTTTCATTTTCGGTCAATCTTCTTGCCGTTTCTTTAACAACCGCAAATGCTTCTGGTAACAATTCAAGCAGTACTAATTCCAATTCCTCATCAGATTGTTTAACAAGCGCATCGATTTGTTCGTAGAATCTCTCTTTCTCTTCTATATCAATTGACTTGTCATTTCCTTTCTCCTCTAATGCTGAAATTTCATTGTTAATGGTCTCCAATCTAGATTTGATGATAGATTTGAAGTAATCCGTTTTTGCTCGAAGTTCGTCATCACTTAAGGTGTCAAGCTTAGCAAATTCCTCGTTGCATTTCTCTATGAGGTGCTGTTCAGCTTTATAATCTTTAGTCGATTTGTCTCCAAATACTTTTTTAATTGTCTTTGTTAATCCAAACATGTATTAAATTTCTTGTTTTCAAGTTCGATTATCAATTACAGAAAATTGAACTTTGTGTTACTGAGATCTAAAGCAATAATTCTTTTCGATCTTCATTTTGAGCTAGTCAAAAACCCCGCCAAGCCAATAAATTGGATATAAGCATGACAATAAGGCAAAAGTAAAGTTAAGTAATAGCATTACAAAGCCAGAATGAGAAGAATATTCCTACTGAAGGAAGTTATTTTCTCAGATTAAGATCCGATTGTAAACCAGAGCATCTGGTCTAGGTAAAAGGGTTTGCTAAAATATTGTCTAATACTCGTCTTCGTTGAAAAAGAAGTCTTCTTTAGAGGGATAATCCGGCCAGATCTCTTCGATACTTTCATAAACTTCACCTTCATCTTCCATTTCTTGCAGATTCTCTACAATTTCGATTGGTGCAGCTGTACGTAATGTGAAGTCAATAAGCTCATCTTTGGTTGCCGGCCAAGGAGCGTCTTCTAAGTGTGATACGAGTTCAAGAGTCCAGTACATATTACCTGTTTTTTTTAATTTTCGCAAACATATCATTTAAAAAATTAAAAATCAACACTTTTACAAAAGCTTTAAAAAGCTAAATAACAACACGTTAAGGGTGCTTGTTAGCCTTTTGTCTTCCAGGGGACTTCATTTGCACCTACTTCTAACGCAATCTTCCTTGCCAAAACGAACAGAAAATCAGATAATCGGTTTAGGTAAATGATATATTTAGCTTCAATATTTTCAATTTCTGATAAGCGAATGACCATTCTTTCAGCTCTCCTACATACCGATCTGGCAATGTGACAATTTGACACAACTTTGTGACCACCGGGCAGAATGAAAGAAGTCATTTTGGGAAGATCTTCATTCATTTTATCAATGCCTTTTTCTAAGAACGAGGTATCTTCTGGAACCAAATCAGGCAAGTCATAACCAGTGAAGTTTTCTTCAGCCGCAAGATTAGACCCAATAACAAACAAGTTTTCTTGAATTTCCCTAATTACAGGTTGCATTTCCTTGAGTTCATCAAAGTCGCCAAGTAATCCTATCCAGGAGTTCAATTCATCTACTGTACCGTAGGCTTCAATTTTTGGATCTCCTTTGGAAACTCTTGTTCCACCAACTAATGAAGTTTGGCCGCCATCACCTGTTTTGGTATAAATTTTCATGGTTAATATTTTTCACAAAGTTAAGTTTTTAGATTTATGGGTAGTTCATTACCCCCACTGTCAATTCCAATCCAATATGTTGCATAGTGTACATGCTTTTGCGTCAGCGTTGTTAGTTTTTTACCTTTGATGTATTATACTAGGAGATGAATATTGATAGATTAAGAGAAATCAAAGTTGGGTTTTTAACACTAGTAGTTTGCTTTGTTTTGAATGTAGCTGTTGGAGGATTGTATGGTCAGGAGTCATTTTCGAATAAGCTGCCCGAAGAATTTGTTGGGAAATCAGTTAAGACAGTCCTCAAGTATTTGAAGAAGGAATTGGACATGCAATTTGCATTTGATGTTACTTTGGTTAAAAGTGTAAACTGCGATGAGGCATTTTTATACAATGACAAGGAAGAGCTGTTGTCTAAGATTTTGGAACCACATAAGTTATCGTTTCGGAAAACAGGAAACATTTATCTCATTCTCCCAATGGAGCAGATACTAAAAACTTTGGATGCTGGGAAGGTTAGTAAAACCAATTTCAGCGTGAGTGGAAGGGTTGTGGACAAAAATACGGGTGAACCTCTGCCATATGCTTTTTTAAGATTCAAAGAGACTCCGATTTGGACGGAGAGTAATGTGCAGGGATACTTTAATTTTGAAAATATTCCCAATGACACTTTATTATTGGCAGTAAATTATCTAGGATATAATTTGTTTTTGGAAAGATTGAATCAAATCGATGTGTCCAATTTGAAAATAGAACTTCTCGTGCATGGTTCTTCTTTATCTCAAGTGGATATCATAACCAATAAATTAGATGCAATTTCATTGGATGAGCAGAGTGATTTTCATAAAATTGATCCCAATCAGATTGATCTGGTTTCGGGAAATGGACAGCCTGACTTATTTAAAAGCCTACAGTTGATGTCAGGTGTTCAAACGCAAGGGGCAAATTCATCTGCAATAAATATTAGGAATAGCTTGGAGAGTGAAAACTTGGTGCTTATGGATGGTATTCCGCTTTATCATCTCAGCCACTTTTTTGGTATTTACAGTACTATAAATCCCGATGTTGTGAAATCTGTTCGTTTATTTAAAAGCACATTCTCTGCAGAACATGGTGATCGAGTCGGGGGTATAGTTGATGTAATTGGCAAGGATGGAAGTCAAAAAAAGGTGAAAGTAAATTTGAATATAAATCTTATCAGTGCTGGTTTCATGGTTGAGATGCCTCTTTTTAAAAATAAGACGACATTTTCATTAGCAGCAAGACAATCACATATCGATCAATTGGAAAGTGGATTGTATAAAAATCTTCTAGATATAAATTTTAATGAAAGTCGAGATATAAATGAATTTGACGAGAATTTTAAAATAGAAGATAATGCGGAATTATCTTTTTTTGATGTGAATTTCAAAATGAAACATCGTTTCAGTGAAAAAATAGAACTAGAGGCTATATTATTTACAGCCTCAGATTCATATGAAAATAAATTGCTAAAAAATAGAAGTGGCGTAAATGTTGGACAAACGTTTGAAACCAACTCATTTGATGATTCTGGATGGAATAGCTTTGGTTTTGGAATTAATCTAAGTAGCCACTGGAGTGATAAATTCCATAGTATTTTAAGTGTAAACAGCAGTCGATTTAGAAGTAACTACACCTTTATGGATATCCAGAATGAAATATTTTTTGCAGATGTAATTTCGGTTCAGCAATTTAATGGTAGAGACAAAAACATGCTTGAAGATATTGGTTGGGCCGTTAAAAGTGAGTTTGACGCAGATGATAAGAATCGTTTAATTTTTGGAATAGAGCAGAGATTCCTAAGTAATAAAAACGAAGAAGAGCGTGAATTTCTGGGCGATTTTATTGGGCTGGATAACGAGATTAATAGAAACAAGACTTCTGTTTTTTCGATGTACCTGGGGGATGCTCTAACTTTTAATCAAGGGATGGAACTCTATGGCGGCATTCGATTAAACTATAATCAAGCTTTATCAAAAACTTTTATCTCACCTCGAATGAACTTCAGAAAAGCATTGAATGAGTTTTGGACGATAAAAGTTGCTGCTGGAAACTACAATCAATTCGTAAGAAAAACCGATAGCGAAAGTCTTGCTTTAAATCAGCCAGAAGAATGGGTGTTGGCTGATGAAAATCTGCCAAATATTGAATCAAATCAAATTAGTTCTGCAATTTTTTATACCAATGATAACTGGCAAGTAAAGGCTGAAGGGTATATCAAATGGAATGATGGAACGGTAATTAATAGATTGGAAGATAGTCTTCAAACTGTCTCTCTATTAAACCAGAATAACCTTTTGATCGGTCGAACCGAAATACAGGGCATTGATTTTACGTTAATTCGAAATTATAAGCGTCATTCGACATGGCTTGGATACTCGCTATCTTCCAGTTTAAACTTTTTTGATGAGATTAATAATGGAAATTCATTTTCGGCTAGTAACAATAGGCTTCATGATTTTAAGATAAACTATCAATATCGGATAAAGTCATGGTCAATTTTTTCAAGCTTCGTTTATGCTACTGGAGCCCCATACACACCTTTGTTAGGGACATTTGTAAATGATCTAACCGGTGATCAATTTATCGTCTATGGGGATGATTTCTCGGCACGTTTGCCTGATTATAGTAGATTTGATATAGGCGTTAAGTATAATCTACTTATTAAGGATGATATTTTGAGTTTAGGTGCTGGAGTTTACAATCTATTTGGTAGAAACAATATATCTAGAAGGAGCTATGATGTCTCGTTTACTGGGGATGGTGACACTAATCTTAATGTGGATATTCGTGATTTGGAACTTTTAGGAATAAGCCCTAACTTTAGCATAACATATCTTATTAAGTGAAAACCAAATTCTATACCTCCATTTTACTCTTATTGCTCAGTTTAAGTTGTGCGAAAGAAGAGACAGTGACCGATCAGGCTGCTAAGGTTTTGGTGGTTAATTCTTTCTTGGAAATAAACAAACCTATTCAATCTGTCTCTATCGCCAGCCTCGATCTATTGGTTGGAGAATATGATGAAGATTTAAGTGATGTCAATGTTAAAATTTCGCACAATCAAGAGGAATATATTTTAGATAGAGCTGAAGACGGAACTTATGCATATTTCGATGCAGAAGTATTGGTTCAGCCCAATGAAGAGTATGAGTTAATTGTATCGCATCAAGGTGTGGAGTTGAGCGCTGTGACGAAAACACCGGTGAATTATGAAGAAATCACCGTATCCAAATCAATATTAAATTCAGGTCTTGGTTTCGATCAAATTGACATTGGTTTTAATGAAGGTCCTTCAAGCAATGTGTTTTACATTGTCAATATCACTAATGTTGAGACAGCCTACTCCCCGATCATTTGGACCAATCAAAGCACTGTCGCTCCAAGGCGGAACTTTATTTACAATGGTTCTTTGGATGGGGTAACCTTGTTGTCAAGTTATTTTGAGTTTTATGGCAAGCATGAAATTACAATTGATCGTATTGGTGATGATTACTTCTCATTATTCAAAGACAAAGAGAATAGTCAGTTTTATACTGAACAAGGGAATATTGACAATGGCCTTGGGTTCTTTGTTGGTATTGATAGATATGAATTTGAGATTACTGTTCAGTAATACGTCTCAAATCACCCGAAATCCCAGTTATTTCGTGCATTTCTTTTAATTTATTTGATTTTCTTTCCTCTTCAGGTAGGGTATTTTGTACTTCAGGTGTATAAGCTGCAGAAACATCTAAAGATAGTGATGAATAATAATTCTGACATGCCTAAGAAAATAGATAAAGTGATGGAGAGCTGGGAAATAAAATTCCCAACGAACAGAGATAAGTCTTGGGAGCAATTAAACGCTAAAATTCAAGATTCTAAGCAAACTCCGATTGTTTTAATTCGGAAGTTTAACTGGTCTCAAATTGGGATTGCAGCGTCAATTTGTTTAGCAATAGGCTTGGCATTTTTGATGAATCCTTCAAATGTTGAATCCTTTGTGACTGCCAATACGGAAATTATGGAGTTTATTCTTCCTGATAACTCTAAGGTTGTTTTGAACTCAGCTTCAACATTAACTTACGATGAAGATGCATGGACCGACAATAGATCAGTAAATCTTTCGGGAGAGGCATATTTTGAGGTAGAGAAAGGATCTTCTTTTTCTGTTATAACAAACCAAGGTCTAGTAACTGTATTGGGAACGGGTTTTAATGTCTTTGATCGTGGATCAAATTTTAAAGTAGGTTGTGATCATGGTAAGGTTAGTGTCAAAGCAAATGGTCAGGAGGTAATACTCACAGAAGGTCTCTTTGCGGAACTAAAGAACGGACAATTAAGAAATACCATAAAAGAAGATTCATTCAAAATGTGGACTGCCGGAGAATTTAATTTTGAGGAAGAAAATCTAGAGATTGTCTTTGATGAATTAGAGCGACAATTTAATGTTTCAATACAATACTCCGATTTAGGAGAAAGATCTTTCACGGGAAGTTTTAATCGCGATGATTTGGAAAGTGCTCTTCAGGTAGTTTGCGAACCAATGAATTTGACCTATGATATTGCAGGGGAAGAAGTAAGAATTAATAATAAAATTAAATAAACTAATATGAATAGATTAATACAAACAGACGATCCTTTTTTAAGTTTATACGGACTGACTCCACTATGGGATACTTATTATGAGAAAACTCAAAATTTGAAGTTCAAAAATAAGTGGGAAAACGTTAAAGAAGGCTGGAGACCTCGCAAAAAATAACACAAAGTATTTGGGGATATGCCTAACTCCAAATATGTGTGGTTACAGTAAGCTTTCTGAGCCTACAATTAATGGGATTCATCTGATCCTGTCACGCCACCAGACACAATGAATTTCATTACCTCGGCAGCACTTTGATCAATAGGAGTAATTCGACTCCTTGAAACGATAAAGAGGTTGCCGGAAAAATTATAAGAATGCGGGAGATACACTGCAATTTTATCATCAGATAATCCTAAGCGGTTAAGATTCTCATCTGTTATAAATCCAAGTTTCTCAAGTGCACCATCGGCACTAACTTTTACCAATACAGGTTTGTTAAACCTCTTTTTTTCGCCAACAAAAGCGGAAAGTAAATCTCGAATTGCATCGTAGATAGTCTTTATTAAAGGCAATCTAGCCAAGAGTGAATTCAGATAATTTTTAATTGGTGTAGCAATAAAAGATGAGCCCAAGAGCCCTATCGATGTTATAAACCCTATAACCACTATTAAGCCTAATCCTGGAACTTCAAATGGTAGAAGGCTGTCTAAATAATGGAACAAAGAATATAGGACATAAATAATTGCGACTAAGGGGACAGTATAAATAAGTCCTTTTAAAAAGTATCCTAGAATTTTCTTAAAAAGTGTTTTGTAATTCATAAGCATATAATTATAATTCTGTTATTTCTTTTTGAAGCTTTTTGGTGAGACTGCTTAAAATCAGTGCGTACGAATGATCGGCCAATTCAAGCAGTAAATCATAACTTACATCATCATTTACATAAACTGAATTCCAATGCTTTTTACTCATATGATAGCCTGGTCGAATACCAGAATATTCTTCTCTAAGTAAAAGAGCTTTTTCGGGATCGCATTTTAAGTTTATAAAGTCAAAGTTATTGAGTGTGAGGAGTGCGAAAATTTTATTCCCTACTTTAAAAACTAGGACATTGTCGTCAAATGGTAAGCCTTCGGTTACCCCTTTTTTTTCAAGGCAATAGTTTCTAAATTCCTCAATGTTCATTTCATTTTCTTTCATTGATTCTATTATGAAGTTACACTGTCATAAGATCTGAAGCTATTCTGTCAGCAAGTAAAAGACCATCACTGTTTAAAATAATATTATCACTTGATGGGATAAAGAACTTGTTGTATTTATTGATCCATTCTTTATTGTCGTTGCTAATATCTACATCAAATTCATTCAGAATGTATTTAATGTTAATGCCCCAACTTGTTCTCAATCCCAACATTATATATTCATTAAATCTAGTATTTTCATCTAGTGTCTCAATATTAAAAAAATCTTCACCGGCATTTATGGCACGTATATACTTGGCGTTATTAGGGAAATTCCATTGCCGACTATGGCCATTGTATGAGTGAGCAGAAGGGCCGATTCCAAGGTAAGTGATGGATTGCCAATATGATCGATTATGCATGGATGGGTATTCTTTCTTGCAAAAATTTGAAACTTCATATTGTGTGAAGCCTCCATTTTTCAGAAGGTCTATCATAAATAGAAATTGATCACTGACGTACTCTTCCTCTGGCATCACTGTTTTCTTTTGAGCTACGTCATAGTGCAAAGCGGTGTTTGGTTCGACCGTCAATGCATAGGCAGAAACATGTTGTATGTTTAATGTCAGCGCAGTTTTCACATTTTGTTCCCATTCATCCATAGTCATGTTTGGAATGCCGTAAATAAGATCTATTGAGATATTGGAGAATCCAGCTTTCTGAGCCATGTCAATTGAATCTTTTGCCTCAAGAGCGTTATGTGCTCTGTTCATGACTTTGAGATCCTTATCAAAAAATGATTGCACGCCAATACTGAGTCTGTTGAACCCAAGTTGTCTCCACTTCACTAGTTTTTCAGAGGTAATATCATCAGGATTTACTTCCAATGTATGTTCAGCTTTTTCATCAATACAGTAATTCTCTCGAATACAATTTAAGAGTTCTTCGAGCTCTTCATTGGTCAAAATACTTGGTGTTCCACCTCCAAAATATATGCTTTGAATAGGATGCTTGATGTCACCATAATTTCTTTTCAGCGCCATTTCAATTTTCATAGCAGCAAGCATTTCCACTTTGGTTTTGAGTGAGATGCTAAAATGAAAATTACAGTAAGAACATTTCTGCTTACAATATGGAATGTGAACGTAAATACCAGCCATGGACAATGCAATTGTGCTCACCAAAAATAGTGTTTATTAACCTCATTACCTGACAAGGTCAAAATAAATTAGAAGGATAAATTAGAGGAGATTAATTTTTCAGTGTATTTGGTTTGAGGGGATTTGTATAAGGAATCTGCTTCATTTACCTCCTCAATTTCACCCTTATTCATAACCATTACGCGGTCGCTCATATACTTTATTACGGATAGATCATGTGATATAAAGATATAAGTTAGGCCAAACTCATCTTTGAGATCATTCAGGAGATTTAGTACTTGTGCTTGAACAGAAACATCCAATGCCGAAACAGACTCATCACAGATAATTAATTCTGGCTTAATAGAAATACAACGAGCAATATTTATTCGTTGTCTTTGCCCTCCAGAAAATTCATGAGGATATCTATCAAAGTGTTCTGGGAGAAGTCCAACTTTCTCAAGAAGTTCATAGGTCTTCTCTTTTGCTTTTTCAGGGTCGTCATATATTTTATACCATAACATTGGTTCCAGTATGGCTTCACCAATTTTTTGTTTAGGATTAAGAGAGGAATATGGATCTTGAAAAATTATTTGTAATTTTTTTCTTCTCTTTCTAACTTCTGATGTGCTAAGTGTGCATAGATCTTGGTTGTCATATATTATTTCACCTGAAGTGGCTTTGTTCAATTGTAAAATGGTGCGTCCAAGCGTGCTCTTTCCACAACCTGATTCACCAACAAGGCCTAGCGTTTCCCCTTTGAAAACATCAAAACTGACGCCATTTACGGCCTTAACATATTCCTTGTCTTTTGAAAAAAATGATTTGTTTACGGGAAACCAAACGTGCAGATTGTTTACTGATAATATTGGTTTCTTGCCATAGATTAATTCATGTTTTTCTTTCCTGTAATTGTTAGTCTCAAGTTCAAGAGTTTCATTGTTCGATTGTTCTGTGAAATCTTTAACTGTCAGAAGTCTTTTTGGCCTTGTGTCTATTGGTGGGCGGCATGCCAGAAGGCCTTTGGTGTATGGATGTGAGGGATTGTTAATGATCGACTTTGTATCTCCATGTTCAACAATTTCTCCATTTCTCATTACGATAAGTTTGTCACTCAGGTAATTCACCACACCAAGGTCATGTGTAATGAAGATCATTGCAAGTCCTTTTTTAGTTTGGACTTCTTTTAAGAGTTTCAAAATTGATTTTTGCACGGTGATATCCAAAGCAGTTGTCGGTTCATCAGCAATTAACAATTCGGGATCCGTACTCAATGCCATGGCTATCATTACCCTTTGTTTTTGCCCTCCAGAAAGTTGGTGCGGATAGCTATTGTACATTCGTTCAACTGTTGGAAGCTTTACTTCCTTAAACAAATCAAGAACATATTCTTTGGCTTTGGCTCCCTTTTTTTTAGAATGCAACTCTACAGCTTCTTGCACTTGATAACCGCATTTGAGACTTGGATTAAGAGAGGTCATTGGTTCTTGAAAAATCATTGAGATCTTGTTCCCTCTAATCTTTCTTATTGCTTCATTATCTAATTCCAAAAGATTTATTTCAGTACCATCTTCATTCCATGAAATTTTTCCAGAGTTCACTTTCAAGATTTCCGGTGGCAAGAGTCGCATTATTGAAAGTGACGTTATCGATTTTCCAGATCCAGATTCGCCAACAATACCAAGTGTTTCTCCTTTTAGGATTTTAAAATTTAACTCCTTGGTTTCAAAAGAATTTTCACGATCAGCACCAATTCTCAATGACAGTCCATTGACAGAAATTAACGGTACTTTATTTTCTATAGACTCGATTGTCATTTTCCAAGATATTTATTTCAATCGTTGAGGTTTTAAAAAAGGCGCTCATGTTGGAGAGTAGTACGGTTGTCGCATAGGTCCTTGAAGAAGGAATTTCCCAGGAACAAAAACGCTCTGGACAACTTGCTTCTCCCCATTCCGATTCCATCCATGATTTAATTTCTTCAAACTTGTGTTGGCATATGGAGTCGTTTTGAAAATGGAAGTCAATTTTCACACCCTCCACGATTTCTTTTGGAGTCCAATAGGAAACTTCATATCGCCAGTTCGCAATATCAGTGTCAATGGACATCTTCTTTGGTTTCAAATCCGAAGTTAAGGAGCCTATAATACCGAACTCATTCTCTAAGATACTAACCTCGGCACTTTTGGAATTGGGATCTTTTACGCCAGGATTCTCATCAGGCTTGGTTATGCCATAGCAACCACAAAGAACAATGATGAAAACAATCCAAATACCAATATTTATTTGCGTTCTCAATTTTCAAGAATTTGAAAAAGCTCTTTAAGGTCCGGAATTAAAATCACTTCAATTCTACGATTTTTTGCTTTGTCATTTTCATCCAATGGTAGGTATTGACTTCTACCTGCAGCAGTAAGAATTTTGGGATTAATGTTGCTATTATTTAGCAAGATTCTAACAACAGATGTAGATCTAAGTACACTTAAATCCCAATTGTCTTCGAAGGGTAGGCTTGAGCCCACTCCGTCACTATCCGTATGGCCTTCAACCAGGATTGTAAGATCTTTCTGACTCTCAATAGCTTTCGCGAGTTCAATTAATGCCTTTTCCCCTTCTTTACCTACTTTAGTGCTTCCTGAGGCGAAGAGTAGCTTTGCTTCAAGACTAACATAAACTCTACCATCTTTTTCTTCAACGGTTAAGCCTTGATCTCTAAATTTTAAAAGCGCTTTCGAGATTTTGTCTTTTAGATTTCTTGTCACTGCCTCCTTCTCGTTTATCAATCTTTCCAACTCTTTAACTCTAGCTTCTCTTTCTTCCAAAGCAGCGGATTTTAATTTTAGATCAGCTTCTATTTTATCCAGATTGGATTTCATGTTGTCGAGCATAATTTCTTTCTCTCCAAGATCATCTTGAAGTGTTAAAACAGCATCAAGCAGTTTTTTCTTTTCAGATTCATTGTTTGACATTAAGATACTATGCTTTTGAAGTAATTGTTCGTTGAGGTCATTTATTTTGTCATATTGACCTCGCATAACTCTGAAAGATGATCCCAGAATTGACGTATCACTTTTAAGGGCAGAAACTTCATTATTCATTCTTGAAGTACGAGTTTTTATTTCGTTGAGTTCAGTTTGCAGGTCATCATTCTGGTTACTTAATGAATCTAATTTTTCATTGCAATTTCGAGCTTCTCTTTCCACATCCTCAAATTTTCTTCCTGTTACGCATGAGCTTAAAATTGCTATTGAAATTAGAAGGTAAAGATATTTCATGGTGCTTAATTAATTGAGTAATTTGTGTCAATAAAGATCAATATTAACCGGTCATTTATTGAGAGAAATGTAAATTGTTATACACAAAAATGTAGGTGCGACTATTTTTTGATGTAGATGGTTTTTAAAGGGAGTTTATTCACATTTGGATTGGTCAAACCTCTTGTTCTAGTGGACATTATAACCATAGTTTTACTAGAATATATTGGGATAAAAGCAGAGTTCTCGTATAAAATAGTATTCGCATCCGCAAATAGACTTAATCGTTCTTCAGAATCAAACTCAGTCAAACCTTTCTGGAATAAACTATCGAATTCTTGGTTGTCGAAATGACCCAAATTTTGTCCACCTTGCTCAGGCGTTAAATAACTGACATATAGATTTAGAAAATTGTCGGCATCATAGTAATCTGCTGCCCACCTATCAGCGGCTAATGGGAATCGTCCTTCTTCATATTTTTCATAATGATTATCAGTATCAAGTGCGCTTAGATCGATTGATACACCCAAGTTTTTGAATAGCATACTTTGTACCGCTCCTGCCACCAACAAGCCATCTTCTGAAGTAGTGATGTGCAGGGTTTGGCGTGGAAATTTATTATTGGCATTATACCCCGCTTCTATCATTAACTGTCTCGCCAATTCCGGATCATATTTGTGGCCCTCTTTAATCTCATATTCAGTGAATGTCCTTGGTATAATTCCGTAATTAGCAATATCTGCACGTTCACTTAACACCGAGTCAACTATGAATTTTCTGTCAATTGCTAAGTTAAAAGCTTTACGTACTCTTAAGTCCATGTAGTTGGAGTCCGTTAAGAGAAAACCTAAGTATTGAATGTCAAATGCGGGATATTCACTTTTATAGAATCCTGTGCTGGTTATGCTTGTATCATTTGTTATATTCAAATGTTTCTGAATTGCGCGACTTGGATTGATCATTAGGTCAAGCATATTCTTGTTTGCTATGCTGAGAACCTCGCTGTGGTTGCTTTCAAAAGTTACTTTCACACCATCTAAGTATGGTAATGGGTTGCCTTCATCGTCTTCCATCCAATACTTGTTGTTTCTTATGAATATAGCCGTTTTCCCTGGGATTCTTGTTTTTAATTGAAATGGCCCCGTACCAACCATGTTGCCTCGCATCAATGGACCATAATGTATCAGAGCTTCTTTAGGGTATATGCTTGTGGCGTAATGTGTAAGATAGTTATTGAATGAGTAGCTTGGTCCTACCAGCTTTATCTGTAATGTGTAATCATCAATAATATTTATGCCCTTTAAGTATTGAGAACTGAAAGTTTCTTCCTGACTTTCAATGCGCTCCATTCCTCCAACAATCTGCTCACTTATCAGTCTGGAATTACTGTTCATTTTTCCGGGGGTGCATAGCTGGGTTAAGCAAAATGCAACATCATCACTAATCAATTCTCTTCCTAGGCCGTCCTTAAAGCATGGATCATCATGAAAATAAATGTTTTCATTTAGGTGAATGGTGTATTCGTCACCCGCCTCATTGATTTCCCAGCTTTTGGCCAGATACCCTTCAATCGCTGAACCATCATTATTAAACTTTAATAATGTTTCATAGGCGACTTCTATCATATCTATGGAGCCACTTATCTTTGCTTGAGGTGGGAAAAAGGTGAAAGGCTTAGTGTCATCAAAGTTAATTCTATAAACTCCTCCGTATTTTTTATTGCTGGCATCAACTATATTATCACTTTTCTCAACGCAAGAAGCAAGTATAAAAACAAATAACACAGCAAAAAATGGAAATTTCGCAAAAGCTTTTATTTTAAAATTATTGTGCATTTGTTTATTCAAATTATAACAGTTCATTGTAATATTTCTAATGATAGTGGACAGTGATCTGAGTGCATTGCATCCGATAATATTCTAGCACTTTTAAGTTTGTTTTCTAAATTCTTAGTTGCCATAAAGTAGTCAATTCGCCACCCTAAATTTCTTTGTCTGGCTCCTGATCTATATGACCACCACGTGTAGTTGTGGGCGGTTGAGTTAAAGTATCGAAACGTGTCTATGAACCCAGAAGATATCCAATTATCCATCCATTCTCGTTCTTCTGGGAGAAAACCGGAAGAATTTTTGTTTGCATTAGGATTGTGAATATCCATTGCCTTGTGACATATGTTGTAATCTCCACAGACGATTAGGTTAGGCTTAGTTGTCCTTAATTCTTTTACATAGATCTCAAAATCAGTAAGAAAATCCATTTTATATTCTTGACGAGCTGAACCACTACTTCCTGATGGAAAATAAGCGCAAATTATACTAAGATCTGATATATCGACCCTTATAACCCGACCTTCATCATCATATTTGGGAATATTTATTCCATATTCAACATGATCGGGCTTAATTTTTGAAAAAATGGCTGTACCGCTATAACCTTTCTTCTTCGCGGGATACCAGTACAAGTGATAGTCTAAATCTGTAAATGCGCTATAATCCACCTGCTCAGGAGTTGCCTTGATTTCTTGTAGGCATATAACATCTGGACTGGCCGCCTTTATCCATTCCACGAAAGATTTTCTCATGGCCGCTCTTATTCCGTTTACGTTATATGAGATTATTTTCAATTGAATTATACTATTTACCTAATTATCAATAGGAAGTCCTTAAGGGATCTATCTATTAACATGCTAAAATAAAATTTTTATAAAATTATCATCTGTGTATTTAATAAATGAATGATCAATACGTTTTTAATAAATCGACTGAGCATTCGATGGATTTTTAATGATTGTTAATAGTTTCATCTGATATGTATAACTACGCAACCTTCATTTACCTTTGCTCATTGTGTAGTAATCTAGCGTGAAAAATTATTTCCTCATATGTTCTCTGTTATTTGTGCCTTGCGCTCTAAAGGGTCAAGGCCTTAGTAATTGGCGTTCGACAGTTATCCTGTCTAGCTCGGACACTGTGAGAGTTGATACTTTGAGTATGATTCCAGGAAGTCTATCGGTAATCGATGACATGGGTGAAAAGCTTAATTATGACCAATATTATCTCAATGAAATACAATCCAGATTTGCCTTGATTAAGGATATACAGTCTGATTCTATTCGCCTAAATTATCGTGTTTTTGCATCAGACCTTTCACAATCTGTATATAATAAGGACACATTAATAATACAGAAAAGCCTTTTTGTAGACAATCCCTTTGCTTACAAGGTAACTAAAGAGAACACATTAAAGATCTTCGATGAATCTTCTCTAGAACGAAATGGTAGTATTTCACGAGGCCTGGTTGTTGGAAATAGACAGAATCTTTCAGTAAACTCAGATTTCAACCTTCAGTTATCCGGAAAAATAAGTGATCAAATAGGAATTCTTGCCAATATATCTGATGATAACATTCCTATACAAGCGGAGGGAAACACGCAGCAGCTACAGGAGTTTGATAATATATTTATAAAGTTATTCGATGAAAAATCGAATCTCATTGCTGGTGACTTTAGAACTGAATACGGTGATGGTCGATTTATGAGATATGCTAAAAAAGCTCGTGGGGTAGATTACCGATATATGGATGAATTGTCATCTAATAAAGATAGTGTAGTGACCTTGAATATAGGCGCTTCAATTGCTGTGAGTAAGGGGAAATTTGGCAGAAACACTTTTATGGGGATCGAAGGGAATCAGGGACCATATCGTTTAACAGGTGCAGAAAACGAGTTGTTTATCATTGTCCTAGCAGGTACCGAAAGAGTTTTTGTTGACGGGGTACTTAAAAAAAGGGGTGCAGATGGAGACTATGTTATTGACTATAATTCCTCCGAAATTACATTCACTTCAAATTTACTCGTTACTAAGGATGTTAGGATAAATATCGATTTTCAATATTCGGATAAAAATTACACGCGTTCTGTGGTCACTACGAATGCTTCATTACAAAGAGAGAAGTCCAAGCTTTCATTTCATTTTTATTCGGAACAAGACAGTAAAAATCAACCATTGCAACAGGATTTATCTGAGGAGGAAAGGCAGCTTTTAAGTATTGTTGGGGATAACCTAGATCAAGCCGTGATACTTGGAGTCGATTCGGCTGCGTTTTCCGACTCTGAAGTACTCTATCAATTGACTGATAGTCTGGGATATGACAGTGTATTCGTTTATCGACCTGACCCTGACTCGACCAACTATCGATTAAACTTTTCTTTGGTGGGAGAAAATAATGGGGATTATGTACAGGATGGCTTCACACCCAACGGCCGGAAATTCAGGTGGATATCGCCTGATACAATAAACGGAGGAATCATTAGACAAGGAGATTATTTGCCAGTTAGAAGGTTGATAAGCCCACAAAAAAGAATGCTTCTAATAACAAGATATGAGAAGTATTTGGAGAATAATGATATGCTTTATGTTGAAGGCAGTCTATCAAATAGAGATCTTAATAATTTCAGTGACAATGATGATCAAAACAATTTGGGTGCTGCTGTTAATTTTGGTGGTATAAAGAGTTTCCCATTAAACGAAAGGACAAAACTACAATTGATAGTAGATCATGAATATAGGGATAAAGACTTCCAAAGCATTGAGAGATACAGGGAAGTTGAGTTCGATATAAACTGGAACTATCAAGCTTCTGAGGTTATTGGAGATCAACACCTTTCCACAATTGGTTTGGGAATAGTTAAGGATCAGAAGAATTATTTCAATTGGAAATTAAATTCTCTACTCGAAGATGAAAATTATAATGGGATAAAAAACGAGTATAATTTATTCTGGAAAAAAAAATCAATAGAACTTTTGTCAAAGGCAAGTTTACTGAAAACTAGTGGTAATGAGAAAACTTCATTTATTGTTCAAAGTGCTGATTTGTCGAAGCGTTTTGCTTGGTGGAAAATAGGAGTTAAAAATGAGTTTAGATCCAACAAAAAATTTCTTGTTAATCAGGATAGTTTAATGACCAGTAGTTTTGAATTTATTGATGGAGAAATCTATATAGCCAATCATGATAGTTCGGATCATAATTTCCGATTATTCTATAAGGAGCGTTTGGATAAACTATCTGACCAAGTAGATCTTAGAAATTCAAGTAATGGTAAAAGTTACGGGGTGCAATATCAAGGTCGTTTGCATAAAAATCATCAATTAGATGCTGTGGTTTCTAATAGAACGCTGAGAATAATAAATGAAGAATTAACTGATCAGAAAGCAGAAGATACTTTTTTGGGGAAACTAAATTATACAGGGCGGGTTTTAAAAAAAGCAATGAGTTTCAATACGTTTTATGACATTTCATCTGGATTGGAGCCGCAGAAAGAGTTTTTATACATACAAGTGCCTGCTGGACAGGGAGTGTATGTATGGGTAGATTATAATGAGAATGGAGTGAAGGAACTTGAAGAGTTTGAAATTGCGAAGTTTCAGTATGAAGCGGATTATATTCGAACGTTTACGTTGACCAATGACTTTCAGAAAACCTTCGCGAATTCATTTAGCCAGAGTCTTGACGTTAATCCAGCTATATGGTGGTCTGACTCAACGGGGTTTTTGAAATTCATATCAAGATTTTCCAATCTAACATCCATTCGTATATCACGGAAAACTACCAGAGAAGATAATAATTCGTCTTTCGACCCATTCATTCGAAGCATAGATAATAACGATCTCATAAACTTAAATTCATCTCTAAGAGAGGTGCTATTTTTTAATAAAAATAATCTAAAATGGGGTATGGATTTCACCTACACCGAACTTGCTAATAAGCAATTATTATCCAATGGTTTCGAAGCAAGGAGAAACGATGCTCAGAGAATTAATTTGAGGTGGAATATTAATCGTGCTATTCGGTGGGATCAGTCAATTGAAAATGGAAATAAAGTAAATGCAGCAGATTATAGTCAGACGAGGGATTATGCAATAAACTATAGGACCGTAGAGAGCACAATACAATATCAGCCAGGAAAAAAATATAGGGTAAAGCTGAATGCGGACATTACTGCAAAAGAGAATAACAATGCAGAGCAGGAAAATGAAAAAGCCAATCTTCAGTCTATTGGTTTGGAAGGTAGGTTTAGTGAGGTCAATAAAGGAAATCTACAACTGGGATTTGATTTTATTAATATTGATTTTACAGGAGGAGGAAATAATTCTCTATCATTTGAAATGTTAAATGGACTAGCTGTGGGAAAAAATTACACATGGAATATTTTGTTGCAACGCACAATCATGAAAAATTTGGAATTGAATTTCACCTATAATGGAAGGAAATCGGAATCCATCAATGCTATTCATTCAGGAGGTATGCAGATTCGCGCGTTTTTCTAGGATTCAATTTTCTCTTAACTTAGTGCATAATTCGTTGAAAAGTCCGCATAAAGACATAGATAAGCTTTGAGACTAGCGGGATTATAGACTACCTTTGTGTTTTGAAAATAAGATGAGTGATTCAATAAAGCACGAATGTGGGGTTGCCCTCCTAAGATTGAAAAAGCCTCTATCGTTTTATGCTGAAAAGTATGGAACGCCATTATATGGGGTTAACAAGATGTATCTCCTTATGGAGAAGCAGCATAACAGAGGCCAAGATGCCGCTGGAATTGCCAATATCAAGTTGGATACCAAACCCGGCAGTAGATATATTAGCAGAAAGAAATCCATTGCTTCAAATCCCATCAAGGATGTGTTTGACCACATTCGCAAGAGACTCAATAAAGCGCAGAGAGAGTATCCCAATCAATTTAAAGATCCAGAATGGTTAAAGGCTAATGTTCCGTTTATGGGAGAGTTATATCTCGGACATTTGAGATACGGAACCTACGGGAAAAATAATCTTGAAAATGCCCATCCATTTTTAAGAACGAGTAACTGGAAGACCAAAAGTCTTTTGCTTGCCGGAAACTTCAACATGACTAATGTTGATGATCTTTTTCAAATTCTCGTGAACATCGGTCAATATCCTAAAGAAAAAACTGATACTGTGACAATTCTTGAAAAAATTGGTCACTTTCTGGACGAAGAAAATCAAAGAATTTTTGATAAACATAAAGCCTTAGGCGCAAGTTATCGGGAAATATCTGATCATATTGCTGCGGAATTAGATGTTCAAGACATATTAAAAAACTCTGCGATAGATTGGGATGGGGGTTATCTGATGGCCGGACTTTTTGGTCATGGAGATGCCTTTGTTTTGAGGGACCCAAATGGTATCAGACCTGGATATTTTTATGAAGATGATGAAGTTGTTGTTGTTGCTTCTGAGCGTCCAGTTATTCAAACAGCCTTCAATGTGCCATTAGAGTCGGTGAGAGAAATACCAAGAGGTAAAGCACTTATAATAAAAAAATCTGGTGAGACTTCGATTAAAGAAGTAAGGGCGGAGAAAGAGAAAAAATCTTGCTCATTTGAAAGAATTTATTTCTCTAGAGGATCTGATAAAGATATTTATAAAGAGAGAAAGGCTTTGGGAGCAGCTTTGGTAAAACCTATTAGAAAGGCGATTGATGGAGATATGGAAAACACTGTGTTTTCATTCATCCCTAATACCGCTGAGACTTCTTTTTATGGAATGATAAAGGAATTGGAAAATCAGCATAATAATGAGAAAATTGATCTTATACAAAAGGGCAATTTAAGCGATGAAGAATTAAGTAAACTACTGAATCAAAGAACTAGAATAGAAAAGGTTGCTATTAAAGATGCTAAACTTCGAACCTTTATCACTCAGGACAGTGAGAGAGATGAACTTGTGGAGCATGTTTACGATATAACTTATGGTTCCATAGTAGCTAATAAGGATACCCTCGTAATTATTGATGATTCCATAGTAAGGGGTACAACGCTGAAAAGGAGTATTCTTAAAATGTTGGATCGCCTGAACCCGAAGAAAATTGTAATAGTCTCCTCAGCACCACAGATTCGATACCCTGATTGTTATGGTATTGATATGGCCAAACTAGGTGAGTTTGTAGCCTTTCAGGCGGCAGTTAGTTTGATTCAAGAAAATGACATGAACTATCTCATGGATGAAGTCTATGAGCAATGTGAAGGCCAAATGTCACTACCAATGGAGGGGGTCCAAAACTATGTTCAACGTCTTTACGAGCCATTTACGGTAGAAGAAGTTTCTAATAGAATAGCAAAACTTTTGACTCCTGAAGGTGTCAAAGCTGAGATTGAAGTTATATATCAATCTGTTGAAGGACTGCATATTGCGTGCCCTGATAATCTTGGGGATTGGTATTTTACAGGAAAATATCCTACTCCAGGAGGAAATAAAGTAGTGAATAAAGCCTTTGTTAACTACTACAAAGGGGTGAATGAAAGAGCCTACTAAAAGTATTTATAATCTATAATAAAAAAAGCCGTCTCATATTTGAGAGGGCTTTTTTTATGCAAATTATCTTTTGAAAACTTCTATGGTTTTATTCACTTCAATTAAATCTGTAAACTTTCCATTGAATCTTGTGGCTTTCACAATATGATTATCAATCCAATGGTAGTTGCCTCCTCTCGGTTTTCCAAATAATATCGCGGAATATTTGAAGCCATGTTTATCAAGCCATGCCTCAGTTACTTCACGATGCTCTTCCGTTCGTGAGGTGAAAAAAGTAATGATATGGCCTTGATCATACCATTTATTGCATATTTCCAGAGCATCTTCATATGGTTCACATGTCGCCATTCTTTCAGGTTCTTCATTTGGAACATCATCTGTAATTGTTCCATCGATGTCAATTAAAAAATTCTTGACTTCTTCTCCTAATTGCGGGCTTATTTTTTTTCCGTCCTTAAATGCGTCATTTAGTTCCATGGTAGCATATCTTTTTTTAAATATAATAAAAATATTAATCGAATTATTCTTCCTCTGACTCAGTAATAGTTGGGTAATAAAAACTATTGTAAGGGAATCGATCCTTATGGATATGAACAACTTGCTCATACAATACGTCTCTTAATTCTTCAACATTCGTCCGTTCAGTGGCCGAGAGAAATATCACATTTTTGTTACCCATTTTTGCCATCCAAGTTTTTTTCAATTCCTCTAGAAAATGTTCTTTGTGCTCTTCTGGAATGATCTCACTTTGCAGTGCTTCGTAGGCATCTATTTTATTGAAAATAATGATCGTAGGTTTATCAATGGCGTTGATATCCTTGAGTGTATTACAGACAACATTATATTGATCTTCAAACCCTTCATGGGCCATATCCAGGACATGTAACAAAATGTCAGACTCACGTACTTCGTCCAAAGTTGACTTGAAAGATTCAATGAGTTGAGTAGGCAGTTTTCTAATAAATCCAACCGTATCCGAAAGTAAAAAAGGTACGTTTTGAAGACTTAACTTTCTCACGGTAGTATCGAGTGTTGCAAAGAGTTTGTTCTCTGCAAAAACCTTGGTTTTTCCCAAGAGATTCATAATAGTTGATTTCCCAACATTAGTGTATCCAACCAATGCAACTCTAACGGTCTTACCTCTGTTACCCCTTTGGGTGGCCATTTGTTTGTCAATCTTCAGGAGCTTCTTTTTTAACAAACTTATTTTATCCTGAATGATCCTTCTATCGGTCTCTATTTGAGTTTCCCCAGGTCCACGCATTCCAATACCCCCTTTCTGTCTTTCAAGATGAGTCCACATTCTTGTCAATCGCGGCAATAGGTATTGATATTGGGCCAATTCTACTTGTGTTTTCGCATGAGCTGTACGCGCTCTACTTGCAAAAATATCCAGAATCAAGTTACTTCGATCAAGTACTTTTATTTCGAGAATTTTCTCAATGTTTCTGAGTTGAGTTGCAGATAGTTCATCATCGAAAATAACGAGATCAATACAGTACTCTTTTACATAAACGTTAAGTTCTTGTAATTTCCCACTGCCAATAAAAGTGGCATTATCAGGCTTCTGAAGTCTTTGAGTAAATCTTTTGATCGTTTTTCCACCAGCTGTATGGGCAAGAAATTCCAGTTCATCAAGATATTCTTTTGAACGCTCTTCATTCTGTTGAGGTGTAATCAACCCAACCAAGGCAACTAACTCTTGCTCCGCCTTTTTTTTAATCTTATTCTCAATCATGAAACAAAAACTCCCCAGCTATTTATTAAAACCAACCTCTTGCTATTTCACCCCTAAATGGCCAAGGAATACTGGCAATTATTAGAATAAATCCAATGAGATAAAAGGTGAATATCTTTTTATACTTTTTGGCATCATCCGTCAATCTCTTGGCGGAACTGTATCCAACTGTTATGAGAACAATTGCGATCAACATTCCAGCAATATGCTCCACTGACCAAAATCTACTAACCGCATTTGACATTGTTCCAGCTTCAAACTTTGACCAACCTTTCGCGAAATATAAGAACAGGCCAGCCAAAAATTGAATGTGAACGAGTATTAACGTCATTAAGGCTAAAGTTTTATCCCCTTTTTTATAGGCCAAATTATTTTTTGAGCCCATGAAATGCTTGACAATCGTCACTATTAAAGTGATAATAACAAGCCATCTCAATCCTGAATGCAAATGTGTAATTCCAGTAATCATAAATTGTAATTTTATATTATTTATTTATTTAGTCAAATCCCAATACTTTACGCGCTCGAGACAATGTTTCATTGGCGACTACACTTGCCTTTGCAGCTCCTTTCTTCAATATTTCATCAACCTCATTCAGGTTATCCATATAATGATTGTAAGATAGCCTTTCTTTTTCAAATTTACTGATTATCAATTCAAACAGTTCCTGCTTTGCATGACCATATCCATATCCACCGGCTCTGTAGTTTTTGTACATTTCATCAACCTTATTTTTTGGAGCTAACAATTTATATAGGCATACAACATTGCATGTTTCAGGATCTTTAACATCCTCCAATTCCTTGCTGTCGGTTTTGATGCCCATGATTTGTTTTCTCAATTTTTTGTCTGGCAAAAACATGTTGATGAAGTTGTTTCGAGATTTACTCATTTTATTGCCATCCGTTCCTGGCACCAACATCGTACGCTCATTGTGTTTCTCTTTTGGTAGAACAAAGACTTCACCCATCTTGTTGTTAAATGAAGATGCCACGCGCCTTGTCATCTCTACATGTTGAGCCTGATCCTTGCCGACTGGAACTAGCTCAGCATCATACAGCAATATATCCGCAGCCATAAGCATAGGGTAAGTGAATAGACCTGCATTAACATCTTCTAATCTATCTGCCTTATCCTTGAATGAGTGCGCAAGTGTCAAGCGAGAATATGGAAAAAAACAACTCAAATACCAACTCAACTCAGCCACTTGAGGGACATCACTTTGTCTGTAAAAAACGGTCTGTTCTGGATTAAGTCCAAAGGCAAGCCATGCGGCTGCAGCTTCGTAGCTGTTCTGTCTAAGAACAGAACCATCTTTAATTTGTGTCAACGAGTGCTGATCAGCAATAAACAAAAATGATTCATTCGATTTGTCGTTTGCCATTTCTATGGCTGGCATTATTGCGCCCAAAATGTTTCCAAGATGAGGCGTTCCCGTACTTTGTATTCCTGTCAGAATTCTGGACATACTTTAAATTAATTTAGTGGACGAATTTATAAATATCCCTTGACGCTAGCAATTAATACTGTATGACTTCATCATTAGAAACAATTGTTACATTTGAAGCCTTGTTATAGCATAGATGAGATTCATTAAGGGCATTTTCAGTACACTATATAAGCTATACTTCGTATTGTGCTTTATTATAGCCTACATCATATTTTACCCCTTTGTTTATTTCAACTTAAGAAAAGCAGAGTTACACCCTAAAGCGTTTAGGATTAGAGTGATTTGGGTTGGATTACTTAATGCATTGGGACTTATACTTTTTGATGTTGAGGGAAAAGAAAAGATCAAGGATGAGCCCTATATTATTTGTATGAACCATCAATCGTACCTTGACATTCTCTTTGCATATAAAGTTGTAGGTAAGTATTTTTTTAAATTTATTGGGAAAAAGGAGTTGTTGAAATGGCCTATGATTGGTGTTTTCTTCAGAAAAGGAATGGATATTCCGATCGATAGAGTCAATGCTAAAAGTGCACGAGAGTCTTTGGAGCTTTCGAAAGAAGCCCTTAGAAATGGTATTTCGATAGCCATCTTTCCAGAAGGTGTTATACCTGACAATACTCCACAGTTATTGCCCTTTAAGAATGGAGCTTTTAAAATAGCATTGGAACTAAACATTCCAATCCTACCAATTACCTTTCTAGATAATTGGAAGAGAATGTATGGAGATCCGGTTCGATTCTTTTCTAGCGCTAGCCCAGGTAGATGTCGTGCCATTGTTCATGATCCGATAATTACCCAAGGTATGGATCTAATGGATATTGGTCCTTTGCGGGATAAGGTATATGAAGTCATAAACGCACCATTGGTTGAGGTGGGTTATTCAAAAAAAATGGAGTAATTTTACAGCTCGAGCGAAGAGAATGATAATTGACGAAAAAACAGTAGATCACTTGGCAAATCTTGCCAAACTAGAGTTCAACAAAGAGGATAAGTTAGAAATTATCTCTGACCTGAATAAGATGTTGAGTTTTGTTGAAACTCTGAACGAATTGAACACAGATAATATTGATCCACTCATTCATATTTCTGATGAGGTAAATAACTTGCGCGAGGATATTCCTGTTGATGGAGTATCACAAACTGCTGGGTTGAAGAATGCTCCGGACAAAGACAGTTATTATTTCAAAGTACCAAAGGTGATAGACAATAGTTAATTGTCCGGATGGATGCTACAGCCAGGAAGGTCATATAGTTCGAATTCATATCGTTATGGATCTGGTGGAAATGAATAGAATGATAAAGTTAAAAGTCCTGGAAATCATTTAACTTTTGTAGATGATGGTTATGATACTAGATTGCTTAGGAGATGGATTGTAGATCCTAAGGCAGGAGTTCTTCCGGGTTGGTCACATTATAGTTATGCATTGAATAATCCAGTACTTTTCTTGGATCCTTATGGGGAATACCCCATATGCAATTTGAAACTCAAGGGCATAAAGGAAATAATTAACGATGATAAAGAATATTAAAATACCTATTGCCGTCACTGGCATATTGTTGATTTCATCTTTTCTTCCGTTTATTCAAGTGATAATAATAGTGGTAAATGGAGGTTTTTTAGGTTTGCTAGAGCCAAGTAGTGTGATTGTTCATTATCTTTTTAATGGGATATTTTCTCTTATAATGTTGTTGTTGTATATTAAATCAAAATCTAATGCTCAACAAATATCCGCAGCATTAGGATTCGTTTTTTTCTTTTTCTCTTTGTTGTCGTATGGCACAGATAATGTGATTCCCGATGATCCGTATTTTTTCAGGGTTTTAATTTTGGGAGCACTAACGGGTGTAGTTTTGATCTTGGTGGCTTTTTTGCAGAATAGAGTGATATTGAAAAATGACGATTCTCGATTGCCATAAGTGTATGATAGCTGTGGCTTGTTTGCGTTACAAGTGTATTTTTATGGAAACGTCTTCAAGAAATCCTATTCTCGGTAATAAATTTGTTTTCAAATACTCCGTAGGGTGCTTCAGAGGAAATAGTTCTTCGTTATTGGGGGAGAGATTTGCAGGAGGATATTGTTCGTTTTTATCCAGTTTAATTTGAGGTGAAAGACGGTTTTTAACACCTGAAATGAAAAGTCTATTATGTTGATTATGATGCGTTTTTTAACAAGGGTCCGCAAGCCTTGTTGATAAAACGATCCTGTGTAAAACTAAATGGTTATGTGGATAATTATGACTTTTAGTTCCGATAGTCCAATACTATCTTTGAAAAATGTGAAATCCCCACCATTAAAATGATGGGGATTATTAATGCTTGTAATCCTCTAAACTAGTTTTGTAGTCCAGTGAGAGATGTTTGCAGCAATCGCGTCCTTAGGTTTGTAGCTAAGGGCGCTTTTTTTTAACAATATCTTGCTATCAAATATATCTATGAAATTTGCAAAAATGCAAATCTCAAAAGTGTTTATATTAACATCTTTATTAACCTAATTTAAGAGGTGTGCTATTGATTATCAGTAAGATGCATTGTTAGTGAACAGGTAAGGGACTTTTGTTATTATTATTTAGATATCCTAATGTCGCATAATTTTCATACTAAGACAATAAAATAGAGCACTATTCCAATACAAATAGTATACTAAAACAATACTATTTGTATTCTGTTGTTGTATCAGAAATTTGAATTGATTATTGGGGTGGAATCCCGTCTTCCACCCATTACGTGCAACTTGGAAAATCAACTTAATTTTTCTCAAAAAAAAGTTCAGCCAATTGAATAGCTGAACTTTAAACTTAGAATATTTTTATTCTTAATTCTGAAACTCCTTGTATACTGATTTCAAATGTTCAGCAATTGTTTCAGCAGAATTACCTTCAATGTGATGTCTTTCAACCATATGCATCAACTTGCCATCTTTAAAAAGGGCAATTGAAGGTGATGAAGGAGGGTAAGGCAACATGTATTGTCTAGCTCTGTCTGTCGCTTCTTTATCAACACCAGCGAAAACAGTCGTTAACGATTGTGGTGATGCTTCAGATGCTAAAGAAAGCAGTACACCCGGTCTCATTGATCCAGCCGCACATCCACATACTGAATTGACAACTAATAAATGAGTTCCCTCATTATTCTTTACGGCACTATCTACTTGGTCAGCACTATTAAGAGCTGTAAAACCTGCGGATACTAATTCTTCGGCCATTGGTTTTACTAAATCTGGTGGGTACATATTTTTATTTTTTTAAATGTTATACAAAGGTAAGGAATATCCTAACTCACCTTCGTAACTACAATAAAAGAGCCAAATTATTTTAGTGACTTAATGACAGGAAAGAACACAATCCAGAGGTCAAAGACTTGATTCTCTCCTTTTTTGCTTAAAAAAATCTGTCAAAATGGTGCTACACTCCATTTCCATGACACCAGCCACAAAAGTGGTTTTAGGGTGTAGAAGTTTCGTTTTGATCCTTTGAAATCCCCTTTTTGGGTCTGATGCACCATAAACAACTTTGGATAACCTTGTCCAATAAGATGCCCCAGCACACATTATACAAGGCTCAAGAGTGACATATAATATGCATTCATGCAGAAATTTACCCCCAATATACTCTGCCGCGGATGTGAAAGCTTGCATTTCGGCATGAGCGGTGACATCATTGAGGCACTCCGTGAGATTGTGAGCCCTTGCAATTACCCTGTTCTGACTGACAATAACAGCCCCAACAGGAACTTCATCTTTCTCCTTTGCAAGTTCTGCCTGTTGCAAGGCTTGCTTCATAAAATACTCATCTGTGTAAAGTTCTTCCATACCTTTCTTGCTGTTTTCAAATTTACTAATTTCGCGAATCAATTTTAAAAAGATATCATGTACAGAAGTCACACTTGTGGAGAATTAAGATCGGAACACATCGGGACTGAGGTAACCTTGAGTGGCTGGCTTCAGAAATCTAGAGATCTAGGAGGTATGACGTTCGTTGACCTGAGAGATAGATATGGTATTACCCAACTGGTTTTTAATATTGAGGATAACAAAGAGCTTTCCGATGAGGCTAGAAAACTAGGAAGAGAATTTGTTATTCAAGTCATAGGAACGGTAGCGGAGAGGTCAAATAAGAATGGTAAGATGGACACCGGTGATGTTGAAATTCTTGTGACGTCTTTGAAGGTATTGAATGAAAGTAAGACGCCCCCATTTACGATTGAAGATGAAACGGATGGTGGAGAAGATATTCGTATGAAATATAGATATCTAGATCTGAGGAGGAAACCGGTGATGAATAACATGCATTTGCGACATCGCATGTCTATCGAAACTCGAAAGTATTTGGATGAAATCGGTTTTTTTGAAATTGAAACACCTTACCTAATTAAGTCAACTCCGGAGGGAGCGAGAGACTTTGTAGTGCCAAGTAGAATGAATGAAGGACAGTTTTATGCTCTTCCTCAATCTCCTCAAACCTTCAAGCAATTGCTCATGGTGTCTGGTTATGATAAGTACTATCAGATTGTAAAATGCTTTAGAGATGAGGATTTACGAGCAGACCGCCAGCCAGAGTTTACGCAAATCGATTGCGAGATGTCTTTCGTGGATCAAGAGGATGTCTTAATGACGTTCGAAGGTTTGATAAAAAACTTATTCAGAAAGGTGAAAAATGTTGATTTTGATGGAGATTTTCCTCGAATGACATACGATGAAGCCATGAGAATATATGGATCTGATAAACCTGATATTAGATTTGGGATGGAGTTCGTAGACATGAATTCTGTTACTCAGCACAAAGATTTCAATGTCTTTAATTCTGCCGAAGCTGTCATTGGAATAAATGTTCCTAATGCTGTTTCATTTACAAGAAAAGAAATCGATGCAATAATCGATTGGGTGAAAAGACCACAGATCGGTGCTAAAGGGATGATATATTGTCGTTGCAATGAAGATGGCACCTTCAAATCATCAGTAGATAAATTCTATGATCAAGAAGATTTGGCCAATTGGGCAAAACAGACAGACGCCAAACCCGGAGATCTCATATTGCTGTTGTCAGGAGAGCTTGATAATACAAGAAAGCAGATGAACGAATTGAGACTTCACATGGGTAACAAGATGGGGCTTATGGATCCTAATGTCTTTAAACCTTTATGGGTATTGGACTTCCCTCTTTTGGAATGGGATGAAGCGAGTGAAAGATATCATGCGATGCATCATCCTTTCACTTCCCCTAAACCTGAGGATCTTGCAAAAATAAATGACGACCCAGCTGCAGTTAGAGCCAATGCATATGATTTGGCAATAAATGGTGTCGAAGTAGGTGGTGGATCTATACGTATCCACGATAGAGACTTACAGTCAAGAATGTTCGATTTACTTGGATTCTCAAAAGAAGAGGCTCAAGCTCAATTTGGATTCTTACTGAGTGCTTTTGAGTATGGAGCTCCTCCACATGGTGGCCTAGCTTTTGGTTTCGATAGATTGTGTTCGTTGTTTGGAGGATCCGATTCTATCAGGGATTTCATAGCATTTCCTAAAAATAATTCTGGACGTGACGTTATGATCGATTCTCCGGCATCAATTGATGACGATCAACTTAAAGAATTAAGCTTAAAAATCAATATTCAGAAATAGCTGTGAGCCCTGTAATCAGGGCCCTATTTTATATTCGAAATCGACAATAACGTTAGTTAAGTTGCTGAAGTACAGCGCTTAATTTAGACGGAGTATATAACGGTCATTTTTCTGTAACTTAAAACTCACAATAGTCGTAATACACTAGTAATATCTTAAAGATTTCGGGAATCCGGAATTTTTATTGTTGAAAAGCAAACATCAACAATTACGGTACGGCTAATGAAAAAGACAGTATTTATATTATTAGTATTATTCAGCTTGATGAATAGCAGATCCTACGGACAGCAGGAAGCTATGATATCACAGTTTGTAATGAATACTATGGCTATCAATCCAGGTTATACTGGATATAGAGAGCAGCAGAGTATAAATTTCACGCATAGAAGTCAGTGGATTGGTTTTGAAGGAGCTCCAATGACTGATGTTCTAACTTTTGATATGGCTTTTGAAGGAAATAAGAGTATGGCCATTGGCGGATCACTTATGCATGATAAAATTGGCCCAACTAGCGAATTGGGAGTGACTGCCTCTTTTGCATATAGAATGCAATTAGCTAGAAAGAAAATTCTGAGTATGGGGATTCAAGGTTATGGTGGTATGCTCCAAGCTAATTTTACTGATTTAATTGTTGGTTCAGATCAGTTTGATGAGGTTGTCACGGATCAGCTAATTAGTGCCAACCCGGAAAGTGTGTTTTTGCCTAACGCTGGTTTTGGAATTTATTATCATACGCCAAGAATGTTTTTAGGCTTGTCAGCTCCTAGACTTCTAAGATCTAGAATTAGTAATGATAATGTAAATGGTATAGTTCAAATCAATGGTCGAACAGAACCAACACTATTCCTTATGGGTGGTCGAAACTTTGAAATGACTAATTTTTATAATTTGCAGCCCGCGATTTTAGTCAAAGCTACTCAAGGTGCTCCGCTCTCAATCGGAGTAAGTTTAAATATGCTTTATGGTGAGATAATGAAGATTGGCGCTTTTTATAACTATCGAGAAGTTATCGGTGCAATGTTCCAATATCGAATAAGCACACGTACACGAATGGGTTATTCATTTGATATGTCAACCCATAGATTGGCGCAAACCAATCTTGGTAGTCACGAAATATCCTTTGCATATGTGTTTAGAGATTTACGAAGAAGGATCGTTTATCCAAGAAAATTCTAATTATAGTCTTCCGAAAGAATAAGACATTTCTCTTAATTTATCTATTATTTTTGGAACAATAAGAAGCATTTTATCTGCTGATTTTATATTGTCATGAAATACAATTATTGAACCGGATTGAACATTGTTTACCACGTTGTTGACACATGATTCCGCACTCAATTTGGCGTCAAAATCACCACTCATTACATCCCACATAATTACCTCAAAGGATGCGGCTAATTTTTGCGTTAAGCGAAAAGGAACCTTGCCATATGGCGGCCTGAACATATTGCCAGGAGTGAGATTTGAACCATTCTCAGCATTTAGCATGAATTCTTTTGTGGTTGACTTCCATCCGTTTATATGATTCCAGCCATGATATCCAATACTATGATTTGCATTCAGAATAGATTGGTAAATTATTGGATTTTTCGTGATTTCACTGCCTAAACAAAAGAAAGTTGCGGGGACTTTTTTGTCCTTTAATATTACTAGGAGTTTTTCAGTAATTCCTTCACTGGGGCCATCATCAAAAGTTAAATAGACACAATTTTCTTTTCCATCTTTTTTGCGCCACAAGAATGATTTAAAGAGATGAATTATAAAAGAAGGTGTTTTTGTCCAGTACATGGACTAGAACTTTTTACCCTTTCCTTTCCTTCGGCCAGCTTTTCTTTTCTGATACTCTAAAAGGTCATTCAGAACAATTGAGTATTCATCTTTAATTCTTTGTATCCTATCTGTAAATTCTTCTGAAGCCCCTTTAAGTTCACCAGAAGTAGTTAGCATTTCCATCGTTTGGGCAATAAACATTGAGATGTCTATTTCATTTTTTATCTGACTAGAAAATTCTGGTTCTAAAGAACTGAAATAATCCATTTTGTCTTCAGCGATTATTAGTAAATCATTAGAAATCTCTAATGCAATTTCGTTGTCTCCAATACTTGCATATGAGTTGACTATTGGAATGATAAACCTATTATAAGGAACATTAACAGGGGGCATTACCTCCATAGTTTTATCCAAAATATCCTTGGCTTTATCGTTCTTCTGTTCTTGAATGAGCTGTTCCGCTAAATTAGACATCTGAATTCTCAGATTATTTGTCATTCTTCTGTTGTTCTCATCCATGTAGATAATCTCCTTATCCATGTTACCCCACTCAAACTTGTCCATAACGTTTTCATACATAGTCTCGGTATCAATTCCACCGAGAACCATTTGATTTTGACTCTTGGCGTGCTTGATAGGAGTTAGCTTATACGCTAATCCCGTCAATTCGAAATATGGATCAAGGTTAATGTATGAATCAGGACCAGTGGTGACAGCATAGTAAATTGGACGTTCCCAATTGAAGTGAGCCAATAGATCTAACATCATTAGATTATTTTTATAGACCATATTACCATTAATGGTCCAGACCATTTCATCAGCTATTTTATCAGCATCCTCAGCGCGAACAATTCCATTTTTAATAATTCTTTTCTTGTCTTCGGCAGTAATACGCAGTCTAAGTTTGTTGCTTTTCAAAACCCTAAAATTTCCATAGGGCGTTCTCTCTTTGTCACTATCAATTATGTCCTGAATTGCATCCTTGAGATCGACTGTATCCTTGTTCAATTTGTTAACATACACAGCATCCCTTGTTCCTTGTCTATAATCTGGTTCTTCCATTGAGAAAGGCACTGGATCTGACGTGTACGCCTTCCTTTTACATTGATCAATGTACCAATCCGTATTCAAAAGACTCAAGTTCACGACTCTTATATCTGTTCGTATACCTTCAACTTCCTGTGCGTACCATAATGGGAAGGTGTCATTATCTCCATTGGTAAAGATGATAGCATTTTGCTCACATGACTCCAAATAGTTTTTAGCAAAATCCAATCCCGTTCTACGTTTAGCTCGTGAGTGATCATCCCATCCTCCGGAAGCCATAAGTATCGGAGCAATTAGTCCAATAGCAATCGCAGCCAGGGCATGTGATTTCCTGTTGTCAGTGGATCCCAGCCCGTACTTCATGAGGGCAACTAACCCAACACCCACGATCGCTAAATACAGAATAGAATAACCAAAAGTATGATCTCCTCCGCCTACAGCTTCAGCGACATAAAATAGAGCGCCTGCACCCAGCGAGAATCCCAGTACTTTTATCATGCCCTCCTGATTGAGGTTCTTTGCGACATCAAATAAGGCATAGACACTGAGGCCAATCCACAATGCAAAAGCATAGAAAGATCCAACAAATGCATAATCCCTCTCTCTTGGTTGATACGGATAGGAATTCAAATAGATCATTATGGCTATTCCAGTAAAGAAAAACAAAAGCATGAGTACCCACCAATTTCTCCAATCTTTGTACAACTGAAAAATGAACCCTATTAAACCCAGCAATAAAGGGATCATGAAGAATTTATTATAGGCTTTATTGTCTGTGAAACTTTCAGGTAAATTATCCTGATTTCCCAATCGTTCTGCATCAATCATATCGATGCCGCTCAACCAATTACCATTAAGGATTCCACCATGGCCTTGCGTATCATTCTGTCTGCCTGAAAAATTCCACATAAAGTACCTCCAGTACAACCATTTAAACTGGAATTGACCCATGTAAGTTAGGTTTTCCATGGCCGATGGCATATTGATTATCCTTTTGTTACTATCATATTTCGGTTTGAACTTACTCCAACGGATGTATTCACTTACATGATTGGGCTGTCTACTAAACATTCTTGGGAATAGAACTGAAAACTTCTCATCATATACGAGCTCGGAATTCTTTCTATCATCCGAAATGATGTATTCTTCGGCAATTTGATATTGCCCTGGATTAGACGCTAAAAACTGCTCAGCTGCAAATATGTTGTTGTATGTTTTGACAGTTTTGTCACCTTGTTTAAGGCTAAAAGATCTCATGTAAACAGGATCACCATCTTCACGTACTACTACTCCTTGAGCACTATAGGTAGGAGGCGCCATCCAATAGTGACCTTTGAAAAGTGGTCGATCCCCATATTGTTCACGGTTTAGATATGACAACATTGAAAAAACGTTCTCAGGGTTGTTTTCATCCATTGGCGGATTTGCCAAAGATCGAATTGTAATCATTGTGAAAGAAGAGTAACCAATCAGCATGACAACAACCGCTATGGTTGACATATGGAGGATAGGACTTTCTTTTTTAATAACAAATAATAAAGCCCCAATACCCACCAATAGGACAGCGTAGATAAATCTAGAGCTATCAAAAAAGTCATTAAAGAGTATTGGTACAAGCAATAGAACTAGTGCTGTCAATGCTCCGATTCTAAATTTGCTTTCAGGTTTCCTTGAGAAAAGAATCAATCCGGCAAAAAGCAAACTAATAAGTAGTAAGAAAATATAGACCCCAGAATTGAAGCCCATACCAATTTTATTTACAAAGTACATCTCGAATCCCGCAAGCATCTTAACTGATCCAGGGATAATTCCGGCTTGAATGAATCCTAATATAAGTAAGGAAATCAACCCTGTGCTGACAAAGCCTTTCCATGAAAATTCCTTATAATTTTTAAAATAGACAACAAACGCCATTGCTGGAATTGCCAATAAGTTAAGAAGGTGAACACCAATGGAGAGGCCCATAAGATAAGCGATCAGGATAATCCAGCGATAATTATTGCTCGTCTCTGGCTCACTATCCCACTTCATAATTGCCCAAAAAACGATGGCAGTAAAGAATGAGGACATAGCGTAAACCTCCCCTTCAACAGCTGAAAACCAAAATGAATCGGAGAATGTGTATGCTAGTGCACCAACAATACCGCTACCCAGGATAGCGTATATCTTGTCATCGGATAATGAGACTTTGGGACCTTTAAGGGCCAATTTCTTAGCGAAAGCGGTAATTGTCCAAAACAGGAAAAGTATACTAAAAGAACTGCACAAGGCAGATAGGACATTAACCGACATTGCAACAGAACCAACACCAAATAGTGCCTCAGCCACGGCAGAGAATACCCTTGCAATGATCATGAAAAGTGGAGCCCCAGGTGGATGACCAACCTCAAGTTTGTATGCCGTTGCTATAAATTCACCACAATCCCAGAAACTAGTAGTTGGCTCAATCGTACTTAAGAATGTAATAGAGGCGATGGCGAAAACGATCCATCCCAACCATATGTTTAGTTTATTGTAGTTCATCCTATAAAGGCAGTTTTTTTAATTGTCACGAAAATAGAAAATAAATGCAGGCATATTTTTCAAATTTGTCTTAAATATTCTTAATTATCAATAGACAAATCATGATTAAGAGCAAACAAATAAAAAAATACCAATTAAAATGTTTTTTCGAGAAAAAGAATTGAATATCTTTGCACTCCCTTAACGGGGAAATTGTCCCATGGTGTAACTGGCAACACGTCTGCTTTTGGTGCAGAAGAGTCTAGGTTCGAGCCCTAGTGGGACAACATCAAGAGAAAGCCTCAGTTGATTTTTCAACTGAGGCTTTTTTTATGGCAAAAAGTTGACGGGCGAGAAGTTTATGCTGAGCTTAGTGTAGCGGAGTCGAAATAAGCCCCGTTGTGATAACATTAAGAAGAAGCCTCAGTTGATTTTTCGACTGAGATTTTTTTGCAGTCAATATCTTGACAGTCAGATCTACTTGGAGATGCACTTATTGTTAAAGAGGTTGTCCAGATCTAATAAAAAGGGAAATTCACTACCGTGAGAATAAAATTTATGGCGGGATCACCTATCTTATCCTATAAAGTCATTCAAACTAAGATTTTCATAGGATATTTGGTTATTAAGTTATAGTCTTGTAGTAAAATCAAAATATACCTATGCTTAGAACTGTTACTGTTATTTTGAGTCTCTTCTATAGTGCGACTTTTTTCGCTCAAGATACGACCATGACTTTTCTTAATGATGACTGGAAAAAAACCAAACAAGAAAAGGCCACCTACTATAAGAAATCATTCATTGCTGATGGGATATGGACAGCAAAATTTTATCCGATTGATGGTCCCTTAAGGATGCTTGGGTATTATAAATCCAAAAGAACAAAGAAGGGAGTGGGGTTATTCAATTATTTTTACGAGAATGCTACGGTAGAGAAAGAAGTGGAGTATAAAAAAGGTAAGATCGATGGAAATTTTATCAGTTGGTACGAATCGGGAGAGAAAAAGGCGACCGGACATTATGTTAAAAATCGATTATCAGGTTTTTGGACGACCTTTTATAAAAATGGGAACATTGATAGTGAAGGAAACTATGTGAATAAGAAGAAAAAGGGAGAATGGAATTTCTATTTTGAAAGTGGTGTGCGCAGTGCCAAAGAAAATTATGTGCCTGGGGATGAAAATATAGTTGGAACATATTGGAATGAAGATGGAAGCCTTTTGGAGACTGGTGAATCCCATCAAGAAAATCCACGTTTCAAAAGTCCATATGAATCTTTCGAAGAATATGTTGCGATGAAGGTAATATACCCTGAGCCAGCAAAAGATGAAGGAATTGAGGGAACTGTAACGGTTAATTTCTTGGTAAATAGATATGGTGAGGTTTTGGAATCTGTCGTTGTTGAAGGTCATTCTCTATTGAGAGCAGAGGCAATAAACGTAGTGAAATCATCTCCAACTTGGGTTCCAGGTAAAAAACAAAATCGGCCAGTCGATATGTGGTTGACAGTGGAGGTTCAATTTTCGCGTCAATAATTTCAGGACATATTTACTATCAGATAAAGGGTCATTGTTATTTTATATCATCGACTCATAAGTTTCTTAAGGTGTAATAATTCAATTCATTTCGAGTTATATTTTTGAGTAGCAGAAAAGCCTTGATAATCATATGTCAGTAATTCAAAGAATACAAAATAATATCCCCATCGTTAGTTCTATTTCAGTAATCTTATTCATGTGTCTCATGGGACAGGCACAAGTTGAAATAATGTATTGGGATAAGGAAAAGACCCAGAAGCTAAGTGAAGGGGACTATTATATGGGTTATGAGCATGGAGAGTGGAATTACTGGTATGAGAGTGGTCAATTGGAGGAAAAGGCCAATTATTTCAAAGGACAATACCATGGTGAAGTGGAAAAGTACTATGACAATGGTCAGTTAGCCAATCATGGGTGGTTTAAAAAGGGTAAGGCAGACAGCCTACAAATCAGTTATTATAAGAATGGACAGATAAAAGAGCAAGGTGATTTTGTCTCTGCGGAAAAGGCTGGGGTATGGAAATATTACAGCGAATCTGGAACTATATGGATGGAAGAGGAATATTTGGGTGAAAAGATACTGATTCATACATTTTTTGACCAAAAAAGTGGCGCCAAAATTGAAGGCGGTAATGGGGAGAAGATTAGTCTATACTACAATGGTAATGTCGAGGAAAGAGTAAAATATAAAGATGGACTTCCAAATGGAGATTTTGTTCGAAATTATCCCAGTGGTGCGGTGAAGGCGAAAGGGCATTATGTTGGTGGCATGAAGGAAAGGGAGTGGACCTTTTATCATTCGAATCAAAAAATGGATGAGACCTTAAATTTTATTAACGACACTATAAACGGACTTTTTAAAAAGTATCATGAAAACGGGTCTATGGTGACTGAGGGGGTCTATGAAAAAGGACTAATGAGTGGTGAATGGAATTGGTGGGATGAGAATGGGCGCAAGGATATTTCAGGCTTTTTTAGCAATGGAAAAAAATCAGAAAAGTGGACATATTGGTATACAAATGGGCAAATAAACTATCACGGTGAATATGAGTCTGATAAGAAAACGGGCAGCTGGGAGTATTTTTATATGAATGGAACGAAATGGCGTTTAGGTAATTTTACTGATAATTTGGAAAATGGCACTTGGGCGACCTGGTTTGAAAATGGAAATAAACTTCAAGAGGGTGAATATGTTTTAGGAAAGGAAAATGGCGTGTGGAATTCGTGGTATGAGGATGGAAAGAAGAAAACCACAGGAACTTTTCTTGAAGGTAAAATAGATGGTTTTTGGACCAGCTGGTACCCTAATGGAGAAACCGAGTATACCGGAAATTGGAAAAATGACCTGAAAAATGGTGAGTGGAAGACATGGACATATCAAGCCAAGTTACTGAAGCATGCTTGGTATAAAGATGGAGATCTCAATGGTCCATACAAGGAGTATAATCAACAAGGAGTCTTAAGCCAAGAGGGAATGTATGACATGGGTAAGCCTACCGGAAGTTGGATATATTATTACCCACATGGATCAAAAATGCGAACATGTAGATATGTCAATGGGAATTTTCAAGGAGAAGTGATCGATTATCATTCAAATGGAGGTGAAAGCGTTAAGGTCAATTACAAAAGCGGAATGAAGGATGGGGTCCAACGCCAATATACAAAGTCGGGAAATATCATCAAGGAAACTAAATACAAAGACGGAAAAATTGTTCAGTAAAATTGTTTTTAGTTTGTAAAGTGTAAATTTTTCAAATATGCTTGGTAATTCTTTATTTATAGTTAACTTTGCCTCGAATTAAAATGTGAGTTGAAAGAGGGGATCGCCCCTCTTTTTTTATATCAATGATTAGTGTAGAAACAATAAAGGAGAAGTTGGAAGAGTTGACGGCAAACAACACTAGGTTCTTAGTGGATGTTACTGTTAGTTCGGGCAATGATATTTATATTGAAATTGATGATGCCGAACGATTTATTACTGTTGTAGATTGTATCGAGGTAAGTAAGGGTTTGGAGAATGAGTTGGATAGAGAAAATCAAGATTTCAGCCTGCAAGTTAGTTCGCCAGGGTTGAGTAATCCGTTCAAGGTTAAGGAGCAATACCTCAAAAACGTTGGGCGAGAAGTGAGAGTTTTGAAGTCAGATGGAATAGTTGTTAAAGGTGAGTTATCCTCAGCAACGATTGAAGAAATCAAGATAACTTCTAAAGAAAAACAAAGAATTGAAGGTAGGAAAGCAAAAGAATGGGTAACCATAGAGACAGTGCTGAACTACAATGAAATAAAAGAAACAACAATAGTAATATCCTTTAATTAAATAGATAAAAGATGGACGGTACTAACCTTTTAGACTCGTTTTCGGAATTTAAAGAATTCAAGAACATTGACAGGGTAACGATGATGAAAATATTGGAAGATGTTTTCAGGTCGGCTCTAACAAAAAGATATCAGAGTGATGATAATTTCGATATCATTGTCAACGTTGACAAAGGGGATCTTGAGATATGGAGAAATAGAGAGATAGTAGGAGAGGGTGAAGTAGAAGATGAAAATTTTCAAATCGCAATCACTGAGGCTAAAAAAATTGAAGAAGATTTCGAGATTGGTGAGGAAGTTTCTGAAGAGATGAAGCTTGAAGATTTTGGCAGAAGAAATATTTTATCTATTCGTCAAAACCTTGCATCAAGAATTCTTGATCTTGAGAAAGATGATATTTATAAGAAATACAAAGACAGAGTTGGTGACATTATCTCAGGAGAAGTTTATCAAGTTTGGAGAAAAGAAATGCTTGTTTTGGATGATGAGGACAATGAGTTGATCCTGCCTAAATCGGAACAAATAAAGTCAGATTATTTTAAGAAAGGGGACTCTGTTAGAGCTGTAGTTGCGAAGGTTGACATGCAAAATAACAACCCTGTAATTATTTTATCAAGAACGGCACCTGAATTTTTGGAGCGACTCTTCGAATTGGAGGTTCCTGAGGTATTTGATGGTCTTATTACTATCAAAAACATTGTAAGAGAACCAGGGGAGAGAGCTAAAGTTGCTGTTGAATCTTATGATGATAGAATCGATCCAGTTGGCGCTTGTGTAGGGATGAAAGGAGCGAGGATTCATAGTATCGTAAGAGAACTTAAAAACGAAAATATTGACGTAATTAACTTTACTAGTAACAACCAGTTATATATAAGTAGAGCGCTAAGTCCTGCAAAAATAGTTTCTATCACATTGAATGAGGAAACTAAGAAAGCAGATGTTTTCCTCAAGCCAGATCAAGTGTCATTGGCCATTGGTAAGGGAGGATTTAATATTAGACTTGCAAGTAAATTATGTGGATACGAAATCAATGTATATCGAGATTCCGATAAAGACACGGAAGATGTTGATCTAGAGGAATTTGCAGATGAAATAGATAGCTGGATTCTTGATGAATTGAAATCTATAGGATGTGATTCTGCTAGAAGCGTTCTTGAACTTTCTGTTGAAGATTTAGTTAAAAGAACAGACCTTGAAGAGGAAACTATTTCGGAAGTGTTGAAAATAATTAATGAAGAACTGTCATAAATTTAAAGGAAGATTTTAAATTTAAATTTTTGAAAGAGTAATTTTAAAAGACAATATGTCAAAACAAAAACCGGTAAGATTAAGTAAAGCTGCTAGAGAAATAAATCTAGCAATTTCTAGTGTTGTAGACTTCTTGGCAGATAAAGGTCATGAGATAGATGCTAACCCAAACTCAAAGTTGAGTCCGGAAGTTTATACTCTTTTATTAGATGAATTTAAGGCGGAAATCAGCGTTAAAAAGAAATCTCGTACTGCTGAAGTTAAAAAGGAGGCTAGAGAAACCATAGCTCTTGAGACTATTCAAGTAAAGGATCAAGCCAAAGAAGACTTAGCGAAAAAGAAGGAGGAAGAGAAAAAGGAAAAAGAAGCTGCAGAAGCAAAAGCTAAGGCCGATGCAGAAGCTGCAGAAGTTGCGGAAGCAAAGGCAAAGGAGAATGAAAGGGCAGAGGCCGAGAAGAAGAAAGATGAGCCTGCTAAGGAAGAACCTAAGAAAGTTGACGAAAAGCCAATTTTGAAGGTATTGGATAAGATCGATCTTAATCCTGTGAAACCCGTTAAGGTAGTAGTCGAGAAGAAAGAAGAGACAGTTAAAAAAGAAGCCATTAAGGAACCGGTTAAAGAAGAGCCAAAGAAGGTTGAGGAAAAGCCAAAGCCAAAAGTTGATGAGATAGAAACTGTAAGGATGAAGCCCCAAATTTTAGCAGGTCCTAAAATCATGGGAAAGATTGATATCCCTAAACCTGTGGCCTCTTCATCTGAATCAACCAAGACCAAGAGAAAGAGAAAACGAATTGATAAACCTGGAGCAAAGCCAACAACCCCATCAAGACCAGGTGCTAGAGGAAATGACAGAAGAGGTCCGAAGCCTAAAAAGAGACCTGGTTCGGTTGAATACACTCCTGAACAAATTCAGAAAGAAATTAAAGATACCCTTGCTAAGCTTAATAGTAAAGGAAAATCAAAAGGGGTAAAATTAAGAAGGCAGAAAAGAGATGAAGTTGCCAAAAGAGCTGCTGATGAGGACACAATGTCTGAAATGGAAAAAGCAATCTTAAAGCTGACAGAATTTGTAACAGTTTCTGAATTAGCTTCAATGATGGATCTTCCTGCAACGGAAATTATTTCGGCATGTATGTCATTAGGTATGTTGGTGTCGATCAATCAGAGGATTGACGCTGAAACTATTACTGTGATAGCGGAAGAATTCGGCTATCAAGTGGAGTTTGTAAGTGCCGAAATTCAAGAATCTATTATAGAAGAAGTTGATGATCCAGCTGATCTTGAACCGAGACCACCAATCGTTACCGTGATGGGACATGTTGATCATGGTAAAACTTCACTGCTGGATTACATCAGAAAGGAAAATGTAATTTCTGGTGAAGCGGGAGGGATAACTCAGCACATTGGTGCGTACAACGTGAATCTTGAGAATGGCAAAAAAATCACCTTCCTTGATACCCCTGGTCACGAGTCGTTTACAGCGATGAGAGCCCGTGGTGCTCAGGTGACAGATGTTGTAATTATTGTGATTGCTGCAGATGATAGCGTAATGCCTCAAACAAGAGAGGCAATTAATCACGCCATGGCTGCCGGAGTACCAATGGTATTCGCATTTAATAAAATTGATAAGCCAGGTATTAACGTTGATAGGATAAAAGAAGAGCTTTCAGCAATGGATATCCTTGTTGAAGACTGGGGAGGAAAATTCCAAAGTCAAGATATTTCTGCAAAGAACGGGACAAACATTTCGGAATTGATGGAGAAGGTTATGCTTGAAGCAGAATTGCTTGAGTTGAAGGCTAATCCAAACAAAAGAGCCTCTGGAGCAATCATTGAATCTACTCTTGATAAAGGTCGTGGATATGTAACAACCCTCTTAGTAAGTGGTGGTACTTTGAGAAAAGGTGATGTACTTGTTTCCGGTCAGACCTCTGGTCGTGTGAAGGCATTGTTTAATGAAAAAGGCAAACAAGTTACCGAAGTGTTACCTGGTTTTCCAGTGTCAATCTTAGGACTCGATGGTGCTACAGATGCAGGAGATCAGTTCAATGTAATGGAGAATGAAAAAGAGGCAAGAGCCATTGCCAACAAAAGATCTCAATTACAACGTGAACAAAGTCTTAGAACTACAAAACATATTACTCTTGATGAGATCGGTAGAAGGATTGCCCTTGGTGAATTTAGCGAGCTGAATATTATTATCAAGGCTGATGTTTCTGGTTCATTGGAGGCATTGTCTGATTCACTTCAAAAATTATCGACAGAAAAAGTTGCTGTTAAGATCATCCATAAAGGAATTGGTCAAATCAGTGATTCAGATGTTCTTTTGGCCTCAGCATCTGATGCCATTATTATTGGTTTCCAAGTACGTCCATCTGTAACTGCCAGAGCACTAGCAGAACGAGAGGAAGTTCAAATTAAGTTGTACTCTATTATCTATGACGTAATTGATGACGTGAAAGATGCAATGGAGGGCATGCTTAGCGCTAAGATCGAAGAGAAAACTGTTGGAACAGTTGAGGTTCGTGAAATCTTCAAGATTACTAGAATTGGAACCATTGCAGGTTGCTTCGTATTAGATGGTAAGATCACAAGAAACAAACCTATTCGATTAATTAGAGAAGGTATTGTTAAGTACTCCGGTAAACTTGGCTCATTGAAAAGATTTAAAGATGATGTTAAAGAAGTAACGAAAGGTTACGAATGTGGACTTAATATTGATGGCTTTAATGACATTCAAGTTGGAGATCAAATTGAATCATACGAAGAAATAGAAGTGCAACAAACACTTTAATTCTCAGGACTATTTATAATCAGAAGGGGTATTGATTTTGTCCTTTACGATATATGAATTGGGGAAAGATTTCCTGATATTATATAGATGTTTCTCGGCCAATTGTTTTGTTGGAAAATCCCCGACCCTTAATCTAAAGTTCGGAGGAAGATAATCAACATAAGTTCTGTAGGAGAACTTTGATTCAAAAGATGCCTTTTTATTATTTACCACAGTCTTCGACCCAAAAAGTATCTGAACACGAAATCCATCATGATCATATGGTTGTTCCGTGATGATTTGATCTAGGCTTGAAATTCTTTCATCTTGAATGAACCGAACTTTACCTTTGCCTGCTGTAACTGATGAGCGTTGCACCCTATTGAGGTATACTCTCCTTGTATCTTTAAGGCTGTCTTGACTCTTGTCAATAATATCTATCCCATCAGTCAATGTAAAAGTAGAGTCCACATTTCCTACTGAAATACTATCCTGACTCAAGGCATTGATGTTGATTATCGCAACAACAAATAGACAGAACGAGCATTTGGCAGTAGTCGATATTTTATTTTTATAAATGTTCAAACTTTATCAGTTATTTATTTGCTGTAAAAATAGAACCTTATTGCGTTATAAAGTATCGACAATAGAAAAAATCTCTCAACTTTCGTATTCATATCTTTTCGCACGTTCAGTACTGTTATTATGTGTCACCTTTATGTTAATAAAAAAATGACGTCAAATTAGATTTAAAATATAGGTCAAGAATCATTCCTAAATGTTGTTTTCAATTAGACAATTGAAAATTAGGGTTTTGTCATATGATTATTTCCTAAAACCCTATATTTATTATGTGAATTTACAGACCTTATTTAGAACGGTTCTAAATTAATACCGAGGGTGTAAAATTGTTATTAACCATTCGGAAAATATCATTCTTTGACTAACTTTGTCTCGCAAAAATTCCGCGAAATCTATAGAAATTAATAGGGAATGAATCTTAGGAAAGTGAAACTTAGAACAGCCGCCAAAATCTTTTTTCAATCAACGATCGTATTAGCTTTTTTATTGTCTTTTGTAGGTGGTTATGCTCAGGACGTTGCTAACGGGGAGAAAATATTCAACCAGAATTGCACATCTTGTCATAGCCCTGGCGAGAAAGTTGTTGCTGCTCCAGGTTTAAAAGGTGTGGCTGAAAGATGGGCAGGAAAGGAAGATCTTCTTTATACATGGATTCAGAACCCGAACAAGGCAATTGCAACAGGAGATGCTTACATTACTAATTTAGTAAATGAGAATAAAGCCAAATATGGCTTGATGGCTGCGCAAGCTGTTACTAAGACTGAGATAGATGATATTCTTGCTTATGTAGCGGCTTACGTTCCGGTAATAAAGGATCCTACGGGAACTACACCAGAAGGTGATGTGGCAGTTGTCGAAGAAGGTATTCCAGGTTATTGGTGGGGAATATTAGCAATTCTTTTCGCTTTCATTGTTTGGATTTTATCAGGCGTTAGAAAGCAATTGACAGCAGCAGCATATTCTAGAGATGGTAAAGTTTATGAGGAGCCGGGAACATGGGATTCATTCAAGAAATGGGTGATTAGCAACAGGACATTGACTGGTATTGTAGCGCTACTATTGATCGCTACTTTGGTCGTTCAAGGATGGAATGCAGCGGCAACAATAGGGATATATGAAGGCTACATGCCTGAGCAGCCGATTGCTTTCTCTCACAAGCTTCACGCTGGAGACAATAAGATTGATTGTCAGTATTGTCACTCCACTGCAGAGAAGAGTAAGTCACCATTAGTGCCTTCAACTAATGTATGTATGAATTGTCATAAGTATGTGGCTAAAGGTCCAACTGGTGATACTACAGAGATTGAGAAAATCTATGAAGCTATCGGTTGGGATAAAGAAACTTTCACATATTCTGGCGAAACAAATCCGGTAAAATGGATCAAAGTTCATGATTTGCCTGATCACGTTTATTTCAATCACGCCCAGCATGTTAAAGTTGGTAAACTTGAATGTAAAGAATGTCATGGTGCGGTTGAAGAAATGGATGTTATACGTCAGGAAAAGCCATTGACTATGGAATGGTGTATATCATGTCATAATGAAACGGAAGTGCAAATGGCTGGAAACGGTTATTACGATGAAATTAGTGAGCGATTGAGAAACAACGAAGCGGGTGTGGAGTTGTTGAAGGAGTATTTGGAAGATGGAAAGATAACTGCCAAAGAATTGGGTGGTTGGGAATGTGCTAAATGCCACTATTAAGAATTATTAAAAGAAGCTTAAGAGTCTATTATGGGATCTAAGAATAAGTACTGGGCTGGATTAGAAGAATTGCATGAAACTGAATCTTTCAAAGAGTCGGCTTCAAAAGAATTCGCTGATGATTTAACAGTGCAAGAGTTTGTTGAAGAAACGGATATTGAAAGTCTAAGCTCAGGCAGAAGAGATTTTCTTAAGTTTCTTGGTTTTAGTGTTGGAGCTGCAACTTTAGCCGCTTGTGAAACACCTGTAACTAGAGTTATACCTTATGTTGTTAAACCTGATAATGTAACACCAGGGATGCCTACTTATTATGCTTCCACATATTCTTCTGGTGGCGATTACGCATCTATTTTAGTTAAGACACGTGAAGGACGTCCAATATTTATAAGTGGTAATCCCGATCATGGAGTTGGTAAGCCAAATGCAAGAATTATCGGTTCTGTATTGTCATTATACAACTCAGAAAGACTTCTGTCACCTATGGCGGCTGGTTCAGCTTCGACATGGTCTGCAGTTGATAGTGAAATAGGATCAAAATTAGCAGCTGTCGCAGCTTCAGGAAAAGAAATTTGTATTCTTTCGAGTACAGTTAATAGTCCAACGGCCAAAAAAGCCATCAGTAAATTTGCTGGTGAGTATAATGGTGCACAATTCAATCATGTGGTGTTGGAAGCGAATAGTTTGGAGGCTATTCCAAAAGCAAATGAAATTAGTTTCGGACAGGCCATGGTGCCTCACTATGATTTTGCCAAATCGAGAGTAATAGTAAGTGTAGGAGCAGACTTCTTAAATGATTGGTTGCTGACTACTGAATATGCAGGTGCATATGCGGCTAGTAGAAATGTTGAGAATGATTGGATGTCCAATCATTTCCAATACGAGTCAATCATGTCAGTTGCAGGTAGTAATGCTGATCATAGATTCCAGATCAAGCCATCTCAGGAAGGTTTAGTTCTAGCCAGTATTTATAATCAGATTGCAGGCGGGACTCTTAGTGGTGTAGATACTAGTTCAGTGGATGCAATGACAGCAGATGCCGTTGCGGCACTTAAAGCAAGTAAGGGTAAATCTCTAGTGATTTGTGGTGCTAATGATGTTCATCTACAACTACTAACTAATAAAATTAATGAAGCTTTAAATAGCTACGGATCTACAATAAATAAAAATGTTCAGGTGAACATTCAAGGTGGAAATAGCGAAGAAGTAAATTCACTTTTGTCCAGAATGAAAAGTGGTCAAGTGGGTGCATTGCTTATATCAGATTGTAATCCTTCTTATGTTTTAGGGTCTGCTTTTGATGAGGCTATTGAGAACGTTGGAACGTCAGTTTCATTCTCTCAATACATGGATGAAACGGCAACGAAATGTAACTTCTCTTGTCCAACGGATCATTTCTTAGAATCTTGGAATGATTATAATATTAAAACAGGACATTATTCTGTGGCTCAACCTACAATTAATAGATTGTATGACACTAGACAATTTGAAGAAAGCTTATTAAAGTGGTCAGGTTCTAGTGAAACGTATTACAAGTTTTTGAAGGACAACTGGAGCAATAATCTTTTTGCCAGTCAGTCAAAATACAGTTCATCAACGGATTTCTGGAACAATGTAGTTCACAACTCAGCAGTACAATTGAGTATGTCGAATGCAACGGAAATGAGTGAAGATGATCCGACAATGGCGGATGCTGCACCAATAGCACAAAGTGTTTCAATGTCGCAAATTGCCTCGTCTATCACGGCTAAAAGTGGCGGTGCATTTGAATTGATCCTTTATACTAAAACAGGTATTGGGAATGGTGATCATGCAAACAATCCTTGGATGCAAGAGCTGCCAGATCCAATCACAAAAGTGTGTTGGGACAACTACATTACTATGTCTATCTCAGATGCAGATGGATTTAAGTTCAATAGATATTTAGGTCAAGAGGATCCTGCAAGTATGGCAAAATTGACTGTTGGAGGTTCGATATTAGAACTTCCAGTTGTGGTTGTACCAGGTCAAGCTAAAGGAACTGTAGGTGTTGCCCTCGGATATGGAAGAGGCGCTAACGGATCCAATATTGGTGGAGCTTCCTATGTAACGGGTGAAAGAGGCGGTTATGTTCTTGATGATGCTGAAAATAGAATTCCAATTGGTGCAAATGCGTATACCATGGTTGACCGATCTTCTGGAACGGCAAACTACAGATCTTTAAATGTTAACATTGAAGGTTTAGGAAAAGATCATCCAATAGCTTTGACACAAACTCAGCACACCGTGTTGAATCGTCACTCCATTGTAAAGGAAACCAGTTTTGGAACTTTCAAAAAGGGAGATAGAAATTTATATAACAAACCTCATACATTACCTATTCACGAAGGAGGAAAAACTGTTCACAAACCGATCAAAGAGGTTGATTTGTGGGGGGCTCATCCTGTAGAGAAAATAGGACATAGATGGGGGATGACCATTGATCTTAATACATGTACGGGTTGTAGTGCTTGTGTTACGGCATGCCATGCGGAAAACAACGTTCCTGTTGTAGGAAAAGATGAAGTACGTAGAGGTAGAGACATGCATTGGTTGAGAATCGATAGATACTTCAGTTCTGTTGGATCGAAAGAAGATTCTTATGAGGAGCAAGAGTTTGCAGAAGAAAATCCTCAGGTGGTTCACATGCCTATGATGTGTCAGCATTGTAATCATGCTCCGTGTGAAACGGTTTGTCCAGTAGCTGCAACAACACATAGCAACGAAGGTCTTAACCAAATGGTCTACAACAGATGTATTGGCACAAGATATTGTGCAAACAACTGTCCTTATAAAGTGAGACGATTCAATTGGTTTAACTATAAGGGATATAGAAAATTCACAGAAGTAAATCCTGCCCAAAATGATATGGGACGTTTGGTATTGAATCCAGATGTTACTGTTAGGTCAAGAGGGGTAATGGAGAAATGTAGTATGTGCGTTCAAAGAATACAGGCGGGGAAACTTTCAGCCAAAATAGATGGAACACCAGTTAAAGATGGTTCAATTGTTACGGCTTGTGCTGAAGCATGTCCTACAAAGGCCATTAACTTCGGGGACCTCAATGATAACAAATCATTTGTAAAGGTAAATTCATTGGACGATAGATCTTATCAAGCGATTGAAGAGGTGGGAACACAACCCAACATCTACTATCAAACGGTTGTAAGGAATGTTAAAGAAACTAATCACGCTTAATTGAAAAGAAACGAATGTTCAAAGAAGCAGCAATAAGAGAACCACTAATTTTAGGTGATAAGTCATATGGCGATATCACTCAAGATGTAGTAGGACCAATAGAAGGGAAAGCACCAAGAAGGTGGTATATCGCTATCACAATAACTAGCCTATTAGCAATATGGGGTATTGGTTGTATGATGTATCTTATTGGTACAGGTATTGGTGTTTGGGGATTGAATAAAACTGTTGGTTGGGCATGGGATATTACCAATTTCGTTTGGTGGGTAGGTATTGGTCACGCAGGAACATTGATTTCAGCCGTACTACTTTTATTCAGACAAAAGTGGCGTATGGCTATTAACCGTTCTGCTGAGGCGATGACAATCTTTGCTGTAATCATGGCAGCAGTATTCCCGGGTATTCATATGGGAAGATTATGGGTAGGATATTGGGTTTTTCCACTACCTAATCAATATGGTTCTCTATGGGTTAATTTTAACTCACCACTTCTTTGGGATGTATTCGCAATTTCAACTTATTTTTCTGTGTCACTCGTATTCTGGTACATTGGACTTATCCCTGATTTTGCTACTATAAGAGATAGAATAAAAACACCTATTGCAAAGAAAGTGTATGGAATTGCTGCATTCGGATGGAGTGGTAAGGCCAAAAACTGGACGAGATTTGAAGAGATTTCATTGGTTCTTGCCGGTATAGCAACACCATTGGTGTTTTCGGTTCACTCGATTGTAAGTATGGATTTTGCAACATCCGTAATACCCGGTTGGCATACAACTATATTCCCTCCATATTTCGTTTCTGGGGCAGTATTCTCTGGTTTTGCAATGGTTCAGACGCTTCTCATTATTATGAGGAAAACGATGAAATTGGAAAATTATATTACGATAAAGCATATTGAATATATGAATATCGTCATCATTGTAACAGGTTCTATTGTTGGTGTGGCATACCTAACAGAATTATTCATTGCTTGGTATTCTGGAGTTGAATATGAGCAGTTTGCCTTCTATAACAGAGCATTTGGACCCTATTGGTGGGCGTATGCAGGAATGATGTCTTGCAATGTTATCATACCACAGCTATTCTGGTTTAAAAAATTAAGAACAAGCTTATACTGGACTTTCGTACTATCGATTTTTGTAAATATTGGAATGTGGTTCGAGCGATTTGTAATTATCATGTCACTTCAGAGAGATTACTTACCATCCAGTTGGTCAATGTTTTACCCAACATTTGTTGACATAGGAGTATTCATTGGTACAATTGGAATTTTCTTAACACTGTACCTGCTGTATGGCAGATTCTTCCCGGTGTTAGCACTTAATGAATTGAAAACAATATTGAAGAGTTCTGGAGAAAATTATAAGAACCAGGATTAATTAATTGAAAGAAATAAGCTTTATGGCTGAGAATAAGATAATACATGCAATGTACGATGACGACACCAAATGTCTGGAGGCGGCCAAAGAATTGGTTGCTCAAGGTATTGAGGTGAAGGAGTGCTATTCGCCCTTTCCTATTCATGGTATCGATCCTGTTATTGGTGTAACAAGAACAAGACTTGCTATCGCTTCATTTATGTTTGGTGTAGGAGGTTTATGTTTGGCAATTTTGGCGATCAACTATTTTATGATTCAAGATTGGCCGATGAATATTGGAGGGAAACCGAACTGGACATATTTTCATAATTTACCTGCCTTTGTTCCCATTATGTTTGAATTCACGGTTTTATGTGCCGCTCATGGAATGGTAATAACATATCTTTTGAGAAATAGAACGCTTCCAGGAATGCCTGCAACTAATCCTGATCCTAGAACAACGGATGATAAGTTTGTCCTAGAGTTTGCGACTGATGACAATCATTCAATGTCTGCGGATCAATTGATTGCTGCCATAAAAGGGACTGATGTATTTGAATTAAACGAAAACGAAATTTAAGTAGTCGATATGAATATTAGAAGAATATCTATACTGCCTCTGATTATTGTTGCCATTGCCTTTCTTGGCTCTTGCAAGACTAATGAGTTAAGTCCTGGGTTGGAGTATATGCCGGATATGTATCGTTCTCCATCTATAGAGGAGTATGTGGATTACGGTGAAATTCAAGAAAGAAGAAACGATTCCATCGCTACAAAACTATCTGCAATGGTTCCACCAATGGGGACGATTCCTTATGCAGAAGATGCATCAGATGTAGAATACAATTTCCCATATCCATACCCTGAAGGTGATGAAGGATACGCGGCTGCTTCTGCAAGTTTAAAAAACCCATTGGCATTTAATGAAGCTGTTTACAATGAAGGGAAAGAGATCTTTGGTAAATTTTGTGTTCACTGTCATGATGAGAAAGGAACAGGAAAAGGTAGTATAACTCTGAATGGAGCATTTCCACCACCTCCTTCTTATGCAATAATAAAGGATTTAAATCAAGGTAAAATGTTCCATACATTGATGCGAGGTAAAGGGAATATGGGTTCACACTCATCCCAACTTACGCAGAAGGAGTTATGGACAGTGGTTCATTATGTGCAAACATTGCGTGATGAGAAATATGATTATGCTTCAGTTATCGCTCCGGTTGCTCCTGCATCATCAGATGAAAATGAAAACGAATAATTAAAGATCCTAAGAAGGTATGAACTACTTATTTTCGAAAAAAGCTAAAACGGTTTCAATGATCCTAATGATCATTGGTGTGATAGGATTGGTTTCTAGGTTCGTTACGGATCACTCGGCTCACCATGACGTGTTCTGGTCAAACTTATTGATCAACGGATTGTTTTTCACATTCATCACATTTGGAGCATTGTTCTTTATTGCATTACAGTATGCTACAGAAACGGCATGGAGTGTTATGGCAAGAAGAATTTACGAAGCCATTCTAGGATTTTTGCCAGTTGGAATAGTTATACTTTGCATCGTCTTCTTGGCGAGTACTTTCCACATGAATCATATTTATCATTGGATGGATAGTTCTGTGACTAATGAGTTTGTCATGGAATCTACTGTGAATTCTGATCACCCGACTTATGTTAACGAAATGCAGGAAGGGGCTATTGCAAATGATCATTTCGATTCAATAATCGCGGGAAAATCAAGCTACCTTAACCCTATGTTTTGGTGGTTAAGAAACTTAGTCTATTTCGCTACTTTCTTATTCTTCGCATGGAAATTCAGGAAAACTTCATTGGAGGAAGATGAAGTAGGCGGTTCTGAAATACATGTTAGAAACTACAGACGTGGAGCGTTGTTCTTAGTGTTCTTCGCAGTTTTTTCAAGTAGTATTGGTTGGGATTGGATCATGTCCATAGACACACATTGGTTTAGTACAATGTTTAGTTGGCAAGCATTTTCAGGCATGTGGGTTACAGCTATGATCGTTAGTTTGATCATGGCACTATACCTTAAAAGTAAAGGTCTATTGCCCCAGCTTAACGAGAGTCATGTACACGATATGGGTAAGTGGGTTTTCGCTATTAGCTTCTTATGGACATATTTATGGTTTTCTCAATTCATGTTAATTTGGTATTCTGATATTCCGGAAGAAGTAACTTATTACGCAGTAAGATTTGCTCATTACGGGGTCCCAATGTGGGTCGTTGTAGGAATTAATTTCTTACTGCCAATGATCTTATTGATGTCCAGAGATGCCAAAAGAAACAGCAACTTCCTCATTACAGTTTGTACGGTTATATTTTTCAGTCATTGGTTTGCAGTATACATGCTTGTGACACCAGGAGTTCAACATGATCATTGGTCAGGTTTGGAATTTTCAGAGGTGGCTATGATGTTAGGATTTTTAGGATTGTTCATTTTTGTTGTACTTAATACGTTGAGTAAAGCCAACTTGGTGCCAAAAGGAAGTCCGTTTATGGATGAGAGTATACATCACCATATTTAGTAGGAATTAGATAAAAAAAAACGTCAGTTTTTATGAATTTTTTAATTGCATTGGTTCTTGTTTTAGCAGTAGCTGCTATTTCACAAATTTTGAAAGTATATAGACTTTCATCTAATTTGAGTGATACCCGTGAGGAGGAGATAGACGAAAAGTCAAATGATAGAGTTGGAACTGGAATGTTGCTTTTCGGAATATTCTTGGTTGTATTTCTTTTCTGGTTAATATATGCCTACTCAGATGAATTCTTACCGCAAGCAGCGACACTTCACGGTGTTGAAATCGATTGGTTGATGAAGTATAACCTTTATCTGGTAACAGCAGTTTACGCTGTTTTCAATTTAATACTATTCTATTTTACAAATAAGTATAAGTATAAGAAAGGAGTTAAAGCTTTTTATTACTCACATAGCAACAAGTTGGAAGTTATTTGGACAGTAGTTCCTTCTATCGTAATGGCTGTTGTAGTAATCGCAGGTATTTTTATTTGGAACAAAATTAATGATGATCCTTCACCTGATGCAATTGCGGTGCAGCTATATGCCAAGCAATTTGATTGGACGGCCAGGTATTCAGGTGCTGATAATAAGTTAGGGCCATCTAGTTTTAACTTTATTTCAAGTACGAATCCTTTAGGAGTTATAACTGATAATACAAGATCAAGTCAACTTAAGGATACCGAAGAATTAATTGCTAATATGAAGGATGATCTAAAGAACAAGATCATGTCTGAAACTGCATCGGAAGAGATGAGGGGCAAGTTAGGAAGGCTAGAGAGATTGAGGGTTAGAATCTTGGGATTTGATAGTACGTCAGAAGATTATTTGTCAGCAAACGATGATGTCATCGTGAAAGAAATGTATTTTCCAGTTAACAAAGAAGTGAATTTTCATATAAACTCTAGAGATGTTCTCCATAGTGTTTTTATTCCTCACTTTAGACTGCAAATGAATGCAGTACCGGGAATGACAACTAATTTCAAATTCACGCCAATAATTACTTCAAAACAAATGCAAGAGGATCTCAACGATCCAGATTTCAAATATGTTTTGATGTGTAACAAAATTTGCGGTGCTTCTCATTATAATATGAGAATGGAAATAAAGGTTGTTAGTGAAGATGAGTACGAAGATTGGTTAGCAAGCAATAAGGACTTTGTAACGAAACAAAAAGAGCTCACTGCTTCGGCAGAATAAAATAATAAAGTAAAGGAAAATGTCAGAATCAGCAGCACATCACCACCACAAGGAAAGCTTTGTTAGCAAGTATATTTTTAGTCAAGATCATAAAATGATCTCGAAGCAGTTTTTGGTAACTGCAATTTTCATGGCAATATTAGGATATTTCCTATCCATGTTTTTTCGTATGCAATTGGCTTGGCCTGACGAAGGTTTTGCTATTCTTAACTTTTTCTTAGGTGATCGTTGGGCTCCAGGGGGTGTCCTAGATTCAAATGCATATTTAGCATTGGTAACAATTCATGGAACGATAATGGTCTTTTATGTATTGACAGGTGGCCTAAGTGGAACATTTGCAAACCTTTTAATTCCACTACAAATTGGAGCAAGGGATATGGCCTCAGGTTTCCTGAACATGTTATCTTATTGGTTCTTTTTTGTTTCATCAGTAGTGCTTGTGGTTTCTCTTTTTATTGAGGGTGGCGCAGCTAGTGGTGGTTGGACAGTTTATCCTCCCTTAAGTGCCTTGCCGCAAGCCATGCCCGGCTCTGGACTTGGAATGACGTTATGGTTGGTCAGTATTGCACTATTTATTGTTTCGTCATTGATTGGTGGCCTAAACTATATTGTAACGATTTTAAGCTTGAGAACCAAAGGAATGAGCATGACAAGAATGCCATTAACAATTTGGGCAATCTTAGTAACTGCTATCTTAGGTGTACTTTCATTCCCAGTATTGTTGTCAGCTGCACTGCTACTTATCATGGATAGATCCATGGGAACTAGCTTTTACCTATCAGATATTCATATAGCTGGTGAGGCCTTAGATTACATTGGAGGAAGTCCAATATTGTATGAGCATTTATTCTGGTTCTTAGGTCATCCGGAGGTATATATTATTTTACTTCCTGCATTAGGTATCACATCAGAAGTGATTTCAACCAATGCACGTAAGCCTATTTTTGGATACAAAGCCATGATTGGTTCTATTATCGCAATTGGATTTTTGTCATTTATTGTATGGGGTCATCACATGTTTATTACAGGTATGAACCCTTTCTTGGGTGCTGTATTCGTAGCCACTACATTATTGATTGCAATACCATCTGCAGTTAAAGTGTTTAACTATATAACTACACTGTGGAAAGGTAGCTTGAGGCTAACACCTGCAATGTTATTCTCCATTGGAATGGTATCTAACTTTATCACAGGTGGTGTAACTGGAATTATTCTAGCTGACGCAACACTTGATATTTTGGTTCATGATACTTATTTTGTTGTAGCTCACTTCCACGTTGTAATGGGTGTATCTGCAATCTTTGGAATGTTGGCCGGTGTGTATCATTGGTATCCAAAAATGTATGGTAGAATGATGAACAAAAAACTGGGATATGTACATTTTTGGTGTACAATCATTGCTTCTTACGGTGTGTTTTTACCAATGCATTTTATTGGTCTAGCAGGTGCCCCAAGAAGATATTATACTTCCTCTAACTTCCCTATGTTTGACGGTGTATTGGATCTTAATGTCCTTATGACTTGGATGGCAGCTTTGGGTGGACTTGGTGCTTTAGTTTTCTTGATTAATTTTTTCAATAGTATTTGGAATGGTCAAAAAGCGCCACAGAATCCATGGAAATCTAATACACTGGAATGGACGACACCGGTAGAGCATATACACGGTAACTGGGATGGTCCTATTCCTGAAGTACACAGATGGCCATATGACTATAGCAAGCCTGGAAAAGATGAAGACTTTGTGCCGCAAACGGTTCCTTTGTCTCCAGGTGAAGAAGAACACTAGAATATTATAACCAAAACTATAAAAAAGGCCCTTAGGGGTCTTTTTTGTTTAAAATGATTTTGTTTCAATTAATCATATATTTACATTAAAATAAGACTGAATTTTGAAAAAGATACTCATTGCAAATAGAGGTGAAATTGCTTTACGTGTAATACGTTCAGCAAAAGAAATGGGGATAGCCACTGTGGCTGTCTATTCCGAGGCCGACAGACTTTCACCTCATGTGTTGGCTGCTGATGAAGCAGTATGCCTGGGTGCTCCGCCTTCAGCGCAATCCTATTTAGATCAAGATAAGATACTGGAATTTGCCAAATCATTAGATGTTGATGGGATTCACCCAGGATATGGTTTCTTATCAGAGAATTCTGCATTTGCTACAAAAGTAAATGCCGCAGGGATTACATTTATTGGCCCGGGGAATCATGCCATTGAAGTAATGGGTAGTAAGCTTAAGGCCAAAGAAACAGTTGCGAATTATAACATTCCAATGGTTCCTGGAACCGATAAAGCTTTAACCGATATTAACGAAGGTAAGAAAGCAGCAAAGGAAATTGGTTTTCCAATTTTGATTAAAGCCTCAGCTGGTGGTGGTGGTAAGGGAATGAGAATAGTTGAAACGGAAGATGATTTTGAAGAACAGTTAAAAAGAGCGGTTAGCGAGGCCGAATCTTCCTTTGGCGATGGATCCGTTTTTATCGAAAGATTCGTAACAAATCCAAGGCACATTGAGATTCAAGTATTGGCAGACAACCATGGTAATGTGGTACATCTTTTTGAAAGAGAATGTTCCATACAAAGAAGACATCAAAAAGTAATAGAAGAAGCACCGTCTGCAGTTTTAACTGAGGAACTTCGTAATACAATGGGAAGGGCAGCAACAGATGTAGCAAGATCTTGTGATTACAGTGGTGTAGGTACGGTAGAATTTTTATTGGATGAGGATATGAATTTTTATTTTCTTGAAATGAATACGAGACTTCAGGTTGAACATCCAGTGACCGAAATGATAACCGGAATCGATTTGGTGAAAGAACAAATCAAGGTTGCAAGAGGGGAAAAATTATCTATAACTCAGGAAGATCTAATTATTGATGGCCATGCACTTGAACTTAGAGTTTATGCAGAAGACCCATTGAATGATTTCTTGCCTGACATAGGTACATTAGAAGTATATGATGTCCCCAAAGGTGATGGTATAAGAGTTGATGATGGATTCAGGCAAGGAATGACGATTCCTATATATTATGATCCAATGTTAGGGAAGCTTATCACACATGGGAAGAACAGGCAAGATGCTATTAATAAAATGTTGAGGGCAATTGAGAAATTTAAAATTGAAGGGGTGAAAACAACACTTGATTTTGGTGCATTTGCAATCAATCATCCAGCATTTCGATCTGGATCATTTGACACCAATTTTGTCAAAAAACATTTTACTGGAAAGATTACCAATGATTTCGATATGGAGGAGGTAGATATTGCTGCTGCCTTCGCATCGGCATATTTTGACGAGAAGGTTAGTGAAAAAGACAAGGCGCAAGTCGCTGAAAATGAATCTAATTGGCGTTTGAATCGAAAATAATCATCGATTTTTTGCAATTTTGGATTGAAATTTGCGTATAAACGTAGTATGAAGATCAAAACAGTCATATTAGTTGTCCTTATGGGACTGCTCTTTGGGGAGTTTTCTGCTCAAATGGTTAAGGATGGTAAGAAGATGATTTTGGTTAATGTTTTTATTCAAGATGGAGATACAATCCCTATTTTCCACATGCCTGCAATCACGGTTGTTGCTAAAGGGCATTCAAAGGCATTCCTTAGGAAATATGCGAAATTGAAAAGACGAATTATTAAAGTATACCCATATGCTAATGTCGCATCAAAACTATTGGATGAATATGAGGCTGATTTGGTCGAACTTGAAAATAAAAAGGACAAGAAAAAATACCTTAAAAAGGCTGAGAAAAAATTGAAGGAGGAGTTTGAGGGAGTATTAAGGGACATGACAGTCAGTGAAGGAAGAATTTTAATAAAGTTAATTGATAGAGAAACTCAAAGAACTTCTTACCAATTGGTTAATGAACTTAGAGGTGGGGCATCTGCTTTTATGTGGCAAGGAGTAGCACGATTATTCGGTTCAAATCTTAAAGTTAAATACGATCCGTTGGATGAAGATTTCTTAATGGAGAGTATTGTTATAAAAATTGAAAGAGGTGAAATTGAACTTACAGCACAGAACTAAGACCTCCACTATTCATACATCCTTATTTTTTTCTTAAGCTCGAAAAAGTTTTAACTTATATTTGGGGCAATACGATTGACATTTAATGTGATCTTGATAAAGCTTTAACTTGCTATTTTTCTTAGAAATCTTATTCTGGTTATGTATCTATTGCGTCATGCATACATACATGATATATCCTGGACTACTAAAGTTGTTATCTGGAGATAGAAAGATTAATTCGGCAGGGTTTACTCATGATCAGTTGCCTTTTGTCAGCATTATTATAGCAGCCTATAATGAAGAATTAGTCATTGAAGACAAACTGAGGTCAATTCTCAACTCAGAATATGATCATAAAAAAATGGAGATTCTTGTTGGATCTGATGGTTCAAAGGACATGACGGACATGTTAGTTCGAGAATTACAAAAGCAGTTTCCAATCATTCAATTTCATCGATTTGATAGATCTGGTAAAACAGGTGTACTTAATCAACTTACGCCATTAGCAAAATCAGATATTGTAGTCTATACTGATGCTAACGTTATTTTTGAGAAAAGTAATTTGGCTCAATTAGTATCGAGATTTAAAGATGAGGAAATAGGTCTGGTTGGAGCAAACATAATGAGCGAAGACCACAAGAACAAAGGAATTAGCTTCCAGGAGGAAAAGTATATCGAACGAGAAAACATGATTAAGTTTCGAGAAGGTATATTGTGGGGAGCAATGATGGGAGCCTTCGGTGGGTGTTACGCTATGAGAAAATCATTATTCAAGGTTATACCCACTAATTTTATTGTTGATGATTTTTACCTATCGTTGAACGTGCTAATGCAAGATCGTAAAGCTATATTGGATCTAGAAGCGATTTGCTATGAAGAGGTATCCGTAAAAGAGTCTGAAGAGTTTAGAAGAAAAGTAAGAATGTCATCGGGTAATTTTCAAAATTTATTCCATTTTCTTCCTTTGATTTGGAAATTGCCGATCAGTCATGGTTTCGCATTTATATCTCATAAAATATTAAGATGGCTAACACCATTATTGATTATTATGATTTTTATTGCCTCATATATATTATTGGACGTGCATTGGATTTACAAATTGGCTTTTTATTCTCAATTGACATTTATGTTATTCCCATTGCTCAATACAGTAATAATCAAACTAAACATCCGATCAAAAATTATTCAATTCATATCCTATTTCTACTCTATGAACTTAGCATTACTTATAGGTATGGTAAAATATTTTTCTGGAGTAAATTCAGCGATATGGGAACCGACAGAGAGGAAACCGGGTGAGAGTGATTCAGATTGAAATCCTATAATACATAGCATCCGCTATTCCTTGACACTCATCTTTCTTCCAAAAACTCATTCCTAGTTTCTCTAAAACCTTAATGGAAGCAATGTTATCCTGAGCGACTCGACCTATTATCTCATTCAATTGTAATTTTGTAAAACCATATTCAATGCAAGCCTTTGTAGACTCGGTGGCGTACCCTTTATTCCAATGTTCTTGGGAAAATCTAAACCCTAGGTCGGTATAACCAGTATCATGTTTCTTTAAACCACACCAACCAATAAATTCCTTATTGCTTTTTAGAATGACAGACCATCTACCATATCCATGGAGATTGTAATGATTATAATCTTCTACAAACTTTTTTGTGTCTTCTATATCCTTGAATGGCAAGTCTCCAGTATATTTCATTACCAAGGGATCACTATTTAGGGCAAGTAAACCAGAAGCGTCTGTCACTTTAAATTTTCTTAAAACTAATCTTTGCGTCTCAATTATCATCAAAAGCTGACCTTTTCGGTATAAAATTACGGGTTTTATTATCAAATTCAACAATTAATTTCAGCCAATTGCAAGAAATATTTAGTGAAAGGTAATCATGAGATAAAATTAATATTCGTGATAATCAGTCGTTTATATGATTTTATAAAAAATATAGTACAATGTATAGCATAGTACTAAATAAAACATATATATTTGTATCAACAAGTACTGTATAAGATGGCTGAATTTAAAATTGAAAACACAAAGTCTCAGATGAGAAAAGGAATATTGGAGTACTGTATCCTCGCAACGCTGAAACGTAAAAAGGAAGCATACCCTTCAGATATTATTGGTGAAATGAAGGAGGCTAAGCTCATAGTCGTGGAAGGAACACTATATCCATTATTGACTAGACTGAAAAACTCTGGTGTCTTGGCATATCAGTGGGAGGAGTCCACTTCCGGTCCGCCTAGAAAATATTATCGCCTGACTGAGCTAGGAGATAAAGTACTAAAAGAACTGGATTCGACATGGCTGAATTTAGTCAAGTCAGTCAATAAAGCAAGCAATAATTAATACCAACTAAACCGTAGTACAAGATAAATACAACATCATGAAAAAGACAATAGCAGTAAATATAAGTGGCATCATTTTTAATATTGAAGAGGACGCTTATAATCAGTTGAAACTCTACCTGTCAACAATAAAAGGATATTTTGAGAACAGCGATAGTCAGGAGGAAATTATCGATGATATTGAATCGCGAATTGCAGAATTATTTGAAGACCGAGTTGGTCCAACAAAGCAGGTGGTCACGAGTAATGATGTAAGCGATATCATTGCGATTATGGGAGAGCCAGAGGATTATCTCGGAGAAGAAGATACAGAGCCGAGACAAGCTCAGGCGAATGAATCATATAATCAATCATCAGACAAAAAACTGTTTAGAGATAAAGATCAAGGAATCATAGGTGGAGTGAGTGTTGGTCTTGCTGCGTATTTTCAAATAGAAACGGTGTGGATTAGATTAGTTTGGGTTATAATGGTACTCTTTTTTGGATTTGGGATTTTACCATATGTTATTCTCTGGGCAATTATTCCTGAAGCAAAAACGACTTCTGATAAATTAAGGATGCGTGGTGATGCTGTCGATATTGACTCCATAAAAAAAAAAGTTAATGAGGGATTTGAGAAATTAAAATACGAATCTGAAAATGTTGGAGCGAGGGCCAAAGGTAGAGGTTTAGGTGGATTGATATCGGCTTTGGTTGATCTGGTAGTTGGCTTTCTGAGAGTGATCATTAAGTTTATCGGATATTTCATCGGAGGATTATTTATAGTAATCGGAATAGGTCTACTGGTTTTCTTGGTAGGAATATTTTTAGATTCTGGCAGTTTGTTAGGAGGGATTGGATTGTATCCAGTGACAATTAATGATGTGAAAGTGGGCTTATTTGATTCCTCAGTACATGGAGGAATGTTTCTATTGGGTATTGTTTTGTGTGTGGGAATTCCAATTTTGGCTATCGCAATGGTTGGCTTAAAAATGATTTTCAGATTTCAATGGCCATTCAAAGGTGCTGGATCAATATTAGCCGTTACTTGGTTGATTGGCTTATTCCTTACCATCTTATCATCCATTAATCTAAGTAGTAATTTTATGTACGAAGATGATATTAGCGATTCGGTAAATCTCCATATGTCATCGGACACATTAATTGTGAGATTATCTGAAATGCCTATGATCGATAATAAAGTGCATATTAATGGGCTAAGATTACAAAACGTGGATAATGGAAATGTTACCGCAGGAAACGTCTACCTAGACATTATTCGAAAGAGAGGGGATAAAGAATTCAATCTACAAATAATTAAATCTTCATGCGGTAAAGACTATGACGAAATAGAAGAGAAAATAAAAAATATTGAATTTGAATACTCAATAAATGAAAATGTTCTTTCGATAAATCCCAAATATAACTTTCCGATTGAAGATAAGTTTCGAGATCAAGAAGTCCGATTTGTCTTGACTGTGCCTGATGGAAAATACATCTACATGGAAGATAAGGTACATCTGATTTTGGATGAAATTGAAAGTGATCTCAGACGCTCATACAGATATTTCATGGATGATTATTGGATAATGTCTGAAGATGGATTGATTGATGCTAATGACATAGAAACATTACCTATAGAGGAAGTAGAAGATGAACCTCAATTGGATATTTAAGTGCAACATTGATATGTTCGATGTCTGTAGTGGCATTTCGCATCAACTCCGAGAACCAGGTAATAAAATCCACTATTAATCGTCTTCGAATTAAACAATAATTTCTAATGAAAAACTTAAAAGTAACATTTACCCTTCTTATTTTATTTTTAGTGAGTTCAGTGTTTTCTCAAAACAAAGACCAACTAAAAGAGAAAGAACAGATTAATCAAGAGATATTAAAAATGGATAGTCTCTTGTTTGATGTAGCATTCAATACATGTGATTTGGAATTATATAAAAAAATCACCAAATCTGATTTTAAATTTTATGCTGATCGATCAGATCTCAATAAATCGATCGAAAAGGGAATACATATTTTTGTAGACAGATGTTCAAGACCAAAAGGCTTAACGCGAAGATTGGTTTCTTCAGATGCATATGTACTTGGTGACTATGGTGCTGTTCAGATAGGAGAACACGACTTCTACATAGATGATATAAAAGTACAGACAGCAAAATTTGTTACTAATTGGGAAAGGCGAGATGATTCTTGGATTATAACACGTGCTATTAGCTACGGGCATAAAGACACTTTGGAAGAAGGCTAATTAGCGTGTTCATTCTCACGATTATGTTGTATTTATGCTTGTGAGCCAGAGAAGTCTTTTTTCTGTAAATTCGCAAAGGTTATGGAGGATTTTAATATCAGAAACGAAGCGGCTTTAACGGAAAAAGAAACGGAACAGGTTTTACGACCAGGATCATTTAATGATTTTGCTGGGCAACGTTCCGTAATGGCGAATCTTCAGGTTTTTGTTCAAGCAGCAAACAATCGATCCGAGGCACTTGATCATGTTTTATTACACGGACCTCCCGGTTTAGGAAAAACGACCTTGGCAAATATTATAGCAAACGAGTTAAAGGTTGGGATCAAAACAACATCGGGTCCAGTCCTTGAAAAGCCAGGAGATCTTGCAGGTTTATTAACAAATCTTGATGAGAATGACGTGCTTTTCATTGATGAAATTCACAGACTCAATGTAACTATTGAAGAGTATTTGTACTCGGCAATGGAAGATTATAGAATTGATCTGGTTATTGACGAAGGACCAAATGCCCGAACTGTTCAAATAAATTTAAGTCCCTTCACACTTATAGGAGCTACAACAAGATCTGGTCTTTTAACTTCACCCCTAAGATCTCGTTTTGGAATAAGTTCTCGATTGTCCTATTATGATACTGAGACCATGACTGGAATCATTATCCGATCAGCATCCATTCTCAACATACCAATAGATAATGATGCGGCATATGAAATTGCGAGTAGAAGTCGAGGAACTCCTAGAATTGCCAATGCATTATTGAGACGAGTACGTGATTTTGCAGAGGTGAAAGGCTCAGGGACCATTGATATGAAGATTACTGAATCTTCATTAAAAGCATTAAACGTAGATGACAACGGTTTGGATGAAATGGATAACAGGATTCTAAGCGCTCTCATTGAAAAATTTAAAGGTGGCCCTGTTGGTTTGAATACCATCAGTACAGCAGTTGGAGAGGAGCCAGGAACAATTGAAGAAGTGTATGAACCATTCTTAATTATGGAAGGGTTCTTAATGAGAACACCAAGAGGAAGACAGGCAACCGACAAAGCATACAAGCACTTGAAAATTTCAAGAGAAGGCTCGGATGGATCATTATTTTAACATTATTAAACTTTGCAAGAAGATCTTCTCAAAGCTAAAAATGCCGCGCTAATTCGAGATGAGGCTTATCGTTTAGGTTTTAGTTTCTGTGGGTTTTCGGAAGCAGGTTTTCTTGAGGAAGAAGCACCAAGATTGGAGCGTTGGTTGAACAATAATCAGAATGGTAAGATGGATTACATGTCCAATCATTTTGATAAAAGATTAGATCCAAGATTGTTGCACGAAGGAACGAAATCTGTCGTCTCCCTTCTTTTCAATTATTATCCAGAGCAAACATTATCGGAGAATAATAATTACAAAATATCAAAGTACGCCTACGGTAAAGATTACCACTCTGTGGTGAAGGAGAAACTAAAAGAATTGTTATCCCATATTCAAGAGGAGATTGGTGAAGTTTCTGGTCGGGTATTTGTCGATAGCGCTCCTGTTTTGGAAAAGGCTTGGGCAGCAAAAAGTGGCTTAGGGTGGTTTGCCAAAAACGCAAATCTGATTAATAAAAAACATGGGTCATTTTACTTTATCGCTGAATTACTTTTGGATATTCCATTACCTCAGGATAGCCCTGCAACGGATCATTGTGGATCTTGCACCAAGTGTATAGATGCTTGTCCAACAGATGCTATTTTGGAGCCATATGTGGTTGACGGCAGTAAATGCATTTCATACTTTACCATAGAACTAAAGGAGGCAATACCCGATGAAATGAGAGGCAAATTTGACGACTGGATATTCGGTTGTGATGTATGTCAGGATGTTTGCCCTTGGAATAAATTTTCTCAAGAGAATAACGAAAGTTTGTTTAATCCGCATCCACTATTAAGTGATTTTAAAAAGGGTGATTGGGAAGAAATTACCCAAGATGTTTTCAATGAAGTTTTTAGAAATTCAGCTGTGAAAAGGACAAAGTATTCTGGTCTTGTAAGGAATATACAATTCGTAAAAAACTATTCATGAATTTAGTTACTGGCAGTACGGGGATCGTTGGAATAAGAATAATGTTTGACTTATTATTGGCCAATAAAAAAGTAAAAGCTTTTCATAGAAAGGGGAGTAACAAGGATGAAGTTAGAAAAGCATTTGAATTCTATAGCGATAAGAATGGTAGTAAATTATTTGAGCAAATAATATGGTTTGAAGGTGATCTTTTCGATGTTTCAAGCATCGAAAGCGCGCTTGAAGAATGCGTCCATGTTTATCACTGTGCCGCTTTGGTATCATTTCATCAAAAAGATCATGATGAGATGTATGCTGTCAATCAGATTGGCACAGAAAACTTAATAAATTGTTCGCTCTCTTCAGACATAAAACTATTTTGTCATATAAGCTCTATAGCATCTATTGGAAGAGAAAAGGAAGGTAAAACTATCGATGAAAATACGGAATGGTCTAATTCAAAGCATAATACTTTTTATGCCTTAACTAAGCACGGGGCTGAGCAGGAAGTGTGGCGAGGAATGGAAGAAGGTTTGCCCGCAGTGATATTAAATCCGGGTATTATTTTTGGCGCAGGGACTTATGGAAAAAGTAGTTCAAGTTTGTTTAGTGAAGTGAACAAAGGATTAAAATTTTATACCAACGGGGGAGGTTCCTTTGTCGATGTGCGAGATGTTTCCAAAATCGCAATTGATGCAGTTAATCGAAACATTTCTAATGAACGATTTGTTCTAGTTTCGGAAAGCCGATCTTTACGTTCTGTTTTTAATTTGCTCGCAAAGTACTTGGGGAAAAAAGAACCTAGTATTTTAGCAAATAGATTTATTTTGAATTTGGGATGGAGGATTTTTTATTTAAAAGATCTCCTATCCGGAAGCAAATCTTCCTTGACTAAGGAATCTGCGAAAGCGGCAAATTCATCTTTTTCATATAACTCAGAAAAAGCAAAAAAAATGTTTGACATGGACTTTAATTCTTGCGAAAAATCAATTCAGTTTTTTTCGAAGTACTATCAGCAGGTGTAGTTTTTTTCTTTCTCTCAGAAGAGACTTCGTCTTCTTTCAGTTTAAATTTTGTCTCAGCCAAAGCAAAAATTTCTTGCATAAGAACTGGGTTTTCACTGTAAAACAAATACGAACGATCATAGATTTCTTTATCCACTTCGTATTTACGGTAAAGATCTTGGTAGTAAGATTGCATGACGTAATCTATAGAATCTTTTTTACTTAAGGCTCGACTTTTGTAACCTTCAAGAATTAAAACATCAACCATTATCGAAGAAAATTTGTCCTTGCCAATTATATTTTCAGGAATTATTAGTTCCTCTTTTGACCCTCCACAGCTCATCAAAAATGTAGTAGCTACAATAAAGAAAAGTCTAAAGTTTAAAATCATTTTCTATCAAATAATAATCTTTCACCTCGAATGCTATCATCAATCACACCATCATTATACACGTGATGTCCATTTACAAATGTATGTACAACTTTTGATCGAAATTCTTGACCTTCAAATGGAGACCACCCACAGTGATAAAGAATATTATCTTTGTTAACCATCCAGGGTCTATTGAGATCAACTAAAACCATGTCGGCTTTTTTTCCTACATCAATGTATCCTCTATCCTTTATTTGAAATAATTTGGCAGGGGAATGACTGGTTTTTTCAACGATTTCTTCCAAGGTAAAAACACCTTGGTGAAACATTTCAAGTAAAGCGGGTAATGCATGTTGAACCAATGGACCGCCAGATGGTGCATCTAAATATCCATTGCTCTTTTCTTCTAAAGTATGTGGCGCATGATCCGTGGCAATAACATCTATATAATTATCTTTTACAGCCTGTCTTATTGCATCTTGATCCTTTTTGTTCTTTACTGCAGGATTCCATTTTATATGGGTTCCTTTTTTATCGTAATCTGCATCATCAAACCACATGTGATGAATACATGCTTCGGCTGTTATCTTCTTTTCTTCTAACGGTAATTCATTTGAAAATAGTGTAATTTCATCAGCCGTGCTAATATGTAATACGTGCAATCTAGCATCATGTTTCTTTGCTAATTTAACTGCTTTTGAACTGGATAAATAACAGGCCTTATGGCTTCGTATTTTCCAATGTTCACTGATAGGAATATTAGCTCCAAAAGTATTTTTTGCATCAGCGATATTTTCACGAATGGTTTTTTCATCTTCGCAATGAACCGCAATTAGCATCTTGCATTTTTCAAAAATCCCATTGAGAACTTTCTCATCATCGACTAGCATATTTCCCGTGGAAGATCCCATGAATATTTTAACACCACACACATTTTTGGGATTGGTTTTTAGAACCTCTTCAATATTATTGTTCGAAGCACCCATGAAAAATGAGTAGTTGGCCGAAGAGTCTTTTTTACCAATTTGATATTTCTGCTCGAGAAGATCTTGATCTAAGGCCTGAGGATTCGTATTTGGCATTTCCATGAATGACGTTATCCCTCCTGCAACTGCTGCACGAGACTCAGATCTAATATTTCCTTTGTGAGTTAATCCCGGTTCACGGAAATGAACTTGATCATCGATCAATCCAGGAAGTAAGTGTAAACCTTCCCCGTTTAGTGTTTTAGTTTCAGGGTCTTGATATTCGCCCAGGTTTGGATTGATTTCTACAATAACTCCATCCTTTATTTTTAGTGATGTAACCGTTATTTCACCTTGATTAACAACGGAAATGTTTTTTATGATTAAATCTTTCACAATTTTAAAAACCTCATTTTAAGGACACCCAAAATGGCTTCTTTGAAAATGTCCGTATTCATTTTAGAAACGCCTTCAACCCTATCAGTAAAAGTAATTGGAACTTCATTGATTTTGAATTTCTTTCTATGCGCCCTATATTTCATTTCAACTTGAAAGGCATACCCAATGAATTTGATGTTGTCTAAATCTAACGTTTCTAAGACCTTTCTTTTGTAACAAATAAAACCTGCCGTGGTATCTTTTACATTAAACCAAAGAATCATTCGTACATAAACCGAAGCAAAATAGCTCATAAGCCATCTGTTCATGGGCCAATTAACAACCTTGCCACCTTTCGTATATCTGGAGCCAATTGAAAGATCATTGCCATCAACGCAACTAGATCTCAGTAAGGTCAAATCCTCAGGATTATGCGAAAAATCCGCATCCATTTCTGTGAAGTATTTGTATTTTTCTCTTTGCAAACCCCATTTGAAGCCATGAATATAAGCAGTTCCAAGCCCAAGCTTTCCGGATCGCTCTTCAAGAAACAACTTGTCTGCATATTTATCTTGTAGAGATCTTACGATTTCACCCGTCCCATCCGGTGATCCATCATCAACGACAAGCACATCAAAGCAATTATCTATAGAGAACACTTTTTCAATTATCTGCTTGATATTTTCTTTCTCGTTATACGTTGGTATGATTACCAGATTATCGACCATTTTATTGCTAAATACAAAAGGTAAAGTAACGAAAAATAGAGGGAATTATTCTGTATTAATTATTGAAAAATCATATCGGGGTTATTAAACTTACACTTTTTTTCTCAAGAGGACCCCTTAGTCTATAAATAACTAGGATTAAGCTAAATGTGAGTAAATATCTAAATCAATCGTTTTTTTTGTTAAAAAAAAGAAGTTCATTTACGGGCTAATATATTAACCTGTAATTTAAACAAACAATGAGAAATTTATTAACTTTAATTTTAATTGGTGGACTTATCGCATTTACTTCATGTGGTGAAGCAGCTGATAAGGCAAAGAATGCTGCCGATAATGCTATGGAAGCTACTGGTGATGCTGCAAAAGGAGCTATGGACGCGACTAAAGATGTTGCGGGTGATGCTATGGATGCTGCCGGAGAAGCTGTTGATGCTGCAGGCGATGCTGCAAAAGGAGCAATGGACGCAACCAAAGATGCAGCTGGTGAAGCTGTTGATGCTACAGGTGATGCTGCAAAAGGAGCAATGGATGCAACTAAGGATGCTGCAAAAGAAGTCGTTGGTAAATAATTCCTTCTACCAAAAAGAAATCAAGCCATTCCATTTTTGGGATGGCTTTTTTTATATCAAAAAAACTTAGATAGAATTTATTTGAGAATCATTACGATTCCTGAATAACTGACTATATACTTTATGTCTTTGATCTTCAAGGTAACCGTCCATAGATAGGTCCCAATTGGACGCTTCCTCTCTTCAATTAGATTATTGCCACAGGAGGCATTCATATCTCTAGTTGAGAATATTCTTCTTCCAATTCTATTAAAGACTGAAAACTCATATAATTGAACTTGACTCTCATCGTTAATTACGGGCTTAAATACTTCATTAAGATTGCCATTGTTAGGTGTAAAAGCAGTAGGTGCCCAAATTAATGGGTCAGCTATTATTTCAATAGTTTTACAAATTCTATCAGTACATCCACCCTCATTAACCACTGCCATGAAGACTTCATGGAAGCCAACACCCACACTGTCGATGCTGACTAATGGGTTAGGAATTGAGAAAATAGTATCTTCATCCACAGTCCAATCCCAATATACAGTGCCTTGGTTACGTCAATCAACTGGATCCAGTTAAATTCTATTCTTGGCTCTTCAGGAGTAAACTCAAAGTCTGCTATAACTGTTGAAGTGCTTATTGGATTTTCCAAGTTGCCCAGTCCGATACATCCATTCGGATCAATAATCCGTAAAACAACATCGAAGTCACCTGCTTCATCAAAAAATAAACATACACTATCGCAGTCAGCACCAAGAAAATAATTGTCTCCGGGGAATGTCCTCTTTGCAATTGGCCCTTGAAATAGGTGTGAATAAAAACACCGCATGGTTTTTACAATACAGAATTCGTGGAGTTATGGATGAAGATTTAGGTATGCTAAGTGGTGTTATAGAAGTGGATGAATCTCATGTTGGAGGTAGTTTAGAGAACAAACATTACTATAAAAAGAAGAAAAACAAAATGCGAAAAAAAGCTGGTTTCTCGCATAAAACAACAGTTTTAGGGTTGTTAGAAAGGAGAGTAAAGATAAAAGTTCAAGTTTTGGATAATGGAGCGAGTGGCAAAGAAATCAAACTGATACAGCAGCAAACAATTAATCCCAAAAGTAAGATAGTAACTGACGGTTACGGAGGCTATTACGGGTTGTCTGAAAAATTCAAGAAGCATATTGTTATAAACGCCTCAAAGCATGTTCGGAATTATAATCATCACCTCCCATGCATTCATATCGAATACTAGCTCCAAAAATATGATTGGCTGTGATGTTTATTGATCCGATTAGTATCAATACCAGGAATATAGATCTCAGAATTTTGTGCAATTAGGTATAGTGCTTAGTGCAACTAACAAAGATAAACATAATGGTAGATGAGATAAAGATTTAATAATCATATGATTGTAAGTCTATATGTGCCTGTTGTAATCAATAACACTCCTAAATTTAGAATTATGTCATGTAACCGTTATTTTTCATATCACATTATGTCATATAGTGTAGGGAACTATCTACAATGGCCCTTGTTCTATTTGTTATAGGGGCAATGTTTGCAATTGTTTTTACAGCAATATCCACGCTTTAGGTGGTACTTTTCTGTAAACACGATGTATCCATCGGGACTATTATAAAAATCCTCTGGTTCTAGTTTATTAACGCTGCTGTATTCACTCATAATATCAATCATATAAAGGTAATCTAACCACAGTCTTATTGTAGTCACAAAAGTACAACATACAACTCTTTGATTATTCTAGTCATTCAGCATTAAAAGCAGTGTTGACATACTATATTTGATGCTGAATGAGTCAGACAATTCGTTACGACAAAATAATTTTTTTTAATTCCACAATATGAGCGTTTTTAATCAAGAAATAATTACCCGAATAATGGAGTTGCCCAATTTCGGTACAGAATTGAACGGTCCAATAACATACTTGAAGCGTGAAGATGAAATACATCCTGATATTTCTGGTAATAAGTGGAGGAAGTTAAAGTTCAATATTGAAAAAGCGATTTCGCAAAATTATCCGAGAATACTAACCTTTGGCGGTGCCTTCTCGAATCACATTGCTGCCACCGCTGCTGCTTGTAATCACTATGGATTGAAGTCCATCGGACTTATTCGGGGTGAAGAAACTTTGCCTTTAAATCCAACACTTGTAAAGGCAAAGAAGAATTGTATGGATATACGCTATGTGAGTAGGGAAGATTACCGACAGAAAGAGGATTACGATTTTTTAGATGGATTAAGAGCTGAATTCGGCCGGTTCTTACATATTCCTGAAGGAGGTTCAAATTATCTTGGGATCAATGGATGCATTGATATACTAGACGATGAGACGAAGGCTTATGACTGTATTTGCGTTCCGGTTGGAAGCGGAGGAACCATATCTGGGATGGCGCTAAAACTGTCTGAAAATCAACGTTTAATTGGGTTCTCGGCTTTGAAAAACGTTGATCAAAAAACAATAATTAGAAATAACTTAACTCAATTTATATCAAATACTGAAAATCTTGATGAATTAATGGATCGCATTGAAATAGTGGATGAATCAATATTCGGTGGATATGCAAAGGTATCAGATGAGCTTATTTTATTTTTGAGAAATTTCAAGGCAGAATATGATATTAGACTCGATCCTATTTATACAGGCAAAATGATGTTTAGGTTAATGCACATGATTCAATCCGATTCATTCAATAAATCTGAAAAAATTCTAGCGATTCACACAGGAGGCATTCAAGGGATAAGTGGATTTGAACATCGAGGTATGGATCTGGGGTACTAATCCACCTAATTCCGTTGATCTTACTGGGTTAACATTTTTGTGTTCATCTTTATAACACTTAATTCTGCAATATTTCCTCTAATAATTTAGTTTTGATTTTACCTGAGAATTAAGATTGCAATATGAGGAAGGCCTATTTAAGTTTATTATTTATTGTTCTGTTTCAAAGTGCGTTTTCAATTGATGATGTATCAACGGACAGAACTAAATATATCGAAAGGTGGAAAGATGTTGCCATGAAGCAAATGAAACTGCATGGTATACCAGCAAGTATAACCTTAGCTCAAGGAATATTAGAGAGTAGAAATGGTCAAAGTGAGTTAACCCAAAAGTCAAATAATCATTTTGGGATTAAATGTCATAGTTGGAAAGGAAAGAAGGTGTACGCAGATGACGATAAGAAAAATGAATGTTTCAGGAAATACAAAAATGCAAATCAATCCTTTGAGGACCATTCGCAATTTCTCTTGCGCAAGCGATATGCCAGCTTGTTTGAACTAAAAAAATCTGACTATAAAGGATGGGCTCGCGGACTTAGAAAAGCCGGATATGCAACAGATCCAGCATATGCTAAGCTATTGATAAAACTTATCGAACAGAATGAGCTCACACAATATGATAAAAAGGTCTTAAAGGGGAAATATATAGAGAGTCCTGATAGTGTTGAAGAGATAGTGATGGACTCATCAAAACCTGAAAAGCCTAAGAAAGCTATCAATTTGGAAACAACATCTGTAATAAACTTAGTCTATTATTATGATGTAAAGCAGCATAGCAACAATATTAAGTATGTGCTTGCAAAAGGAGGTGAGAGTATTGATGAGGTAGCAAATAGTTTGGACTTAGCTTATTGGCAAATTAGCAGATACAATGATTTGGGATCAAGAAAACAACTAAAGGAGGGAGAAGTGGTATTTATTCAGCCAAAAAGAAATGCTAGCAGCAAAGATCATTATAAAGTTAGGGAAGGGGATAGCCTATTATCCATATCTCAAAAATACGGTGTTAAGCTTAAAAAACTGGAAAGGTATAATGCCATCACTGCATCCACGAAACTTAGTTCTGGTCAAACAATACTCTTGCAAAAGAAGAAATAGCAATAATTCATAACCAGCATCATACATTCAAAGCTTTATTTTTGTTCTTTTGCGAACTAATTTGAGAATGAGATGAGTACAAAGATGACTATTGCAAAAGCGATTGATAAGGAACCTATAGGTGATAAAATTAAGGTTGAAGGTTGGGTAAGAACGTTCAGAAGCAATAGGTTTATTTCCCTCAATGATGGGTCGACCATAAATAACTTGCAGATTGTCGTAGATTTTGAAAAGATGGATGATTCCATTATTAAATCTATCAATACTGGAGCAGCTATTGAAGTTCATGGTGTTGTTGTGGAATCACAAGGCAAGGGTCAAAGTATTGAAATAGAGGCAGAAAAAATTATCATTCATGGTGAGTGTGATCCCAATGAATATCCATTACAACCGAAGAGGCACTCGTTAGAATTCCTTAGGGAAAAAGCACATTTCAGATTTAGAACTAGTACCTTTTCCGCAGTTTTCAGAATAAGACATGCTGCCCAATTTGCTATTCATAAGTACTTTAATGATGAAGGGTTCTATATGCTTCATACGCCAATAATTACTGGATCAGATGCTGAAGGTGCAGGAGAAATGTTTAGGGTAACCACTCTTGATATTGGAGATCCAGCAAAAACAGAAGATGGCAAAGTAGATATTTCAAAAGATTTCTTTGCGAAAGAAGCGAACTTAACCGTTTCAGGACAGTTGGAAGCAGAGCTGGGTGCCTTAGCATTGGGTAAGGTATATACATTTGGGCCGACATTTAGAGCTGAGAATTCAAATACATCTAGACATCTAGCTGAATTTTGGATGATCGAGCCGGAAATGGCTTTTGCAGATCTTAATGATGATATGAATCTGGCAGAGGATATGATGAAGTATGTTCTTAAGCATGTAATGGATAATTGTGCTGATGACCTTAAGTTTCTTCATGACAGAGAAATCCAAGAAGAAAGTAAACTACCTGCAGCGCAAAGAAGAGAGATGAGTCTTTTAGATAGACTCAGCTTTGTTGTAGACAATAAATTTGAAAGAGTTACTTACACGGAAGCAATAGATATTCTAAGAAATTCCAAACCATTCAAAAAGAAGAAATTTAAGTATCCTGTAGAATGGGGTATCGATTTACAGTCAGAGCACGAAAGATATTTGGTGGAAAAGCATTTTAAAAACCCAGTAATTTTAACAGATTATCCTGCGGAGATTAAGGCCTTTTATATGAGGCAAAATGATGACAACAAGACCGTAGCCGCAATGGATGTATTGTTTCCAGGCATAGGTGAAATCATCGGTGGATCGCAAAGAGAGGAAAGGCTAGATGTACTTTTAAAGAAGTGTAAGGACTTCGACATTGAGGAAGAACATGTTTGGTGGTATTTAGAGACTCGAAAATACGGAACATGTAAACACGCAGGTTTTGGGTTAGGGTTTGAAAGACTCATAATGTTCCTAACGGGTATGAATAATATTCGTGATGTCATTCCTTTCCCTAGGACCCCTCAGAATGCAGAGTTTTAGCATTAATATGTAACAAATAAACACGCCCGTTACAAAGTTATTTGTAACGGGCGTTTACTTTTAATGTCGTTTTTATTCCTTCACAAAAGTTCCGCTGAACACAACCTTTGAATCATTCTTGATTTTATAATTATAAGATCCATTTGCTAGATCTTGCACATTCACTTTATCATTAGAGCCGTTTAAAGATTCCGATATAACCATTCGTCCAGCAGCATCAAATACTTCAATAAGATTAATGCGATCTGAAATGTTTGAGTTTATTTGAATATAATCCGTTGTTGGATTTGGAAATAAAGTCAGGTGATCGGCATTTAAACCTACATCTTCTATACCGACTGATATACCACCACCTTCAGTGATTGTAAGCCAGCTACTACCATTAATATTAGTGAATGTATCAACATTTCCAGAAGGCCAGCTAACAGAAATTTGATCTATCACATTACTTGTGCCCAAGCCAAAATGAGAGGTTAAAGAATTTTGGATACCATAACTCTGTCCAGACTTCACATCTCTAATTTGAGACCCCCAAGCCCCATCAATAGTTATTCTAGAGCCAATTCCATTGATATTACTTTCCACTCCCTCCAATGCTATCATTACGAAGTTGTTGTCATTTCCATCATTAAAGAACAGTTGATCATTTTGAGAGTTTCCCCATCCACCATAACCGCCACTAGTTGTAGCCATATCTAGAAATCCATCCTGATTAAGATCACCTAAGGCAATCGAGTTTGTTTCAGCATCAACAAGATTAAATTCCATATCGAAAGTTCCATCACCATTGTTCATGGCAAAAGCACAATTATCACCACCAGTGAGAATAAAATCTAGAAATCCATCATTATCAAAATCAGCAAAAACACCTTGGTATGGCGTGAAATTAAATACTCCAGCCAAGCCAGCATCGTCTGTGGCTTCTGTAAAATTACCATCGCCATCGTTGAGGAGGAATTCATTCGGGACATCATGGTTTCCAAGAAATAGGTCCATATCCCCATCATTATCAATATCTCCAAAAGCACCAAGCCAAGTTTGATCACCTGAGTCTATCCCTCGAGCTTCTCCTTCACTAGTCCAAGAATCCAATCCATCATTCATATACGCTAGATTTATTCTTCTAGGATCCGATGAATTCTGAACACCTTGTCTGCACTTAGCTATGTATAAGTCACAATGACCGTTGTTATCAATATCCGTGAATACTGAACCATAATTTCCTGAATAATCTGATTCCGTGTCTGAAACTGGATTTAGGATATTGTAATCCAAAGTATAAGTGCCTGCACCGTCATTGATATAAATATCGCTTAGTCCCACATCATCGCATGCAAAAATGTCCAATAAGCCATCATTATCAATGTCATAGGTGTTCACACCCTGAAGAAAAATATCATCAACAGCGAATACATTTGACTCAAACGTCCCATTGTTATCAGTAATTACATAAATACCATTGTATTTACCTCCAGTGACCAATTCATTAATACCATCGTTATTGAGATCACCAACAGCAAGTCCCCATGAATAGGCAGATGATTCCGATGTGATTTCAATATCGGCTACAAAAACAGTGTTGAACATTCCACCAGGCTCCCCTTGGTATGAATAGTATATAGCATCTCCATCGTCTGTGTGAACAATATCGTCCTTGCCATCCCCATTCATATCAACCACACCAATGGCATGATCACTAAGTAAATTTGAGTTTGATAAAAGCGAACTGTTGTTTGTAAAAGATAATTGAGCAGATGCACTGCCGATTATCAATAAACTAAATATGCTAAAAAAAAGATTGTTTCTCATGTTAAATATGGTTTCCATCTAGCAAAGATAAGAAATTGAAGGGCTTAATAAAAGTCAAAAATTATACATTTTATTACAATGCTAAAGAGCGAGATTAGCAAATCCAGAAGAATAATACCATTATATTTGCGTAGTAAAGATGGAATCCAACAGAAGAGACGAATTAGCATGTTAAAACAGTTCTTAAATCAAAAATTATCACAGAAGCTTTCTCCACAGCAGATACAGCTGATGAAGTTATTACAGCTGCCTACAGTTGAGCTAGAGCAGCGTATTAAAGATGAAATAGAGGAGAACCCTGCTTTAGAGGAGGGATTGAAGGAGGTTGAGGATGAGATAAGTCAAGATGAGGGTGAAATGGAGCCGAACGATGAATCTAGAGAGGATTTTGACCTCAGTGAGTATATGTCAGATGACGACATCCCTGACTATAAGACATCCACTAACAATTATAGCGTTGAGGATGATGAAACACATATTCCTTTCGCGGCAGGGATGTCCTTTCAAGAAAGCCTGAGAGTACAAGTAGGATTGAAAAAGTTGAATGATCACGAAATGATTTTGGCAGACGTGATTATCGGAAATCTAGATGAAGCGGGATATCTAAGAAGGGAGTTGGATAAAATAGTGAACGATCTTGCCTTTGGACAAAATATTGAAGCGACAGTGGAGGAGCTTGAGGGTGTGTTGTTGGTCGTTCAAAATTTAGATCCTGCGGGAATAGGTGCTAGGGACTTGAAAGAATGTCTTGTGTTACAACTAAATAGAAAGCCTGATTACCATTCCATTAAGATAGCCAAAGAGCTACTCAAAAATCATTTCGATTCTTTTACAAAAAGACATTATGAGAAGATATTGGGTAAAATGGATATTGATAAAGACCTTCTCAAGGAAGCTATCGAAGAAATAGTGAAGTTAAATCCAAAGCCTGGGAATAGCATAAAAGAAACCAATCGATCGTTTCAGCAAATAATACCAGACTTTATTCTGAATGTGGAAGACGATGAACTTACCCTATCCTTAAACAAACGGAATGCACCTCAATTGAGAGTCTCAAGAGAATATTCTGAACTATTAAAGGGTTATGATGTAGGTGATAAGACCAATAAAGAACAAAAAAAGGCCGTGCTCTTTGCCAAGCAAAAAATTGATGGAGCGAAATGGTTTATTGACGCTATCAAACAAAGACAGAATACACTCTTAATCACCATGCAAGCTATACTGGTCTATCAAAGGAATTATTTCTTGTCCGGTGATGAAGCCAAATTAAGGCCAATGATTCTCAAGGATATTGCTGAAAAAATAGACATGGATATTTCTACTGTCTCAAGGGTTGCCAATAGTAAGTATGTACAAACGCCATATGGAACCCTACTCTTAAAATATTTTTTCTCAGAATCTCTTACTACAGATACTGGGGAGGAGGTTTCAACTAGAGAAGTTAAAAAAATACTGCAAGATTGTATCGATTCTGAGGAGAAGAGTAAGCCATTGACAGACGCCAGGTTGACAGAAATCTTGAAGGAGAAAGGATATAATATTGCAAGAAGAACTGTTGCTAAATACAGAGAGCAATTGAATATTCCTGTTGCAAGACTTCGAAAAGAGCTCTAATCTTATTGAAAAAGTTTTTTACTATTATTTCAGTACTTTTTCATCCGTTATTTATAGCGGTTTGGTTGTTGCTATTGCTTTATTTTGTTGATCCAGTAATTTCCATTTTTTTCAATGGCAAAAGGGGTTTTCAAATAATTACAATCCTTATATTATTGATGGTTCTCATACCTGTAATTCTTATGAAGGTTATGAGAGATTATGGAATAATTTCAAGTTTCGACATGCCCAATAAAGAAGAGCGATTCAGCGCATACGCTGTAGTTGCCATTCTTTATCTCATCAATTATCAATTGTTATTTCAAATGGGTGCCCCAAGAATACTTCGCTTATCTGTATTTGGTGTATGGATAGTATTAATTTTGTTGTCAATTATCAATAGATTTTTTAAAATAAGCGCCCACATGACTGCAGTAGGGGGAATGATAGGGTTTCTTGTATATGCTTCCATCCTAGACGCTACGATGATGTTTTATTTGTTGTTGTCGATTTTGATTTCAGGCTTTGTTGCGAGTGCTAGGCTTTATTTATTAGCACACAATAACTTTCAAATTGTTACTGGATTAATCCTTGGAATCACTGTTATGTTTCTGGTGTTTTTTCTTAACTGGTTGCCAACATTTTAATCAAAAAAAAGGCTCAATAATTATTGAGCCCCGTATTTATATCTTTAATTAGAGATTATTTTTTAGAAACAGTACGTGCCTTAGCCATTGAAGAATAATTAATTTTAAGCGATTCTGCTTTTCTCAATTCCTGTTTAACGTTGGTTACTATTCTCATTTTTGTAGCCTTATCAACTTTCAAAGAAGTAACAATTCTTGAACGCTTCTTCTCATCTCTTTCTTCCTTATTGTTTAACACCCAAGGTCCTATCTTGTCCAATGTAGCTATTGCATCATCCAATTGAATTACCGGTTCAGTACCATATTTAGCTGTGTTGTTAGGGATGCCAATATTAATGTAATCTACCAAGTCCTTCTTCTCTATTTTTACAATTTCAGAAGCATCCGGTTTATCGATTTTAAGCACAACATCCTGCTCTCTCATAACAGTGGTTACCATGAAGAAGAAGAGTAACATAAAAACGATATCGGGCAAAGACGCAGTAGATACTGCTTGCATTCCCTTTTTCTTCCCTTTGTTAAATTTTGACATAATTATTGTGCATTAGGTTCAGCCTCAGAAACTCTCTGAGGAAATATTTGTCTTACTGCTTTGATAATTCTCTTATCCTTAACATCTCTATCATTCAAATCTAAATACGTTTTACCAAATCTTTCACTAACCAAATCATCTCTTAATTGATTAAGTGCTGAGGTTAATTCGTTTTGAATTTGAATGTACATGTCATAAGAAGTCCCATTATCGTTTTTTAGTGAAATCAAAGCTAAATCTGTCAATTCTTTGTACTCACCAAAATAATTAATAGCATCCAGTTTAGACTCAAACTTTCTCAATGTTGACTTATAACGACTAGCGTTATCTGGATCCTGAGAAATGAAACCTTTCGTTTCAGAAATTTTAGCAATCACATCAGACTTTCTTACCCAAACACGTACCGTCATATCCTCATCAATGTCTTCATCAGTAAAAACACCAGAATTGGTTAAGAATAGCATGGTAGCATCCTTCAGGTTTGCAACATCTTCCATATATTCCCCTTCCACTAGAAGCTGGTCATCAGCATTCACCAGCACTTCAAAAACATTACGTTTTTTAACAACATCTGGGTCTGGTAGATCCACAATTGGAGGAAGTTGTCTTAGGATACCAGAATCCTGGTCCATCGTTGTGGTAACTAGGAAGAAAATTAAGAGAAGAAAGGCTATATCTGCCATTGATCCCGCATTTATTTCCGATAATTCTCTTTTAGCCATTATTTTATAATTTTAGAAACTTCTGAAAACAATGCAGCAACTACTGCAACTCCTGTTAAAATTAGAAAAGCATATATACCTGTGCCACTCCATTTAGAAATTGATTCAGTCACACCATCGTCAGACCAACCAGCCATTAAGTTGCCACTTGCTAGGCTATATGATATTAAAACTACAACTAACAATGCGGCAATTCCAATCATAGCTCCTTTCGAGTTCTTGATGTTTGTGGCAAAGTAATATATTGCAAATAGTACTGCTATTGCAAAGGCAATAACGATGGCTGCGATAGATATAGTAATTGCGAGATCGATAAGAGAGTCTGCGCCATTATTTTCTCCATTGAAAAGGATCATGAAACACAGTATCATTCCACCAATACCAAGGCCAAACTTTACAACGTTTCCTATTATTCCTACTGTTTTAGTATCCATAGGTCAATTATTTAGATAGGTTATGTTTTGAAGGGCTGCTACTTGTAAGGTTATGTTTTGACAACATATCAATCAAGGAGATAGACGCAATGTCCATATCATTTGTAAGGCTATCGATCTTGGATAAGATATAGTTATAAAAAATCTGTAGAACGATCGCCACAAAAAGACCAGAAACCGTTGTAATAAGAGCTACTTTAATACCATCAGCTACAACTGCTGGAGAGATATTGTTTGCTGCAGCAATTGCCTCAAATGCATCAATCATACCAAGTACAGTACCCATGAAACCAAGCATCGGTGCCAGTGCGATAAACAAAGAGATCCATGAAAGACCGTTTTCCATTTGTCCAACTTGAACACTACCGTAGTTTACTACTGATTTTTCAACCATTTCAATACCGTCACCTGATCTTTCAAGACCTTGGTAAAATATACTGGCAACAGGACCCTTCGTATTCCTAAGAAGTTCTTTAGCAGCATCAACTCCACCCGAATTCAATGCATCTTCTACATTTCCCAAAAGTTTATCAGTATTTGTTTGAGCCATATTAAGATATATAATACGTTCAATGCATAAGGCAAGACCGAGAATAAGCGTAATCAATACCAATGACATGAATACATAACCACCATCGATAAATATTTTCTTCACGGCTTGTTGAAAAGGAAGATCCTTTTCCCCATCAATTTGTTCTGTAGCAGCTCCATCCTGAGCCATAACGATCGTTGGGGCTGCGATGAGCATGATAAAAAATGCTGCTAAAATGGTAAATAGATTTTTCATAGTTTGTTTTTCTTTTAATTAAACTTTCTTTAGGTTTTACTTATTGTTACCGTTACTAAACGAATCGAGTCCTTTTATTCCTTTTCTAAACCACAATGCAAAAAATCAGCGGAGAGAGGGGGATTCGAACCCCCGATACCCGTAAAGGTATACACGCTTTCCAAGCGTGCGCCTTAAGCCACTCGGCCACCTCTCCTTTATTTAGAAAATCTTTAAGAACTTTATATTCTTCAGCCAAAGTAAATAAAATTATTCTGTTAGAAAAAATTTAATTTACCGATATGTCACTATGCTTTTGATTATTCGAACATTCGATTTTCATTACTTGTTCCAAGAATATATTATCTGGAAAAAATCTTAGAGAAATAAAGTTGTTAATACGTGTAATCTAGTACTGATTTGATCCAAATTAATTACTTTTGACAACATAAATTGAGTCCTAGAATATGATGATTAAAAAAGAAGACGTTTTAGAAGCATTAAAGTCTGTGCTCGACCCAGATTCAGGAAAAGATATTGTATCTGGTAGTCAGGTGAGTGATTTAGCAATAGAGGATGACTCCATTAACTTTAAGCTGGTTGTGAAAAACCCAGCCATGCAACATAAGAAGAGGATGGAAGATGCATGCCTTTTCGCAATTGAACGAAATTTCGGGAAGGAAGTAAAGTGTACTGTTGAGATAAGTTCTGTTTCTTCTGCACCTAGCAATGCTATTAAAGGAGTGAAACAAATTATTGCTGTCGCATCTGGTAAAGGAGGTGTTGGTAAGTCTACGGTAACATCTAACTTGGCCTTAGGCTTGAAGAACAAAGGTTACAAAGTAGCCATTGTAGATGCTGACGTCTACGGACCTTCAATTCCTATCATGTTTAATGTGGCGGATGAAAGACCTGCTTCAGTCCCCGTGGAAGGCTCAAATAAAATGCTACCAGTAATTGGATATGGAATTCAGATTATGTCCTTAGGATTTTTTGCAGAACCAGATCAACCCATAGTTTGGAGGGGTGCCATGGTATCTAAAGCCTTAAAACAAATGTTTTTTGAAACAGAATGGGATGATGTGGATTATATGTTGGTGGACTTACCTCCTGGCACAGGAGACATTCATTTGTCGTTGGTGCAATCGACACCAGTATCATCAGCAATTATGGTAACAACTCCGCAAGATGTAGCAATAGCTGACGTAAGGAAAGGAGTAGCAATGTTTAAAATGCCTAATGTCAATGTTCCAGTGTTAGGTATAATTGAAAATATGTCTTGGTTTACACCCGAAGAATTACCAGAGAACAAGTATTATATTTTTGGTAAAAATGGAGGTGCTGTACTTGCAGAGAAATTAAACTTACCTTTGTTGGGGCAAATACCCTTGGTTCAAAGTGTTAGAGAAGCAGGTGATGCAGGAAGACCTGCAATTTTACAAAGTGACACTGAAATCAGCAAAGATTTGGTGAAATTGGTGGATGAAGTTATTTTACACCAGGATAAAAGAATTAAAGAACTACCGGAAACAAAGGTTGTTCAAATGACAAAATAAAGGTGGAGGAAAAAATTCAAAAAATATTATCGGAGCTTAGGCCATTTTTCGAAGCTGATCACGGGGATATCACTTTAGTGGAGGTAACCAAGGATCTTCGTGTTAAGGTTGCCTTGCATGGTGCGTGTAAAGATTGTTCTATGAAAACAATGACACTTAAGGCTGGTGTTGAAGACAGCATAAGGAGAGCAATTCCTGAAATATTAAGTGTGGAAACTGTCGATTAACTTTTTAGGTTTTCTGGAATATTACAAACAGGTATAGGAACCATCTTGTGTTTGTTGGCCCGATGACGAGAATTGTATATCTCCATTACTTCCATCTCCCTTGGATTCAACATTCTTTTTTCTTTCTTAATTAGAAATTCCATGGCCCATTCTAATTCAGGGTATGATGCACCTATTTGCATTTCATCTGTTTTATCGTCTCCATACAAGCCATCTGTAGGTGCAGCCATTTGAATTTCGGAAAGTATGTCCAAATGTTTTGCTAAGTCGTACGCCTCAGATTTATATAGGTCCGCAATAGGTGATAAATCTACTCCTCCGTCTCCATATTTAGTGAAAAATCCCACACCAAAATCCTCTACTTTGTTGCCTGTTCCAGCAACCAGAGTTTTGTGATGGCCGGCAAAGGTGTATAGGGTTGTCATCCTCAACCTTGCCCTGGCGTTGGCCATACTTAAATCATCTTGAATCTCTTTTGGAAAGTGCTCCTCAATAGATCTAAATATAGGCGTAAGGTCTATCGTTTCACCTTGGACATTATCAAACTTATTCTGTAACCAACTAATATGGTTATCCGCACGATTCACTTGGTTTTGATCTTGATGAATAGGCATATTTAAGACCCGAAGTGGTCGCCCAGTCATAGCACATAGTGTTGATGTTAATGCGGAATCAATACCACCAGAAACACCTACTACAAACCCTTGGGTTTTCGAATTTAGGGAGTAGTCTTTGAGCCAAGCAACAATGTGATCAATTACTTCCTGATTCTGCATTAGAAGAACATTGCGATGCTCACACCAAAGTAATTATTGATGGCCTTAATGTTTTCTTCTTCCCTGCTAAGAGATCCATCATTAATATCTGGCAATCCACTTGCAGTCGATTTCCATGCTTTTTTCTTAAACAGATTGGTAAGTCCATTATTCCATATTATGGATGTCACTAGATAAGTGTCTGCACTGATGTTATACTCAACCCCAGCACCAACATTTAGCGCTGATCTTATTGGTTGAATATCTTCAGAAATATTGATGTCGGTTTCTTTTATAGTTTCAAAATCATATACACCAGTAATGTCAGCTTTTGATTTAATCCTAAACCCTAGATCCAAACCAAATTGTCCAAAATAGGTGAGATATCCTATCTCATTTGTCTTTAACTTTAAGGTTAATGGAATTTGAATATACTGAAGAGAATACTTTTCTTCCACTACTCCAAAGCTAGTAACTGATGTATCGCCAGTATGATAGTTTGTGTTGTTAATTGTGCCACCAAGTGAATTAATCATTAGTCCAGATGCAAAGGCGTAGTTACCTGCGCCAAAATTAAATTCTGCTAACAGTCCATATGCGAATCCAAATTTACCTGAATTTTTTGTGAATATTTCGCCTTCAGGTTTAATAGAAGAAGCTGAAGGCAATATTGCAAAACCGATTCGGAATGGTCTATCATCTTGTGCGAATGTAGTCGCTGTAAAAAGACAGATAAGTAGACTAAGTATTAATTTTTTCATATTCAAGTTTTATGAGTCTGTTATTTTTTTAAATAAATCATTACCATGACAGCAATTGAATTAATTTTGAGCAAAAATAATAATAAAATAATGCTCGCAATTAATAAAGCATCATTCTTCTTGATTTTGACGTTCTTTTTATTGTCTTGTGAAGAGAATAGATACAAAGTTGATACTGCAAAAATTCCTATTAAGTCTGAGCAAATAAGATTTGATGCCAAATTAAAGCAAGATAATGATTTTCAGGATATTCATCGATCTTTGCTAGAGGAGCATGCTGATTTTTATACTGAATACTTCAGTGCAGTGCTGAGGTTAGGGGATCCTAATCAACCGTTGGCTTTTGAGAATATTGCCGCTTTTTTGTCTGACCCAACCATGGTTGAGATTCAAAATGAAATAACCAAGTCTTTCGGTGATAAAACTATCTTCAAAGAAAAAATTGATGATTCCTTCAAGCGATTGGCCTTCTTTTTTCCGAATGAAATTGTGCCGAATGTTATTTTTTACAATTCTGGTTTTAATTATGGTGTTTATCCAACAGCAAATAATATTGGTGTAGGCTTGGACTGGTATATAGGGAGTGAGAACAAATTGCTTTTAAGGCTACCTCCAGCTCAATTCCCTCAATACTTAAGAGCTAAAATGAACTCAAACTATCTCGTGTCTGATATATTAAGGGGTTATTTACTAGTAAAATATTCTGATAAAATTGATGGTAAAGAGCTGCTGAATCAGCTTATGTATTTTGGTAAAATTGCCTTTCTGATGGATGTATTGTTGCCTGATGAATTGGAATATTTAAGATACGGTTACACTGAAAGTCAGATGACTTGGTGTCAAAACAATGAATTTAACATCTGGAAAACTTTAGTGAGTGAAGATCTGTTGTATTCATCGGAGGGTAAAATGATAAATTCTTTCGTTGGAAATGCGCCATTCACAAAGGGTTTCTCGGATCAATCACCAGGTAAGTTAGCTTTCTATATCGGTAAGATGATGGTTGAAGATTATCTAGATTCAAATAAGAATATAACACCTAAACAACTTTTGGACATACCTTCAGCAACGATTTTAAAAGCCTATCGTCCAAATAAATAAAAGAAGTACATGAATAAAAAATTAGAATTTGAAATTAGCATGGATGTAAATCATCTGCCTGAAAAAATAATGTGGAAAGCAGACGACACAGAAGAAGCAAGAGCATCTAAAGCTATTATGTTGAGTATTTGGGATAAAAAAGATGGAAACACTATGAGAGTTGATCTCTGGGATAAAGATTTCACCACTGATGAAATGAAAACATTTTTTATTCAAAGTTTGCTAACCATGAATGACACATTGGAGAGGGCTACAGGTGATACGGAGTTGTGTAGTGGAATAAGAGAGTTTGGAAGAGAACTTGGGAAACGAATGGGTGTAATTAAGGAGTAGAGTTTATTCCTAATCTAGATTAAACATTTTGTTTGTCTCATGAATAAAATGAAGCAAATCTTCCCTTCCGTATTTCGATACGGTTGAGGTTATAAAGTGCTTGGGCATACTTTCCCATTCTTTTAATATTTCTTTCTGGTATGCTTTAAGAAATTTCCCTTTTTCAGCACTCGATAGTTTGTCAATTTTAGTAAATACCATTACAAATGGGACTCCGTTAGTCCCCATTTCCTTCATGAATTCTAGATCAATTTTTTGAGCTTTTATTCGACTGTCTATTAGGACAAAGACACACATTAGATTGCTGCGCTTAAGTAAATAATCAATCGTAAAGACTTCCCACCTTATCCGTTGTGATTTTGATATTTTAGCATAGCCGTATCCTGGTAAATCTGTCAAGTACCAATCATCATTTATTAAGAAGTGATTGATCAGTTGAGTTTTTCCCGGCTTTGATGAGATTTTAGCCAACTTAGAGTTATTCGTTAGCATATTTAGTAACGATGACTTCCCAACATTACTCCTGCCAATAAAGGCATATTCTGGTTTGTCTGGCTCAGGGCATAGGAGAAAGTTGGGGCTGCTTTTTATAAATTCTGCAGTCTTTATAAGGAGGGCTTTTTTACTCATTGATTATCAAATATGTGTTTCTGAAGCGAACTAGAGACCTTAGTTTATATAGTCTACAGCTCTTTTTTAATTAGCCATTCTCCCAAATACTTGTTGAATTCTTCTGGATGTTCCATCATGGGAGCATGTCCACATTTATCAATCCAATATAATGTTGAGTCCTTTAGCGTAGCTTGTAATTCTTCCGCTACTTCTGGAGGCGTAATAGTGTCATTTCTTCCCCAGATCAAACAAAAAGGAACTGTGAAATCAGGTAATACTGGGCGCATGTTATGACGAATGGCAGATTTTGCAATACTTAGTATTCTAATCACTTTACTTCTATTGTTGACAGCCTCATGACATTCATCAACTAATTCGTCTGTGACCATATTAGGATCATAAAAAGTCAAAGCAATTTTATCTCTTAAAAAAGATTTGTCCTCTCTTCTTGGGAATGAACCTCCAAAAGCATTTTCATATAATCCTGAACTTCCAGAAAGGATCATTGCTTTTACTTTTTCCTGTCTCATGTTTGCATAAACAAGAGCGACATGGCCACCAAGTGAATTACCTAGTAAAAACACTTTGTCTAGTTCTTTGTGCTCAATAAATTCATCCAGAAATTCAGCTAAGTTTTTAACGTTAGTATTGAGTAATGGAAGTTCATAAATTGGCAACTTGGGTATTAGAACCTTGTAGGATTTCGACAGAAAATCTGTAACCGCTTTAAAGTTACTTAGTGCTCCAAATAAGCCGTGGAGCAAAATAAATGGTTCACCCTCACCCTTTTCTACATATTGAAATTTCCCTTCGGTGATCAATTCATCATCAAGATTATCATAAAACGAATTTAACTCTTTGGTCATGGGCTAGGAATAAATATTTGAACCCTTAAACTTATTGGGTACATGGGTAAATGTACAATCTTCTTTTTGATAACTCGAAATTACTGTTGAAAAATTATTACCACTGTGGATTGAACTTTTTAAGGATCTATTCTTTCCACTTTGCAATGTTCGATAAAACGTGAAAATATTTTTGAATCAACTGAAAGACAGTCTATTATTGAAGGATAAATTCTTTCAATTCAGACGGGCTTAATTAATCAATTAAGTGGCTGAACAACAATTTTTTAACGTTTAACAGATCATTTTTGCTCAATAGTGGTAAATAATGGGTTTTAGTGGTAAATAGTGGTAAATAGTTTTATATTTGCAACTTAAATCACGGAAACAGTTGATCAATTTACTCGGAACATATAGCTGTAAGATGGACGCCAAAGGTCGATTCATGCTACCTAAGGGGCTCAAAGAGCAACTTGGGAAGAAGTCTGAGCAAGGTTTTGTTGTGGGCAGAGACGTGTTTAGTAAGTCATTAGTGATTTATACCTCCAAGACATGGAAAGAGTTGAGTAAGGAGCTTCATACCTTAAATCGTTTTGTGGAGGAGAACGTTGAGTTTTTGAGAAGATTTAGTAGCGGGGCTACAGGCGTTGAATTGGATAATCAAGGCAGATTGTCGATGCCGGGCCATCTCATTGAGTATGCCAATCTCGAAAAGGATTTAATTGTCACCACCATTTCTGATCGAATTGAGCTCTGGGACAAGAAAACCTATAATGACATGCTAGACTCGAAGGTGGATATGGGTGCGCTGTCCGAGAAAGTGATGGGAGATATTAAAGCTAAAAAGGAAGACAGTGAGTGATTACCATACCGCAGTTTTGTTGAAAGAGTCCGTTGATGGTCTTGATATCAAACCTCAGGGAGTGTATGTGGATGTCACATTTGGGGCAGGTGGACATTCTAGGGAGATATTGAAAAGATTGGAAGAAGGTCAATTAGTGGCTTTTGATCAAGATGAAGATGCTGAAGATAATTTACCCGAAGATGAGAGGCTTGTTTTTATTAGACAAAACTTCAAGTTTTTGAAGAATCATTTAAAGGCAAATGGTTTTGAAAAAGTAGATGGAATACTGGCGGATTTGGGCGTGTCTTCTCACCAGTTTGATGTTGGTGAAAGGGGTTTTTCAACGAGGTTCGATGGTAAATTGGATATGAGAATGGATCAAGATTCCTCTTTGACGGCATATGAAATTGTGAATGAATATGAGCCCAAAGAGTTGAAGAGAATTTTTAGAGAAGGAGCTGACTTGCGCAATGCAAATAAGCTGGTAGATAAGATCATTCAGGCAAGATCGGAAGGGGAGATAGGGTCAACAGGTAGATTAAAAGAAATCATGGATGGAATGGTTCCTCCTACTAAAATAGCCCAATTCTTAGCAAGGGTTTTTCAAGCGATAAGAATTGAGGTCAATGGAGAGTTGAGTGTTTTGAAGGATTTGCTTTTGCAATCTGAAAAAGTATTAGACGAAGGCGGAAGGCTAGTGGTTATTTCATATCACTCCATCGAAGATAGATTGGTGAAAAATTTCATGAAGACTGGAAATTTTGAAGGTGTTCAGGATAAAGATTTTTACGGAAATGTCAGCAGACCATTCCGCCCGATTAATAGGAAGGTGATAGTTCCGGAAATGAAAGAAGTGGAAGAGAATGGACGAGCGAGAAGTGCCAAATTAAGAATAGCAGAAAGAATAAATGAATAGCAGAAAAAAAACAATAAAGAAGAAAAGAGAAAGAAAGTCAAGTAGGTTTTCTAAAGCGTTCATTGGTATTCTGAATGGAACATTTTTGGGTAGAGATAATCTTCTTAATCAGCTTCCGTTTGTGTTTTTTTTGGTTGCAGTGGCGATTAGCTATATCAGTTATGGGTATTACGCTGAGAGTACACTCAAGACAATGTCAGTTGTTGAGGCTCAGGTGAAAGATTTGAAGTCTCAGAATTTGACATTACAGTCAAAACTGGAGTTGCAAAAACAACAATCTAGTGTTGCGACTTCAATTGCGAGTTTAGAGCTGTCGGAATCGGTTGTTCCACCATATAAAATAGAGATGAACGAGGTTAACGAGGAGAAAGGTGATTAAGAAAGAGACTAGAATATATCTTGTTTTTGTGATAATTGGGGTCTTTGCTCTAGGGATTATCATCAAAATGTTTGCTGTACAATTTGCGGAGCCATCCGAGTGGAAAGAGATGGCTGAGAATTTTGTTACTGAATATAGAGATATAGAGGCTAATCGCGGAAATATCTATGCCGAAGATGGCAGTTTATTGGCCACAACACTGCCACATTACGAGATCAGAATGGATCTTACTGTTGAGTCATTAACAGATGAAATTTTCAATCAAAATATCGATTCGTTGGCCTATGGACTAGCTGATTTGTTTCTTGAAAAAGGCAATACCGCTGAGTATTACAAGAGGCGCTTAATAGATGAGCGTAAGTCTGGAAATAAATATTGTTTGGTACAGAAAGCAGTGGACTATAATCAAGTTCAAGAAGCCAAGAAATTGCCAATTTTTCGCAAAGGAAGATTTAAGGGAGGAGTCATTTTTGAAAAAGAAAATAAAAGGATTTATCCCTTTGGTGTTTTAGCGTCAAGAACCATTGGGTACTACAGGGATAGTGTGAATAAGGTGGGCCTTGAAGGTAGTTTCGGGAGTCTCCTTGGAGGAGTTGATGGCAAGCGTCTTGAGAGAAGAATCGTAGGAGGTCAGTGGATACCGGTCGGGGATGGAAATGATGTTGAGCCAGTGGATGGAGTGGATATCTATACAACCATTGATATCAATATTCAAGATGTAGCAGAGTCAGCTTTGCTGAAACAATTGGAAGAAAATGATGCGCAGTATGGAACAGTCATATTGATGGAGGTTGAAACGGGTTTTGTTAAGGCCATTGCAAACCTCGAAAGAAATAAGGATGGGAAGTATGGCGAGTCATACAATCATGCAGTCGGTTCAGCAACTGAGCCAGGATCTACCTTTAAGCTAGCATCTGTTTTAGCACTATTGGAGGAGGGTGTCGCAAAAGTTACTGATACAGTTGACACGAAGAATGGCCGAATGAAATTTTATGATCGTGTGATGCGCGATTCTAATGGAAAGGGTTATGCGAAAATAAGCCTTGGAGAAGCTTTGGAGAAATCCTCTAATGTCGGAATTTCATATTTGGTTAATGAAGGATTTAAAAACAACCCTCAACAGTTTGTAGATCGGTTATATAGTATGGGTCTTGGTCATTCTCTGGGTGTAAGTATCAAAGGTGAGCCTGTTCCTTATATTAAAAACACATCGGATAAATCTTGGTCCGGAGTTTCGCTTCCATGGATGTCCATTGGTTATGAAGTCACCCTAACGCCTTTACAAATATTGGCTTTTTATAATGCTATAGCTAATGATGGTAAGTTGCTTAGACCCCAATTCGTATCAAAGATTGAGAAAGATGGGGAATTGATAAAGCAGATGGAGCCGATAGTTTTAAACGAAAGTATCGCAAGTAAAAACTCTATTAATCAGGTGAAAAAACTCTTAGAAAATGTTGTTTTGAAAGGAACCGCTAAGAACCTTAAGAATTCATCATTCAATATTGCTGGTAAAACAGGGACTGCTCAGATTGCTACCAATGGTAAGTACTCTAACGATGGTGTGAAATCTCATCAAGCATCCTTTGTAGGTTATTTCCCAGCTGAAAACCCAAAGTATTCATGCATGGTCTTGGTGAGTGCGCCTGGTAAAGACATTTACTATGGCAATCAAGTTGCCGGGCCAATTTTTAAAGAAACGGCAGAGAAAATTTACGCTAAAAATTTCGCGATTCAAAGCGATTTTGAACGAAATATTCCAGAGACGAAGACTAAGATTCCTGTTTCTAAAAACGGAAATCAAAATGATTTGAATGCTGTTTTTGCAGCACTTAATGTGCCTGTTAAAAGCCACTATCCAGAAGCTTCCTGGGTAGCAACTACAACGGGTGAGCAGAAGGTTGAAACGAATAGAATTAACATTAAAAAGGATCGTGTGCCTAATGTGGTTGGAATGGGCTTGGTGGATGCCCTTTACCTTTTAGAAAATGCTGGATTAAGTGTTAAAACTTCTGGTAGAGGAACTGTGAAAAGTCAATCAATGACTGCTGGCGATCATTTCGAAGTTGGCTCTAAAATAACAATTGAACTTAACCCATGAAGCTGTTAAAGGACATATTGTATAAAGCTGGAATGATAGAGTTGCGTGGTGAAACGGGCATCGCTATTGAAGCTTTGTATTTCGATTCTAGAAAAGTTCGCAGAGAAAGTGCCTTTATAGCTATTCGTGGGGTTGAAACAGATGGGCATCTTTATATTCAAAAGGCTATAGATCAAGGTGCGGTAGCTGTCATATGTGAAGAGTTCCCCAAAGATTTTCAAGATGGTGTTACATATGTGAAGGTTCAAGATGCTCATGTTGCAATGGCAAACTTGGCCGCAAATTTTTATGACAATCCATCAAGAGACCTAAAATTGGTTGGTGTAACAGGAACAAATGGTAAGACCACCACTGTCTCTTTGTTGTTCGAATTGTTCAAGAAGTTGGGATACAAAGTAGGCTTGGTAAGTACGATTGTAAATAAAATTCATTTACGAGATGTTCCTTCAACGCACACCACACCAGGTCCAATTCAGTTGAATCACCTATTTAGGCAAATGCTAAATGAAGGTGTAGAGTTTTGTTTTATGGAAGTGAGTTCCCATGCGGTGGATCAAAAAAGAATCGAGGGAATAGAATTTACCGGAGGTGTGTTTACTAACATCACTCAAGATCATCTGGATTATCACAAAACATTTAAGAGTTATATCGCTGCCAAGAAGCAATTTTTTGATGAATTGGGATCTAAGGCCTTTGCCCTCTACAACCATGATGATCCCAATGGAAGCGTAATGGTTCAAAATACCAAAGCGAAGAAATTTTCAATGGCTATTCGTTCAATGGCCGACTATAAAACCAAGGTTCTGGAAAATCACTTTGAGGGATTGCATTTGTCAATTGAGAACAAGGAAATGTATACCTCGCTTGTTGGTTTGTTTAATGCATATAATCTAATGACCGTGTTCGCGGTTGGTGACTTGTTAGGGCAGGACCATTTGGAAATGCTTACTGCTATTAGCACGCTGAAAGCTGTTGAGGGGAGATTTCAATTTCAGAAATCAGATAATAATATAATGGTCATCGTGGATTATGCACACACACCAGATGCGATAAAAAATGTTTTGAAGACCATTAAAGACATAAGCACAGGAAATGAAAATATAATTTCTGTTGTTGGTTGCGGTGGGGATCGAGATAAGGATAAGCGTCCGAAGATGGCTGCTATTGCATGCGAATTATCCAATAAAGTAATCTTCACTTCTGATAACCCTAGAACAGAATCACCAGAGGCCATAATTGAGGATATGAAAAAGGGGGTTGAACCAATTCATTTCAAAAAAACCCTATCAGTTACTGATAGAAGAGAAGCTATAAAGACAGCTTGCTCATTGGCGATGCCCGGGGACATTATTCTAATTGCCGGTAAAGGCCATGAAAAATATCAAGATATCAATGGAGAGAAGTTCCCATTTGATGATCAAAAAACTGTGAATGAAATCCTTAAAATGTTAGAGAAATAGATGCTGTATTATTTATTTGAATTTCTGGAAAGAGAATACCAAATGCCTGGGGCAGGAGTGTTTCAGTATATCTCATTTAGAGCGGCTATGGCATTTATTTTGTCGATGGTCATTTCTTTGATTTTTGGAAAGAAATTAATAAACCTATTGAGAAAGCAGCAAATAGGAGAGACTGTTCGAGATCTTGGACTTGCAGGTCAGATTGAGAAACAAGGAACACCAACTATGGGTGGTCTTATAATTCTTGGCGCCATCATTATTCCAACATTACTCTTGACCAAACTTCATAATATCTATATCGTAGCACTATTGATAGCGACAGTGTGGTTGGGGCTCATAGGTTTTATTGATGATTACATCAAGGTCTTTAAGAAAAACAAAAAAGGTCTTGCTGGTAAATTCAAAATTATTGGTCAGGTTGGTGTTGCGGCCATTATTGGCGTCTTATTCTTTTTCAATGAGAATGTGACGATCATGGAAAAGGTACCTGTGGCTTCAGCAATTGGAGAGATAAGAAATGCCAATTCAGTTGATGATGTTAAGTACGAGTGGATAGAATCTCATTCAACTAAGACTACGATTCCATTTGTGAAAAATAACGAATTTGATTATGCGGACTTGCTTTCTTGGATGGGAGAAGGTGCGGAGAAATATGTATGGGTTATCTTTTTATTGGCTGTGGTATTTATTGTCACTTTCATTTCAAATGGAGCCAATATGACCGATGGCTTGGATGGCCTTGCAACAGGCACTTCAGCAATTATCGGTGTCACTCTTGGGGTATTTGCATACCTATCAGGTAACGCAATATTCGCTGATTATCTCAACATCATGTTTATACCCAATGCAGGAGAAATGGTGATATACATGAGTGCCTTCGTTGGGGCATGTATTGGGTTCTTATGGTACAACTCTTTTCCAGCTCAAGTCTTTATGGGTGACACAGGCAGTCTAGCAATAGGTGGGATCATAGCTGTATTTGCTATTGCTATTAGAAAAGAAATGCTTTTGCCAATTATCTGCGGAATTTTTGTTGCCGAAAACTTTTCGGTGATGCTGCAAGTGGGATACTTCAAATACACTAAAAAGAAATCGGGAGCGGGAAAGCGGATTTTCAGAATGGCACCACTACATCATCATTATCAGAAAGGTGGATTTCATGAGGCTAAGATTGTTGCCCGCTTTTGGATTATCGGAATCCTTTTAGCGGTCCTGAGTATAGTAACGCTCAAACTCAGGTAAGATGATCTGTGTTTTAGGTGCAGGGAGAAGTGGATTAGGTGCGGCAAAATTGGGCCGCAAGAATGGAGAGGAGGTGTGGATGTCTGATGCTGGTAGTATCAGTGATGAGGTTAAAAAAGTTCTTTACAGTATAGGAGTAGAATTTGAAGAGAATAATCATGATTGGGAAATCATTTCTCGGTGTGATCTAATTATCAAAAGCCCAGGGATTCCTGATAAGGCTGAGATTATTATCAAAACCAAGAAAAGTGGAATAATGGTAATTTCTGAAATTGAATACGCAGCGAGATTTACAAAGGCAAAGTTGATTGCAATTACAGGAAGCAATGGCAAAACAACAACGGCATCCTTGACTTATGATATTTTTCATAACGCAGGACTAAATGTTGGCTTAGTGGGTAATATTGGAGTAAGTTTTGCCGAGTCAGTTGCCACGGAGCAAAGAGATTACTACATCATCGAACTCAGTAGTTTTCAATTGGACGGCATTGTTGATTTTCATCCTCACATCGCTATAATTCTCAACATTACTCCCGATCATCTTGATAGATACGATTATCAATTTGATAAATATCGTGATTCAAAATTTAGAATTGCGATGAATCAAAACAAAGAAGACCATTTAATCTTTTGTGCGGATGACAAAGGAATAATGGATGAGATAGAAAATAAAAAAATTAAAGCGCAATTACATCCTTTTTCACTAAAGGAAATAGATGGAATGAGCGGATATATAGAAAACAAACATTTAATAATAACAACTAAAATAAATACTTATAATATGTCAATTTACGAATTAGCCCTGCAGGGGAAACACAACATTTACAACTCAATGGCCGCTGGAATTTCAAGCCGAATAATGGAATTAAGAAATAATTTTGTTAGAGAAAGTCTAAGTAACTTTCAAAGCATCGAACACAGGCTTGAATTTGTAGCTAAAGTGGACGGAATAGATTTTATCAACGATTCAAAAGCTACTAATGTGAACTCAACATGGTTCGCCTTGGAAAGTATTGGTGGTAACGTGGTATTAATCCTTGGAGGTGAAGATAAAGGGAATGATTATTCGCTCATTGAAGATCTAGTGACGGAAAAAGTTGATACAATCATTTGTCTTGGAAAAGATAATGCTAAGCTTATGAAGTTTTTCTCAGGTAAAGTGAAAAATATTGCTGAAACTAATAACGTTAACGATGCAGTACTTATGGCAAAAATGTCTTCTAAACCAGGTTCGACTGTTCTTCTTTCCCCAGCTTGTGCAAGTTTTGATTTGTTCAAAAATTATGAAGAAAGAGGATCGCAATTTAAGCAAGCAGTAAGAAGCCTGTAATTGCTTAATAAATTTAAACAACAAAAAAATGAACAGTAAGCAGATTGAAAAAATGACCGATCTGTTGCTTATCAAGAGGGCGAATAATCTAAAGCACATTCTTGACATTAAGCACAGACTACAGACGATAGCAGTTGTTGGAGGAGTAGAGTATATTAACGATTCGAAGTCAACAAGCGTAATGTCAACCGCATATTCATTGCAATGTATGAAGGATGGAGTGATGTGGATTGTAGATAGCCACAGGTTAGTACAGGATTATCAGTCGTTAATCGATTGTGTACATACGAAAGTTAAAAAAATTCTGGCCATAGGGCATCAAGCGGAAGACTTACTGTCTATTTTTCCAAAAGTGGAAGGAGAAGTTTTCGGCTCACTTGAAGAAGCTTGTCAAGCAATAAAAAAACTTGATAAATCTGATTCAGTGAATACGGTTCTGTTTTCACCGGCTTGTCCAACTGATGATCGTTATGCGAATTATAAAGTTAGGGGAGAAGCCTTTAATACGTTGGTCGGAGAATAGATAGATTCTCAATCAACATGGACGGCAATTTATCTTAACTAAACGCTAATATTTTGATGAAGAATAAGGAATTCACAATCCACCAAGGAAAGCAAAGCATGGTGGATAAGCTAATGGACGCTCGTCAGAAAATGATCGATCAGGTTAAGACTAAAAGCCATCGTCTTGAGGAGATTCATTCAATTGATGCAGTAATGTATATCAATGACTCAAGTGCCACTTCCATTATGCTGGCGAAGGACTCCATAAGATGTATAAAAGATCCAATTGTTTGGGTTCTGGAAGGAACAGATTTCGATCGAGATTTCATTCTGCTCAATAAAATTGCAAAATATAAGTTAAAGGCTATAGTTGCTTTTGGTTCCGATACCAATGACGCAAAAAGAGACCTCTCCTCATCAGTTGATCATTTTGTTCAAACCGGAGATCTTGAAAGTGCATTAGAACAAGCACGAGTGCTCTCCCAAAGTGGAGATGTTGTGCTATACTCCCCAAGTTGCCCTGTAAAGGGTCCGTACGCAAATTATGCCGAAAGAGGGGAGGCCTTCAAAAAAGCAGTAAAGAATTTAAAATAGGAGAGCATTTCTTTTTGGAAATTCTCATAATTGAAAGCTGTGATCCTAAACTAATGGGTCCGAATATTTTTTAATATGAAGTTGCAAGCATTTGTAAATAAGTTAAAAGGTGATCGACCTATTTGGGTGCTTGTTTGTGTGCTTTCTTTGATTTCGTTATTAGCTGTTTATAGTTCAATTTCCTCACTAGCATATAAATATCATGATGGAAATACATTCCACTTTTTATTGAAGCACGGATTGATGTTGGTTACTGGATTCGGTATTATGATCATGGTACATCGTGTCAATCATAAATATTTTTACAAACTCTCACAGATAGCAGTTTGGCTTGCGGCTCTCCTATTAGTAATAACCTTATTCTTTGGGACAAGTATAAATGGAGCTTCTCGTTGGATGACAATTCCGATCATTAATCAGAATTTCCAAACCTCCGATTTTGCCAAAATAGCTTTAATTACTTATTTGGCGAGAATGTTATCATTAAAACATGATAAGATTAGAAATTTCAAAGAAGGCGTTTTACCAATGGTAATACCGATTGCTGTTATTTGCGCACTCATTTTACCGGCTAATTTCTCTACTGCTGCCTTGTTGTTTATTTCATCCATGGTGGTTATGATGGTTGCTGGCGTTCGACTGGTACATATTTTGGGTATCATCGGAATGGCCGTAGCTGGATTCGCATTGTTGATCATGATCAACACCGTAAATCCCGAAATAATGACAAGGGCCGCAACTTGGAAGAGTCGTACTATTTCATTTTTTAGCGAGAAACCTGCTGGTGAAGAGGCTAAAAATATTCGCGAAAATTATCAGGTGGAAATGGCGAAGATTGCTATTTGGAATGGAGGCACGTTACCAAATTTACCGGGAAGCGGCACTTCGAGGAATTATATGCCGCACCCTTATTCCGACATGATATATGCTTTTATTATCGAAGAGTATGGATCCATTTTGGGAGGCTTAGGTTTATTGCTAGCCTACTTAATCTTATTCTTTAGGACGGTCAAAATTTCAGCCAAGAGCGATAAAAATTTCCCCGCATTTTTAGTCATTGGACTTGGGTTTATGATAACTTTTCAAGCCATGATTAATATGGCCGTGGCCGTAAATCTCATACCTGTAACCGGTCAACCTTTGCCATTGGTTTCAATGGGAGGAACATCCATTTGGTTCACCTGTTTGGCGCTTGGAATTATTCTTAGTGTTAGCAGGAGTCTAGAAGCAAGTGGTGGCAACAAAGCTGTCGGTTTTGCTTAGGATAATCATTAGTGGTGGAGGATCAGGCGGGCACATTTTCCCTGCTATAGCAATAGCCAATCAAATCAAAGAACAACACCCAACTGCGGAGATTTTGTTTGTAGGAGCAAAAGGGAAAATGGAAATGGAAAAAGTTCCAAAGGCCGGTTATAAGATAGAAGGACTCTGGATTTCTGGAATTCAAAGAAAGCTCACTTTAGCAAATTTATCTTTTCCATTTAAACTTATTTCAAGTCTATATAATTCCAATAAAATCATTCGGAAGTTTAAGCCAGATTTGGCGATTGGGGTAGGAGGCTATGCTAGCGGACCATTATTGAGGGCCGCTGCCGCTAAAAACATACCAACACTTATTCAAGAACAAAATTCTTTTCCTGGAATTACCAATCGATGGTTGTCATCTAAAGTGGATAAAATATGTGTAGCGTATGAAAATATGGAACGCTTTTTTCCTAAATCTAAGATTTCGAAAACTGGGAATCCAGTAAGAATGGAAATGGTGAATATTGCAGGTAAACGCTCGGAGGCTTTGAGTCACTTTGGATTGAGCGACAACATGAAAACTGTTCTTGTTGTCGGTGGAAGCCTTGGAGCTCGGACAATTAACCAAGCCCTTTCAGCCCATGTTGAAGAAATTCAAAGCCAAAATATTCAGGTGATTTGGCAAACAGGGAAATTTTATTTCAATGACATACAAGAGGCAATGTCTTCCAAGGATTTGTCAAAAGTGAAAGTCACCGAGTTCATCGATCGAATGGATCTTGCTTATGCCGCGGCAGATGTTGTTATCTCACGTGCTGGAGCCATGTCTATCTCTGAGTTGTGCCTAGTTGCAAAGCCTACCATTTTGGTTCCCTCTCCAAATGTCTCGGAAGATCATCAGACTAAAAATGCTATGGCTTTAGTTAACAATGAAGCGGCTGTTTTAATAAAGGATAAAGATTTGGTAGAGGAATTGCCGACCATCCTAAAGAAGTTAATTTTAAACGAAGCAGGCTTAGTGAAACTATCCAAAAACATTAGTCAGATGGCAGACAAATCGGCAACGGAAGATATTGTTAATCATGCGCTATCATTGGTGAAAAAATGAAGTTAAAAGATTGGAAACATATATATTTCATCGGAATTGGTGGTATAGGAATGAGTGCATTGGCCCGCTACTTTCATGAAAAAGGGTATTCTGTTTCTGGTTACGACAAAGTGAAAACTAAGTTAACTGAGGAACTAACTTCAGAAGGAATATCGATCATTTATAAAGATAGTGTCGAAGAGATTCCTGAAAGTGTTTGCAATACACCAAACAAATCGTTAGTGGTTTACACTCCTGCTATTCCTGAGGATAATAAAATTCACAATTATTTCAAGGAGAAGCAATATCTGGTGATCAAACGGGCCAAGCTTTTAGCGCTAGTTTCAGAAGAGACACATTCATTGGCTGTCGCAGGAACACATGGAAAGACAACTACGTCATCAATTCTGGCACATATTCTTAATTCATCTTCTCAGGGATGTAACGCATTTCTTGGAGGTATAGCCAACAACTACAATAGCAATATAATTTTGAATGAGAGCAGCAATCTTAGTGTTCTTGAGGCAGATGAGTATGACAGGTCATTCTTGAATCTTAGTCCGAGTATGGCCATCATCACATCCATGGATCCTGACCATCTTGATATTTACTCTGAAAAGGACGAATTCCAAGAGGGATTTATTGAATTCGCAAATAAGATAAAACCTGATGGGATACTTATCCATCATGAAAGTCTGGGTGAGTATTTTGGAGATATTGATCGCAGAAAAGTGAGCTATGGCATTAGTGATGGTTCAGATTGTCAGGGCTCGAATATTCGGGCAAAAGATGGATACTTTGTTTTTGATGTTAATTACAGGGCTGAAAATATAACAGGTCTAAACCTGATCTTGCCTGGATTGCATAATGTTGAAAATGCTTTGGCCGCGATTGCGATGTCTTTTGAGTTAGGTGTCTCAGTCAAGGAGATATCATCAAGCATTAAAAGTTATACAGGTGTTAAGCGCAGATTTCAATATCAGTTCAAGTCTGAGGGCAAGTTTTACATTGATGATTATGCCCATCATCCAACGGAAATTGAAGCTGTTCATCATGCGGCTAGACAGCTTTTTCCTGGAAAAAAGATCACATGTATATTCCAACCTCACCTTTTTTCGAGAACCAAAGATTTCATGAAAGACTTTGCGAATGTGCTCACAAAGTTTGATGAAATTATCCTTTTAGATATTTATCCTGCACGTGAAAAACCAATACCTGGAATCACCTCAAAAGCCCTGTTAGATATGATACCTAATGCTAACAAGTCATTGTTTGCAAAAGAGGTCATTCTGGATCATATTATTGACAAAGAATTGGAAGTTTTGTTTACGCTCGGGGCAGGAGATATAGATACCCTAGTTGAACCACTGTCATTGGGTTTCGCTAAAAAGTACCGGCCGATAAATAACAGAAATTGAAGAACTTACAAAACATATTGATCTTGGTGGGCGTAATGGCATTCATTGGATTGATCTATGGTTTTTCTTTGAACAAGCTAAACAACACGCGTTTTGGGAAGGTCAATATTAAGATCGTAGATCAACATGAGTTGGGTTTTATCAATGAATCAGTCATGGACAGATTGTTGGTCCACAGCGGAAACTACGTCTTGGGACAACTAGTTGATTCGGTTAATATTCAGAAAATAGAAGAGAGAATAAGAAATAACTCATTCGTTAAAACCGCTGAAGCTTATGCAAATATCGAAGGCGATTTTTTCCTCAAGGTCGAACAAAGGAAACCGGTAATGAGAATTGTAGCGAACGATAACTCTAGTTTCTACGTTGATGAAAATGGTTTTTCAATGCCCATCTCTGGTTTGTATTCCGCGAAAGTAATTCCATGTACGGGCATTTTAGTTGGAGCAGATTTATACGCTAAAACTTCAAGATCGATTGAAGACAATAAGAAAATAAATTCCGCCTGGGAAGTGGCAAATATTGTGATGAGTGATCCTTTTCTGTCGAAACAATTCGTACAGCTGGATATAGATAGTAAAAATGAAATCGTTTTAATTCCTCGAGTTGGGAATCATGAAATTAAAATTGGAAAGGCTGATAATTTGGATGCAAAGTTCAGAAAACTGAAGGCTTTCTATCACAAAGGAATTGAGCAGTCAAATTGGAATATATATAAATCGATAGACTTGAGCTTTGATGGCCAAGTTGTGTGTAAAAAAAGATAAAAGACGGAATGGAATCTTCAGAAATAATAGTAGGTCTAGATATCGGTACAACTAAGATTGCCTGTCTCGTTGGTAGAAAAAACGAACATGGTAAGATAGAAATCCTAGGTATGGGAACCAGTGATTCAATTGGTGTGACAAGAGGTGTGGTTTCAAACATTGAAAAAACAGTTGACTCCATCCTAAAGGCGGTCAAAGAGGCAGAAAGAGAATCGGGAATAGAAATAACACATGTGAACGTTGGTATTGCTGGTCAGCATATACGAAGCTTACAGCATAGAGGTATGTTGACTAGAGAAAGTCTAGAGACTGAAATCGGTCAAAAGGACATTGACATGTTGATTAATGATATGTATCGTCTAGTTATGCAACCAGGGGAAGAGATTATTACTGTTCTTCCACAAGAGTATATTGTTGATTATGAGCAAGGCATTAAACATCCTATTGGGATGTCGGGGATCAGACTAGAGGCTAATTTTCACATCATTGTAGGACAAGTTTCTGCGATAAAGAATATTTATAAATGTGTAAACCGAGCAAATCTAGAGGTAACTGGTTTGCATCTCGAACCATTGGCTTCATCAGCTGCCGTTTTGAGTGATGAGGAAAAAGATGCAGGGGTTGTTTTGGTTGATATTGGTGGTGGAACAACGGATGTTGCCATTTTCCAAGAAGGAATTATTCGACATACTGCTGTCATTCCATTTGGTGGAGACGCGATAACAAGAGACATCAAAACTGGTCTGTCAATTCTTGAGAAACAAGCTGAGCTTTTGAAAGTGAAATTTGGATCTGCCATTGAGCATGCTAGTCAAGACAATGAAATAGTTTGCATACCTGGCTTTAAAAACAGACAACCTAAAGAAATTTCTTTGCGAAATCTTGCAAGAATCATTAATCCAAGAATGGCTGAGATTATTGATTACATCAATTACAACATCAAGAGCTCTGGCTTTGATAAGCAGCTGATAGCTGGAATAGTTGTAACGGGAGGTGGATCGCAATTGAAACACTTGCCACAATTGTTTGAATACCTAACAGGAATGGATGCGAGAATCGGATATCCTAATGAGCATATATCAAGTAATGGAAAAATAACTGTTACTAGTCCAAAGTATGCAACAGGTGTTGGGTTGGTATTCACGGGAGTAGATGATGCTGATAAAGAACTTAGGAGAAATGCAAAAGTCAAACAAGCTTCTGCTAAAAAGAATAATAATTTTTTAAACCGAATTTTAGGTAAAGTAAGTGACTACCTGGATGAAGAACACGATTAATAACCAAAATAAAAAGAGAAATTTATGTCATTAGACTTCGATTTACCAAAAGACAAATCCAATATCCTTAAGGTTATAGGTGTAGGCGGTGGTGGTAGCAATGCGGTTAATCATATGTACCTCCAAGGTATAAAGGATGTTGATTTTATCGTTTGTAATACAGATCAACAAGCGCTGGATACAAGTCCGGTTCCTGTTAAAGTTCAGTTGGGCGCAAACCTTACTGAAGGTAGAGGAGCGGGTTCTATTCCAGAAGTAGGGAGGAATGCGGCCATAGAATCGCTTGAGGAAATTCGAGAGATCCTAAGCAGTAACACGACCATGGTATTTATTACCGCAGGAATGGGTGGTGGAACTGGAACTGGTGCAGCCCCTGTAATTGCCAAAATGGCAAAAGAAATGGGTATTCTAACCGTTGGTATCGTCACTATACCATTCGGATTTGAAGGTCCAAGAAGAAAAAAACTTGCCGAAGAAGGATTAGGAAATCTAAGAAATTGTGTTGACACTCTTTTGGTTATTAAGAATGACAAGCTTAGAGAAGTATGTGGTAATCTTTCTGTTACTAGTGCATTCCACGAATCTGACAATATATTGACAACTGCAGCAAAAGGTATCGCGGATGTAATATCTGCTATTGGTTATATCAATGTTGATATGAATGATGTCAATACTGTCATGAAAGATTCTGGTGTGGCAATAATGGGATCAGCAAAAGCTGAAGGTGATGATAGAGCTCAGAAAGCTGTTCGTGAAGCGCTAGAATCTCCTTTGTTGAATGACAATGAAATAAAAGGAGCTCAACATGTATTATTGAACATTACGTTCGGTGATCAGGATGTTACCATGGATGAACTTGATGAGATCACACGTTTTATTCAGGATGAAGCTGGTGATCAAGCAGAGGTTATTATGGGTTATGGTCAAGATGACACATTAGGAGAATCTCTAAACGTAACAGTAATAGCCACAGATTTCAGATCTAACTTGCCAAACACGGCATATGAAGACGAGCAGCCAGTGGAGAAAAAATACCATGACTTGGATGCAAAACCACAAAATAATATGATGAGTGGTGCTGTGGAAATTGACAGGCCAATTGACACTCCGGTTGAAACAACGATGGAAGAAAGTTCATTCGATGAACCGTTCCTAGTTGCACCAGAGGACAAACAAGAGGAAATCGAAGTGGAGGTTAATCCTATGAAATTTGAAGACCTTGTTGAAGATAAAGTGATGGATGATATTCAAGTGGAAGAAACACTTGTGGATCAACCTTTATCAAACGACCTAGGCTTTACTCCAGATATTATGAAAATTGATATGGAGACTGAAGATGAGGCGGAAGTCAGACATGAAATTGAAGAAGAAAGAACATATTTCAACTTGACGGAGGATGATGGTGTAGAAGAAAAGGAGTATGATCTTACCAATCAAGTTGAGTTTGAAACAGACAAAATCGCTAAGAAGAAAACTGCTCCGGTAATTTCTCCTGAAGAACACCAAAGAAGAAATAGAGAAAGAATGGCGAAGATCAAGGATCTATCCATCAAACTGAAAACACCAAATGGTGTGGCGGAATTGGAAAATGAACCTGCCTTTAAAAGACAGAATGTTCAATTGGATGCAACCCCGCATAGCTCTGACTCTGACCTCAGTCGTTACAATCTTTCGGAAGGGACTGAAGATGGAGAAACTAAGTTAACGCTAAGAAAGGACAATCCTTTCTTTACGGATAATGTTGATTAAAATATTACACTAAAAAAGACAAAAGGCTCTCATATGGGGGCCTTTTTCTTTTTCTAATGTTTTTTAGCCTAAAAGCAGATGTCTATAATTCTCTCTTTTATTGCTAATTTCGCATACTCAATTAATAATAGCAAAACAGATGAACCTTACAGATCAGATCAATTCGGATATTAAAGATGCCATGAAGGCCCGTGACAAGGATAAATTAAGTACGTTGAGGTCTATTAAGTCTGCTTTGATTGTAGAAGCGACAAAAGGAGGTGACTCGGAAATGACTGATGAAATCGGTATTCAAATAATTAATAAGCTCTACAAGCAAAGAATGGAATCCGCGTCAGTGTTTAATTCTCAAGGAAGAGAAGATCTAGCCGTAACTGAGGAAGCTGAGGCAGTAATTTTAAAGACATATTTACCCGAGCAGATGTCGGAGGCAGACATAAAGAAAGAGGTCGAAAGCATCATATCTCAAACAGGGGCTTCTAGCATGAAAGATATGGGCAAGGTTATGGGAATGGCTTCGAAAAAGATGGCCGGTATTGCCGATGGAAAAATTATTTCTTCTTTTGTTAAAGAACTTTTGTCATAGTTTATACTAAGTCATTTGCAATAAGGTGTTCTGCTATTTGAACGGCATTTGTTGCTGCTCCTTTTCTAAGATTATCAGACACGATCCACATGTTCAGAGACTTTTCGCGAGATTCATCTCTTCGGATCCTTCCAACAAAAACATCGTCTTTTCCTTTGGCCGATAAGGGCGTAGGGTAGAGTTGCTTTTCTATATCGTCTTGAACAACTACACCTGGAGTGTTACTTAGAATAGATCTAACATCATCTACTTTGAAATCGTTTTCAAATTCGATATTCACCGCCTCAGAATGACCACCTTCGACCGGCACTCGTACAGCTGTGGCCGTTATCATAATGGATTGATCACCAATAATTTTCCGTGTCTCATTGACTAATTTCATCTCTTCTTTGGTGTATCCATTATCGGTAAAGACGTCACAATGAGGTAAACAGTTTTTATCAATTTTATATGGATAGGCGTTTTCCCCTTCAATCCCATTCCTTTCGTTCTCTAGTTGACGAACAGCCTTCACACCAGTGCCGGTAATACTTTGATATGTTGAGATGACGAGCCTATTAATTTTATATCTATCGTGCAAAGGAGCAAGAGCAAGCACTAATTGAATTGTTGAGCAATTTGGATTAGCAATTATCTTATCGTTCTTACTTAAGGCTTTCGCATTAATTTCTGGTACTATCAACTTGTGATTTTCACTCATCCTCCAGGCGGAAGAATTGTCTATCACCGTACATCCGACCGCTTCAAATTGCGGGGCCCATTCAAGCGAAGTGTCACCACCAGCAGAAAATAGGGCAATGTCAGGTTGCTCTTCAACAGCTTGTGCCATACTTCTGATCGTATAATCTTTTCCATCAAAAGATAAGATCTTGCCTGCTGAACGCTCACTGGCGACCATGATCAATTCTGAATAAGGTAAGTTACGTTCTTTCACTACTTTCATCATGATATTACCTACCATACCTGTTGCCCCAACTAGTGCTATTTTCATCGCTTCTCTTTATTTTCGATTTTCACTGTAAAAGTATTATTTTTGACAATGTACACTTAAGCAGATTGAATCTATTATTAGTTAACTTATTGTGTAAAACGCCATTTACGTAGTTTTCATCTAATTTTCGCAATGGCAATTAATAATTGAGTAAATGAATATGAAAATATTTCTTTTGATTTTTTTCCTCATGCCATGCATGCTATTTTCTCAATTCTCAGATAATTTTTCGGATGGTGACTTTACAGCGAATCCTACTTGGGAAGGAGAAGTTGATCATTTTGAAATAGACGACTTTAGCCGACTTCACCTCATTGCTCCCAGCGAAACTTCTTCTTCCTTTTTGTCAACCGCTTCGGAAGCAATCAATGATGCTTCGTGGGAATTTACGGTAGAGTTTGATTTCAACCCAACCAGTAGCAATATGTCTCAAGTCTATTTGGTGGCAAATAGTGTTGATCTTGAAGCTGATCTTCAAGGCTATTTTGTTAGGGTAGGAAATACAACAAAGGAAGTTAGTCTTTACAGACAAGATGCTTTCGGAGATGTAGATGAAATTATCGATGGTGCAGATGATATACTTGATTTGGATCCTGTGAATTGTAGAATTAAAGTAACTAGATCTGCCACTGGTGATTGGGAGTTGATGAGAGATGTTTTGGGAGGAGAAGATTATATCTCTGAGGGAACAGTCACCGATATCACTTATGAAACAAGTTCTTATTTTGGTGTTTTTTGTAAGTACACATCTACACGATCCGACAAATTCTTTTACTCAAACTTTGTAGTTACTGGAGAAGGCTTTGTAGATATTGAACCTCCCACTCTTCTTTCACAGGGAGTATTAAGTCAATCAGAATTGGCACTAACTTTTTCTGAGGCTATGGATCAAGTCTCTATTGGGATGTTGACCAACTATGACGTCAATAATTCAGTGGGTATCCCGATGTCTATAAATCTTGTTAATCCTCAATCCGTGATTCTTACTTTTAACAATAATTTTATTGATGGGCAAACAAACACTTTGTCAATTAGTGGGTTAATGGATTTAGCCGGAAATGAACTAATTACTGTGACCGATTTTACATATCATAATATTGGAATTCCATCGGTTGGAGATATTGTAATTAATGAATTAATGGTTGACCCATCACCATCAATAAACCTTCCGGACGTTGAGTATTTAGAATTATTCAATGCGTCTAATTTTTCATTTGACATGGGAGAATTGGCATTATATAATTCGTCCGTTTTACAAGAACTAAGTGGTATTTTACCAGCTGGGGGTTACGTAATCATCACGGATGATGAGGATGAAAATTTGTTCACTAATTATGGAGCTACTGTAGGAGTGTCAACCTTTACAGCTTTGGCAAATACAGCGGATAGTATAACATTGACAACGAGCATGGGTGAAATTATTGATATTGTCTCTTACACAGATGACTGGTATCAAAGTGCCAGTCAATCAGATGGTGGATATTCGCTAGAAAGAGTTAATCCGTTTACGATTTGTTCGGGAATGCAAAACTGGTCGGCTAGTTCAGCTGATGATGGAGGAACTCCGGGCATTCAAAATTCAATATTTGATGGTTCTCCAGATATAAATCCACCAGGAATAGTTGGTGTTTCTATTGGAAACAGCCAGACTTTGATTCTTGTTTTTGATGAATCTTTATTGTTCGAAGATGTAAACGATGCGCAATTCATTATTGATAATGATTTAATTATTACGAACATTGGATTTGAATCTGGGAATGAAGTTGTTTTATCACTAAATGCAAACCTTCAGACAAGTACTCAATATACTGTTGCAATCAATGAACTTCAGGATTGTTCCGGAAACGTTTTATTGGTAAACAATAGTATAAGTTTTGCTATTCCTGGAGCAGGAGATATTATTGTTAATGAAATAATGGCTGATCCAACTCCTCTTGTAAACCTTCCCGATGTGGAGTATTTGGAGATCTACAATGCAGGGGATGTTCCATTTGATTTATCCTTGTTAGAATTCTATAACTCATCTGACCTTAGAACATTGCACGGTATTTTGCCAGCCGGAGATTATTTAATTATTACAGATGTGATATTTGAAAATCTATTGAGTACATACGGACCAACTATTGGACTGGAGTCTTTTGTGCCTTTATCGAACTCAATGGATAGTATTACGCTTGTTTCAGCACTGGGGGATATAGTAGATATTGTCTCTTATACAGATGACTGGTTTCAAAGTGCCATTCATTCAGAGGGTGGATATTCGCTTGAAAGAGTTAATCCGTTCATGGACTGTTCTGGGGCAAGTAATTGGATGGCTAGTTCGGCAATCTTCGGGGGTACTCCTGGTGAACAAAATTCCATTTACGATGATTCACCAGATTTGATATCACCTAATCTATTAGAGATTTTTGTAGATAGTGATCAGTCGTTGATTCTTGTATTTGACAAACCTCTCTTGCAGGTAGATATTGACGCTGCTGAATTCATTGTTGATAATGGTATCTCAGTTGTTAATGCCGAGCTCCTATCAAATAATGAAGTTATACTTACATTAAAATCAAATCTTCTAGTCAACACCTTGTATTTAGTTACTGTAACTGAACTTCAAGATTGTTCCGGAAATATATTGATGGAGAACAATAGTATCACATTCGGGCTACCAGAGCAAATCCAACCGGGAGATATAGTAATTAATGAGATATTAAGTAATCCAAGACCCGAAGGTTTTGATTTTATCGAAATATATAATGTCACCGATAAGTATTTGACCCTAAGAAATTGTAAGCTAACTCGCTTAGTTGGCGAAGAGTTTGATGTCTTGGACATTGTCACGAACAACAATAAACTTTTGTCTCCAGGAGATTATATTGTACTTACAGAGGATCCCGCAAATATTCTGTATGAATATCCTGATGCAGTTGAATCTAAGATATTTGGTATTTCTAAACTGCCAGGATTGAATGACGATCTAGGGGATATAATATTTGTTAATGCTGTCAATCAAGTTATTGACGCTGTGGGGTACAGCGATTCATTTCATTTTGAACTATTGGATGACACGGAGGGTGTTTCCTTAGAGAGATTAAATTTTAATGATCCTTCTAATGATCCAGAAAATTGGCATTCAGCATCACAGATTGTTGGTTATGCAACACCGGGTTACGAGAATTCTCAGAACTTTGAATTTGGCGAACAAGAACAAAACTATACCATTCAACCCAGAGTGATATCACCTGACAATGATGGATTTGAAGACATAATGGCTATCCATTATGTCATGGAGAGCCCAGACTTTGTGGCTAACATTTCAATTCTAGATGCCCAAGGACGATTGGTCAAGTATCTAACTAAGAATCAATTGCTAGGTGTGGAAGGGACAATATATTGGGATGGATTGTTGGAAGAAGAAATGAAGGCTCCAATTGGTCTGTACGTTATTTACTTGGAATTCTACGATCTTGAAGGTAATGTGGAAATGTTCAAAGAAGTTGTGACAGTAGCAGGAAATATATAGCTAACATCCTGTTGTACAATCGGTTTACAGAGATATTTTTTTTGGAACGCTATTTGTTTTTATCAAGTTGAACTAGCAATGTAGGATTATGACTAAGACAACAAATATTCAAAAATCAGGATGGAATTTCAACAAGAAATACCTCAAGAAAACGACATTTTTAAATATTTTCATGTTGATTTTAATGATTGTGATTTCCATGAATCAGTCGAAGTCACAGGGATCTGTAAAACCAGCTGAAGTAACAATTAAGGATTTGGAGATCAAAGAACTTCGAGTAATTAATCATGAGGCATTTGCGGCCGGTGAAGAGTTGAAATATAGATTGCGTTATGGGTTTATTGATGCTGCGGAGGCAACAATATCAGTTAAAAATACTTCAAAGAAAGTAAGAGGACGTGAGATGCTTCATGTGGAGGGAATCGGGAAGACTTTGAAAGGATTTAATTGGATGTTTAAGGTGGATGATCGATATGAATCATACATAGATAAAGAAGGTGTTTTTCCTTGGATATTTGTTAGGCGAATTAGTGAAGGTGGTTATAAGAAAAGTCAAGATTACACCTTCCATCAACATAAACATGCGGTGGACAATAAGGAAGGTAAACAGTTTGCTACTCCGGGCTCTGTTCAAGATATGATATCATCATTTTATTATGCCAGAACTCTTGATTTCTCTGAGATTAAAAAAGATGATGTGTTTTATATTGAGACTTTTATGGATGATGAAATTTTCACGTTAGGTATAAAATTCGTTAAAAAAGAAACGATAAAATTACGTGCTGGTGAGTTCAGATGTTTGAAGTTTGAACCTATTGTTCAAGAAGGTCGAGTTTTTAAGTCTAGTGAAGATTTACAAGTTTGGATTACTGATGATGAAAACAAAATACCAATTTTGGCAAAGGCAAAAGTTCTTGTCGGGAGTATCAAGATGGAGCTTTCCGAATATAAAGGCCTAATCAACCCAATCGCAATTGTTGACGATTAATCAAAAGATCTTCTATTAAAAATTAAGTATCCAAAATTTAATATCCAGCTAAAATTATCCTCCCTTTTATCGTAATAGTTCACTGAAAGACTTAAAGGACCTAATGGGCTGTGAAAAACTGCTGAAGAGGAAATGATATAGTATCTCCGTAAGAATGCATCTTCATATACCGCCTGTCGTTCTTCATTTTCTAAGATGTAATTAACCGGTTGGAATATAAAACCCTCTAGTCTAAAATCTATGTTATTGAAGGGGTTATAAATCATTTTCAAACCCGCTGACCCAAATTTATGTGCTCTAAACTCCTCTTGAAAAAAAGTTTTGCTTTCAGGTATTGGTTGGAAACTAGGCGCAGCTAAAATTGTTGATTTATAGTTTGATAGAATAGGGACCGTGGAAAAAACACCATTTAAAGAGCATCCAAATTTGATCTTATCGAAAGCTTTGAAGTAATTCACATAGTCGATTCTTGCGGTCATCCAATTGTGAACTTTGCTTGTCTCTTCTTCAATAAATCCGGTAGAACCAGGTGAGGTTTTTTCCAGAGATGAAACCAATCTGCCAGAGATCCTAAGGAATGTCCCGGAATTTGAAAATTGCTTTTTGTTTAGAGAGCTTCTTGTCCAGGTTAATCCACTAGTAATAAATTCTAATTTAGTTAAGTCAGTCGTATCCGTAGGAAGAAAGTTATCTGTTTGATAATAGTTGTTTTGGTTTGTGCCATACTTAGCGTCAAATTTCAAGATTCCTCTATTCCTAACAGGAGTTCCTACGTTTATGCCAAGGTATTCCTCTTCAATTAAAATAAAGGGCGGTTTAGATTCATCAAAAAAAGTAGCAAAACTTTTAAAGTAATCCCACCTTTGAATTAGGCCTTCTGGCTCTATGTAAAATGGTCGTTTTTCATGAAAATCAAATCTAAATTTACCTTGGACTGAACTGTAAAATTTCCCGAAATGGGATTTTGCATATAGCGTTTTAGGAATCTTGCCGAAAAAATTCATTTTAGCTCCAACATAACCCATGTTAATTGGTTTTGAAGAGAAATTGCCACCAAAACTAAAAACCAAATCTTTCTCTTTGTGAATCCGGATACTCATATCATAGGCCGACTTTTCTTGATTATATTTTAATATTGGAAAGAGGTAAGTTATCTTATCATCTTGAAACAGTCTCGCATATTTCTTTTTCACTAAATCAAAAGGCTCGGGCTCAGAATTCTTATTTCTATTAACAATTTTTTTGAAGTAATGAAGGAACGATTCTTTTTCTCCCGTTAACGTAATGTCACCAATCACAAAATCTGGGGTTTTTGCATGAAATGACCTTCGTTTTTCATTAACCTCTTCCTGAGACACCCTGCGATGCACTAAAGTCTTGATGCTATCCATCATTGAATTTGCTTCATCGTACCCGATGGATATATTCTTATCTGCTGCTGAAAAATCTAAAGTAAAAGAACTGGTCTTTGGCGAAATTATAATCCCTTCTTGGCACGGTAGATTAAAATTGGTTGGACTTGAGATCATGCTTTCCAATTGTGAAAACAGCTCGTCAGGATCAGGTTTTGCCGCATTTGACGATACTTTGCTACCTATGATTACATCTGGTGAAAAGGCCTCATACAATACGTCAGAGGGGAAATTATTGTATAATCCACCATCAAAAAGTAATTGACCATCTACATAGATAGGTCTAAAGAAGAATGGATATGTCGAAGAGGCCCTTATAGCCTTATGCAGCTGGCCTGAACTGAACACTATTTGTTTCTTATTTTGGATGTCTGAAGCAACACATCTAAAAGGTACAAATAAGCTATCAAATGAGTAATTACTCAGTGCCGATGGTCCAGATAGTGCTTCCAGTAAGACAAGGTCAAGTTCCACAGGATTAAGTACATTGGAGGGTAGTATTTGACCCAATAGTGTGTCTTTGTTTGCCTTAATATTGATCCAAGAAGGGTCATCTTCAGCTTTCTTATAGAAATAAACTAAATCATCGTTTATTTCTCCTTTTAGTGCATATTTAAAACTATCAGAAAGAAAAAAGCTCTCAATCTCCTCAATGGAGCTTCCAGCTGCGTATAATCCACCAATAACTGCACCCATGGAGGTGCCAGCAATATAATCTATCGGAATTTGATTCGCCTCTAAAGATTTTAAAACTCCAATGTGCGCTAACCCCGAAGATCCGCCACCACTTAGAACAACGCCAACTGTTTGAGAAAAAGCATTGTGACAAATAAAAATTGTCACAATCAGTAAAAGCTTAAGTATTTGTGAATTAATGCTTTGTATCATAACTTTGCACCCTCAAGAAGAGTTAGACTGTTAGTTTAAATTTAGAAATCGAAGGTAATAATTTATTGCTAGTTCATTCGTAAATGTGAGGAACGGAAAGCAACCTAAATCGCGCTTATTGCGTCTTAAAGAAAACACTATTTGAAACCTTTATAGTAATATCACGTTTATTTCCTATGCCTAATAGGAAGGATATTATTTATGATGAACTTACTTGAAAACACTAAATAACATATGAAGAGAGCTTTATATCTGTTATCGAATACAAAACAAATCCTGCAATGTGCAACGCTATTAGTGTGTGCAATACTTGGTAATGCGCCAAATCTAAGTGCGCAAGGTCAATACTTTTGTGAAGGTCAGGCATTTGATGAGATTGTTATAGATAATTTAGTTTTAGAGAGCGGTAGCGATTTAGGGATAAATGCGATCTATAGACAAGTAAATACCTATCCAGGAGTTGATGCGTTAGTTGAGATACTTAGCATTAGCGAAGGATCATATCTTGATGCAATTGATTATAGCGGCCATGGTCACGATAAGGCGTTTCAACCGATACTACACAAATCTGACGGCAATATTGCAGGTTATGCTGAATTCAAATTTTATTTTGTTGAGACCGGAACCAATAGTACCACAACAATCTCCCACATTTTATATAGTGCTATCGATATTGATGGGGAAAGTAATAATCTTAGAGAGTATGTAGAATTATCAAATGTAATGGCATATACGACCGATCAGGCCACAGATTTAGAGGTCTTTGATTTATCCGGATCAGTAAAATTTATTGGACCTACATATTCTGAAGATTTAAATGAAGGTAATTTTAAAATAAACGCAACGGCACACGCGAATAACGCATCCGGATTTATATATAAATGTGGAATGTCTGGCAACATTAGTGATAGAAGTAGGCATTTCGCATTAACTTTTCACTGTATTGGTTATAATGCGCCTGAAATACAGGTTAATGTTCCAGGGCCAACAGCTTTGTGTAACGATATAGAGATTGGATTAGATTATAATGGGTTAGCTACTCTTACGCCAGATCAAATTGATAATAACTCATATGGTGAAGTTTCATTTGTCAAAGAGTTGAATTTAGAAATATTTGATTACACGGATATTGGGGTTCAACAGGTTGAACTCACCATTAGAGATGAATATGATCAGACATCTAATTGCCACGGAAATGTGACTGTTTTTAATCGGGATCCGGATATTATTTGCCCTCCAGATATTACAACCAATACGAATTCAGGTTGCTACAGATCTGGGTTAGATCTTGGACAACCAGTAATCACGAGTAATGTTCCTATTTTCAGTATTACAAATGATGCACCTGACCAGTTTTTAGTTGGCGTTACAATTGTGACGTGGACGATTATTGATGTTGTGGCAGGTATTACAACATGTCAGCAGATAATTACAATAGTTGATGATATTGCTCCGACCTTTGTGCCATGTGTTGATGACGTAACGGTATTTGCTGATCCTGATGACTGCGACTTTAGCACCTTATTGCAAGCACCTGTTGTTTCTGATAATTGCGGGATTGCTAGTCTTACTTCCAATTCAGATTATCCTTTGAATTTAGGTGCGACATCAATTACGTGGACAGTAGTTGATCCCAGTGGCCTATCCACAACTTGCACGCAAATTGTAACGGTTATTGATAACACTTCCCCAGAAATTATTTGTCCTGATATAGTGACACTGGAAAATGAAGATGGAGCTTGTGGAGTTCCTGGGGATTTGGTTCCACCAACAATATCTGATGCCTGCGGAATTTCAACTGTTACTAGTGATGCTCCCATAACATTCCCTGTGGGTTCTACTGATGTAACATGGACAGTAACAGATAATAATGGTAATGTTAGCGAATGCTCTCAAACGATTGTAGTGGAGGATAACGAGTCTCCAGAGATTACTTGTCCAGAAGATATTGAAGTAACTACAGCATCGACTGCAGCTTTTGTTATAGTAGGCCAACCAGTATTTTCTGATGATTGTGGTATTGGGATTATTTCCAATAGTTTTAACAATACAGATAATGCAAGTGGTATATACCCTTTGGGAACAACAGCCATATTATGGACTGTTACAGACAATAATGGCAACACAAGCACATGTATAATGACTGTAACAGTGACTGATGACACTGCGCCACCCATTACTTGTCCTGTGAATGTAAGCGTAAATGCAAGCACCAACGGTTGTGATGCATCAGTTTCAATTGATATTCCTTCAGTGGAAGGTGGAGAAGTATTGGCATCTCTGATAAATAATTATAATGGTACTGGTGATGCATCTGATACTTACCCTGTAGGTCAAACGGTCGTGATATGGACTGCCACAGATGTTAATGGAAATGTATCAACATGTTCAATGCTGTTGATTGTAGAAGATACTACACCTCCAACATTATTTTGTCCAAATGACATAAGCCTTAACGCCACTGGTGGTGCCTGTGATGAAATTTCTGTTGATATAGGCACTCCAACTGTGAGTGATGGGTGTGGCGTTGCGACAATTGAGAACAATGCTCCAAGTGCTTTTACAGTTGGAACAACAACAGTTACATGGACAGTAACGGATATAAACGGAAACTCAGTTACTTGCGATCAATCTGTAACATTAATTGACAATTCTGGACCGGAAATAACTTGTCCTGCGGATATTATCGCTTCTGCAGATGCGGGATTGCCTTCTGCCTTTGTTTCTATTCAGTTGCCTAATGCGACAGACGATTGTGGAATAGATTCTTATGTCAATGATTATAACGGGACCAGTAACGCCAGTGATGTTTATCCAATTGGAGTCACAACAGTAGTTTGGACTGTTACTGACAATAATGGTAACTCCTCAAGTTGTTCAATGACAATTACAATTCAAGACACTGAGGCTCCACCGATTAACTGTCCTCCTAATGTGGATGTGAATGCATCTTCAAGTGAGTGTGAAACTTCTGTGACGGTAGACATTCCAACAGTTTCAGATAATCAAGGGATTGCATCAATCATAAATGATTTTAATGGAACAGATAATGCATCTGGAATTTATCCAATCGGAACTACTGTAATCACCTGGACTGCGACAGATTTAAGTGGTAATCAATCACAATGTACAATGACTGTAACAGTAAGTGATGTGACAGATCCAACTGTTGAATGTCCCGATAATCTTATCATCAATGTTGATGTGAATGCCTGTGTTGTTAGTAATGTTACTTTGACACCTCCAGTAGTATCTGATGCTTGTGGAATAAGTTCTGTAACGAACAATGCACCGGCAGTATATGGAGTAGGTGTAACAACAGTGATTTGGACAGTGACTGATAGTAATGGGAATGAAACTACTTGCTCACAAAATTTGGTGGTAGAAGATAATGCCGCTCCTACCATTAATTGCCCACCAAATGTTTCTATTGATACCGATCCTGGAGTCGCAGTAGCTGCTGTAGCAGTTGCCCAAGCAACGGCAAATGACGATTGTGGTATAGATAATATCGTAAATGATTATACAGGAACGAACAATGCTTCTGGGGTTTATCCAATTGGGACCACAGTGGTAACATGGATTGCAACAGATGTCAATGGTAATAATGTGTCATGTTCAATGACGGTGACCGTTAATGATGGTGAGAATCCTGAGGTAATATGTCCTGAAAACCCAAGCATTATAGCAGAGCTGGGGCAATGTGAGGCTTTTGTAACTGTTGATATCCCTTTGGCAACAGATAATAACGGTATTCAGTCTTTGATAAATGATTTTAATGGAACCAACAATGCATCAGGAATATATCAAGTTGGTGTGACCACTGTGACCTGGACGGCTACAGATTTTGATGGTAATACAAGTTCTTGTGTTATGACGGTTACTGTTTTAGACGAAACACCACCTTCAATTAATTGTCAGTCTGATGTTAATGTCAATGTTGATCAAGATGAATGTGTTACTGTAAGTGTGACATTAGATTCCCCAAGTATTTCTGATGAATGCGGATTGAACGGATCATCTATAGGGAGTGATGCGCCCAACTTTTTTGAAGTTGGCGTAACAACTGTGACATGGACAATTGCAGATGTAAATGGGAATGTTTCCACGTGTACGCAGATAATAACGGTTGAGGATAATATAGCACCATCAATTGAATGTCCTGATGATATAACTTTAAGTGCAGATGAGATGGCGACTTCGACATTTGTAAATATTGGGATACCTGCTGTAAGTGATAATTGTGAAATTGAAAGTTTAATAAATGACTTTAACAATACTGGGAATGCATCCGATGTATATGAACTCGGAGTTACGATTATAACATGGACAGTTACGGATGTTAATGGTTTAACAGCTAGTTGTACTATGACGGTCAATGTTATAGACTCTGAAGCACCACCGATTGAATGTCCTGAGAATGTTGATGTAAACGCAAATGCGGATTCGTGTGAAGCATTTGCTGTTGTTGAGGTGCCAACCTACTCAGATAATGATGGTATTGCATCCGTAGTAAACGATTTTAATGGTACCGATAATGCCACAGGAATATACCCTATTGGAACGACCATAATAATTTGGACCGTAACAGATAATTCTGGTAATTCGGCAACATGTCCTATGGAGGTTACTGTATCTGATATCACTCCTCCAGCTATAGACTGTTCAACACCTGGAGATTTCATTGCCGATGATGGAATATGTGCTGCCACTGATGTGTCGTTTGGTGGTGTAAACACCAATGATGCTTGTGGGATCGCCTCCTTAACTAACAATGCACCGGACACATTCTTTGTAGGAGTCACAGCCGTAATTTGGACTGTAACTGATAATTCCGGCAATACTGAAACATGTGACATCAATGTTACTGTACTTGATACTCAATCACCAATAGTAATTTGCCCAGAAAATATAACAGTTGGAACTGATTCATTGCTTTGTGAGGCTGCTGGAGTAGATCTTGGAATTGTAATAGCTGAAGATAATTGTGGTATTGTATCTGTCACTAACAATGGATTAGATTCATACCCACTAGGATCAACAACAGTTACTTGGACCATTGAAGATGAAAACGGTAATATTACTACCTGTGATCAAATAGTCAACGTGGTAGATGATGAAGATCTTACATATATTGATCCAGGAGATTTGACCATTGAAGCCGATTTAGGACTTTGTTTTGCCACAGGTTTAATCTTGGATGAAATTATTACTATGGATAATTGTTCTGGTGTAGTTACTGTGACAAATGATCTTTCCGATTTTATGCCTCTGCCAGTTGGAACAACAACAATCACATGGACTATTGTTGATGCAGCTGGTAATGTAACAACATTCACTCAGGATATAGAAGTAGAAGATAATCAAGATCCGGTTATAACTTGTCCTGATGATGTTACAGTTGAAAACGAGTTTAGAGAATGTTGGGCTATTGTTGAAATAGAAATTCCTGAAGTATCCGACAATTGTGATGTATTCGATATTTTGAATGATTACAACAATACTAGTAATGCGAGTGATACTTTTTATGTTGGAGTAACAGAGATTGTCTGGACAGTCACCGATGTCAATAGTAATTCTGCAAGTTGCACTCAAATTATAACTGTTCTTGATGCTGAAGATCCATCATTGGCTTGTCCACCGAATGTTGCGGTGGCAAATGACCCGGGATTCTGTGGGGCAGAAGTCATAGTTTTTGAAGCTTTGGCAAGTGATAATTGTGAAATCGATACGCTTTATAATGACTACAATAATACTGGTGATGCTTCGGATTATTATCCAGTTGGCGTAACCTCTGTAAGTTGGATTGCGGTGGATATTAATGGCAATGAGTTTTCATGTGACATGAATGTTACAATTGTAGACACAGAATTGCCGGAAATTATTTGTCCAGCAGATATAGAAACTAATACTGATTTGGGTCTTTGTGAAGCCAATCTAACGATACCACTACCTCAAGTAATTGATAATTGCGAGGTTTCTTTTTTAAATAATTTCACAAACACGGATAATGCTTCGGGTGTATATTCTCAAGGGGTAACAGTTGTAGTTTGGACTGCCACAGATCCTAGTGAAAATCAAGCCACATGCTCGCAGAGTATTACTGTATTGGATAATGAAGCGCCAGTAATTGATTGCCCTGGGGATATTATAATTTCTAATAGTCCCGGATTGTGTGGAGCTATTGTGGAGTATGATCCAGTAACTTATTCTGATAACTGTGGTATCGAAGATGTATTGATTACATCAGGAGTTAATTCTGGTGAATACTTACCGGTTGGAGATACTACTATCACTTATGTAGTAACCGACCTTTCTAACAATGTATCAATGTGTAGTTTTAACGTTGTGGTAAATGATGTTCAGCCTCCACAAATCATTTGTCCTGCTAATATTTTAATAATAGACGCGGCAACAGTTGTTACCTATGATGATATAATTGTTGTAGATAATTGCGAAGATTATAGTTTGATCCAGATAGCAGGTCTCACTTCAGGATCTGTCTTTGAGCATGGTACTACAGTAAATACTTTTGTAGTAGATGATGTTGGAGGTAATAGTTCAGGGTGTTCATTCACAATTTGTGTTGATTTAGCGCCTGTCGCATCTGATGATGTTGTTACTGTATCTGTGGCGGGATCAGAAATAGAGGTTGAACCACTATCTAATGATTTTGATCCAGATGGCGATGATATTGAAATTATTGATTATTCAGTTGATTTTGGTGAACTCATTGTAATTGATAATGAATTTTTCATCTATAATGCACCTGAAGATTGGTGTGGCTTTGCTACAATTAATTATTCCGTAGTTGACTTGCAATGTGGTGCACTAACTGACGATGCTAATATTTTAGTTTATGTAAATTGTCCTGAGGAATTATTTATTCCAGAAGGAATATCGCCAGATGGTGATGGAGTGAATGATACTTTTGAGGTAATTGGATTGTGGCAGTATCCCAATAATCAGTTGACTGTATTCAATAGATGGGGTCATGAGATTTTCGATATGGTTGGATACGACAATAGTTGGGATGGAACTTCCAAAGATAAACTGACCTTAGGGTCAAATCCCTTACCACGTGGCACCTATTTCTATTTGTTGGATTTAGGTAATGGTGAGGAACCGATTAAAGGTTTCGTGTATGTATTAAATAGATAAGTGATAGAGATATGAGAAGTAGTTTGAAAAAAATCTTTATAGTTGGAGTACTGTTAGTTGGTCTGAATATCCAAGCACAGCAGGAAGCCATGATTACGCAATTTGCATTAAACATGATGTCAATAAATCCTGGCTATGCTGGATACAGAGAAGTGCAAAGCTTTGCGTTTGTTCACAGAAGTCAGTGGGTTGGGTACAAAGGTGCACCAGTTACGGATATTTTGGCATTTGATATGGCCCTTAAAAGAAAGGAACTTGCAATTGGAGGTTCTATCATGAATGATAAAATTGGTCCTTCGAGCGAATTGGGAGTTACAGCAAATTTTGCTTATAGATTAAAGGTGACGCCTACCTCTACATTAAGTTTAGGATTGCAGGCTTATGGTGGAACCTATCAGGCGAACTTAACAGATCTAGCTCTTGTTTCGGAGTATGTTGGATCGGAAATCGATCAAAATTTCGATCAAAATCCTGATAATATATTCCTGCCTAATTTTGGTTTCGGAGCTTTCTATCACAATAAGAAAAGTTTTGTAGGTCTTTCCTCGCCCAAGTTGCTGAGAAATAGACTTGATAACGCGACAATAGAGTTGATTAGATCCCAAGATGGACGTACGGAACCAACTTACTTTTTCGCAGCAGGACATACAATTACATTAGATAGGGAATATGCCCTTCAACCGGTTATGATTTCCAAAGCTACAGCTGGTGCTCCTATATCTTTGGGGGGATATCTTAATTTCTTATTTAAAGATATTTTTAAAGTTGGTTTGGTGTACTATCATCAAGAGGTGGCAGGAATACTAACAGAACTCAAATTAAACCATAGGATGAGAGTAGGTTATTCTTTTGATATGCCTATTACTGGTTTAGCAACTTATAGCTATGGAAGTCATGAAATATCAGCTACATATGAGATGAAGGTCTTTAAGCAAAGACTGGTTTACTCTAGACGATTCTAAAGTCTAATCTTATTACTAATTTTACATTGTATTGTTTAGCTTTGTCGGTCAATTGATCTACAAGCAATAATGGCAAAACCTTCAAACGCAAAAGGAACAAGAGATTTTATTCCTTTACAGATGACCAAAAGGTCATTTATTTTCGACACCATTAGAGATGTTTTCGTTCAGTATGGATATCAGTGTATTGAAACGCCTGCGGTTGAAAAATCTGAAACCTTAACGGGTAAATATGGCGAAGAGGGTGATCGATTAATTTTCAAGATACTTGATTCAGGTGATTTCGCTAAAAAAGCAGATTTGAATGAGCCATCTAGTTTAATAGCAAAGAAAATTTCTACACGTGCATTGAGGTATGATTTAACAGTCCCTTTTGCAAGATTTGTTACCCAGCATAAAGAAGAATTGGTTTTCCCATTTAAACGATTTCAAATTCAGCCAGTATGGAGGGCAGATAGACCACAAAAGGGTAGGTATAGAGAGTTTTTTCAATGTGATGCGGATGTGGTAGGAAGTGATTCATTGCTTTTTGAGATAGAGCAAATACAAATCTTAAATGGGGTCTTGTCAAAATTGGGAATTTCTCATATCGTTCATGTAAATAATAGAAAAATCCTTCAAGGAATTGCTGAGGTTTGTGGAGAGCCGGATAAGCTTGTTGATATTACAATAGCGCTTGATAAATTGGATAAAATAGGGATAGATGGGGTTAAAAAGGAGCTAATTAATAGGGGGTTGAGTGATCAGGCGATGGTGAAAATAGAACCATTTTTCACATTGGATGGAAACTGGGATAATAAGGTTGAAAAATTAAATCAACTCTTAACCACATCTGAAATTGGTCTTAAAGGATTGGAGGAAATTAACTTTGTCTTTAGCAATGTAATCGAGACAGGCTTTGATGTAGATTCTATTAATTTTAATATCACCCTAGCAAGAGGTTTGAGTTATTATACTGGAGCCATATTTGAGGTAACAACTGATGTGATTAAGATTGGAAGTATTTGTGGCGGTGGTCGTTATGATAATTTAACAGAGCTTTTTGGTTTGTCTGGGAATTCGGGAGTAGGGATTTCTTTTGGGGCGGATCGAATCTACGATGTCATGGAAGAGGCTAGTTTATGGCCAGAGACCTTATCAAATGGGACGGATTTATTAATAATAAATTTTGATGATAAATATTTGAGTAAATATTTATCAATACAAAAAATGTTAATCTCTAGTGGTTTCAGTTGCGAAATATATCCTGATGCGTTAAAAATGGGTAAACAAATGAAGTATGCAAACGACAAGAAAATTTCTTTTGTTGCCATGTTGGGTGATGAGGAATTGTCGGAAAATAATATTTCCATTAAAAACATGTTTTCTGGCGAACAGAAAACAATCCCGTTGTCTGATTTAGTTAAGGAATTAAAATAATTTGATCTTAAATAAAGCAAGCTGTAATTTCTTTCCAATTTAGAAGTAATCTGAGGAAAAACTTCAGAAAATTATTACTCTTTTGCTAGGTGTAAACTTGTGATCATCTCAACCTTTTTTATCTCATATCACTTATTGTCTTATGAGTATTAGTAGTCTCAATTTTTTGAAAAAATTAAACCATCGAATTATCACTGATTAAGTGATAATACGCCCTTAATTGGTTGATGAAATTTTTGCCAATTCGCTTGGTTTTTTTATTGCACCATTTCCCCTAATACGTTCATCGGGTTTTGTTTCTAACTCGAGTAGAATTTAACATAATACGTTCCTCAGAGATGCTCTGTCTGTCAACTTGCAGAGCGGTAAATTACTGACCTTAATATTTTGCAGGCTCCTTAGTTGTGCATTTTTTTCGATGGCGCCTTGTGTTTTGTATCCTAGTCTTAATTCGCTAATTTAGTCGTTATCGTTTATGCGATAAAGAAACTTATGACCCTTCAATACTTCCATAAAGAATTATTTAAAAATGGAGTTGGTTTTAATCGATGCAGAAAACTTGTTAAATTTTGCTACCTAATCTCGTCTTTATTTAGAATGAGATGCTCGTTGTGAAGAGCGTAACATGTTTTAATTTATTACATCTTCTGTAGGTAGTATTTACACTTATTTCTATAGGGGTTAAAAAACAACAATTAGTAACTTAATTTTTTTTAATTATGATCAAAAACAAAATTAATTTATGCTATGTTGCACTTTGCTTTTAAGCTTTAGTACATTCACGCAAAATGGAGATTGAGGCTCTGCGACACCGATTGGTGAGGGTACTTTCACTGATGCTGGAGTTCTGGCTGTAGGTGCTGGAATAGGCGGAGCTTCTAATGAGTGTTTCACAGGAGCAACTGAAACCGTTTGGTACGCTTATACAGCTTCAGCAACAAATACTGCAACCATAAGTTCAAGCATTGATTTGGATTTACCGGATACAAGGGTATCTGTTTACACCAGCTGTACCGATTTAACATGTTTAGCATCTGATGATGATGGTGGAGAATTCGATTTCGAAATTTCTCTTGAGACAACTTCAGGAACTCCTGGTTGTACTGATGATGCTTGTAACTTTAATCCTGATGCTGACGAAAATGATGGATCTTGTGTATTTGCTGATGGCTGTGACCAATGTGACGGTAATGGTGGTGTAACGGATAATCCTGAAGTAGGTGACGATTGTGATGATGGTGATGAAACAACAACGGACGATGTTTATGTTGATTGTGGAGAATGTCAAGGATCTGGTGATCCTGATGACTGTACTGATGTAGATCCTTCAATGTGGGGAATGGGACCTTGGTTCGCAGTATCTCAAGGAACATTTGTAGCTGAATCTGGTAATGATGCAGTATTGGCTAAAGGTAACGGAGACTTAACTATTGAAGTTTTCACTTGTGAATGTGGTGTAAGTTCAATAGGTGTATACAACACGGTTGGAGCCGGAGCAAACCAAATCGAAAGAATCATAGTTGGTGACTTGATTGCAGGTGAGACTTATTCTTACATTCTAAGTGGAGGAACTAACATCATGTCTAAAGTGAAAACTTATGCAGATTCAAGATTAGAAGACTTCGATTGTAGTGTTGAACAAGCATTGATTGATCAAATTTATGCGCTTAGAGAGGAAACAATGTACAGCAACCCTGCTGTTCAAGTTACCGGATTTGCATTTAGATTTGAGAATGTTAGTACTGTTCAGGTTATAGAATTAGTAGATGCTACAGTTGATGGATTTTACCAACAACTAAGAACGATTCCTGGAATTCAGGAAGGACATACATATAGTGTATCGGTAAGTCATAGAGTATTGCAAATTGCCAATAGTGAGGTTGCGAACTTGTGGAGTGACTATGGTACCGAGTGTACTGTTAGTGTAACTGATGGTGATGCGGTGATAAACGATGATGATAACAGTAGCTCTGCATTAGCTATTTCTTCACTTAATGTGACTGAAGATGCTATTCAGGCAGTTGTCTATCCAAATTCTGGAGACAATGTATTGGTAAACTTGAGTAATCTTAACGATTCGGATGCTAAGATGATAATCGAGGTTATGGAGATCTTTGGCAAGCGTGTGTTCTCGGAACAATTCGGTATCAGTGGATCCGTTATGACGCAAGAGTTGAACTTCAACGCTAAGTTAGCAAGTGGAATGTACTTAGTACATATTACAGCTAATGGTCAATCAGTAACTCAAAAACTGTCGATCAAGTAAGGTTGATTGAATAAATAAAACCAAAGGGTTCTATCATTTGTGATAGGGCCCTTTTTTTATTTTCAAAAAGCTAGATTTGCAGTCCATTAAATAAAAGCGGTTACCTTATTATGACAAAGCCATGGTTTGAAAGTTGGTTTGACTCCCCATACTATCATATATTATATGCCAATAGAGATTATAATGAAGCGGAAGCTTTTATTATAAATTTGATTGAATTTCTTGATCCAAAGAATGATTCAAGTGTCTTAGATCTTGGATGTGGTAAAGGAAGACATTCGATATTCCTTAGTAACCTGGGACTTAACGTTACAGGAATTGATTTGTCACAAAACAGTATTGATAGTCTGAAATCTCGTAATTCCAATAGACTTCGTTTCGAACGATGGGATATGAGAAATCCATACAAGGAAAGTCATTTTGATTTTGTCTTTAATTTGTTTACCAGTTTTGGATATTTTGAGAATGAAAGCGAAAATATTGATGTGCTGAGAGCAGTAAATTTCAATCTAAAAGATAATGGTGTTCTGGTTTTAGATTATTTAAATGCATTCGTTGTTAGAAAGAACATCAATAACCGAGAGGTGATCAGTAGGAATAATATTGAATTTAATATTTCCAAAAGAGAGGGGATGGGCGCTGTGTTGAAAAAGATATCTTTCAAAGATGATGGTCAGGAATATTCTTACGAAGAAAGAGTTCAGTTGATTGACAAAAAGAGTTTTTTAAAATTATTTGACAAGTCTAATTTTAAGGTAGAGCATGTTTTTGGAGATTATACTCTTAGTGAATTCGATGAAGAAAATTCTCCAAGATTGATATTTGTAGTTTCGAAGAAATAGTAATTTATTGTTTCTTGGCTTTGTTCCAATAGACATCAAGTTCTGCTAAATTCATATCCGACATTGACAAGCCTTCACCTTCAATTTCTGTTTCCATAAATTGAAATCTTTTTATAAATTTCCTATTGGTTTTTTCAAGTGCGTCATCTGGGTTAATGTCTAGAAATCTTGCATAATTGATCAATGAAAAAAGGACATCGCCAAACTCATCTTCTATCCTATCCGTTTTATTTATTACCTCATATTTAAGTTCCCTGATCTCTTCCTCAACCTTTTCCCAAACTTGATCAATATGATCCCAGTCAAACCCAATACCCTTTACCTTATCTTGAATTCTTGAGGCTTTCACTAAAGACGGAAGAGATATAGGGACGCCTGATAGAACGGACTTGTTTCCTTCTTTTAGTTTTAGTTTTTCCCAATTGGCTTTCACCTCTTCTTCATCTTGAACTTCAACATCCCCATAAATATGAGGGTGTCTATTAATAAGTTTTTCTGCGATTGAATCCAGCACATCTTTCATGTCGAACGAATTTTTCTCTTCAGCTATTTTAGCATAAAAGACTAAATGCAACATTACATCTCCCAGTTCTTTTTTTATTTCAGGGAGATCTGCATCAATGATGGCATCACTCAATTCATATAATTCTTCAATACTGAGATGTCTCAAACTTTCCATGGTTTGCTTTTTGTCCCAAGGACATTTTTCTCGTAACTCATCCATGATGTCCAACAATCTTCCGAAGGCTTCCATTTTTTCTTGTCGACTATGTGCTGCTTTCATTGAATCAAATGTAAAATAGAATTGTGGAAATAGAAACTTTAATTTTGTCGTATTTTTGAAAGGTCAATAAAATTAACATTGCAGAGATTACGAGTAAAAGATATTATACCTAGTGCACCCATGATCATACGAATCAAGGTGATTTTGATTTTGATTTTCGGATCATATGGTGCATTTGGACAAGGAAATACTTACATCGGATTAAGGAGTTCTGTTGGACATCTATTGCCACATAGCCCCAGCATGAGACATCTTAGACAGGGACGTTCATTGTCTTTTGAAGCTAGTTATTTTGAAGAATCGAATGGAAAAAAACCTTGGCATGGAAAGTTGAACAATCCAAGACAGGGTGTTGCAGTATACTATCTAGATTCGGGTAATGAGAAGCATATTGGGTCGATCACTTCTGTGTATGGTTTTATGGACTTCCCTATATTTAAGAGCAAAAAAATAAGTAATTACTTTAAGTTTGGTTCAGGCATTTCTTACGTTGAGAAAAGTTTCGATCGTTTTGAAAATTATCAAAATTTGGCTATCGGCTCTTCCTTAAACCTTGGATTTGTCTTTGCGAATTATTTCGAAGTATCTACCGGTAATTTTAATGTCTGTGTCGGATTATCGCTGATGCACGCATCGAGTGGTGCATTTACTTTACCAAATTTGGGGGTCAACTTTGGGGCCTTTGATTTTCGACTTTCGTATCTTTTAAACAGTTCTGATGAAAGAGTACTGGATCATGAAATCACGGTAAACAAAAAATGGAATTTTGACTTGACTTTTAGTTCGGGACCCAGAGCTGTTAATGCAGTGGATAAGAAAAAATATTTCATACATACCTTGCAAATGGATGTATCAAGAAACCTATCATCATTATTGTCATTAACAGGTGGATTGGATGTCTTTCACAATACTGCAATTGTCAAATTGGATGGCTCACTCACAGGCAAGAAAGAATTAATTCAATTGGGAGCCAAACTTGGTGGAAGCCTGAATATGGATGATGTTTCTCTATTTCTGCAAATGGGAAACTATGTATTAAACGAATCTAATTTTTATGGTAGCCTTTATAGTCGATTTGGCGGGCGATACTTATATAACGATAGATACATTTTAAACTTTGGTTTAAAAACACATGGGGCCAAAGCCGATAATTTTGAATTGGGAATAGGCTACAGAATATTATGAGATTACTTTTGTTATTAATAGCGGTTTTTATGACTTTTACTTCTTGTAAAAAAGCACAGGAGCGTGGCTGTTGGAAGGCAAAAGGTGATACTGTGTCTGAAGAGCGAATGCTTGATACGTTTGATAAAATTGAACTCTATGATGGAATTGACTATAGATTTATTCAGGATTCATTAGATTTTGTTGTCATAGAAACGGGTGAAAATTTAATCAATTTTATAAAGACTGAAGTTGAATCTGGCACTTTGAAAATAAACGATGAAAACAATTGTTCTTGGTTAAGAAAATTACCCGCTAAGACTTTCATTGAAATTCATTTTACGCAAATAAATGAGGTTTACAACAGTAGTTTTGGGAAAATTGATGGTTCAATAATTATGGAGTCGGGATTTTTTTACTGGGATAATTGGGAAGGATCAACGCAGATTGCTTTGAACTTAAACTTAGATTCTGCACAATTCGCTTTGCATACTGGAGCACCAACATTTATAGGAAGCGGTTCAGTGGACCTTCTATTCTTATTCACTTCTGGAGCTTGCTATATTGACGCCACCGATTTAGTAGCTCAAAGTGGTCAAGCTCATAATGCTGGAATAGGAAATATCCGTGTTCATGTTGAGGGTGATTGGTTAAATTGTGTGGTCGAAAGTTATGGAAATGTGTATTATACTGGATCAATCGGCTCACTGACAACAGAGATCAGGGGAGAAGGTGAAGTGATTCAATATTAGCTATCTTTACACCATCAAAACGGAATTGTCATGAAATTAGTTCTTCTAACCATTGGTCTTTTAGGCATTGCATTTGCTGGAATTGCGATAAAGATACTAGTTAAAAAAGATGGAGAATTTGCTGGAACTTGTGCCAGTAATAATCCACTTGTGGGTAATAAAGATGGATCCTGTTCAGTATGTGGTGCTCGACCGGAAGAAAGGTGCAAAAGTTGATTAGAGTGCTTTGACTTCAAAGTTTTCACTATTGTAATACTTCAAGTTTCCGTTTTCTTCAAATATTAGAAAAACGCCAATTCCTAGATCTTCATTTTGGATTAAAAATTTTATCGTCTCATCCTTGCCCATGACTAGGAACGCTGTGGCATAGGCATCTGCCATACTGCATGATTTCATTTTCACTGTTACGCTTAACAAATTATGATCCACTGGACGTCTAGTGATAGGATTTATCGCATGAGAATATTTCTTCCCGTCTTTCTCAATAAACTTTCTGTAACTTCCTGAGGTTGCTAGGGATTCGTTTTTCACCATGACGATATGCTCATATGTTCTAGGCCCACCTTGTGGTCGATCTATTCCTACGGTCCAAAAATTTCCTTGTGTATTTTTCCCCTTAGCCGTTAATTCACCACCAACTTCGATATAATAGTTTTCGATATTTTTCTCGTCCATAAAACGTGCGAGTTCATCTACCGTGTATCCTTGAGCGATCGCATTGAAATCTAAAGCCGTATTCGCCCGTTTGTTCAGTAAAAGCCCATAGCTATTCGTAGTTGAGAGGAATACTAAGGAATCTTTAAAAGAGAACAAATTCTCATCATCGAGAATGTTAGTTAACGACTGCCCATCATCAAGTTTATTTTTGTCTTTTGCACCAAAACCATAGGCATTTATCAATTTTAAAATGGATGGATCGAAAATTCCAATGGTTTTTTTGTATACTGATTTAGCATCAGTGAAAACATTCTTGAAATAGTCATTTGGATCTGAAATGATGATTGAAGACAATGTGTCATTATTCAATTTATTAATTTCTGAGTTTGGAACCCATAAGGACATAGATTGATCAATATCTTTAAATATTGTTCCTATCTCTGAGGTATAATCTAATGCATCGTCACTATGATATTTTATAGTAAATGTGGTTCCCTGCTCTTTTCCAGTGATTGTAACTAGATCTTTTTTAAGAATATTATTCTGTTCTGTAGAGGCATTACACGATATGAGTAAAACAGCTAAACAGGTAAGTGAAGTTATGATTTTCAGCAAATTGTCTTTTTTGCAAAAGTAACACGTGTTAGGATATCTTTTGCTAGAACAATTGACTTTCTGTATTTTTACTGCAATTAAAATTAACGTTGCCAACAAATGAAGTCAGTCGATAAAGAATTAGTATCAAATTTCAGTAGTGAGCAGCATCGCTTGGTGGTCAATATAATGTATACTGCAGATTGGATCAGTACAAAAGTTTCTGAAGCTGTTAAAAGTAAAGGTGTAACTAATGTACAATACAACATATTAAGAATATTATTGGGTAGCTCTCCCAATTGTCTTTCGGTCGGAAATGTTAAAAAGAGATTAATTAATAAAAACGCGGATGTCACTAGATTACTGGATCGTCTTGAGCAAAAAAAGTTGATTTCAAGAACACTTTGTCCAGAAAACAGAAGGCAAGTTGACGTTGGCATTACAGATTCAGGAATACATCTGATGAAAGAGCTTTCTCCTCTAATGGAGAGTGCCCTAGATAATTATTACGATCAGGTTTTACTCTCTGATGAGTGCAAGATTTCGAATGAATTATTGGATCGAATCCGAAATCATTAGACGGCAAACACAAATGTGATTCCGATTACATCTTATAGACCATCAACGGGCCATTGCTTGCAGTGATCAAAAGTAATTCTTCTCCCGTTGTTGTTATTATTGTAGAAATATCCCTGGTGTTGTATGGAACATTTAGTCCGCTATTTCTTCCAGAAATAGGACTGAAGTTTCCTTTTCCATCGTTAATTAAAATAAGTCCATCACTTCCGTCATATTTCGTGGTCTCCACTTCGGCACCAAACATATTGCCCACAATTATCAGATCATCAATTTTGTCGCCATTCACATCTTTGTATATGACATCCTGGATCGTTGAGGTTTGAGCCTCATGAGGAAGATCTTCGAATCTAAATTTGCCTCCATCATTCCAAAAAATACCTGAGTGAAATTGATCTACAGAAAGACCGAACGCAAGCGCTAATTTTTGAGGAGTAAAAACATCTTCCAAAGTTGCATTTGCAAAGCCTTCATATGTAGGAAACTTTTGTGATACAAACGGCATTTGTTCCGTGGAACATTCTTTTCCTCTCACGGGATACAACATACTTCCATCATACTTTGCAAGTACAATGTCATTGGTGCCGTTATCATCGAAGTCATCAGCATATACCTTGAAAGGTTTCTTGGCTGATGGATGAAACTTGTTATTCATTCCTACATTTCCTCCTAAAAAGTCCATGTCACCATCACCATCGAAATCACCCACGGTGCTACTAAACCACCATCCTGTTGAATGTTCAGGGATTACATTAGCGCTAACATCTTCAAATTCACCATTCGTATTCTTATAAATTTTAGGAGACATCCATTCACCTACAACCAATAGATCTTCTAATCCATCTCCATTATAATCAAATGTTTTAAGGTCAGTGACCATACCGCAATTTTCAAAACCAGGAATAACATCATTAGTGACAATTGTGAAATTTCCTTTGTCATTGTTCAGCACATATGACGTTGGGTTATGCGGATATAATTGTGCTTTTACTCTACCTCCCACGATCAAATCTTCATCGCCATCTTTATCATAATCAAACGCGATAACTCGAGAGCCGCTGCTGTTTATGGAGGGTAAAGATGTGCTCTTTGTTATATTTCCATCACCTTCATTGATGTATAATCGATCTTCATATTTATCCGAGCCATGAGGGAATTCATTTCCACCACTAACAACATATAAATCCATGTCACCGTCCATGTCACAGTCAAATATTACAGAGCCAATATCTTCTTTGCTTTTGTCTTGATCAAAAACAGGATGGGCCGCTCTTGAGAACTTACCATTTGGTTGTTGGAAGAAAATACTTGATGCCGTTCCCGCTGAACCACCAATGAAAATATCCTCTAATCCATCACCATTAATATCACCAACAGATGAATGTGGCCCATGTTCTGACATTTTGTGAGGAAGTAATATTTCCGTAGCAAAATCGTCATAAACATTTTCAACATGATTAAACTCTAATCCAGATTTGGCTGCATATTCCGTTAAATAGGCTTTTGTCTTTTTTTCAAGAGCAGCGGCATTAATACTCATGCCATCTGAAGGTTTTAATTCCTTAGTTTGATTAGCAGCCACATTTTGTAACATTTTAACTTTACCATTTGGCCAGTAAATTATCAATGAATCTATAGATTTCATATCTCCTAAACCGAAGTGAAGTTTCTGTCCCATACTACTCAAGTAGCCATGCAATGTGTAATTTTCGCGAATCATCTGTTTACCTCCAGAGATAATTTTCACCAACGCTCCAGTAGCATCCATGTTATCATCACCGGTTAATTTCAAGCTCAGGTAGTTTGTATTACCACTATCGTTTGACATATTTTTGTAAACAAATGCTTTGCTCTCAAGGTTGTTTAGAATAAGATCAAGGTCACCATCGTTGTCAAGATCAGAATAAGCCGCTCCGTTGGTGTTGACTTTCTCACGAAGCCCCCAATCTTTATTTCTTCTTTCAAAGGTCAAATCTTTATTGTTACTGAAAATGTAATTTTTAAGAACGACCGTTGGAATCAATTCCAAGGCATCTTCCAAAGTCATCTTCCCATTATTCTCCGATTTTTTTGCTTTGAAGTTATTTGCAAAGTCATTGTCATTTACGTCTCTTTTGTAGCCATTACTTACAAACAGATCCTGCCATCCATCGTTATCATAATCTGCAAATAAAGGAGCCCAACTCCAATCAGTCGAGCTTATGCCGGCAACTTGTGCAACATCATTGAACTGCCCCATACCATTATTGAGCTGCAACACATTTTTCATGTATTCATAATTCCATCCGACTTTTACGAAACCATGAAACTTATCAATGTCCATTGTTGCCATATTTCTTTTCGATCGCTCTCTGCTTTCAAATGCCATATCAACAGCCATGAAATCTTGGAGCCCATCGTTATTTATATCTGCAACATCACAACCCATACTACTATGAGCAGTATGCTTTAGCCTTTCCAAAGCTTCATTAGTGAAGGTTCCATTTTGGTTGTTGATCCACATGTAATCACCTTGTGCGTAATCATTAGAAACAAATACATCTTGCCATCCATCGCCATTAAAATCACTTACTGATATCCCGAGTCCATAACCAGATGATAAAATACCAGCCTCTTTAGTTATGTCCACAAATTTCCCATTATCGTTTCTATAAAAATGATCCAATTCAATGGTGCCTTTTGCCTCCATCTCTTTTAGAATCTTTGTATTCATCTTACGCGTAAAATCTTTGGGATGAGTCAATAAGTAAGCATCCAAATCACCATCTCTATCATAATCGAAAAATGCTGCTTGAGAGGTATATCCGGCATAATCAAGACCATATTCTTTCGCACTTTCAGTAAAAGTCAAATCCTTATTATTGATGAAAAGCAAATTGGTTTTCTGCGCTGGATCGGGGAAAGGGCCTGTTCGACATACATATATATCCAACCAACCATCTCTGTTAATATCAACCATTGATACCCCAGCACTCCAGCCTGGATTTTCTTGTACACCTGCTTTTTTAGAAATATTTTGGAATTTTAAATTTCCTCTGTTCAAATATAGCCTGTCACTTACCATGTTGCCTGTGAAGAAAAGATCTTCTAATCCATCGTTATTAATGTCACCCACACCAACACCTGCTCCGTTGTACATGTATTCATAATCCAATATGTTCGCTTCATTAGACTCATCTACCTTATTGGCAAATTTAATACCCGATTCTTCCGCTGTTAGTAACTTAAATACTGTTGGATCAGCATCATATACTTCCTCTTCTACCTGATTTTCTTTGGATTTATTCTCTTCCGAAGTATCTGTTTTGCTATCAGTAGGTTCTCCACAAGAAAATAGCATGATAAGCATGGCGAAATACAAACTGTAAGTTGACTTTATTCTGTTCATAGTATTATGATGGTAAATTTGGTTAAGTAACAAATATAATCAATTGACGTCAAATTTAAGCTGTATTTCCTATGTATACAAGTATTCCGAAGACTTATTGACACAAACTAAAAGTAAAATTTAAATTGACCAGTTCTACCTATATTTGCGACCAAATCCAACGGAATTATTTAATTCCATCTAAAACAATATCCATGGCAGACGATAAAAAGGTCATATTTTCAATGGTGAAAGTCAATAAAACGACACCAAAAGGCCAACACATACTTAAAAATATATACCTCTCTTTTTTCTACGGTGCGAAAATTGGGATTATTGGACTGAATGGTTCCGGTAAATCCACAGTGATGAAAATAATTGCTGGAATTGATACAGCGTTTCAAGGTGATGTGGTTTGGAGTAATGATGGATATAGTGTTGGATACCTGCCGCAGGAACCAACGTTGGATCCAAATAAAACGGTAAAAGAGATTATTCAAGAAGGAGTGCAAGACACTGTTGATCTGTTGGCTGAATTTGAGGAGATTAACAACGGTTTTATGGATGAGACGGTGATGAGCGACCCGGACAAAATGCAGAAATTAATTGACCGTCAAGCAGTTGTTCAAGATAAAATTGATGCATGTAATGCTTGGGAATTGGATACACAATTGGAACAGGCCATGGATGCTTTGCGAACACCCCCAGGTGATAGCTCAGTTGAGAATTTATCCGGAGGGGAAAGAAGACGAGTAGCTCTTTGTAGATTACTCTTAACTGAACCTGATGTATTACTTCTTGATGAGCCAACAAATCACCTTGATGCTGAATCAATTGACTGGTTAGAGCAGCATCTAAAGAGATATAAAGGAACAGTTATAGCAGTAACTCACGATAGATATTTCTTGGATAACATTGCTGGTTGGATACTTGAATTGGATAGAGGCCAGGGCATACCTTGGGAAGGGAATTACTCGACTTGGATGGAGCAGAAAGCTAAAAAGTTGAAGCAAGAAGAAAAAACAGAGAGCAAACAAAGGAGAATGCTTGAAAGTGAGTTGGAGTGGGTTAAAATGGCGCCAAAAGGAAGACATGCTAAAAATAAGGCGAGACTGAAAAATTACGACAAACTTATGGCAGAAGGCACGGCTGCTAAAGAGGTTCACCTACAAATACCTATACCTAATGGCCAAAGGCTCGGAAATAAGGTCATAGAATTTACTGGTGTAACCAAAGGCTTTGATGATAGATTACTTATTGATAATCTTGAGTTTAATTTACCTCCCGCGGGTATTGTTGGTGTGATAGGACCCAACGGTGCAGGTAAAACAACTCTTTTCAGAATGATTATGGGAGAAGAGCAGGCGGATTCGGGAACTATTTCAATTGGTGAAACGGTCCAGATTGGATATGTAGATCAAACACATAAGGATCTTGATCCGGATAAAAATGTTTGGGAGGTCATCAGTGGTGGAAATGAAATTGTGGAGATTGGTGGGACTAAATTCAACTCAAGAGCCTATGTTTCGAAGTTCAACTTTAATGGTTCTGATCAAGGTAAAAAAGTAGGTGTACTATCTGGGGGAGAAAGAAATCGATTACATCTTGCGATGACCATGAAAACAGAAGCAAATGTTTTATTATTGGATGAGCCTACAAACGATATCGATGTTAATACGTTGAGAGCATTGGAACAGGGAATATTGAACTTTGCTGGATGTGCTGTTGTTATTTCTCATGATAGATATTTTTTAGATAGAATTTGCACGCATATTTTAGCTTTCGAAGGTGATTCTGTTGTTAATTATTTTGAAGGAACTTATTCTGAATACGAGGAAAATAAAAGAAAACGTTTTGGTGATGTTGGACCGAAAAGAATCAAATATAAAAAATTGGTAAAGTAGTTTATGAGATTATTATCCCAGCGTTTATGCATGGCCAAAGATATTGGTGTTCACGGCAACTTGTTTGGTGGCATTCTTTTGGCATGGCTTGACGAATCGGCAGTTACTTTTGCTTGTGACATCTGTCAAACGGGTAATATGGTCACCCTAAAAATAGATGAACTTGTTTTCAAAGAACCTGTGAAAGTTGGTCATCAAATAATGATTTACGGTAAACTACTAACTGTTGGAAACACTTCCGTAACACTCTATATAGAAGCCAGAAGAAAAAATGTACATACGGCAGAAGAGCGGGTTGTATGTTCAACAAAATTTGTTTTCGTAAGAATAGACAATAGTGGTGAAGCGATACCTCTAGACAGTAAAATAAAAGAAAAACTGTCTGACAATTAATGATGGACCAGAGTTCAAAAGAAATTATTGATAAAACGGTAAAGTACGTTCAGGACACTTTGAAGGATGCGGAAGGTGGTCATGATTGGTGGCATATTTATCGTGTTTGGAATAACGTCAAAAACATTTCTGGAACAGAAAAAGTTAACTTGCTTGTTGTGGAATTGGGTGCGTTGTTACACGATATTGCAGACTCAAAATTTAACAATGGCGATGAAGAAATTGGTCCAGAAAAATCACGAGTATTCTTGTCAGAATTAGATATTCCAAAACACATTGTTGATCATGTTGTCGAGATCATTAAAAACGTTTCTTACAAGGGAGGAAAAGAAGCAAGAACTTTTAATTCTCTGGAATTGGATGTGGTACAAGATGCTGATCGATTGGATGCGCTTGGAGCCATCGGGATTGCCCGAACATTCAACTATGGAGGGTATAAGAATAGAGTTATTTACGATCCAAACGTAAGGCCCGACTTGGATATGACCAAAGAAGAGTACAAGAAAAGTACGGCTCCTACGATCAATCATTTTTACGAAAAACTTTTGTTGCTGAAAGATTTAATGAATACAAATACCGGGAAAAAAATGGCGATGAAAAGGCATGAGTTTTTGGAAAAATATCTCGAACAGTTTTACCAAGAATGGGAGGGAAGTCTCTAATCTATTTTCTTCGTAATTTGTAATCGAAATCCAACGCCATGGACATTTACGATTTCAATATTATCATCCCCTTTTAAGTGCTTTCGTAATTTAGTAATATAAACGTCCATGCTCCTGCCATTAAAGTAACTATCGTCACCCCAAATTTTCTTGAGCGCATCAGTTCTGTCAAGCACTTTGTTTTTATTTACAACAAGCATTTTTAACAACTCATTTTCTTTTGTTGTAAGCTTAGATAATTCTTTTCCAGTTTTAATAAACTGACGAATCGGGTCGTACAACAATGAACCAATAGTTTGTTCCCCAATCAAATCATTTTTCGTGGGCATTCGTCTCGCAATCGCTTTCATTCGAGCAACCAATTCATCCATGCTAAATGGTTTAGTCATGTAATCATCCGCACCAACTTTAAACCCTTCTAGTGTGTCTTCCTTCATGGACTTTGCCGTTAAGAAAAGAATGGGAGTATGTTTATCTTTCACACGTATTTCTTTTGCAAGAGTAAAACCATCTTTTTTTGGCATCATCACATCCAAAATAATAAAATCATAGGTGTTCGTAATGAATAATTGACTGCCCTCTTCACCATTTCTAGCTAGTGTCGTTTCATAGCCTTTAACACTTAAAAATTCACACAACAAATTACCAAGATTCATGTCATCCTCAACAAGAAGAACTGATTTAATTTTATACATATTACATTGGTAGTTTAATGGTAAAACATGAGCCTTCACCTAGCTTGCTATTAACAGAAACTGTTCCCCCATGTTGTTCAACGATTACTTTTAGGTAACTTAAACCTAGTCCAAAACCTTTTACATCATGAGTATTTCCATTGGGGACTCGATATAATTTATCAAATATTTTCGACTGATTTTCTTTAGATATTCCCAAACCCTTATCCCATACGCTAATGGTGGTTATATCGTTTTGTTGATTAACATCAACTTTAATATTTGGTTGTTCAGGACTATACTTGATTGCATTGTCCAGAAGGTTGTAAAAAACATTGCTCATATGGGTTTGATCAGCAAGCATGAATACGCTTTCTGAAAAATAGTTTTCTTGAAGTGCCCCACCCTTTTTTGTTATTCTAATTTTTACATTCTTACAAGCCTGTTTTAATAGATTCAAAATGTCTGTTTGTTGGTAGTCATATTTCAATTCACCTTTATCTATTATTGCTGTTCTAAGAACATTTTCAACCAAGGTCCCCAATCTATGATTCTCTTCACGAATCATTCCTACAAATCTATCTTTTGCTCCTTTGTTCGTAACCATGCCGTCATCAGAAAGAGCTTCGCAAGCCAATGAAATTGTCGAAATAGGAGTCTTTAATTCATGGGTCATGTTACCAATAAAATCGTTTTTGATTTCAGATATTTTTTTTTGCTTGAGAATCGTGAAGATCGTGAAGCAAAAGACTCCAATAATAATAAGCATAAGAATGCCTGAGCTAAGTAGCATTGGCCACATGCCCATCAACAATTGTTTTCTTTCGTTGGGAAAGTCCAAATGAAGTCGGTAACCATTATTGAACATCCCCTTATCGAATAGGGGCATTCTATAATTTGATTGCATGAGATCATCAAATGAAGTTTTATTCATTCCAGATTGAATGGCCAATGGTTGTCCAATTCTGCTCAATATTCCAATATTATGATTCAATTCGACACCTCTAATTTTCAGCGCTTTATCGATTACTGGTTTCAGGTTGTCGAGATCGAGGCTATATTGTATTGGAAGTTGATCTCTTCGTGCAAAAAGGTCCATGAACATATCGGACATAAACTGTGCTCTTTGAAAGGAAAGTTCATCAAAAATTGAACTTACACCTGCAGAAACTGTCATTGACTGCATACCAGACTCAACATTATTGACTGTTTGACTTTGATACTTAATGATATCTCCATTTCCCAAGAGAATGACGGAATCATTCGAAACTGTCATATTTCCGTTTCTGCCATTTCCAGGACTGAAGCATATAGTACTGTCAATTTGGAAACAAAACTGCTCATCGAAACCGGATTGTCTCATGCGTTCATTGACTTCTTGTCTTTCGAGATAATTGGAAATGTCAGCCAAAGCCGACTTGACACTGAAACTGAATTGAGATTCTTTTAGGGTAATGGAATTCTGTATCCAATACACTTGAATAGTACTGAGGCCAATAAATGCAATAACCATCAGTGAAATAACAATGAATAATGTTTTTTTCTTCATCTTCTAACAAAACTAGCTCCTTTCCTAAAGATTGTCCTAATACTTAACTTTTTTTAACACACTTTTTTGTCTCACATGAATGCAAGGAATTAATTACTCAGGTTAGTGTCTGTAACGCTGAAAGCGGAATTCGGAGGTATTTGAGATGAAGATTTTAATCGAAGCCTGAATTGATAAATCCTGATTTAAAGATCTCAATAGCTCAACGATATTTCCGTAACTATAAGTATTCTAGTGTTTTAAAGTGGGGAAATCCAAGCTTACTCACCTCATTTAAAGCAAAAAGGTCCACTTGTTATAAGTTCCCTGTTCTACCACCGTCTACTGGAACGTTAATCCCATTGATATATGATGCGGCAGGTGTGGCGAGAAAGGAAATTGCGTTTGCAATTTCTTCGGGCTGAGCAATTCTTCTCAAGGGCACAGTTCTTTCCATCGTCTTCACAACTTGTTCTTTGGAGTTGCCAGTGACAATCGCTTTATTTTCTATAATTTCTTTAAGTCTTCCTGTGTCAGTGAAACCAGGTAGAACATTATTAACCGTAATACCAAATGGACCAATTTCGTTTGCAAGAGTCTTGGCCCAATTGGCCACTGCACCTCGTATAGTATTTGATACGCCAAGATTATTTATAGGCTGTTTTACTGAAGTTGAAATCACATTGATAATTCTCCCATATCCAGCATCCTTCATCCCTTGGAAAACAGCTTGTGCTAGTACTTGATTACAAAGTAGATGTTGGGTGAAGGTGTTTGCAAATGCCGTCAGCTTTGCTTCGATTATTGGCCCACCCGAAGGTCCACCGGTGTTATTCACTAGAATATGATATTCATTTCCTTCACGAATATGACCATTGATTACTTTTTTTAAATCATTAGGGTTACTGAAATCAGCAACCAGTACTTGATGTTTTTGATCGGAGCTGAGATCTAACTCTTGAAGTACTTGATCTAAAGATTCTCTATTACGTGCCAACAATGTAACACTAGCGCCCAATTTTGATAACTGGATTGCAGTTGCTTTACCAATACCTTTTGAACTTCCTGCAACAAGTGCATTTTTGTTTTTCAAATCAAGATTCATACGATCAATTATTTAGAATGCAAGCTTACGAAATTGATGTCAGAAGCCGTTGATTCTTTCTTCTGAAAAAATATTTTTTTTGAACAGTAATGATTGGTTCTTGGCATTAATTCAGGCCAAAATATGATTACATGTAACTTTTGCACAAAGAACACGTTGAATTGAGTTGTTGATTGAAAAAGTGAGAGAGATGATAGCCTACTACAAATTATTACTTGTGAATGCAAGTTCAGAGAGAACCCAATCCTTCGAAGAGGTTCAAATCCTATTAAGCGAAGTTGAAAACAGGGATTTACTAAATGAGCTTATCATTTGGTACAATAGTCTTGTTAGGGTCTAAATAAGAAAAGATTTCTAATTATTCGGGTACGATATCGTAGACGAAAGAAATTCTATCATCGTAGCCATGAGGAGATGCATGGTATTTTCTTTTGCTTCTAATGGTTACATTGATGGTTCTATCTTTACCGACTAATCCGTCTTCCACGGTATATAAAATGACATTGTTTATTTGCCATTTTTTGCCAAAAATTCGATACTCGAGATCTTCTTCCATTGGATCGTAGGCTGTTACAATAAATTCCAACTGATCACCTGTCTTAAGGACTTGATTGGTTTTTACTTTACGAGGACTGCCTGGAGTCCAAAGCCCACCCCGATTATCTTTTAGAGATTCAATCCTTGGAAAGACCTCCTTGCCGGTATCCGCTCTACTAAGTGCAATGCTTATTTTATTTCTTATTTCCCCAGAAATTCCTAGAATCAAGTGTTTCTGATAAACAAATAACTCTCGTCTACGGCTACCTGGGTCACGATATTCCTCTATGATCTTCAAAAAAGAGTCCATAATGTCTTGATCTCCGAAAGTATTTTGAAAATCAGACACCCAGTTTTCTCTAAGGATTTTTCTAATATCGTTGAATTTGGCGTATTGAATTAACTTCTCCTTGCCTTTCACAATCATAGGGCCTGTTTCTTCAGGAATTTTACGAATCTCCCATTCATTAATCTTCCGTATTTCAACTCCGGCCTCCTGGTACCATTCATCCCCATAACAGTCAGAGAGTACCATGTCAATATAGTCTCTAAGAATATTTTCTGCGTTATGTAAAGCTCGAGTGATATCCATGAGTCGCGAAAGTATTAAAAAATAGCGCTTGTGTACAGGCTTAAATTAATGATGAATAGCAGTTTAACGCACAAAGTAGTCTCCATAATCTTTATATTTGCAGCTTAAATGGATTAAATATGTTGGGATTAAAGATGGCCACAGACCCAAGATGGGTGGGGGTTGCAGAGAAAAACATTGAAGAGGTCTTGACCGATCATGCGTGGTGTGAGCAAAAAGCCTGTTCTAATGCTATTTCTATGGTTACAAAGTTTCATGACAAACCTGATTTAGTGGCTGAACTTCTGGAAATAGCCAGAGAGGAACTGGAGCATTTTAAAATGGTTACCGTTAAGTTAGAGGAAAGAGGGTTGAAACTCGGAGCTGAGGGTAAGGACCAATATGTGAATGATATTCGAAAGTATATTCGAAGAGGCGGAGATAAAACTGATCAATTGGTTGATAGTTTACTGTTCTCTGCGATGATTGAAGCAAGATCTTGCGAAAGATTCAAGTTGCTTTCAGAGGAAATCAGTGATCCAGACTTGCAAAGATTTTACCGTGGGTTGATGGAGAGTGAAGCCGGACATTATGCTACGTTCCTGAATTATGCTCGAAAATATGGCGATCGTGAAGCGGTAGACAAGCGATGGCAAGAATTTCTTGAATTCGAAGGGCAACTTATTACAAGCTATGGAGTTAACAGTACAATGCACGGATAGAAGCTAGTAATCCAATTGATTGTTAATAGAATTTTATGACAGCATAGATATTAACGCCAGCATTTTTTTTCTTTGCTTCAGTTCCTATTCAATATAAATAAATGTTTTTTACCAAATCAACTACATTAGTAATACTGGTCGCAATCCTTTTTGCGGCCTGTTCATCTAAAAGCCCTAGCCCAATATTAATTACAGAAGAAAAGGTCGAGATTGAGCCCGACAAATTCTTTGGATTTGATATGAACAAGCATATGATCATTCATGATACGCTAAAAAACAATCAATTTTTATCTGACATTTTACTGCCGCATAAAGTGAGTTATGTTGATATTGATAGGATTGCTAAAAATGCTAAATCGGTTTTTGATGTTAGAGCTTTAAAAGCTGGAAGACCGTTTCATCTCATCTGTGATAAAGATTCTGTTGGCCGTGCATTTTGTATGATATATGAGCGGGATGCCATTAACTTTGTTAAGTTTCATCTTGGAGACAGTATTTATGCGAGTACTGGGGAAAGGGAAGTAACTATCAGAGAAGGTGAAGCCAGCGGTATCGTATCATCATCCTTGTTCATGACGATAACAGAACAGAATTTAAGTCCGGCTCTTGCTATGGAAATGGCAGACATCTTCGCTTGGACAATTGATTTTTATAGACTACAGAAAGGGGATAAATTCAAGATTATATATGATCAAAAGATTGTAGATGATGAGTTTATAGGCATCGGTGATGTGAAGGCCTGTCTATTTGAACATAGTGGTGAGGAGTTTTACGCATTAAAGTTTGAGCAAGATGGAATGCCTCGATTTTTTGATGATAAAGGTCAGGGATTACGAAAAGCTTTTTTGAAATCTCCATTAAAATTTGGGAGACTTACATCGCGATATACCATGCGAAGATTTCATCCAGTACAGAAAAGGAATAAACCACATTTGGGAACAGATTATGCCGCATCGACAGGAACACCAATTTTAGCAACAGGTGATGGAAACGTAATTGAATCTCGAAGAAAGGGGGGGAATGGGAATTATGTCAAAATAAAACATAACAGTACCTTTACTACTCAGTATCTTCATATGAGTAAAAGAGTGGCGAAAGTTGGAGATTTTGTCCGTCAAGGAGAGGTTATTGGATATGTCGGTTCTACAGGTTTGGCGACTGGTCCACATGTGTGTTATCGTTTTTGGAAAAATGGAAAACAAGTAGATCACCTCAGGGAAAAGTTTGAGCCTTCAGAGCCATTGCCAGATGATATCTTGAAAGAATTTCTTTTGGCAGCTAAAGTCATGAAGTCTGAATTGGATAAGGTTAATTATCCTTCAACAATAGATGATTCAGATAGAACTGCAGCAGTTAAAATTCCAATGCACTAGTTGATCCTTTTCATACTTTCAATGGTATCTCCAAGACCAATATTACAGAGAACATCTAAGCCTTTTGTGACACGACCGATGACGGAATATCTATCATCGAGATGTGGTGTGGCTGAATGACACATGAAGAATTGGCAAGATTCTGTATTTTCTCCAGCCGAAGCTAGACCAATAGCTCCCGCAGTATAATCCATACCATCGGCATACTCTGAGCGAAGACTAAAGTTTAGACTTCCCCAACCATCACCACGTGGGCATCCACCCTGTGCAACAAAATTGGGTACTATTCTGTGAAATATTTTATTGTCATAGTATCCACTATCAATCAAATTTACTATTGTGGAAACAGCACCAGGAATTTTATCAAGATACAATTCCCATTCAATAACACCTTTGCTGGTTTTGAGTTCAATCACAGGCCTGCTAGGCAATTTCATTATCAGCTGCCAATCAAGCGGATGATTGTACTTCGGCTTGTAATCTTCGACAGCTTCATCACTAAGGTATGCTATGCTTTTACGCATTTCAACCAGCGCCTCAAGTTCTTTTGGGAGTACTAATTCTGAAGTTTTCTTCTGCATCAAATCAGTCCAGTTTACAGCATCCCTTTTTACGATTTTTTCACTACGAATAGCTGCTGCAGATTGACAAATTAATGCAACATTAGAAGACTGCAACCCTTGTGAAATAAACTCTTTTTTCTCTTCATCAGTGCTCATGTCGAGCAAACTCTGATGTGCAATGCCTTGCAAAACGGGAAGTTGATCATTATTTAATATGTCAAAAATCCAACTTTTGTTTTTAGGATCTTGTGCCATGACAGAAATAAGATATCCTTTCAGCGCCTTGTTTTTCGTTTCACTAAAAAGTTTCTTCGTCTTGGTGTAAGCTTCAGCATCTTTAGCCACTGCAAATATTTTATATAGCCCAGCCTTTACAATGTCATTCTCCGTGTTTTGCTCAAGGACCTTCAAGTCCTCATCAAGCACGGGATTGTAATTATTCTCAAGATATCCGAGTGCAGTAGTTGCAACCTGTTCGGTGGGATTATCTGACAGGGCAACTAGTGCTTTGTAATTATCTGGGAAATCCGACTTGTCCAATGTTCGAATTAGATTTATTAGGACTAAGGGATTGGTCTCCTTTAAGAATTGACCCTGCATAAATTTTGATTTCGCAACACCAATAACTTCCCGAAATGATCCGGCCAAGGGTATTTTTACTAACTCCTCTTTTTCCGTGTCGAACGCTTTTTTCAAGGATTCAAAATAACTTGTCAGGTCATGATCCCTTTGTCTGTTTAGAATATGTGCCGACCAATACCTGATATCCTTATTCGCACTTGAAAGACCCTCAATGGCTTTTTCACAGACTGCGATATCGTTATTTCCTTTCAGAAAACTTCTGTACAAGCCATGCATTGTGCCTACTGATATATTTTTTCGGAGCAAAAATTCATGTGCCGATATATCACCTGTAGATCCAATTGCCATTAAAACAGATTCCATTTTTTTGCCATCAGCCATCGTTTCACAAAAACCAATAAGTCTTTGAGCGGAATTTTTGGTCGCCAGGTTGGCAACCGCATTCATGCCTATTAAAAACTCTGATTCATTGATGTCAGCCTTGATAACTCTCATGAGAATTGGCTCAAGAGAAGTGGAGTCCTTGCAACTAGCCATAGCATTTAGAACATGTGTTAATTCTTCTGCACTAACTGAGTCTATATTTGAGTTAAGCCATTGCGAATCTCTAAGATCCTTGTGCGTATGAATTTTGGCCAGAAAATCATTTGTGAAAACGTTTTTAGTCTCGGAGTTTGATGAACTGTCTTGATCGTTTTCCGAATTACACGAGAAAATCGCCACCAATAGCAGGAGGCATAGATAGGTGGATTTAAGATTCATATGGACGCTTATTCGTTATGAATTTTTTGATAAACAGGAGAAGCTTTTCTTCGCTTCGAATATATTTGAAAACCTTTGTATCTGGTTTTAATTAGATTGATGAATTCGTATTGGGTTGTAGACTGCAATAATTGATCTGAGACTTTACAATAATCGATAAAATCGTCAAAATCCTCATCAGCTAGGTTAATGATGTCGTAGTCTACATATTTTTCAAACAGTTCTTTTAATAAATCTCTTCTGCGCTCTTCATTTTCTAATTCAACAACCTTTCTGAAGGATCTTTCTCGTTTACTAAACATTTGGTATAGAAAAGTAATTGGATGTTCAATAGCATTTACACCTGAAACGCGATAGTCTTTTTCGTTGAATCCTAAATCATCTATGTCTTGCTTGATTTCACTTAATTCCCTTTCAGGAATTATTACAACTTCAGGCAAGGTGAGTGCTAATTTTTTCAGATAGAATTTTTTAGTAACACTCATTATATCCGTGTCGGGAGTAGGCACAACAAAATTTTGAGTTGTATAGCCATAAGCACCCACAAGAATGGTGTCATTAATTAGAGTATTGAGGACAAAAGATCCGTCAGCATCACCAAACGTCCCGCTACCAGTACTTTTATTAATAATCATGAAATACGAAATGTTGAGTTGTGTTTCAAAATCGAATATTTCTCCGGAAACTCTAACTTTCAGGCTGTCTTGGGCGCTTAAAGAGTTGAAAAACAAGACAGTTAAGGCTATTGAAAATGCTCTGATGGTAATCTTTTTAATATTTATTTTTCTCATAATATACTAATCCGAAATTAGTGCTTTTTACAACAATTATTGGCTTTGATTTATACAACTAACTCCAATGGGCACATTAAAGTATATATTTGCAATAATCAGACCCAAATTAAAAGATGGAGAAAGGAGGAATATCGGTACTAGGAAGTGGTAGTTGGGCAACGGCATTAGTTAAAATATTGTCTGAAAGTGGAGATACTATTAATTGGTGGGTCAACAGCCAAGAAAAGTACGATTACATTAGTGATTACGGAAGAAATCCGAAATATCTTTCTAGCGCTGAATTGAAGATTGAGAACATAAAGCTAACGCAGGATATTAAAGAGGCGATCGCCATATCTGAATATTTGGTAGTTGTAATTCCATCAGCCTTTTTGCACGATTGCATAAAAGATTTACCGCTTGATATTTTTGACGGTAAAATTATTTTTTCGTCCATTAAGGGAGTTATTCCAGAATTTGATCAGGTGCCTGCTGAATATTTCAAAAAGAGATTTAATTTAAAATATAAATCTATCGGGATAATCGCTGGACCTTGTCACGCTGAGGAGATAGCAATGCAGCGATTGTCATATTTGACAGTAGCTTGTAAAGATACCGATAGAGCGCAGTATATAGCGGAAAAATTAGAATGTCGATATGTGAAAACTAGTTTTACGGATGATGTTTTGGGTATGGAAATTTCAGCCGTCTTAAAAAATGTATTTGCCATAGCAAGTGGTATTTGTCACGGATTGGGTTACGGTGATAATTTTCAGGCGGTTCTTGTTTCGAATGCTTTACAAGAAATTTCACGGTTTGTAGATAAAAAGAAACCGATTCATCGTGATGTAAAATCATCTGCCTATTTGGGTGATTTATTAGTGACGGCATATTCTCAATTTAGTAGAAACAGAACCTTTGGGACGATGATAGGAAAGGGTTATTCTGTAAGATCTGCAAAAGTCGAAATGAACATGGTAGCCGAGGGTTATTATGCGGTTAAGAGCATCGTGGCAATGAATGAGAAGCTTGAGGTTGATATGCCGATCACGGAGGCCGTTTATCGAATCCTATATCAAAATATAACGCCTGTTGTTGAGATGAAAATCTTAACCAATAAGTTGACTTAATTCCTTATAATTTATTTCTAAAATATTCAAAAACAATTGAAGCTTTTGAGGGCCCAACGTGTTTTCTCAGTTGCTCTTCAGTTGCTTCTTTCACATTTTTTACCGAACCAAAAGTGTGGAGTAAAAGATCAGCGGTACCTTGACCAACACCATTGATTTGTGTCAACTCTGTACCAATCGCGGCTTTAGATCTTTTGTTTCTATGATGGGTTATTCCAAATCTGTGTGCTTCATTTCTAAGATTTTGAATCAGCTTTAAAGACTCTGATCTTTTGTCGATATATAATGGAATGGGGTCATCGGGAAAGTATATTTCTTCCAATCTTTTGGCGATGCCAATGATGCTTATCTTCCCACGTAGATTTAATTTTTCCAAGCTTTTTACAGCCGCACTCAATTGTCCTTTTCCACCATCAATTACAATTAGTTGAGGTAATGATTCTTTTTCATCAAGCAACCTTTTATAGCGCCTGTAGAGAACCTCTTCCATCGAGGCATAATCATCCGGCCCTACAACTGTTTTGATGTTGAAATGACGGTAGTCTTTCTTTGCGGGTTTAGCATTTCTGAACACAACACATGCCGCAACGGCATTCGTTCCTTGAAAATTAGAATTGTCAAAACACTCTATGTGAACCGGTAATTCAGTAAGACGCAAATCTACTTTGGTTTGTTCCAGAACTCTTTTGTAATGTCTGTCGGGATCAACAACTTTATCCTGTTTGTTTTTATCAAACATGAAGTATTTAGCATTTCTCTCGGCCAATTCAACTAGTAATTTTTTATCTCCTCTTTGTGGCATCATTATTTCTGTTCCATCAATAATGATGTCAGTTAAATTACTAACCAAAACGAGTTTTTCCGGCTCCTTTATTTTCTCTCTAATTTGTTGAATTGCAAACCCTAATATTTCTTCTTCCGATTCTTCTAAATGCGAATTAAGTTCTATGGTATAACCATTGACAATCGAACCCTCAACCACTTTCATGTAATGGACAAATGACCTTTTGAATCCTTGAACCAAGCCATAAACTTCTGCATTAATATCAAGAACACTTACCACCGTGGATTTACCCTGATACTTCTGTAAACGAGCAATTTTTTCTTTAATAAGTTGTGCCTCTTCAAATTCCAATTTGTTGGCATACTCTTTCATTTCTTTATTTAATGATACGAATACTACACTCAGGTTACCTTTTAAAATATATCTTATTTCATTGATCACCCTTTCATAATCTTCTTGTTTCTGATTTCCAACACAGGGTCCTTTACAATTTCCAATGTGATATTCAAGACAAAGTTTGAATTTCTGTTTGGCTATGTTTTTGTCAGTAAGAGATAATTTACAAGTTCTTATTTTGTACATTTTACGAATAAGATCCAGCAGACCATGCATCATTTTTACAGAGGCATATGGTCCGTAAAACTCATCTCTCTTATTGGTGGTATTTCTAGTTGAAAAAATTCTAGGAAAGGGCTCCTTTTTAATACAAATCCAAGGAAATGACTTGTTGTCCTTAAGCTGAATGTTATATTTTGGGGTATGCTTTTTTATGAGGGTGTTCTCGAGAAGTAATGCATCTTGCTCGGAATTTACCTCCATGATTTGGATGTCACGAATTCTACGAACTAGGGCTTTTGTCTTACTGGAATCATATTTGTTTTTATTGAAATACGAACTAACTCTATTCTTCAGTTTTTTAGCCTTGCCAACATATATTATTTCGTCATTGGTATCATAGAATCTATAAATACCAGGTCGATTAGGGATTTTCTTTATTAGGGATCTAATGTGGTCTGAAACTTGCACTATGCAAAATTAATCATAATCTTTAGTTCTTGATGCTTGTTTGGAAATCCCGTAAATGGATGTTTTACTGGGTTAAAAGTAATTCTCTAAATTTGCAATATGGAAAATGTGGTGTTAGTTGATGAGCAGGATAAGCAATTGGGGCTGATGGAAAAAATGGAGGCCCATGAGAAAGGCTTGTTGCATCGTGCTTTTTCCGTGTTCATTTTTGATGAATCTGGAAATATGTTATTGCAACAGCGCGCGGAAAGTAAATATCACTCTCCAAAATTATGGACAAACGCTTGTTGCAGCCATCCACGAGATGGGGAAACAGTTTTGGAAGCTGCCACTAGAAGATTGCAAGAAGAAATGGGTTTTGTATGTGATATAGAAAAGTCTTTCGATTTTATTTACAAAGCTGAACTCGATCAAGGTTTAACAGAGCATGAGTTTGATCATGTGTTAATTGGTAAGTACGAAGGTAAAATTGCGAGAAATCCTGATGAAGTGATGGAGTATAAATATGTTCCTATGGATGAACTGCTCATGGATGTTGACAAAAATGCTGAGAACTATACCGTTTGGTTCAAAGTGGCACTGCCAACCCTAATAGAAAAATTGGGATGGGTCTAACGTTTGTAAACTTGTTCTCCATCGAGAAAAGTATATAGTACTTTAGAATCAAGAATTTTAGATTCATCGATGGTCAATATGTCCCTGTCAAGAACAACGAAATCTGCAAATTTTCCTTTTTCCAAAGATCCCTTAGTGGTTTCTTCAAAGTTGGATATTGCGGCCCAGATTGTCATTCCTTTAATGGCTTGTTCGCGTGTTAGTCCCTCATTCATCTGGAAACCTCCTTCAGGAAAATTTTCTGAATCCATTCTTGTGACAGCAGCAAAAAAAGTTTTAATGGGGCTTATTTCTTCTACTGGAAAATCGGTTCCTAAGGCGAGCATTCCATTTTGATTCAACAATGATTGATAAGAATATGCTCCTTTCATTCTTTCTTCACCTAATCTATCTTCCGCCCAATACATGTCGGATGTTGCATGGGTTGGTTGTACAGAAGGAATAATGCCAAAATTCTTGAAGTACTTTCTATCTTCAGGAGCTACAATCTGAGCGTGTTCAATTCTCCATCTCAGATCATCACTAACATTAACGTAGTTGGCATATGTCTTCAATAGTTCTGAGTTTGTTGAATCTCCTATGCAATGCGTATTCATTTGAAATCCATATGTTAGACAAAATTCTGCCCATTCGTGATAGAAGCTTGGATCTTCAATAAGAGCGCCAACATGATTTGGACTATCACTATATTGGTTTTTTAGACATGCTCCCCTGGAGCCAAGAGAACCATCACCATATAACTTAACCGATCGAACATTAAGTTTTTCAGTATTTATATGCCCCTTTTTCATTTGCTCAAGAGAACTTTCTTCTGGATTAAGCATGGCGTAGATTCTCATTTTTAACTTATTAGAATCATGTAGTTTTTCGATAACTCTTATAACATTCATGCTTAAGCCAGCATCATCTATTGTTGTCAAACCATTTTCAAAGCAATCCTCTTGAGCTCGTAGCAAGCTTTCGGAGATCATATCATTATTAGGTTCAGGCTCTATGGCAATGGCTTTATTCTTGCCGTTGTCTATCAGAATCCCGGTAAGTTTTCCTTCCGAATCCTTTATTATCTCGCCACCTTCCACACTAGTATTTTCATCTATTCCAGCCATTTCCAGAACTTTATTATTGACAATGGCCGCATGACCATCAATGCGGTCTATCATAACGGCTTTGTTCGGAAACATTTCGCTTAATTCCTTATTGTCTGGATATTCCTTGATTGCCCAGTCATTCTGGTCCCAACCTCTACCCGTGATCCAATCCCCAGTGTGATTTGATGCATACGTTTCAATTTTCTTAAGGCATTCACCCCATGACTTTGTTCCTCTCAAATCAATAGCGGTTTTATGTAAACCATATCCATAGAAGTGGCAATGCGCATCGATAAACCCTGGGTATACAACCTGCTTTGCCAGATCGATTGTTTTTGTTGCGCTATATTTATTTAAAATTTCTCGTTCAGGACCGATGTCCAAAATCTTGCCATCTATAATTGCCATGGCTTCGTGCTTTGAAAAAGATTCATCCACAGTATATATATTGGCATTGTGAATAATCAAATCAACCTTTTGTGATTTAAACCCACATGAATACTGAGAGCCAAGTAAAATCAATAAAAATAAAAGCGTAAGTGTTCTTGTCATTTCGAAGTCTTTAAGTCTGATAAGGATTTTATTTTTTTCCAATCAATGAGTGAAAATAAGATAATAATGTAAACCATTATAGCCGGGGATCTATATCTCACGCTAGCACCTAGTATAGGGATAGTGAGCCCGATGATTAGGCATACTACTAAAATGAACATCATCCCCGGAACGATGATGCTTTGTAGATTGTTCTCAGGTCTTTTGAAAAATGGAATAATCAAGAAGCTTATTATTAAAAGAACAGCACCTTCAAGGGCAAAAGGCAGATATGATTTATTCTCTATTTCAAAAACATGTGGCCTAAACAGCACGTTTAGTATTGCCTGTGGGGCTTTGTAGATGATTTCAATAGGTTCATTTACAACTGGTATGGAGTACGTTGATCCGGCATCGAATGTCTTTGCTAATTCTTCAAACTCAACTCTTTTATTAGTTATTTCGTTTAGCGGATTAAAACGGCTGAATTGCAAAAGAATAATAAGAATGACGAATAAAGATAAAATTGACGCCATACTTAACCTTAGCCATGAAGTGTTTAAATATTTGTGCAATTGAAAAATTATTAATCCAAGTATAAGCGCTAATAATATGTACGGTCTAATAACAAAAAGGATAGAGATGGAGAGTGCTATAATGAAATAACGCAGTAACTGAGATCGAATATGTTTGGAACGGAAAGCATTAATACAAAACAAGCCAAGTAAAAACACCGTAAGGCTTTCTTTCAAAATACCTGAGGTCCAGAATAGCAAAGAAGGAGAAATGGTAAGGGCCGCAAGGAGTGGAATTTGCATTTGCTCGAATGACTCGGGGAGACATTTAACCAACATAAGCATTCCACAGAAACTTATCAAAGTAAAAAAGACAAGGTGAAGAAAATAATTTTGCTGTGTTATGAGACTCAATATAGCATTAAGCCTAATCATAAATCTATTTCCTTGGAAATTATCTATAGTCTTACCTGAATTCCAATATCGGCAATTTTCAGTTATTTCAGTGAATGACTCATTATTTGATTTATGTTGCAAGAGCAGTTTACCACCAACTGCGGGGTTATTTAAAATTCCATTTTTGATTGTCAACCCATCATCGTAATGCTTAAAGATGTCCGAGAATCTTCTGTCATCAAGATTATCATAATGCTGAAATAATAAAGATGCTCCAGCAATTTTGATAATAAACAGAGCGAATATCAAATGTCTTGGTGCTTTTTTAAAATAGAATAGTTTTGACTTTAAAATATAAACCAACACTAATAAGGCACCTACTAATGATATAATGACCTCCATGTTTTCAAAGAAATGAAACTTTTTGATAGTCAACACGTAATAGTATGATGAAATAGAAAACAAAAATTTTTAATATCTAGGAAAATGATGAAAAAGATGTACATGTTGGGAATGATATTGTTGATCAGTCAAGTGGCTGTTTCACAGTTTTCTCATAGTTTTAATTTAGAAAAGGGGGAAATACGCGATATGCAAAACGCGACTGACCTTGTAGAGAGAGAATTACTTACTGATCTGGCAGGAACAACCTTGCCGATAGGATTTGATTTCCAGTTCGGTGAAAATGTGGTTGCTGATCACTTAAGATTCTCTGCAGATGCTGTTCTTGAGGCTTATAATAAATCTCAACAAGAGTATGAAACAATGTTTGAGTTGAGTCCAATGCACTCAATGGATTTGGTAGACCGAGGGACAAGCTCGGAAATTAAAGAATCGAGGGTGAGTTATTCATTGTTAGGTTCGGAAGGTAGTTTTATTTTAGTCATTGAATGGGCTAATGTTGGTTTTCAGAAAGAATACCAAAATTATCAGACGACAAACAATTATATGAATTTTCAAATGGCTCTAGTCCAAGATGGAAATAAGATAGAGTATACTTATGGGATGTCGAGAATTATCGATCCAGAGGCATATTTTGGAGCAGGAGGACCTTGTGTAGGATATGAATCCGACAAATTAAAGTCTCGACTGTATCTTGAAAACCATGCTGGTAACCCTAGCGCATCAGCTGAATTAGGTAATATGGATACGTTTCCACCGGTGAATGCAAACTATACCTTTAGACCTGAAACAGCTAGGCCAATTGTTGATGAATTGACTAAGATTGCTGTGGGAACTAAATTGGATGCTAAGATTTATCCTAACCCATGCGCTAACGAGTTCAAACTAATTCTACATGGAGCTCCAGCTGGCGCAAAGGTGCTTTTGAGAAGCCCGTATGGGAAAGTGGTATTCGAAGGACAAGTGGACAGAATGAGGAGTTTCGATCTTGCAGGACTTGATTCGGGATTATATCATATCCAAATCAAAACAGATACTGATGTAGTTGTAAAAAAGGTGATGAAGAGATAATTTTATCACACTACAAAATTTGCAAAGCCATTTCGATTTATCGGGATGGCTTTTTTTTGTGAAAAGAGCAATTATTTGTTTATAATTTAATCCATTCACGTAGCTTAATATTTGTAATTTTGAAATTCACAATTGATAAGCATTTAGTATGAATACCATTGAGAAAGAGGAGTTGGTTGACCTCAATACAGCCACTGACTTAGGTCTTATTCCAGAAGAGTATGAACGTGTAAAAGAATTATTAGGCAGGACACCCAATTTTACTGAACTCAGTATATTTTCGGTGATGTGGTCTGAGCATTGTTCTTATAAGAACTCTATAAAATGGCTTAAGACACTGCCAAGAACTGGACCACACATGTTGGTTGAAGCTGGTGAGGAGAACGCAGGTCTGGTGGATATTGGCAATGGATTGGGTTGTGTATTTAAAATAGAATCACACAATCATCCATCTGCAATTGAACCGTATCAAGGTGCTGCAACAGGTGTTGGAGGAATCAATAGAGATATTTTCACGATGGGAGCGCGTCCTGTTGCTCAACTCAATTCTTTACGTTTTGGTGACATCGAAGAGAGCAGAACAAAATGGCATCTTGAGGGATGTGTAAGTGGTATCGGTCACTATGGAAATGCTTTCGGAGTTCCGGTTGTAGGTGGAGAGCTGTTTTTTGACTCATCTTACAATACCAATCCGCTAATTAATGCAATGTCTGCTGGTATATTGAAAGTTGAAAACACGATTAGCGCCATTTCTAAAGGAGTTGGGAATCCGGTTTATATCGTTGGTTCTGATACTGGAAAAGATGGTATTCACGGAGCGACATTTGCCTCTGGAGATCTCACAGAAGATTCTGCTAACGATCTGCCTTCTGTGCAAGTTGGGGATCCGTTTCAAGAGAAGTTATTAATGGAAGCCAGCTTGGAATTGTCGGAAACGGATGCTATGGTTGGTATGCAAGATATGGGTGCTGCCGGTATCACATGCTCTACTTCTGAAATGTCTGAAAAAGGCGGCTGTGGCATGGATATCAATTTGGATTTGGTTCCTACTCGTCAAAAAGATATGAAACCTTATGAAATATTATTGTCCGAATCTCAAGAGAGAATGTTGGTCGTTGTGCATAAGGGAAAGGAAAAAATAGTAGAAGATATTTTTGAAAAATGGGATCTTCATGCCGTTCAGATTGGAACGGTTACCGAGGGTGATACATTAAGATATTTTGCTGGAGGAAAAGAAGTAGCAAAAGTCCCAGCTAGTGAATTAGTGCTGGGAGGAGGTGCTCCAGTATATGATAGAGAATATACTGAGCCAGCATATTATAAAGAGAGTCAAAAATTTGACATTAAAAATATTAAGGAACCTGAAGACATTAATAGTGCAATTAATGCAATGGTCACCAATGTAAATCTTGCTTCTAAAAGATGGGTGACTGAGCAATACGATTCCATGGTGGGAACAAAATCCATGTCATCAAACTCACCTACAGATGCAGGGATAGTTGATGTTCGAGGTAGTGATATGGCACTTGCTTTGACTGTAGATTGTAATTCTCGATATGTATACGCAGATCCGAATATTGGTACGCAAATTGCAGTTTCTGAAGCCGCGAGAAATATCGTTTGTAGTGGGGGTATACCTTCAGCTATTACCAATTGTTTAAATTTTGGAAATCCTTATAACCCTGAAGTTTATTGGCAATTTGTTGGTGCAATAAAAGGAATGTCTGCAGCCTGTATAAAGTTCGAAACACCAGTTACGGGTGGTAATGTGAGCTTCTATAATCATACCGTAGGTAAAAATTCTGAGAAGCCTGTTATGCCGACACCAACAATAGGAATGTTGGGTTTGTTACCGGATAAGAAGAATAAAATGTCCCTTGATTTTAAACAAGCTGGAGATAAAATTTTCTTGATTGGTGAAAATAAAAATGATATTAATTCTTCAGAATATTTGTGCACGGTGCATGGAGTGAAACTTTCTCCTCCTCCTTATTTCAATCTTGATGAAGAACACACCTTGCAAAATTGTGTTGCAGGACTTATTGAGTCTAAATCTATTTCTTCAGCTCATGATGTTTCTGATGGTGGGTTGTTTATCTCTTTATTAGAAAAAGGCTACCACCGAAATTTAGGTTTTAAAATAACGACAGAAGATCAAATAAGGCTTGATGCATTTTTATTTGGGGAAGCCCAAAGTAGAGTAGTAGTGACGGTTAATAATGATCAAGAAGAAGATTTCATTACACTCATGAGTGGGTCTGAAACCAACTTCACTTTATTGGGTGAGGTTACTTCCAAAGAAATTTCTATTGATGAAAAAACTTTGAGTAATATTGACGTATATAAAGAAATGAGTGATTATGCACTCGAAAACAAACTGAAATAAAATATCTTTTGACAAGTAATACTAAATATCATCAAGAATTTCTCGACCAAGCGATATTACGTTTGAATGAAAATTTGCCAAGAATAAAAAAATGCCTTGATCTACTTTTGGAAGATCAGTTATGGATAAAGGAAAATCCAAAATCAAATAGTGTTGCAAATATTATTTTGCATCTCTGTGGGAATGTTAGGCAGTATATTATGTCATCGATTGACGGCCAAAACGATGTGAGGAAACGGGATAAAGAGTTTAACACATCAGGTGGAAGAAGTGGTCAGGAGTTATACAAGATGTTGGATCAAACGATGCAGGAAGCGATTGTAGTTATCGGTAATTGTAAAGAAGAAGATATGCTATCGCAAAAAAAAGTGCAAGTATATGAGTTATCCAACGTTGGAATAATTTTGCATGTCACGGAACATTTTTCTTATCACACAGGTCAGATTGCAACAATGACAAAGGCCATTTTAAATAAGGATCTGGGATTTTATAAAGGTGTTGAATTGTAAGATTTCTTTCGATGAATTACACTAATATTACTATTGTTTTCTTGCTATTGTTAATCCCATTTATTGGGTGGAGTCAAACAGATATTTTTGGTCATTGGAAAACCATTGATGATGAAACGGGAAAAGAAAAAAGTGTTGTTGAGATATTTGATAAAAATGGAAAGGCATACGGCAAAATAATATCATTGCTTAATCCAGATGAGCCTAACCCAATTTGTGATAAATGTTCTGATGATCGTAAAGACGAAGCAATCGAAGGAATGGAGATCATTCGAGGTATGGAGAAAGATGATGATGAATGGTCAGAAGGAACTATTATTGATCCTGAAAATGGCAAAAGTTATGATTGCAAGATTTGGGTTGAAGATGGTAAGTTGCAAGTGCGAGGATACATCGCATTTTTTTTTAGAACGCAAGAGTGGATTCGGGTCAATTAAATTATTTCACCTCTATTGGTTTAACTTCGCTTAAAAAGTTAGCAGCGTACTATATATTTTCCTCATAGGAAATCCCATAACATTATAATAGCAACCTTCAAGTTTCTCAATCGCGACATAACCCAACCAATCTTGTGCCCCATATGAACCTGCTTTGTCAAATGGATTGTAATTTGTGATGTAATACTCGATTTCTTCATCCAATAATTTCTTAAAATCAACAGAAGTGGTGTCGTAAAATGAAACGCATTTTTCCAGGGAGCGAATACAAACACCTGTGAAAACTTTATGTTCATCAGCAGATAGCTTTTTAAGCATAGACTTTGCATCATCTGTATCAACGGGTTTGTTCATAATTGTATCTTGATGCCATACGATAGTGTCTGCAGTAATCAATATTTCATTCTCGCCAAGTTTATCAAAAGCGTTACTTTTTTTTAACGCTAGAAATTCAGCAATATCTCCTCCTTTTAATTCTGGTGGCCAACTTTCATCTACATCTTGTTTTACTATTTCGAAATCAATGTCAAGACCTCCAAGCAATTGTTGTCTTCTTGGAGACCCTGAAGCCAATAGGATTTTTTTGTTTTGTAATTGTTGTTGTAAATTCATGAATATGATAGGTAAAAATAGAGCATGCTTATCAGTCCGATAAGTTGGCTCAATTTGTTGAAGTTGCTTAATTTAATAAAATCAATTTTCTCCCGAGCATCACGTAAAAGTTTAATGGAATAGATCAATGGGGCAAGAAAGGAGAAAAGAAAAAATAAGTAAAGAATAATATTATCAGAAACTAAAAAGTAATGTACAAACAATGCAAATAACAAGTATAGCCCTATTAAAAAGAACATGGAATAGCGGATGATTCTTTTTGCCATTTTAATTCCATAGACTGATGGGATGGTTCTATATTCCGTAAGTTTATCACCTTCCAAATCCACTACATCTTTAATTATTTCTCGGGCAATATTTTGCAGATATACAAACAAAGAATAAGCTAAAACGAGAATACTTATAAGAGAAAAATATGTTTGGAAGTTGATGATATTTCCTTCATACAATGAGAAAGTATTATGAGGGATTTGTTGCGCTAAAATGATTGATGGGAAATCAAAAATAAAAACGATCCATGGCAGCAGCGCTAAAAGAGCGGCAATCAATGCATTTCCGACAAGAGGAATGTGATTGAGTTTATTGGAATAAACCCATAGAGATAAACCTATGAATATGTGTGTGGTAAAAAGGATGGGTATATCTCCTAAATAACTTGAAATAAATCCAATAATTAGACCTGCACTGGTCATTAAATAATAAAGAAAATTGCCTCTTTTAAAAGAAATATTATCTGGAATTTTATTCTTCCCTGGTTTATTGATTTTATCAGATTCAACATCTTTCAAATCATTAATAATATTGCCTCCAGCAGCAAGTAGAATTATAGAAATCACGAGAAGAAAAAACAAACTTGATTCCTGTTCTAGCTTGATGTTATTATATTTTAAAAGCGGTAAGAAAAGACAATATCGCACCATGATCATGCTGAGTGCCATAACCAATAAGTTGGGGAGTCTTATGATACTGATAAAACTTTTCATTGAGCGAAGATAGGAAAGGCTATTGTGGATCCACATCTATTACGATGCGTATGTTTTTAAAATTTTTGTCAAAAATAAATTCATTCATTTCATTTTGAAGAATGTTTTTCGCCTTAGTAACAGAAGCTTCACGCTCTATTTTTAATTGAATTTGTTTGTGAAATATATTTTTTATTCTGGCGACATAAGGATACTCAGGACCTAATACTCTCTCTCCAAATTTCTCTTTAAGTCTCCGGGCGAGATCTTCAGCACCCAAGTCGAGAAGCTCAGATTGTTTATGTTTCAATGTGAGCGTTATTATTCTTACAAAAGGTGGATAGGAAAAGTTTTTCCGTTCCAAGACTTCCTGCTTGTACATATCGATGAAATTGTTCGCTGTTACCATCTGAATGATCCAATGGTTGGGTTGATACGACTGTATGATAACTTTCCCTCGATTAACTCCCTTTTTTCTTCCTGCTCGACCCGAAACTTGAGTCATCATTTGAAAGGATCTTTCGAATGCACGAAAGTCGGCTCTATTAAGCATTGTATCTGCATTGAGGATTCCAACCAGAGCAACTCTGTCGAAATCTAATCCTTTCGTTACCATTTGAGTTCCTACAAGAATGTCAACGGATCCAGATTCGAATTCCCCAATTATTTTTGAGTATGCGTTTTTCTTTCTGGTCGTATCATAATCAAGTCTAGCTATTGTGTTTTTAGGAAACAATTCTTTTAGATCATTTTCTATCTTTTCAGTGCCAAAACCCATCATCGTTAGTTTATTGCTCCCGCATGCGATGCAAGATTTCGAAGCTTTCTCACTGTATCCACAATAATGACATTTCAACAGATCAATATGTTTGTGATATGTTAGACTTACATCACATTGCGTACACTGGGGAACATGACCACAGTCTTGACATTGCCACATGGGATTATAACCTCTTCGGTTTTGAAATAAAATTACTTGTTGATTATTATCCAAGGCTACTTTCATTTCATCCATCAAAAGAGACGTGAAATGGGCAGACATTGATTTTCGTTTCTGCTCTTTCTTAACATCAGCGACTAATATTTCAGGTAGTTGAATATTGCCATATCTTTTTTTCAATTCAACATATGCGTAATTGCCCTGCTCAGCATTCCACATAGATTCTACCGATGGTGTTGCAGTGCCCAAAAGCACCTTAGCTTGATGCAATTTTGCCAATACTAAGGCGGAGTCCCTTGCGTTATACCTCGGAGCTGGTTGATATTGCTTATAACTGGCATCGTGCTCCTCATCTACAATGACCAATCCTAAATTAGTAAATGGCAGAAATAAGGTAGATCGAGGCCCAATAATTATATCGTAAGTATTGTATTTTTCGTTCAGTAAATCATTCCAAATTTCGAGACGCTCATCTTGACTGTATCCAGAATGATACACGCCAACCTTCTCTCCAAAATATTTTCTTAATCTTGTAATCAGTTGGGTTGTTAAGGCAATTTCAGGGACCAAATAAAGGACTTGTTTTTTTTCTTTCAGAATATCTATTATCAGTTTAACATATATTTCTGTTTTACCAGATGAAGTCACACCATGTAGAAGACAAATATCATTCGATTCAAACCCATGACAAACTGAATCAAAGGCAGAAAGTTGGTCGTCAGATAAAGATTTTATTTTTTCTATATTCTGATTTGATACGTTTACACGACCAATTTCTTTTTCAAATTGAACCAAAATATTCTTGTCTGTAAGAGCTTTAAATACTGAGGAGGACAGACCACTTTCCTTACTTAATACATTTTTCGCAACAGGCTTGTAATCAGCGCTGAAATATTGACTCGATTTCAAAAACTGCATAAGCGCTTGTAATTGCTTTGGCGCTTTTTTCTCCAGACGATCGAAAATATCTTTGAGATCTTCTTCTTTCAGATTATCATTAAGTTCAAGATACTTTTCAATTTTCGGCTTGTATTTATCATTAATCTTTTCTTCAATGACAATGGCGCCTTTGGAAATCATTGATTTAACCAATGGGTAGGTTGTCTTCAACTGGACTATCTGGGCTATTTCATCTAAACTAAGGACATTTTGAATTTCAAGAGCTTCATAAACCAGGAATTCCTTGTCGGTTAGACTTTCTTCATCTGTGAAATTCTCTCTGATAATAACACGTGATTCACTGGATAGTTTGAAACCTGCAGGTAACGCAGCCACCATTACATCACCTGGATTACACATATAATATTCTTCGATCCATTTCCAATATTTCAGTTGTCGTTCCAGAACTATTGGACTTTCATCAAGTATGGATTGGATATATTTTGCATCATAACGGCTAGGAGCCTCATTGTGAACCTTGTCGATAATCGCAGTATAAAGTTTCTTACGACCAAAGGGTACAATGACTCTAAGGCCTTTGGTAACGAGCTCATTGTATTCTTTTGGAACTCTATAGCAATACCTCTTTTTTAGAGGTAGAGGAAGGATCACATCAACGAAATATGTCTTGAGTGTGGAATTCAACGATTATGATACATAAATGAGTTTGAAACAATGGAAATTAACGGGCAAATTCAATTCTTAAATATTGTTGCAAAATACTTCATTTTAGTGAAACAAACGCTGGAGTATTTCCGTAAACATTGACTGTTGATAATCAATCGAAAAGGGTAAATAAACAATAGTAATTTTTGCTTTTTTCAATAGATTGATCATCGAATGAGAGCTATATAAAATACAGACATGAAATTCAAAATATCACAACTTCAGACAATTGCGGGATTTTTCTTGCTAAACCTTATGGTCACTAGCTGTGCTAATGAAGGAAATTCCAAAATGGATACACCTATTACAAAAATTGAAGCCAATGCAAAGGATTCAGGCGCAGCATCACTGATATCGCTTGACGGCAATCTCTTTAGTGTTTCGTCACCCTTGGAATCGATTGTTCAATTAAAAAAATCAGCGACTTCGTTCAATGAGGATGTTCTTATTGGTGATACTGATATTTCAATGTTGACCTCTAATTTTGATAAGGCTATACATTTGGGGATGATTGGAGCGGATATGGGTTATGCGAGCATTCATAACCAACAAATGAAATCTATTCAACAGTTTATGACACTAAGATCTTTGTCCCAGAGTCTTAATTTGGCAAATGCCGTTGATGAATCCCTAATACAAAGATTGGCCAGTAATACTAATAACGTAGACTCTTTGATGATATTGGTGTCTGAGTTTTATCGAGAAGCGGATCAGTATTTACAGGAAAACGACAGAATGGATATTGCGTCATGGGTAATTGTTGGGGGATGGGTTGAAAGTATGCATTTTTCTCTTGATGTCATAAGGGGAGGGAATGAAGATCTTAAGCAACAAATCGCAGGACAGAAAAATTCTTACAAAAACCTACTGAAAATGGTCACTAAGTTTAGTAACAACGATCAGTCTAATAAACTGGTGAAACAGTTGGCTCAAATAGAACAAATTTTTGATGAAGTTATATATACCTACAACTACCAACAGCCAGAAGTTAATATCGACTCTAAAACAACCATACTTAAGGGAACAACGGATTATGAATTTACGGATGAAACTTTATTAAAATTAAGTACATCTATAACATCGCTGAGAGAATCTTTTCTCAAACAGTAATTCGAAAAATATTCAAAATCAAAGAGATATGAACATTAAGTTAAACAAACTAATCGCACTTGCATTTATTGCCTTTTCTGCATTTCAGTTTAAAGCACAATGTGATGAAGTGAATACACGCTGTTTGAGCCATCTTGGTGAAAATTTTATATCGGACGGTCAAAACTATCGAGCGCTCTTGGTCGAGGATGAAGTGGCAGAATTTACCACTACCTTTTATGCTGGTATTGAATATAGGTTAGCAGCATGTAGTGGTAAAACGGACGGTATTCTTGAATTTAGAGTCTATGATCAAAATAGGAAGCTATTGTTCGATAATACTGTTTACAACGATTCGCCCTATTGGAATTTTAAGACAGAAAGCAATATGGACTGTATTATAGAAGCTAGTCTGAATGAAGACCAAGCGGAGTCAGGATGTGCTGTAATACTATTGGGATTCAAAAACTAAATAACCGAATAACAAGGGAGTTGAATTTCTAAAAACCTGCCAATATGAGTGAAAGTATATTAAGGGCCTTGATGCAACTATTTGCAATTGTTGCAATGGATGATGAGGGTTCCGAAATCAAAGGGGATAAGATTGTTAAGCAATTTCTTTCACAGATTTTAAGTAATAATCTTGTTGAGAGGTATTTGTCTATTTATGAGGAGTATACCACCATTCATAAGGCTAGTGATAAAAATAAAAAGCGAAAGAAAACGTCTGTCAATTCGGTCAAGCTTCTAAAAATATGTGCTCAGATAAATGAGGAACTAGAGCAAACGCAAAAGGTAATAGTCGTCCTAAGATTAATCGAATTCGTCTACAAACAGGGAACTCCTTCTGTTCAGGATTGGGATTTTCTTGACGCGGTTAGTGACACTTTTAATATCAGCAGGGAGGAATACTCGGAGCTTAAAGATTATGTTTCCTCAGATAGTATAGAAAATAGTCAAACAAAAAATATTTTACTCATTTCGAATGAGTTGAATTCAGCCAACCCATTCGTAAAGCAAATTTTTAAAGAAGGTGTATCTGGATTGATAGTTGTCCTTAGGGTAACTAGCGTAAATCTATATCTCATAAAATATCTTGGCTCTGAGGAGTTGTTTGTTAGTGGCATGCCACTGTTGAAGAAAAAGATTAATGTACTCAGTCTCGGTGCAGCCTTAAAGACAACACGTTCAGGAACGATATATTTTAGTGACATCATTGGTGCATTTGTTAGTGAGAGTGCTGCAAGCAAAATAATATTTGAAGCCAAGGCGGTAGAATTTGACTTTCCCATGGGGAACAAGGGGCTTCACCCTTTTAATTTCAGAGAGGAAACCGGCCATATGGTTGGAATAATGGGAGGTAGTGGATCTGGTAAATCTACACTGCTCAACATTCTCAATGGCAATTACACGCCTTCAACAGGGAATGTTACTATCAATGGGGTTGATATTCATCAAGAAAAAGAGCAAGTAGAAGGTCAAATTGGATACGTTGCTCAGGATGACCTCCTAATAGAGGAGCTTAGTGTATTTCAAAATTTATTCTACACTGCGAAATTGTGTTTCGGGAATAAATCAGACAAAGAAATTACCGATATAGTTAACAACATGCTTTCTATGTTAGGCTTGGCTGAAACTGCTAAGCTTAAGGTTGGTAATCCACTTGAGAAGACTATTAGTGGTGGCCAAAGAAAAAGATTAAACATTGCTCTTGAGTTAATAAGAGAACCTGCCGTATTATTTGTTGATGAACCGACTTCTGGTTTGTCTTCTCGAGATTCAGAAAATATAATGAACCTTTTAAAGGAGTTATCTCTAAAAGGCAAATTGATATTTGTAGTAATACATCAACCATCATCACAGATTTTCAAAATGTTTGATCGATTGTTATTGATGGATCAGGGAGGTTACCCAATTTATAATGGGAATCCCGTAGATAGTATTAAGTACTTTAAGAATCATGCACAACATGCCAATAACGATGACAGTGAATGCTATGTGTGTGGTAATGTTAATCCAGAGTTGGTATTTAATATCTTGGAGGCTAAGATGGTTGACGAATATGGTCAACTAAGTGAAAACAGAAAAGAAACTCCAGAGGAATGGAATAGGATCTATAAAGAGAATATAGAGCAGGAAGGTATTTTGGCAACGACCAATTCTCGTGAAATGCCTGATACTGCCTTTAAGATTCCTAATAAGTGGAATCAGTTCAAAGTATTTCTTACGCGTGATGTATTATCAAAGCTTACGAATAAGCAGTATATGCTTATTAATATGCTCGAGGCACCAGCATTGGCGGCAATTCTTGCATTTTTCTTAAAATATTTTGCAAATGAAGGGGGGGCGTATGTTTTTAGATTGAATGAAAACATTCCGCAATACATCTTTATCTCAGTAATAGTGGCACTTTTCGTAGGCCTTACTGTTAGTTCTGAAGAAATCATCCGTGATAAGCGCATAAGAGCTAGAGAATCATTCCTTAATTTAAGCAGAGGCAGTTATATATTTTCTAAGATCTCAGTGATGTTGACTATTTCCGCAATACAAATGTTGCTTTTCACAATAGTTGGTTCATGTATTCTTGAAATTAAGGGAATGAATTTAGCCTATTGGATGGTGTTGTTTTCGACAGCAAGCTTTGCAAATATTTTAGGGTTGAACATATCCGCAACTTTCAATTCCGCAAAGGTCATCTATATACTTATTCCTATAATGATCATTCCACAGCTGTTATTTAGTGGAATCATAGTGAAATTTGACAAATTACATCCATACTTCTCTTCGCAAAAAGGTGTGCCGTTAATTGGTAATATTATGGCCTCAAGATGGGCTTATGAGGCACTAGCGGTTCGTCAATTTAAAGACAATGAGTATGAGAAAGATTTCTATCTGTTTGATCATAGAAGAAAATATGCCAATTGGAAAAAGGACAATTGGAAGAAGGAGCTTCAAAATAAGATCAATCAAATAATTAGAGATTATGGTTATAAAGAAAAGAAGGAAGAGTTAGACAAGGTTTTTCTTCTACTTTATAACGAAATAAAAAAAGAGTCTGAGATTATTGAGAACGTTAAGTTCGAATACCTGGACAAATTGAATTACTACGATTATAATGAGGAGGTTTTAAATGAACTCAATGAATTTCTTGAGATCTTGTCCAATCATTACAAAAACGTTTTCAATGAGGCTGAGAATGAAAAGGAAAGGTTGATCTATGATCGAACAAAAACTAAAGAGCTGAAGGAAGAGTATGTAAAGCTTTACAACGAATACAGCAATGAGAGTTTAGAGTACTTTGTGACCAATAGAAACGATTTCAGCATGATTGCGGAGCATAAGAATGAGTTAATACAAAAAACGGACTTGATCTACGCTCCTACATTCAATACGAGATTCTTCAATTCACATTTCTATGCGCCATCAAAAAATTTATTTGGACAGAAAATAGATACATTCTGGGCCAACGTAATAGTATTATGGTCTATGTTCTTGCTATTATCCCTGACACTTTTTTTTGATTTTTTCAATAAACTAGGAAGGTTCTTGGGCAGAGCATACGGTATGTTGTCTCGAAATAAATAAAACTAGAATAGCATCAAAAAAAAATCCATTCCGTCAATTCGGAATGGATTTTTTTTTGATGCCTGAGAAAATTATATTTCCTCCATCACTTTCATCTGAAACGGGAGATCAATTATAGCGTCATAGTCTTCACCAGCCTCTAACATATCCTCATCGTTTTCCTCGTAAAACCAATTGACAACAACGTTCTTGCCAGCCTTATTTATTACTTCTAATTTTTTGAACACATCCAGGATGCATTTAGAGGAACTCGTATTGAAATACTCTAATTTCATATCGATTTCCGTTTGTTCTTTCGGGGCGTTTGCATATTCCTCGATCCAAACTAGTAGATCACTATAAAATTCAATGGAATTTTCCGGAATTGAACGTCCCTTAATTTCCAATTTGCCATCTGCAGCTACAAATTTGACTTCTGGTGTTTTGGGTGTTCCTGTTATTTCGATATTATTCATCAGTTATTAATATTTACGTTTAGGCTAAAAAATGAACTTGACTCATCTATTGATGCAAATCCATATTCAAGTTTAGATTTGGATTTTCTTGCAATGTCAATTATTCCAAGGCCACCTCCTCCTTTTTCAGAGAATTGGCCATTGGCTAATTTTTGTTGGTATAGTATTTTGAGCTCCTGAGTAGATAAGTCACTTATTTCTTCCAATCGAGCTTTTAATTTTTCAATATTGGAATTCTGGATGTTGTTTCCTGTAAATACTGAATATCCATCTTTGTTTTTGGCAATAAGTACCATGATTGATGGATCCAAATTTGCCTCTGCCTCTTTGTTGTGATGATAGAGGTTCTGAAGGCATTCAATAAGAACATTAATTACCTTCTTTTTAATTTTCAATTCTGCATTAAAAGAGACTATTTTATTTTCAACAACCTCAACGATGGCTGTTATTAAATCGTTAGATAGATCTCCCTTAAATGAGAGCATGATCTTCTCACTTTCCAACATGTTATAGTAATCATGTATGTCAATCTTCATAAATACAGGTTATTCTATTTATTATATCAAATATAGTTGATACATAATCATCAAGGCCAGACTGAATTTAAGATTTAAGCATCAGCCTGTTGATACAAAAAATGGGAGTAACGTATCGTTACTCCCATTAAATATCGTGATAGCCATAAGCTATGACTAATTATTTTTTATCTTCTGCTTTCTTTTTTGCACAACATCCAGATTTAGCTCCTTTTGAACATTTTGCTTTAGCGTCAGTAGCTTTAGCGTCACCTTCTTTGGCATCATCGGTCACACAACAAGTTTTTCCATCAGCTTCGGCTTTAACGCAGCATTCTTTTTTCTTGTCTTTTTTCTTGTCTTTTCCTTTTTCTGTTAGCTCAGTAGTATCATTGTTGATAATGTTAATACTCGCAATACTCGCAGATGCAACAAATGCAACAAGGGCTAGGGAAAGAAATAATTTTTTCATGATCTTTTTATTTATGTAATTGTAAAACGTATATAATTCTTAAAGATACGTAAAAAAGGTAAAAATGTTGCCTAAAACTCAGCAATTATAGTTTGTGTACCAATAACCTTCTGATCTAAAGACACCTTAATCTTCGCATCCAACGGTATGTATACATCAATTCTCGAGCCAAACTTTATAAATCCAAACTCATTTGCTTGATTTGCACTGTTTTCTTTTTTGGCATAGCATACTATTCTTCTAGCAACGGCACCTGCAACTTGTCTGAAAACGATTCTTTTTCCGTTATCATGCTGCATCGCTACAGTAGTACGCTCATTATCAGTAGAAGACTTCGGATGCCAAGCCACCAAGAACTTACCTGGGTGATAGGCATCGTAAATTACCTTGCCAGAGATAGGGTACCAATTTATGTGAACATTGAGTGGAGACATGAATATTGAAATCTGAGTGCACTTTTCCTTTAAAAACTCAGGCTCATACACTTCTTCGATGACCACGACCTTGCCATCTGCGGGAGAAATTATTGCATTGGGGAGAGCAATTATAGCTCTTGAAGGGACTCTAAAGAACTGAAAAAACAGTATAAGAACCACTAAAGAAGCTAATATAGTGATGTAAAACACCCAAGACGGCATGTAAATAAATGAAACAGTAACAAGTACAATACATATGATAGTAGTACTGATTAATATAAAATTACCCTCTTTGTGAAATCCTTTAATCATCTATTGTTTTTAAATAAAGCGCAAAAATATATAAATCACCGGAATAGTTAACAGAACAGCGTCAAATCGATCAAGAATGCCACCATGACCTGGAATAATATTACCAGAATCTTTTGTTCCATAGTTTCTTTTTAACATGGATTCGACAAGATCACCAAGATTTGCAAAGATAAATACCAATAAAGCCATTACTATAAGTTCAATAAATGGAGCTATCAAAAGATATTTGGCTAGAATGAGTGAGACACATACTGCTGCAATACCACCGCCAATAAGTCCTTCGATTGTTTTATTTGGTGAAATGCGTAAGAATAGTTTGTTTTTACCCAAGGCCCTGCCACTTAAATATGCACCTGTATCATTTGACCAGATCAGAATAAACATACTTAAAACATACCCCGCATTTCTACTCACATCAAGATCAAAATGACCTAGTAAGGAAAGTGGAAGAACAATATAGGCAAGTCCGACAATTCGAAGTGCTGCGAATTGGAAATGTCCCTCTTTGTCAAATAGCTCCAATATAAATAAGATTAGACAAATGCAAAGGAAAATAGATGTAACAGGTAATTCAGTGCTTAGCCAATCACAATTAGCGATGTACAATATCACACCCAGACCTGTATTTATTATTTTATTTTTTCTAAGCCCCACAACAGTGTAAAACTCATAAAGACCTAGTGTGGAAATGATAAGAAATAGTATTTTAAGACTAAGTGCGTTGTAAAGAATGCCAAGAACAAGGATCGCTACGAAAATAGCTCCACTTATGGCACGTAATAAAATGTTACTCATTGCGGAATTCCAAAAAATCTACGTTTAACAAGGTCTACCATTAAAATATGGGAGACAACAAATACTCTGGCAAGATACGTTGAATACAGGGCATGAGAGAAAAAAATAGATGATTTTAAAAAAAGGCCATTCTTCATAAGAATGGCCTTTATAAGCTTTTTAATTTTCTATGTTTAAGATTTGCTATGGTTTATCCAGCGACATTCGTGTTTTTGTCACTCTGTTTTTCAGAAGCATCTTTATCTTCAACTACAGGTTTCTTTTTATCAACTTTCTTGTTATTGGCAATATCCAGAACAATTGCGTCCGTATTATTTTCCAATTTGAGACCAAAAATATGCTCCAAATCTTCTTTGAATATAACTTCTTTCTCAACAAGTTTGTGAGCCAAAGCGGTAAGTTTATCCTTATTCTCAGATAATATTTTTTTAGCCCTATCATAAGCACCTTCAATCAACTCTCTAACTCTCTGGTCAATTAGTTCAGCGGTCTTGTCACTGTATGGCTTAGTGAATGTGTAGTCTGACTGACCAGATGAGTCATAGTAACTTATGTTACCGATTGTATCATCCATGCCATATACAGTAACCATGGCATGTGCTTGTTTTGTAACTTTTTCAAGATCACTTAATGCACCTGTAGATATTTTTCCGAACATGATTTCTTCAGCGGCTCTTCCTCCCATTGTTGCGGCCATTTCATCCAGCATTTGTTCCGTTGTGGTAATCTGTCTTTCCTCAGGTAAATACCATGCGGCACCCAATGACTGACCTCTCGGGACAATGGTTACTTTTACAAGCGGAGAAGCATGTTCAACCAACCAACTTACCGTGGCATGACCAGCTTCATGAAATGCTATCACCTCTTTTTCTTTCGGAGTGATGATTTTATTTTTCTTTTCTAGCCCACCAATAATTCTGTCAACGGCACTCAGGAAATCATCTTTAGTGATTTGTTCTTTTTTATTTCTTGCTGCGATCAAAGCGGCTTCATTACAAATATTCGCAATATCTGCCCCAGAGAATCCCGGTGTTTGACGGGCCAAGAAATTCACATCAATACTTTCGTCTACAACCAATGGTTTGAGATGAACTTTGAAGATGGCTTTTCTTTCATTAATATCTGGCATATCAACATGAATTTGTCGATCAAAACGACCAGCTCTCATTAATGCACGATCCAAAATATCTGCCCTATTTGTAGCTGCTAAAATAATGACACCATTGTTGGTCTCGAATCCATCCATTTCAGTCAATAGCTGATTCAATGTATTTTCTCTTTCATCATTAGAACCGACATTGGCATTTTTACCTCTCGCTCGACCAATAGCGTCTATCTCATCTATAAAGATGATAGCAGGCGCCTTTTCCTTAGCTTGTTTGAATAAATCTCGAACTCTTGAAGCTCCTACTCCTACAAACATCTCCACGAAATCTGATCCTGAAAGTGAGAAGAAAGGTACTTTAGCTTCACCGGCAACTGCTTTCGCCAGTAACGTTTTACCTGTTCCCGGAGGGCCCACAAGTAATGCGCCTTTTGGAATTTTTGCTCCCAGTTTTGTATATTTATCTGGCGATTTTAAGAAATCTACAATTTCTTTAATTTCTTCCTTGGCACCTTCTAATCCTGCTACATCCTGAAATGTGACGTTGGTACTTTTTTCTTTGTCGAATACCTTTGCTCTTGATTTCCCGATACTAAAAATTTGACTTCCAGCGCCACCTCCGCCACCACTCAATTTTCTCATAACAAAAATCCATACAGCCATCATGATTCCAAGGAATATGACCCACTGTAATAATTCTTTGCCCCAGTCACTTCTATGAATGACTTTGGAATCAAAATCCTTAATTTGCTTCCATTCCTCTATGTCAGCAGCAAATTGATCCTCAGAAAGATAAGAGTAGTTAAAATGTGGTCCGTTGGCACTTCCAGCACCAATAACCGGTTTTTTAATCATATCCTTGTATTCTACCTTACTGACTGCTGATTGCGTGAGCGTTATTTCAGCCATTTTCATGTTGTCTACTATTGTAATCTCCTTAACGTCACCGCGTTCGACCATTTCAGCAATTTGACTTTTCTGAATGGTTGTGGCAGTTGAGCCATCGGAGAAGAATGTCAGCATCAATAAAATGCCTATTATGACAGCAAAAATCCAGTAAAATTGTCCTGGGTTGCTTTTTGCCGCTCCTTTCTTGTTATTTTCTTCACTCATGGTTTCCCTTGTATGTATTTAGCTTTTCTCTTGTACGGGATAAAAGCCTTTTTGTTATAGTTTTTCAGTCTTTGGTCGAAATTTCTACTGATTATTTAATAGCTATTTCTTCATGTGTAATAATATTGGCATCACTCCATAAATCTTCAAGGTTATATACACTGCGTGTTTCCTTTAAGAATATATGAACGATAATGTCAAAGTAATCGAGTATTACCCATTCGCAATTTTCATAACCAGAAGTTTTCCAGGCTTTTTGATTCAGTTTTTTACGAGTGAATTCTTGAACTTTGTCACCAATAGCATCTACTTGAGTGGTGGATCCACCATGACAGATAATAAAAGTATCGCAAATAGAAACATCCAACTTGGTAAGATCCAACTCAAGAATCTCCTGTCCTTTGACTTCCTGAATTCCCTCTATGATGGTTTTAACCAACTTATCTTTTTCTTTTTTGTCTTTACTTCCTTTCATTTATTGGTATTGTCTTACAAATTTAACCTAAACATTTATATTAATAACGCTATTTTTGGCATATTATGAATACTCTATTTGTCGGTCAAAATCGAATATTTTTCGATCATATAGACTCTACGAACAAATATCTCGCCAATCATGAGAAACTGACAGACTTTCCTGAAGGCACTGCAGTGATAGCAGATTACCAAAGTGCGGGTAAAGGTCAAAGAGATCGTGTCTGGCATAGTAATGCTGGGGCAAACGTAACTTTGAGTGTTCTTTTAAGACCGAAATTCTTGAAAGCACAAGATTATTTCATTCTGAATAAAGGAGTCACATTGGCAGTATTAAATACCATTGAACATTTTGTCAAAGATCCTGTGAGTATAAAATGGCCTAATGATACGCTAGTCAATAATAAGAAAATTGCTGGACTTCTTGTAGAATTAAATTGGCGAGCACATCATTGTCAAAATGCTATAATCGGTCTTGGATTAAATGTAAATCAAACCAATTTCAATAAACTACCGAATGCAACTTCGCTAAAATTATTGATGGGAGAATTAAAAGTTGAAGAGGTATATGAGATTTTTTTCAAAAACCTTGAATTTCAATATCTTCAAATCCGAAAGATGCAATGGAATGGAATCATTCTAGCGTATAACGAACGATTATGGGGTAGAGGTGAGGAGATAAGTTTCACATATCAAAATGAAATTAAGCAAGCGACCTTGATTGGGGTCGGCAACGATGGACTATTGAAGTTGAGGGTGGACAATAAAGAGCAAGCCTTCGCAAATGGTGAAATAGAAATAGAATATTCTTAAGCCTCTTCAAATTCTATCACCAGGCGATCTGCAATATGATCAAATAAATTTTTCAGTGGTTTTTGAACCATCATTTTCATGAATGGGTTTATATCCAAATTTGAGACTTGGTGAGCGATGGTTTTACCATCAGAATCTTCTTGAATAAGAATTTCGAGTGTGAATGGAAAAGGGCTATCCTTAGACGCTAGAAGGATCCTGTTTGGTCTTTCATTTTCTACATGTTTAAGACCCATTGTAGCAATACCTTTAATTTCAAAAGAGCAGGAATCTTGATCAGATTTAAAATTATCAATTTTGCCTTCAGGTAAAAGTTTTTCAAAATTGCTGAGATCCATCGCAAAATCAAAAAGATTTGTATTGGTGGTCCCAACCGTAACTTTCTTGCTCTCAATTAATGTTGACATAATTAGACTTTCTCCCAAAGTTTGGGGTTGCTTCTCCATTCATTTAGTAGCACCAATTCTTCATCATTGATATAATCAGCATGTAAAGCTCGATCTAATAAAATAGAGTAGTCGCTTAATGTAATCAACGACACATTTTCGTTTTTAAAGGCTTCTTCCGATATGTCAAATCCATAAGTAAAAATTGCAACCATGTGTGTAACCTTACAGTCTGCTTCTCTCAAAATCTTTACAGCATTTAAGCTTGATCCTCCTGTGGATATTAAATCCTCAATAACCAAAGCATTCTGACCAGGATTTACGACACCTTCGATCTGATTTTTCATTCCATGACCTTTACCAGCAGCACGGACATAGGCAAATGGTAAGCCAAGTTCCTCAGCAACCAAAGCACCTATAGCGATGCCACCTGTTGCGACACCAACAATTACATTGGGCGTAGGTAATTCTTTCTCCACAAGTTTTGCAATTTCTTGCCTAACATATGTTCTTATTTTCGGATAAGATAAGATAACTCTGTTGTCGCAATATATCGGAGATAATATTCCAGAGGCCCACTTAAAGGGATTTTTTGGTTGAAGTTTAATTGCTTTTATTTGCAATAAATAATCTGCGAGTATTCCAGCAGATTCATTGTTTAAGATCATAAGGTCAAATGTATAAAGTTTTTATCGAGAACAAAGCAGTTTTATTTATTTCTGACTACAGTCAGTTGCCCAAAAATAAAGCCCTAGAAATATTCGAACCTAAGACCTATTCTTATCTGGAAATTAGGAGAAGACGGAGAAAGGTAATAAAGGAGGTTACTCTAGTGGTGAAGGCTGATGACGAAAAGCTTGCTTGGCAAAGATTCAAGTTTGGGCTAAAAAAAGTAACTGCCGCTGGAGGTCTGGTTGAGAACATTAAGGGAGAATATCTTTTGATTTATAGAAACAGAAGGTGGGATTTACCTAAAGGCAAGCTCAAGAAAGGAGAGAAAAAAAAAAATGGTGCCATTCGTGAAATTGAGGAGGAATGTGGCGTTGGACTTTTAGAAATAAAAAAGAAGTTGGTCACTACTCATCATGTGGTTAATCAAAATAAGGAGTTAATTCTAAAAAAGGTGCATTGGTATCAGTTGTATTGTGGATATGTTGGTCCCCTTAAACCACAAATACAAGAAGGGATCACCAAAGTTGAATGGACAATTAAGAAAAAAGCGGCCAAGAGATTTCAAAATAGTTGGGGAACAATAAGGTCGGTTATGGAAGCAGCAAACCTAATGAAAACTAAAGAAGTTAAGATTAAACCTTCAACACCAAAGAGTTAGATATAATATCATGAAGCGCTTGACGTCTAGGGTGGAAGACGGCAATAATATATCCTAAAAATAAAAATAATGAGGATAGAATTTTACCAAAGAATCTAATGCTTGCTTTAGTGAAATTAAGTTGATAACCATCCATATCGGTGACAACAATACTCATCACCATTTTCCCAATAGTTCCCCTTCTTTCAGAACTTTCCATTAAGGCGTAATACAACCACATAATAACAAGGAAACCCAAACTTTCAACATAATCATCCATATCTAATCCAAATAGAAATAATGGAATAAGGATTATAAGTTGATCTATCATGAAGGCAACAAATCTTCTAAAAAACCCAGCATATTCGGTTGTTTGTTTTATATATTGGTCATCAAGAGACATAATTATTTTTTTTTCATTTTATTTGCTGGGTCAAAATTATCAGGGATGCTTTTTTTTCTGTCGCTTACAATTTTGTGAATTTTGGCTTCGAGAACTAAACTAGGCAGGGCCGCATTGGGATCAATTAAATTGCCATTCTCATCGATTAAAACATACGAAGGAAGACTATTAATTTGGTACTGATCCATCAATAATTTGTCTTGAGATATATGTAGCAAGATTTGCTCTAAGCCTGGATTAGCATCAATGTGTTTTTTCATTGAATTTATATTCTCGTCAATGGAGATACTAAGAAAATGAAAATCATTCTTGTATTTTTCAGCCAAGGTATTGGTCACTGACATCTCTCTCAAACAGGATTTACACCATGTAGCCCAAAATTCAAGTAAAACAGGCTTGCCGCGATAATCAGATAAAGAATGCTTCTGACCAGAATTGTCGCTCAGTAAAAAATTGTATGCTTCGCTACCGATCATATTCCTCGTTAACTTAGAGTATAAGTGTTGTGCTAAATATCTAGCCCTGGAAGAAGATCCGACTTTCTCTAGATCATTTAAAAGTGCAATTATCCTATCTTGAGGAATTGAGTTTTTATCCCACTCTGAATACAAGGAATAGGCCAAAACAATTTCTGATATGGTTATGTTTTTAAGGAAGTCGTCCTTCTGCAACGTGTCCAAAACGGTTTCAAGATTACTTTCGTTATTTAGTGTTCCCCATATATCTGCATGTTCAAATTTTGATGAAAATTCTTGAAAATAATCATCATAAAAAGTTTGTAATAAATTGATTTGCTCAGGATTATGAAGATCTATTTCATAGGGTTCTATATAGCTGGTATATATTTGTCTTAAGTCGATGGTCTGACGAAGCATGTCTGCTAATACACTTTTTCGGTAGACGAAGAAAAAATCTTTAGATACATCGTTATACAATTGATCTAAGTCCCTTGCAAAAACTTTTACCTTCTCTTCGTAGATTCTGATATTTGACACTGACTTTATTGAACTTTGTGTTGAGTCTGAATCAATGGAAACCCTAGATCCCATTGATTGAGATAATCTAACTAGAAGATCATAATTGTCCTTATAGAATTGCGCATACCGTTGATTGAAATCAATGAGTTTTGAATTTATATCTTTCTCATCAAGATTGTTAAAGAATAGTTCAACCTTGGCGGTGTTATTTACTGATTTATTAATTCCAGGATGCAATGGTGGAAAAATGACAGAGTAATTTGTCCCAGGTTGAACGTATATATGAGCATTGACAAAATCACATCTCAAATTTATCATTTGAATTTTATCATTCTGAAAGGAAAGTTCAAAGTTCCCCAAGCTATCAATGATACATATACCTTCTATTTTTAAGGATTTCGAAAAATGATCTAAGTAAGAAAAAGCGACCAATTCTTTGCCTGCATAATCAGGTGCTTCGCCTCTAATAATTACTTCCTCAGCCTTCACACCAAACAGCACTGTAAAAAGTAAAGCGTATAATGTAATGGTGTTTCTAATCAACATTGTGAAGATATTTTTCAATTTTCATGCCATTTGGAATAAATTTTGAAATATCTCCTTTATTACGCAGAATCTCTCTCAATATTGTTGAACTAATCGCAGCATATTTGGGTGTTGTTATTAAAAAAATAGTTTCCACATCAGGCCACATCGCTTGATTGACTTGAGAAATATTTCTTTCATAATTAAAATCAGCACTGTCTCTAAGACCCCTAAGAATAAAGGGAGCTGACTTTTCTTTGCAGTAGTCAACTGTAAGTTTACTAAATGACTCTACCGAAATACGGTCTTCATCTTTGAATATATCATTGATCATTGCTATTCTATCTTCCAACGAGAAGAAGTGTTTTTTACTGGTATTTACTCCTATGGCAATTATTATATGATCAAATATCTCGAGTCCTCGTCTTACGACATCTTCATGTCCTTTTGTAAACGGATCGAATGAACCTGGGAAAACCGCTGTTTTCATGTAAGTAAGTGTTTTTTAAATAAGATTACTCCTCCTCTTCAGATATTCCGTTGTATCTAAATATACTGAAGTTAACTTTACCATAATTTCTTAGTTCAACAAAGTTAGGTGCTTTAGTGAAGTTAATCTGCTTGGGATGTTCAACTACCAACAGACCATTTTTGATGAGAAGTTCTTTGCTGAAAACCAATTCTGGAATTTTATCAAACTTGGTAGAACCATATGGCGGATCACAAAAAATAACATCATATTTTTTCTTACAGGTCCTCAAATATCTAAATGCGTCCAGCTTGTATGATCTCATATCGACTTCCAAAACATCGATCATCTTTTTTCTAAACATATGTGACGCTAGAGAAATATCGACTGAATCCCCAGAGGCAGCTCCCCTTGAGAACATTTCGTAACTTATATTCCCTGTGCCCGCAAAAACATCAAGGAAGTTTACTCCATCAAGATTTTTGTAATTCTTTAGGACATTAAATATCCCTTCTTTGGCAAAGTCAGTTGTTGGTCTAGCTTTGATATTTGTCGGGGGCGATATTTTCTTCCCCTTGAATTTACCAGCTATTATACGCATTGATATTGATTTAGTAGGATAACGTCATTCGCATAAGCCTTATTTGATAGGTTCTTGCCCACATTTAAGTCATATTCAAACCTATGGTAACCTGCATTTGGACAATATTGTTTTAAAAGATCAAAATAATCAGCGCGAATGTTACCACAGATTCTAATCTTTGATTCTTTGAGATTGAAACCAAGCATGTCTAGAACATACACCACATAATAGGTATAATCCTCCGGATTGTGCACTTGAAAGCCATTGGTAAACAATAAGTTTTTGCCATCACTGGCTATAATCTCAGTATGACCATCATGGCAATATACACTTACTTGCTTAGATTGCGTGGCAATAGATGAACGCAGGTGTGCCTCCAGCAAAACCGATATCACATGACTAATACGAGTCTCTGGAAAGAATTTTAATATGTCCGTTAAATTTTTATTCTCTGAGTAGATCAAATTAGAATCCACTTGTCTTACATAATCACTTTTAATATGATCGCTATGACCATCCAATCCAAAATTAAATTTCAAATACTGAGCTTTATCATCGGCATTGAAAATGCTTTTTGGCACTATTGTTTTCTCAGGAGAATAAACTGTAAGCACTGAGGATTGAAAATGTTGAGATGAAATTTCTTGTAACCTCTTGATATCATCATCTTTAGTGATGTTAAGAGATATAACCGAAGGATTCTCTTGGCTCATCATACCTTGAATTAGTATGTGAACCTCATCGCCATGAAGACTCATCATCACATGCGAAGAGAAGGATGAAATAGACACAAAAAAATGGGGTTAAAAATTACTCTTTCCAGTTACCGTTTGTAATAGCTTCCGTCATTGAACCTACCTTAAGTGCTTCTACTGATTTATCAAAAGGTTTTGGATCTTCACAAACGAAGACTGGTCTTTTTGCTCCTCCACTTACATCAATTGATCCGGCATTTAAGATCAATCTTTCATTGTTTGTACCAGGGGCAATATCAAATTGATCCAAGTTTAAAGGATATTTTCTTTTAGCCATTGCTTTTTCATTTTCAAAAAGAACCTTCAAAGCGTTTTCATAAATCGTATCCTTCACAAGCAACCCAGCATCTTTTATTTGTTGATCCGTCATTCCTGCTGGACGAGATTGATATAACCCAAGTTCTATGGCTTGAGATTCATTAAGTATACTATCAGGAAGTTCTCCGATATCTTTTACTGTCATCATCTTTCCACTTTTGATGAAGTTTTTCAATTCTGACCAATTTTTCGTGTAAACGCCATTCATCTCCAAGTATGCCAATTCAGCTGTTCTAACATCCTTAAGCCTTTGAATCATTTGTGCTTTAACAAGATTTCTTTTGGCAGTTAACTTTAGTTCAGAATCAATGGTCTTGACATTGTTATATGCAAAGTACACCGAACCGACAATGAAAACACCAGTTAAACCCCATACGACTGATTTTTTTAACATATCTAACAAAAAGAAAACCGAAACAATACCAATTAACAAAATTGCCAAGGTTCCAAAAAGCGCAAGATTGTTTTGTCTAGTAGCTTGATCACCAGTAAACCCTGATATCAATAGAACTAATGCAACAATAATACAAAGTGCTGGAAACCAAAACTTACCAATTGTTCTTAAAATCTGATTCATCTTTATTTATTAAATATATCTATCAAAGTTAGCTAATAATCACAAATCTACAATTATTTTTAGATTCTTCATCATTTGGTTATTAGAGTTCTACTTTGCATAATCGAGGGCTCAGTTATGTGCCAATTTGAGTATGTTTGTAATACCTGTTTACTTTGTTGAATCCGCAAATACTCTATGTTGAAAACGGAAGAATTAACTCATTTATTACTTCAAAACTTAGGATTTACTCCAACTCCAGACCAAGAGAGAGCTGTTTATATTCTAAGTCGTTTTCTTTTGAGTGATAAAAGTAGGTGCGCATTTTTACTCAGAGGTTATGCAGGAACTGGGAAGACTAGTCTAATGAAGGCCTTGGTGTTGTCGTCAAGAGCTGTAAAAATGAAGACATTTCTTATGTCTCCAACTGGACGAGCTGCCAAAGTCCTACAGATGTATACATCGAAGGCGGCATTCACGATTCATAAGAGTATCTATTTCAGACAAGTTTCTAAGGAGGGAGTGGCTCGATTTGTTCTAAAAAAAAATCTTCATACCAATACTATCTTTATTGTTGATGAGGCATCGATGATTAGCGATGTCTCGAGTTTTAGTGAGACAGGATTATTGGAAGACATGATTTTATACGTGTTTTCTGGAAAGAATTGTAGGCTACTAATCATTGGAGATCAAGCGCAACTACCTCCAGTACATTTGGATATCAGTCCGGCACTTGACGAAGATGTTTTGCGAGACAATTATAATTTAATCATCGCGAAACATGAAATGACTCAGGTAATGAGACAACAGCTCGGTTCTGGGATACTATCATATGCCACAGAAATTCGAAATAGTCTGCTCAAGGAAGACTATAGTTTACCAGAACCGCCATATGAAGATTTTAATGATTTGATTAAGATTGATTATTCTGACTTACAAGATGAAATGGAAAAATGCATTCGTGATTACGGCATCGATAATGTGAAGATTTTAACAAGATCAAATAAAACCGCTAATCAATACAACCAGCAAATTCGTAGAGAAGTCATGTGGCTCGAAGAAGACATAGCAACCGAAGATCAACTGATGATTGTCAAAAACAACTATCACTGGATTGAAGATAATGAGAGGATAGGTTTTCTTGCAAATGGTGATATGCTAGAGGTGCAAAAAATCGGAAATAGAAGCAGAATGTATGGTTTGAATTTCTGCGATGCTACGCTTAAGTTGACAGATTATAAGGAGGAAGACACCATTGATTGTAAAATGTTACTGGATACGTTAATGGTCAATGGACCATCACTTCCAGGTGAAACGATGAGCGCATTGTATCAGGCTGTGAGTGCGGATTATGCAGATGAACCATCAAGAAAAAAGAGAAGAGAATTGATAAAAAATGATCCGTGGTTAAATGCACTCCAGGTTAAATTTTCTTATGCCATCACATGTCATAAAGCGCAAGGTGGGCAGTGGCCAATTATTTTTATCGATAGAGGTTATTTTACGGATGATATGTTGGACAAATCTTACTTAAGATGGCTTTATACTGCTCTAACAAGAGCCACCAAGAAAGTATATTTCGTGAATTTCAAAATGATAGAGATTTAGTCTTCTATCTTAGTCTTGGCAGCTTTATATCATCGGATGCTAATATTACTCTTATTCACAAACTCAGTGCGTTTTTGAACTTTGCGGATTGCCTTCTTGAAATTTCAACTTCTGACCCCTCCTTGAGGATTACTTTCAATCCGCCATTATACATGTTTTCAATATTATCTATCCAATCAAGGTTGATTATAAACTTTCTATTTGCTCTGAAAAAAACGTTGGTATTAAGTCTGCCCTCTAATTTATTTAAAGATTTTAAGATCAATGGTTTTTGATCTTTAAAGTAGACCCTAACATAGTTTCCAATGGATTCAAATTTGACAACTTCCTTAAGGCTTACAAACCAGCAATTATCTCCATCCTTTATGAAAATTTGATCCTCTGCACCTAAATACTTTTTTCCTACAGTCGCTTCATGACTTTCATCTTGAGGGCTACTCTCTTTCATAGCTCCTTCAAGCGCCTTTTCCATTCGATCTGACTCAACTGGCTTTAATAAGTAATCCAATGCGCTAACTTCAAATGCTTTAAGCGCAAATTCATCATATGCAGTCACGAATATAACCTTGGGCATAAAGTTGAGTTCATTCAGCATTTCAAAGCCATCCATATCGGGCATTTGTATGTCAAGGAAGATAAGATCTGGATGTAGTTCCTCTATTTTTTTTATCCCCATTTCTGCATTATTTGCTTCCGCAATAACATCGATATTTGTGTATTGCTCTAACATCCGGATAAGTTCCTTTCTTGCTAATCTTTCATCATCAATAACAATTACTCTCATGATTCTAATATTTTGGGCATTATTATGGTTGTCACAACCGTGTTAGGAGCTGCGTTGATAATGGAAAACGTATAGTTTTCTGCAAATAACAAACTCAATCTTTTTTTCGTGTTTATTATTCCAATTCCAGTACCCCTAATTACACCTTCCTGGTATTTTCCAGGATTTAAAACTTGAATTTTTAACTTCTCACCATCCTCTTCAATTTGAATACCGATATCACCCCCTGCTTTCTTAGTACCAATACCATGCTTTACCGCATTTTCTACAAGCGTGCTAATTACCATCGGTGGAACTTTCACGTTAAGTAAAGTGGGATCAATATCAAAATAGTAATTCAATCGTTCTTCGTACCTAATCTTTTCCAAGGATAGATACTTTTCAACGATATCAATTTCGTCACTAAGGTTAACATATTGCCTCTTATTCGAAATTAAACTATTCCTAAGAATACTGGAAAGTTGTGTTATTGCATTTTGAGCAAGACTTGGGTCCTCTTGTATAAGAGCACGAATCGAATTCATCGCATTGAATATAAAGTGAGGATTTAGTTGGGACTTAAGATTTTGAAGTTCAACCTCTCGATTTGAGGCCAATAATTTTAGATTTTTAATCTCTTCTTTTTCGTAATTTTTATAGTAGTTATAGTTCAAATAAATGGATGACCACAACATGAAAATGATTGTGGTATTTATCATAAAGCCCAATACAGCCAGATAGGGGAATTTTATTATCGGTTGTATACTCTCAAAAAACAAATCCAATATAGAAGAAATAATTAAAGTGAAAATGACACCAAATAAAATTGAACCAATTAAAATTCTTGGAAAAAGCTTCACCAAATTGAGTTTTAACCAACCTTCTTTTACCATATACTGTCGGTAAAAGAACGATAAGAGTACACCTAAAATAAGAAATATTGCTGAGGCTTTTGTTGCCACACCTAATTCTACTCCATTCATACTACTATTCCAATATCCAAGCATTACACTAACCAATGCCCAACCCATAATTTGGAAAATCCAGAAAATTCCAGAACCATATTTGTTTGATCGAAACATGGGTCAATATTTTGAAATAAGTTTCATTTTTCGAAGGTGAAGATATAATATTTTGCAGGTGCACTTTTTACAATGTTACCAACGGTTTGTCAGGGTGTTGAGATCCTTATATCATACAAAGTCAATAATCAAGTCATGAATTGAATAAGATCGTTGTTTAGGGATACTATTGAAGAACTAATTTCGACTTCTTCCAACTGTTGATAAGACGTGTTTTTCAATGTTAATACATGATCGTAAGTGGATCATAAATCATTGAAAAACAAATAGATAAATCCGTCAACCTCTTGTTGGGTACTTGTTGATAAAACCGAATTTAGCACTTGACATGAGGGGGCATTAAGCTTTATATTTGCGTTAGATGTACTTTTCAACTAGGAATGTATGTTTTCACGACTATTTGTAAGACAACCGTAGTTAGGCGGTTAAATATTTTTTTGAATGAATAAACACTACTCAATCTTAATATTATTTATTTTTTTTGTAAGTCAGGCTTTTGCTAGTCAGCTGATTATAGACGGTAACTATCAATTAAGAAATATTTTCATACTCAATGTAGAGGCTCCATCTGGAGTTGGATATTGCGTGAATGAAGTAACAGTTAACGGTGATGTAACAACAGACGAGATCAACTCTTCTGCTTTTGAAATTGATTTATCCCAATACGGTTTGGCTTTAGGGGATAAAGTGGAAGTACAGATTTCATTCAAAGATGGTTGCGAGCCAAAGATTCTTAATCCGGATGCGCTTAAAGCTGTACCGACTTTTGAAATTGAGGATATGCAAATTGACAGTGATGGTGTCTTAACTTGGGTGTCGAAAAATGAGCAAGGATCTATACCATATGCGATTCAGCAATATAAGTGGAATAAGTGGGTCACTTTGGGAGTGGTAGATGGAAATGGTACATCAAATGAAAATTCTTATAGATTTAAAGTTGTTCCTATTTCAGGGAAGAATAAGGTAAGAGTGGTTCAAAAGAGTACTAACGGTCAAGTGAGACCTTCAAAAGTAGTAAGTTTTGATTCTACCATTAAACCAGTAGAGTATAGTTATGATAAGAAATCAAGTTTAGTAATGTTTAGTGCTGATACTAGTTTCGAAGTGTATGACAAATATGGCCAAGTAATCAAAAGAGGTTATGACAGCAAGGTAGATGCTTCAATGTTGGATAAAGGAAATTATTATCTTACATATGATGGTGCGACTGGAGAATTTGTAAAGCGATAATCTTCGAAAAAATCTTTATTAAACCTACTAGTTCATTGAATCAGCAGGTTTTTTTTATGCAAAAGAAAGAGCTCACCATAGAAAGTCAAGCGCGATATTTTACGCGAATAGATGAAAATGTAGAAATAAAATATGTTTGGCTAGTTGCTCATGGCTATGGTCAATTGGCCGAATATTTCATCAGACACTTTTATACATTACCTAGTGAACATGCAATATTAGCGCCAGAAGGTTCACATCGTTTCTATCTCAAAGGTAGCTCAGGAAGAGTTGGTGCATCTTGGATGACCAAACTCGAAAGAGAGCAAGATATCGAATATTATCAAAGACTACTGGACGCAGTTATGCATCAAGAAAATCAATGGCCGGATGCCAAGATAATTGCTTTTGGATTTTCACAGGGTGCTGCAACTATTGGGCGATGGCTATGTAATACAGAATTGACTCCTGAATATTTGATTTTATGGGCAGGAGCTTGGCCGCATGATATGAGCATTGATCACAATTATGAGTTGATGTCTCGACTAAGAATATTTATTGTCGTTGGACGTCAGGATCAATATTTAGGCGAACAAGGTATTTCCAGATATTTAGAGGCGTTTGATAATAACAATGTCAAATATGAACTAATACAGTTTGATGGTGATCATAGTATGGACCAAGAGACTCTCCTACAATTGAGTACTAGAATTACTGGATAAAAAAATCCCCAAAATTTGATTTCTCAAACAATGGGGACATGTATTGGGTTTCTTTAATGTTATTTCAAATACCTGAAATCATGATTGTTTTTGATCGCCCTTACGCTGCTATATATAAGTTCGATCACATCTTCTAAATCATCCTTATGTACCATTTCAACAGTTGTGTGCATATATCTTAATGGTAGTGATATCAATGCAGAAGCGACTCCACTATTAGAATATGCGAATGCATCAGTATCAGTTCCTGTTGATCGACTAGCAGCTAATCTTTGAATGTCAATTTTGCTTTTCTTGGCTTGATCAATGATAAGTTTGAGTAAATTATTTTGTACTGCAGGTCCGTAGCTCACCACCGGGCCACCTCCCGCTTTAAGATCTCCTTGTTCTATCTTTCGAATCATTGGCGTTTGAGTATCATGACATACGTCTGTTACTATAGCCACATCAGGTTTAATCCTTTCTGCGATCATTTGAGCTCCTCGTAGTCCGATTTCTTCTTGAACTGAGTTCACGATATATAGTCCAAATGGCAATTTTGCTTTTCGTTGTTTTAGCAATCTAGCAACCTCCGCTATCATGAAACCGCCTGCTCTGTTATCCATGGCACGACCCACATAGTATCTGTCGTTTAGGATCATAAACTTGTCTTCATATGTCACTACGCAACCAACATGAATCCCAAGTTTTTCAACCTCTTTTTTACTGGTGCATCCACAATCCAGAAAAATGTTATCAACCTTAGGAGTCGCCTCCTTAGACGCGACTCTTGTATGAATCGCAGGCCATCCGAATACAGCGGGAATCATACCTTTATCAGTATGAATAACCACTCTCTTTGATGGTGCAATTTGATGATCGGAACCACCATTTCTTCGCAGGTAAATGAAACCCTTATCATCAATATAATGAACGAACCATGAGATTTCATCCGCATGAGCTTCAATTACAACCTTATACTTTGCCTTTGGATTAATAACGCCAACGACAGTTCCATATGTATCGACAATATGCTCATCGATATAAGGCTTGAGGTAGTCCAACCACAATTTCTGCCCTGATGATTCAAATCCCGTTGGAGAAGGATTGTTTATGTAATTCTCAAAAAAAGTTAAAGATTTTTTATTTAAAATTGATTTTTTCTTTGCCATTTTAGGTTTTTGTTGTGCGATTTAAATGTGCCCATAAATTAATTGTTCTGGAATAATATGGATTATACTTATCAAAGAGCTTCTGTAAATAAAGCTTGTTTTTAAGACTTCCTCCATATTGTTGTAAGGAATCTTATCCCGCTAATTAATTACCTTCGTTCTTTTAATAATTCTAATCTATGATCAATAAGAACATTGTAGCACTATTTTTTATCCTTGTCTCAACATGCTATTCATATGGACAGGAGGTTTTAACTTTAAAGGAGTCTGTATCCGGAGCCTACAATCAATTTTATCCCGAAAATGTGAGCAATATGTCATGGGTAGTAGGTGAAGACGCCTATTATTATTCTGAGAAAATTGAGGATGGTGAAGCTATCATGAAAGTGAATGTTGAATCGGATGATGAAGCAAGGGTTGTCGATTCGTTTTCAATGTCAAAATTATTGGTGAACATGGGATCTAAAGAGATTAACAGGTTTTCCAAGTTGAACTGGTCAAGTGCTAGTGATATGGTCTTTGCCCATGATGGTTTGTACTGGAATTATAACCTTGCAAAAAAAGAGCTCACAAAAATTTCGATAATCGCGGATGGAGCAGAAAATCATGATCCAAATTCTGATTATTCTAAAATAGCTTTTACCATTAAGAATAACTTATACTTTTCAGAAGGTGAGGAGGGGAGTTTGGCAATAACAAATAATGACGAAGAAACAACCGTTTCTGGTCAAGCGATACATAGATACGAATTCGGAATAAGCAAAGGTACTTTTTGGTCTCCAAACGGTAATTCACTTGCTTTCTATGAGAAAAATGAATCCATGGTAAGCGATTATCCTCTATTGTCATATGGCGTTGCACCTACAGATCTTAATGAAATTAAATATCCCATGGCCGGTCAAGCTAGTCATCAAGCAAAGGTCGGTGTCTATAACACCAATAGTAAAAAGCTTACATACTTAAATACTGGTCCATTGGATGATCACTACCTCACTAATTTGACCTGGAGTCCAGATGAAAAATATATTTTTCTGGCCGAAGTCAATAGGGATCAAAATCATATGAAACTCAATAAATATGACGCTAAAACGGGAGAGAATCTGGCAACTTTGTTTGAGGAAAAGGACAATGAATATGTTGAGCCAGAGCAAGGGCCGATATTTCTTGAAGGAAACAATGATGATTTTTTATGGTACAGCGAACGTGATGGGTACAATCACCTTTACCGTTATAACTCCAAAGGAGAATTACTTAATCAAGTGTCTACTGGAAATGTTGTCGTAATGGACATTTTGGATTATCAATCAAGCACTGGAATGCTGGTCGTTAGTGGAACCAGTAAACCAACAGAAGTGGTGGCTTACCAGGTTAAGCTGAAGGGAGGAGAGATGAAGTTGTTAACCAAAGACTCGGGGACACATAGAGTAATGGTTAGTAGTGATGGGAACATGTTTCTAGACAATAAGACAGCACTCAATACCACAAGGGAAATTTCTGTTAGAAATGTTGATGGATCCATCGTAAAAGAGATTTTCAAGGCTAACAATCCACTAAAGAGCAAAATAACTGGCAACACAGAATTGTATTCAATTAATGCTGATGATGGTACTGATTTATGGTGTAGAATGATTAAGCCATCTAATTTTGACGAGAATAAGAAATATCCTGTTTTAGTATATGTCTACGGTGGTCCACATGCACAGATGGTTAAAGATACATGGTTAGGAGGAGCATCTTTATGGATGCATTATATGGCGGAACGTGGATACATCATTTTTACATTAGATAACCGTGGGTCAGCAAATAGAGGAATTGAATTCGAACAAGCTGTGCATAGAAATTTAGGAGATTTGGAGTTAATGGACCAGCTGGCCGGAGTAAAGCATTTGAAATCATTGAAATATGTTGATTCTAGCAAAATGGCAATCCACGGCTGGAGTTACGGTGGTTTTATGACAACTTCAATGATGACTAGATATCCTGATGAGTTTAAGGTTGGTGTAGCTGGAGGGCCAGTAATTGATTGGGGATTGTATGAAATAATGTATACCGAAAGATATATGGATACACCACAGCAAAACCCTGATGGATTTGCTAAATCAAACGTTACGGACTATGTGTCTAATTTGAAGGGAGATTTGCTTCTCATACATGGATCTATTGATGATGTAGTTGTGATGCAACACAGCATGGAGTTTCTAAAACGATGCGTAGAAGAGGAGAAGCAAGTTGATTTTTTCGTTTACCCTGGTCATAAACATAATGTTCGTGGCAAGGACCGAGTTCACCTTATGACGAAGGTCTTAAACTATGTTGAGGATAAGTTGGGCACGAATTAGAACCTAATTATTGAATGTCAACACGGTCATTAAAGCTTCCCTAACATTCCCTTCTGAAATCATATTCTTGGCTCTTATGTGTAGATGCTCTTCAAGAGTGATGCTATCGTCCTCGTACTCTAAGAACATTTCACTTAACTCCATCAGTTTGTAATCATTTATTATAGTCTCATCTGGTAATTCAGTGAATTGTCCGAGTTTCCCCAAATCGTTACCCGAAAGGATAGTGCTATTTCTTACTTCAATAGGTAAAGAGTCTATCCCGATGCCTATTTTAGTAGGAGGATTGTGGATTTGAAAGACACTATCTCCAGAGGCCTTGCACCAGTTTGCACCACCCATTCTCCCAACTAGATTGATCTTATCTGGATCAATCATTTGTTCATCGTTAAGTACGTTTTCATTGATGTGAACTTTTATGATTTCAGCAATAATAAGATTGCCAGCTCCACCTTCTGTGCCTAGTTCTTTTATTTCAATAACCTTACACTCTAATTGAACGGGAGATTCTTTAACTCTGGAAGGGCCTACCATTTCCGACTTAACCGGAGTAAATCCACCTTTGTCAAATTCACTTACTCCCTTCGCAAAATCAACTCCAGCTAGCGAACATTGTTGGGCCATATCATAGGATACAATGTTAATAACCACTTCAGGTCTTTCTTTTAGATTATCATAAGTATGCTTTGTTGTATTATTCCTTCCTCGTCTTGCTGGTGAAAATATTGCAATTGGAGGGTTAACACTGAATAAATTGAAAAAACTAAATGGGGCAAGATTGTCAGACCCGTCATCATTTAGTGTGCTAGCCAAGGCTATTGGTCGTGGTGCGATACTATTTAATAGGTATTGATGAAGTTTTGGAATAGGTAATTCTTTTGGTTCGAATGTTAACATACTGTACGATTAATTGATAGGGTAAAATTAGGATAATCTACAATTTAATCGTCAAATTAATTATCTGCTTTGAGTCTGGAAAAATTGTTGATCAAAAAAGATTAAACTTCATATGGCAATACAGTAAATATTGTATATTTGCACTCCTTATTTCGCGGGTATGGTGGAATTGGTAGACACGCTAGACTTAGGATCTAGTGCCGTAAGGTGTGGGGGTTCGACTCCCTTTACCCGCACTCATCAGGATTCTGATCCCAATAAATAGGGACCAGAATCCTTTTTTTATTTTATAGAATGAATATAGTACAAGATAATATCGATGAATTAAATGCAACGCTTAAGATATCCATCAAGCCTGATGATTATAAGGAAGCGTACGAAAAAGTACTCCTAGATTACAGGAAACAAGTGAGTTTGCCTGGATTCAGAGCTGGTAAAGTCCCTGTTGGCCTTATTAAAAAAAAGCATGGCCCAGGAATCCTGGTTGAGGAGATCCAAAAAATTCTTAATGAGTCATTGGATAAACACATCAAAGAAAATAAGCTGAGTTTATTAGGACAACCGTTGCCAGTCAGAAGCAATGAGGTAGGTGATTGGGAAAATCCTGCTGATTTTGAATTTTCATATGACCTGGGGATTGCACCGAAGTTTGACCTTACTATTTCAGACAAGGAAAAATTCACCTACTATAAAATTAAAGTAGAGGATAAAATGTTGGATGAAGAAATCGATAGATTGGCCAAACAATATGGTTCCCTGGTAGATACAGATAAGAGTTTAGAAAAAGACTTGGTTTATGGCGAATTTGTTCAACTCGATGCTGAGGGTAAAGAGTTGGAAGATGGCATCCGTAACTCCACTACTGTTTTTGTTGATTCCGTTGAGGACAAGAAAACCAAAAAGCAATTTATTGGTCTTAAAACAGATGATGAAATCATTGTTGATCCAATTAAAATCTCATCTAATCATGATGAAGTGGCAAAACTGTTAGGACTAACTCATGAGCAGGTTCATGGTCTTATTAGTAAATTTTCCTTCAAAGTTAATATGGTCAGGAAGGTTGAAGCTGCCAAAATAGATGAAGAGTTGTTTACTAAGGTCTTTGCGAATGAGTCTATTAAAACAGAAAAGGATTTTAGAAATACTTTAAGCGAAAGAATCAGTGCTCAATTTGAAAACAATTCAAAAGATTTATTCAAAAGGGATGTAAGCAAGCAATTGGTAGATAAGCTTAAGCTCAAGTTGCCAAAAGACTTTTTGATAAGATGGACAGCAGCGTCAAATAATAAAAGTGTAGAAGAAGCAGCTGTGGACTACGATTTTCATGCTGAGGGACTAAAATGGCAGCTAATAATGAACAAAATAACAGAGGATAATGACATAAAAGTTGATTTTGAAGAAACCATGGATTTCACAAAAGAAACCTTGAAGTCAAATTATGCTCAATATGGTTATCCAGCACCAGATGATGAAGAGCTAAAGGAAACTGCAATGAAGGTTCTCAAGAATCAAGAGGAGGCAAGTAGAGTTTTTGAAGTTATCAGAGAAAACAAGATATTTGATTTTATCAAGAAGAATGCGAAAGTCTCGGAGAAAGAAATCGGTTTTGATAAGTTTAAAAAAATGGCGGAAGCGTAAGATTTTAGACAAAAGAAAATTGAGACCTGTATTATTGAATATAGTACAGGTCTTTTATTATACTTAATATGTTATTTTTAAGACACAAGGATAGGATAGAACCCTTTGTCTTTTTGAACACATCGATATTGAGAGATTCTTATTTATCTTCTATCCTACCGTTAATAAGGACATACATTTGGCATAGAAAAAAATAAGTATCAAGACAATAAGTGTAGAAGAAGATGGATTCAAAAGATTTTAGGAAATACGCAACGATGCACAAAGGGATTAACAGTTTACATGTTGATGCTTATATGGACTCAGTTACTGCGTCAGTGACGCCAGTAATTATTGAAGAGCGCCAGTTGAACATTCAAGCTATGGATGTTTTTTCTAGATTAATGATGGATAGAATCATATTTCTAGGGACACAAATTTATGATGAGGTAGCTAACATCATACAAGCCCAACTTTTATACTTAGAATCTGCAGATGCATCTAAGGACATTCAAATATATCTAAATTCACCAGGTGGAAGTGTATATGCAGGACTTGGGATTTATGATACAATGCAATACATCAAGCCTGATGTAGCAACGATATGTACAGGAATGGCAGCCTCTATGGGTGCAGTCTTATTATGTGCGGGAGCTGAAGGCAAAAGAACAGCATTGCAACATGCAAGAGTTATGATCCACCAACCATTAGGCGGGGCGCAAGGTCAAGCCTCAGATATTGAGATTACGGCTAGGGAAATTGGGAAATTGAAAAAAGAATTATACGATATCATCGCAGAACACTCAGGTAAATCTTACGATGAGGTTTGGAATGATAGTGATAGAGACTATTGGATGACTAGCACGGAAGCTAAGGCATACGGTATGATTGACGAAGTATTGGTTCGTAAAAAATAGAATATAATTAATCAAAGAAAATTACGATTTTATTTTAGGTTGTAAGTGAAAAGCGGATAGACTCAGGTTTATTCGCTTTTTCATTTTGAATAGAACCCATATAAGCTTAATTTTGATGTTTAATATTTAAGATTATGGGTGAGAACACCAAATGTTCATTTTGTGGGAAACATAAGAATGAGGTCCAACTTTTAATTGCAGGAGAGTCAGGTCATATATGTGAGGTTTGCGCCACACAAGCTGCAGATATCGTTGACCATCAGTTCTATAACGAAGAGCAAGATGATCCAAATATAATTGATGACCTTATACTTTTGAAGCCTTCGGAAATAAAGGAACATCTCGATCGGTATATCGTTGGGCAAGACGTTGCCAAGAAAATCCTGTCTGTTTCAGTCTATAATCACTACAAGAGAATTAAGAATTCTGGCCGTTATAAGGAGGATGATCTTGAAATAGAGAAGTCAAACGTTCTAATGGTCGGTGAGACTGGAACTGGAAAAACCTTGTTGGCAAAGACCATTGCTAAAGTGTTAAAAGTGCCATTTGCTATTGCTGATGCTACTATTTTGACTGAAGCCGGTTATGTAGGTGAGGATGTTGAAAGCATACTATCTAAGTTATTGCAAGCGAGTGATTACGATGTGTCAAAGGCAGAAAGAGGTATTGTATTTATTGATGAGATCGATAAAATTGCCCGAAAAGGAGATAATGCTAGTATAACTAGAGATGTTTCTGGAGAAGGTGTTCAACAAGCTTTATTGAAACTACTTGAGGGATCTGATGTGAATGTACCGCCTCAAGGTGGTAGAAAACACCCTGATCAAAAACTTATAAAAATAAACACAAAAAACATTCTGTTTATTAGTGGAGGTGCCTTTGACGGAATAGCATCAATTATCAAAAAGCGAGTTAATCTTCAGGCAATTGGATTCGGAACTGAGGCTGATGAGGGTGTAAATGAAAATAATATTTTGGAACATGTTTCTCCAATGGATATTAGAAGTTTTGGTCTTATTCCAGAATTACTGGGTAGATTTCCTGTTGTTACACATCTACATCCCCTAGATAAAACTATTTTAAAACTAATCCTTACGGAGCCCGTAAATGCTTTAACAAAACAGTATGCTAGGCTTTTTGAGATGGATGGAGTGAATCTTACATTCGAACCAAAAGCCATAGATTTTATTGTGGAGAAAGCTGAGGAGTTAAAATTGGGAGCCAGAGGATTAAGGTCTATTTGCGAGGTTATATTGACGGATTATATGTTCGATATACCTGGTAATGAAGAATTGAAAAGATTAAAGATAAGTCGAGGTATGGCGGAAAGTCAATTCGGCAAATCAAAATTAGGGAAGCTTAAGGTAGCTTAAGACCTAACAAATTCTATTAAATACAAGCAAACACATGAGAATTCGAATTATTACCATGGCTTTAGCATTGATGGTTTTCAATGTATGTAAAGCACATGAGGGAATGTGGATCCCTACATTATTGAACGCCATAGAAGATGAACTTCATGCTGAAGGATTAAAATTATCAGCCGAGGATATCTATTCAATAAACCAATCAAGTCTGAAAGATGCAATTGTTCACTTTGGTGGTGGATGCACTGCTGAGGTTATTAGTGAGGAAGGATTGATTCTTACAAACTATCATTGTGGGTATAGTCAAGTTCAAAGTCATTCTTCAGTTGAGCAAGATTACCTTACAGAAGGTTTTTGGGCAAAAACAAAAGCAGATGAGTTGAAAAATCCTGGGTTAACGGCAACCTTTATTGTAAGAATAGAGGATGTGAGTGCTAGAGTTTATGACGCAACATCAGGTGCTGGAACGTTGGAGGAAAAGAATTTAGCCATTGAAAAAATTTATGCGGAGCTTCAGAATGAAGCCACAGCTGATAACAAATATAAGGCTAGGGTAGTTCCTTTTTATTATGGATCTGAACATTATATGATTGTTTCAAAAACGTATAGTGATGTGCGTTTGGTGGGTGCGCCACCTTCATCAATAGGGAAATTTGGGGGAGACACGGACAATTGGATATGGCCTAGGCATACAGGTGATTTTTCGCTTTTCAGAATTTACGCTGACAGTGCTAATGAACCTGCTGATATGGCTGAAGGCAATAAGCCGTACAAGCCAAAAAAATCATTGCAAATTTCTGCATCAGGTGTAAGTGAAGGAGAATTTACAATGGTTTATGGATTTCCAGGGAGGACTGAAAAGTATTTAACTTCTCATTCCGTTGATTATGTTCAGAATATTGAGAATCCAGCTAAAATTGCCATGAGAGAAGAGACTCTAGCTATTATGGAACAGTCGATGAACAGTGATGATAAAATTAGAATACAATATGCTGCGAAACAATCTCGAGTGAGTAATGCTTGGAAAAAATGGATTGGGCAAAACTTCGGATTGAATCAGCAAAAGGTATTGGATCAAAAGATGATGCATGAGAAGGAGTTTCAAGAGAAAATAAATGCGGATACTCAATTGAAATCGAAATATGGTAATACACTGAATGATTTGAAGAAAATCAATGAGGAAATTGAGCCTTATAAAATGTCGAGAGCCATGTTCATTGAATATATTTATTATGGCCCTGAAATAGTGAGATTCATCAATAGATTTGATGAGCTAATTTCCAATTATGAAGATTATGAATTGAAAGGTACCGTAGAAAAAGAGAAGGAAAGATTGATGAATGCCACGGATGGTTTTTTCAAAAATTATCATCAGCCTACGGATATGCTAATATGTCAGAAAATAACTGAGATGTATGTTCAAAATGTAAAGAAGGAACTACAACCACTTAGTTTAAGAGATGAACAAGCGAGGAAAAAGTTAAGTAATACTCTTTATGTGAAGTCATTATTCTCTAACAAGGATAATGTAAAGAAGATGTTAAAGAAGCTCACCGCTAAGACCGCTAAAAAAGTAAAAAATGATCCCGGATTTAAATTTTCTGAGGAATTCTTCACAACCTACTTTACATCAATAAGACCAAAATATAATGAATTGGGGAACAAATTTTCAAAAGAGATGATGAAATATGTTCAAGCACAAAGAGATCTTTATCCTGACATAAAGTTTTCGCCAGATGCGAATAGTACACTTCGTCTAACCTATGGGAAAGTGGAGGGTTCTAATCCTAGAGATGCAGTGATTTATAAATATTACACAACCGCGAAAGGCATCGTGGATAAATATGTACCCGAATCCAATGACTTTGATTTGCCGCAGCGATTAATTGACTTGATTGATGCTAAGGATTATGGCAATTATGCAGATGAAAATGGTGATCTAAGGGTTTGTTTTACGGGATCAAATCACACGTCAGGGGGGAACTCTGGAAGTCCTGCGCTGAATGATAAAGGTCAACTGGTAGGTTTGAATTTTGACAGATCATGGGAAAGTACGATGAGCGATATAATGTTTTCTCCAGAACTTTGTAGAAATATTATGGTTGATATTCGATACGTATTATTCGTGATTGATAAGTACGCAGATGCCGGTCACTTAATTGATGAGATGGATATTGTTAAATAATTTACAACAGAAATATATTAATACAAAAAGCCCCGTGAAGTTTAACTCCACGGGGCTTTTATTGTAATTTAAATTTTATTATCCTTCAACAGGACTAACCACTGCTGTAATTCTTAACACAGTTGTTGTAGGTTCTGTATTAGCAGTCAAAGTGACTGTTTTAGTTTGTTTGTCTTTTTGTTTCCCTGGCTTATATACAACTTGTATAACATCAGTTTCACCTGGCATTATTGGACCCGTTGGATATTTTGGAACAGTACAACCACATGAACCTTTTGCCTTAGAAATAATCAATGGCTCTGAACCTGTGTTTGTAAATTTGAAAAGATGTTCGTTTTCAGAATCTTGATTGATGTTGCCATAATCCCATTCCATTTCCTCAAAGACTATTGATGTTAGAGCACTGCTAGCTGCTGCATCAATAAGAGGCTTAGATTTATCGCCTATTGTCTTTACGGCTGCATCAAGATCCTTATTTACATCAGATTTTACTAATTCATTTTTCACCTTTTCAGCACTATCCTTTGTAGAAGAAACTTCATCTGCTTTGTTTAGCATAAAGTATCCACCAACAACTAACGCAAGAGCAACAAGCCCCATTAAACCATATTTCATACTTTTATATATTAATTAATTTTAATTTCATTTTGAAAAGCAAATGTACAAATATCACTAGCAAATAGTCAAATTTAACAGTAATTTAAGAGCTTATCATTTACTTCACCTGTTTCACCATTTGCATTTTACTCGCACGTTTCATTCCTAATTGATCAAAAGTATTTGTATCCATAATTTCCAGTGCCTTCTTGTAGGTAGGGAAAATTGGATTAATGATCTCATAGAATGCCCCTCCATCATACAAATTTCTGGCAATTAAAGCTTTCAATCTCGTTTGAGTTAGTAGTTTGCCTTTTTCATATTCTTCTGGATCTTTTTCGATGTCTTCTTTCTCTGCATAATTCATGAATTTGTTCATGAACTTTTCGTCCGTTTTAAAATCATCACGGAACGCCTTTACGTTTGGATATTCTTTGATGAGTGAAGACCTTGACTTATTTACAAAATCCAAGGCAAAGGAGTTCATGGCTCCTTTCCTAACAACAGCGTAGTAGTATTCGGATCCCATAGTTGTATCAATAGGAACAAATAAATCAGGCATTATTCCACCACCTCCATAGACAACTCTATTATTAGCAGTAAAGAACTTAAGAGAATCTGGATATATGATACTATCCATCGAGCTCAACTCACCTTTTTCAAGTCTTTCATACTTCTCTTTACGATAAGCATCAACACCCTCCTCATATGATTTTTGTATACATCGGCCAGCAGGGGTATAATATCTTTGTGTCGTCAATCTAACAGCTGAACCGTCAGGAAGTTGAACTGGTTTTTGCACCAATCCTTTACCAAAGGATCTTCTGCCAATAATAAGACCCCTGTCATGGTCTTGTATAGCCCCAGCTACAATTTCACTAGCGGAAGCAGAGCTCTTATCTATTAGAACAATCAATTTTCCCTTCTCATATGATCCACCGCTTGTAGCAAACGATTCATCCTTTGGAAATGATCGCCCCTGCGTAAATACCAATAAATCACCATCTTTTAAAAATTCATCCGCCAGTGCTTTTGCCGTACGAAGATATCCTCCACCATTTCCTTGCAGATCCAGTATCAAATTTTTCATACCCTGTTCTCTTAAAGTATCTAAGGCTTCATTGAATTCAGTCACAGTGTTTTTCGCAAACCGGTTCACTTTGATGTACCCAGTATTTGGGTTTGCCATATATCCAGCATCAACACTATATATTGGAATTTTGTCACGAGTAATTTCAAATTCCAATATTTTCTTAGTATTTCCTCTTTTTATCGAAACATTAACTACAGTACCTTTTGGACCTTTAAGAAGCTTCATTACGTCCGTGTTTTTTAGTCCAATGCCAGCAATGTTCTCGCCATCAACTTTCATGATTTGATCACCAGCCATTAATCCTACCTTTTCAGACGGGCCACCTGAAATTGTTTGAACGACCAATAGGGTATCTTTGAATATATTGAACTGTATCCCTACACCTTCAAAGTTCCCCTTTAATGGTTCATTCATCGCTATTAGCTCGTCTGCAGGAATATAAGATGAATGAGGATCCAGTTCATTCAGAATACCTTTAATCGCATCTTCAACCATAGTTTCATTATCCACACTATCCACGTAGCTTTTATTGATGTGGTAAAGGAGTGCTTCTATTTTATTAGTTCCAAAATCATCGTTTTGTGCAGCCAAGGGATTGAATGATAGAGAAATCACACTAATTAGTGCGCATAAGGTTAATTTTTTCATTTGTAAAATTTTTAGAAAATAAGCCAAGAACTCAAAGTTCGGTGTTTTTAATAGAACTTTTAGACAATTATTATACCAAATTTGATCATTGCATTGTTAAAGTCTGTTAACGGAGAAGGCTATAGTGGGGGAATTATTCAGGTATCAATGGAAGCATCAAACTAATAATTTTAATAATTAAGTGACTCTTTTACCGGTTGATAGCGGCAAGATCATCCTTTTAAATTTGATTTGATAGAATCAACGAAAAATCATAACTTAGCACCTGATAACCAAAAGCTTAAACTTCTTAAGGAAATTGAGATTTAAAATACTCATAGTGATACTACTTTGTGCTACGCAGATATGCCATGCTCAGATATTTCAGGGTGCGATGCCATTGAGTTATAATCATGTGGATCTTATTGAAGATAATGGTGTGCCTACTATCAACCTTGTCGTGCCCGATGTGAATACTTTGGTCGTGCAAGATCTTGCAGATACTAGAGCGGATGCAATTTGGAGAGATGCCGTAGCATTGGTTGTTAATGCTGGAATCTCGGACGATGGCTTTGGACTGTGGTATGATCTGGGTAGCTTGGGGAAAGTTTGGAAATTACGTCTAAAGGCTAATGGAGCAGTTAGTATGGAACTCAATTTCGATGAATTTTCAATACCTAATGGTGCCATTCTGACCATATATAATCCTGAGCACACGAATCATCTTGGAGGATATACTAGTCTGAATAATAAAGATTTCTCATCCTTGTCAACACATATGATTCAGGGTGATGAATGTATCGTGGAGTATTATATACCGACTGGTGTTGGGGTTAATGGGAGTCTTCATATCAAGGATATAGCATACCGGTACAAGGATGTTCTTCGAATAGACGATGGTGGTGGTTCACAATCTTGTGAGATTGATGTGAATTGTGCGGAAGGTACTAATTGGGTAAACGCTAAAAAATCTACAGTTAGAATTCGATCCAGAATTGGCGATGATTTTTTCTGGAGTAGTGGAGCTTTAGTAAATAATACTGGTCAGGATTGTAAGCCATTTATCTTATCATCTTTTCGAACAACAATTAATCCACATAATTTGGAATTTTCAAGCTTTGAAGATTTCCAGTATTACCGATTCTACTTTAATTATGAGAGATCTGAATGTGTTGAAGGCGTTGGTTTGGATAAGTCCATTAGTGGTGCTTATATGAGAACTAACAGTAATGATAATGGTGGAGAACAAGGTTCCGATTTTATTTTATTTGAGCTTTCAACAGATATACCGGAGGCCTACAATGTGTATTGGTCAGGATGGAATACTTTAGATAATCCGGAAGCTTTTAGTGGTGTATGTATTCATCATCCAATGGGAGATGTGAAAAAAATATCAACCTTCAATAGTGTACCTGTTTCAGCTAATTACGGGATTTCCAATACCCATTGGAAAGTGCTTTGGGATGAAACGGAATCTGGAAAAGGGGTCACTGAAATTGGTTCAAATGGAGCTCCTTTATTTGATGAAGAAGGGCGAATATTTGGCACCTTGACGGCAGGTGGGTCAAGTTGTGAAGAGGAGTTTCCTGGTGGATCAGAAAACCCAGATTTCTTTGGTAAAATGAATAAGCATTGGATTGAAAACCCAAACCCCATTCCGCTAAAATTGAGATCATGGCTTGATCCTGCAGCAACCGGATTGTCGCTCTTTGATGGTAGTCTTAACCCTTGTGTTGTAGGTATCGAAAGTGAAAGTTTTTTGGAGAATATGAAAATGTATCCTAACCCAGCAAATTCTTATGTAATAATCAGTCAAGATGAAGGCTTTGAAGGATCAATTTTAGTGTTTGACCAACGTGGAAAATTAGTGGTTTCAAAAGACATTAGTACCCAATCAACCTATCGTATTGACATTAGTCATTTGCGCAATGGGATGTACTTTCTTGAGCTTATTTTGGATGAAGGAGCAAGCCGTCATTCTAAATTGTTAATTCAAAGATAATCAGTCGATAATAAGTTAATATCATAGTGTTTAAAACTATGAATATGTGCAATCAATTCGGTCTAAGAGATGGTAATTTTGTTGGTATACGTTATGGTGTAACTTTTTGGTTAATCGTACGTAGAAAGAGATTACATAATAAACATCCTAAAACTGATGAGAAAATTTCCCTTAATCCTTATAGTATTTTTAATCGGATTGAATCTGAATGCAATTGATTATTTGAGTGTAATGGCTGGTCCATGGGATGATCCAACAACTTGGGGTGGTCTTCCTGGAGATCCTAAGCCCGGACAATCTGATAATGTGATAATAGCTCATGATGTAACAACATCGCTGAGCGAAAAAGCTAACAATCTAACTATTATTAGTGGCGCAACCCTTACTGAGAATGGTAGTACGATCAATATTTACGGAACAACTACGGTAAGTACTGGATGTACGATCAATATAAATAGTAGTGCATTCAGAAGTAGAGGGGAACTAATTCTAAATGGAACTGTTTCGGGAGCATCTGCTGGAAGATACTATTTACTTACCACAGGTGACTTATCAGGTAATGGTTCTTGGACATTAACAGGAAGATTATATATTAGTCGAGATGTAGAGATTCTTGCTGGTACTAATCTCGAAAAACCTCAAGGAGAATTGAGACTCGGATCTATAAGTGTAGTAAACAATGGTAATTTTGTCTGTGATGATTTGGTTGGAGGAATATCCTCAAATTGGTCCAATAATTCTAACACTTCATTAACTATTTCAGGTGCTGCTAGCACTACTATAAATTTAACTGCTAGTGCAGCAGGTAATACGGTAATATACAATGCTACTGGGACTGCCGATCAGGATATAATTACACCAATAGTTGGTCGATACTACAATCTCACGATAGATGGTGACGATGTGGCCAGTGAGAAAACATTGTCTGGAGATATAAATATTCAAGGTGAATTAAATATTGATGGCTCAACCTTAAAAGCAGGTTCAGCATCTTCCTATGACATTGATATTAAGGGGAACTGGTATAATAATGGTGGTGTATTTGATCCCCAGCAAGGGTTTGTTTCTTTCAACGGTTCGAGTGATCAGGAGCTTGATAATGTTGATGGAGTAGAGTCATTCTTTGACCTGTACTTTAGTGGAAGTGGCATGTTATCACTATTTACTGATCTCGATATTGCAAGAAATCTAAGTGTTGACAAAGAATTTGAAACTTTCGGTCAGGCAATTAATATTGGTGGTGGATTAACTACAACTGAAGTTTTAACGTTGGATGGGAGTAATATTACTTTTGATGAGAATTTCTCTGGTACCATAACTGGTGATATTGATTTCGATGATTTAACCATTAATAAGACATTTATTTCGAGTACGATTTCAATTGAGGCTGCTACAACAGTTACGGTTGGTGGAACTTTAGAAATTACTCAAGGAACCCTGTTGACTAATGACAACTTGGTCATTCTCTCTAATGCTTTTGGGACTGGAAGAATTGGAGATTTAAGCAATGCAATAGTAACAGGGGAAGTTGAAGTTCAAAGATTTTTTGAAGGCGCAACAAACGGATGGCATTTAATGTGTTCGCCAGTGCAGGGAGCAACTTTAGATGATTGGAATGACGATGTTATTCTTACAGGTTTTGTTGGTTCTGATTATCCTGAATTTGAGTTTAACAATGCCACTTATTATGATGAGACCATCTCAGGTGAAGAAAAAGATGATGGTTTGGTAAATGCAACCAACGTAACTCAAAGTATTTCTGCTCTTACTGGCTGGAGGATGTATATAGCGGGAGGAGTAACTAATTTGGATGTAAAGGGAGATTTGAATATTGGATCTCAAAGCTTACCAGTCACATACACGGATAATGCAATGTCAGATGAGGATGGTTGGAATCTGGTAGCTAATCCGTACGCTTCAACAATCAGCTGGGAAGCCACTTCAGGGTGGACGTCAGCAGGTTTGGAGGACGCGATATATGTATGGAATCCTGACATTGAGCAATACAGTGCTTATGTTGATGGAATGGGCACTATGGGAGGATCTGAATTCATTCCTTCAACTCAAGCTTTTTGGGTGCATGCTGATTCGATTCCTACATTAACTGTAGACGAACCAACTAAAGTGGATGAGGATACCGAGTTCAAAAATGATGTGATTTCAAAGAATCATTTTATAGTTAGAATTTCCAATGCAGAAAATAGATATGGCGAAGTTGGAATAAGATTGGATGATAGAGCAACAGCAGGATTCGACAAGTCTTTGGATGCTCATTATTTATCTAGCCCTAATGCTGAGAATCCTGGTTTAGCCATCAGAGATATAGAAGGTAGAGCATATTCAATATATAGTATTGAGACCATAAATGAGGAAACATTGATACCGTTATTTGTAAAAGTAGCAAACGACCAAGAACATGTTTTTAGTTTTCAAAACGTTGATAATTTTAATCAGGCTTCTTGTATAAGGCTAGTCGACACAATGTTAGGAACTGAAACGCCAATCATGGCAGGTGAGAGTTTGACAGTCTTTATTGAGGCTGGTGAGTATTCAGATAGATTTGTTTTGAAAATGGGAGCCCCTATTATGGCTAAAACCATTAACCCAACTTGTACTGAGGGGGAAGATAAAATTCTTATAGAATTACCATTTGATACTTCTTGGGAGATTAATATATATGATGAATTAAGCTCCCTAGTTTTTAATGAAAATAGCGGTGGAGGAATAATAGAGTCATCGTCATTTGATGGTGGTGAATATTTAGTAGAGATTTTAGCTACTGATGGGCAATGTCAAGGAAGTGAAAGTCTAGTCATAGTTCCAGAACAAAACACTCCTGATATTAGTTTCACAACAAGATCATCATATCAAGGTATATCAAATGGTCAAATACTAACTACCGTTGAAGGTGCTCTTCCTCCTTATCAATTTTCTTGGAGTAATGGAGCAACAAGTAGTGACCTGATCGATGTTTCAAGTGGGACTTATTTACTCTCAGTCACGGATAGCAGAATGTGTTCTTATAGCACTAGCGTTGTAGTCGAACAAGATGGTGGTGAGCCAGTTAATGAAGATAAAGCACTAAGGGATATAGAGTCAATATCAATGATAAATCAAGAAGGTCAATTGGTGCTAAATTTCGATTTGAAAACGAAACAAAGTTATGAATTGACTGTATATAATGTTGTTGGACAATTGATCTACACTGAAAATATCAACGGAGTTGAGGTTGATAGGGTGGATATTTCATCTGAGAAGCTAGAAGGTGTTATTCTAATTATGTTAAATAATAAGAACAATAACGAAACCATTACCGAGAAAGTAGCTTTCTAATTAACGGATAAATAGTCAAGTAGACTACACAGTTGTTCATAACCGCAAAGACCAAAAATGAACAAATGAAAAAGTTTATTATTATTCCCATATTGCTTCTTGCAATGTCGTCTTCGGGAGCTGTTAGAACAACAGTGAATGATGGTGATTTTTTGGATCCCAATACTTGGGATTGTAATTGTTTCCCATTTAGTGCTGATGACGTTATCATTTTTCATGATGTTACTCAAATCGACTACATCGGACTTAACAACCTTACTATAAAAAGTGATGGTTCACTTTCGGCAACTAATTTTACAGTTATTGATGGTGATGTAATTGTGGAATCCTGAGCATCTTGGAGCAATACGGAATATGTATGGATGTACTGTAATTACCAGATGGTCGGTACTCATACTGCTTCAGACTACATTTTCATGGAAACCTCAGGTGCACAGTTCAGTGGATCTGGTACTCTTAACATGAGCTTTTGGTTTATATTTCGTAATGGGACCAAAACTATATTGCCCGGAACTGAAGTGGAATTCGTTGGTGGATATGGTTTGTATGTTTGGACAGGATCAGCTACTATAACAAATGAAGGAAGTCTTAAGATGAACTGGTTGGGTGGTATTGATACATTCACTTGGTTAAATGATGCTGGGTCAATCCTAGACATTAATAGATGGTTCTATGGAATCTTTACCGTTAGTGCCTCAACAACAAATAAGGAGGTAATACATAGTGAGGACGATCAAACTTTAGTTGACCCTGTAAATTCTCAATTTTATAATTTAACATTAACTTCAAATAGCATTGACAACACTAAATTTTAGCTAATGATATAATCATTCTCAATGATCTTAAAATTAATACTGTTGAGTTTGATGCAAATAATTTTAATGTAGATGTTGAAGGCGATTGGATAGATGTTGATGGTCGATTTGATGCAACATCAACAAGAGTCACTTTTAGCGGGACAGATCAAATAATATCGGCTACAAGTGGGACGGAAATCTTTAACGATATCAATGTGGCAAGCACGTTGAATATAACATTGAATGCCGGGTTAAATTTGGCCGGGACTCTCGTAATTAATACAACATTAAATGCCAATGGATACAGAATTGATATTGGAGAAGATTGGGTAAATAATGGCACTTTTAATCACGGAAATAACGCAGTTAGATGCTTACTTCTTCCGCGAATTCAATAAATGGTGATACAGAGTTTTATAACTTAATGATAAACAAAAGTTCCGGTTCGTGCACGAACAATAATAATCTATTGATTCGTAATATGTTGAGGTTAAACTCAGGATTGTTTAATACTGGTGATATGGTAACCATGATTTTGGATGTAGATCGAACGGCTAGGGTTGATAGAATAAATAATGGTTCCATCAGTGAAGATATTATAGCACAGAGGTATTTTCCGACAACGACAGACGATTGGCATCTTCTTGCATCTCCAGTGCAAAATCGAACATTATTAGACTGGGATGACGACCTACTGACAATGGGATTCCCAGGATCGGACTATCTAAGCTTTTATTTTAATAATACGACTTATTACGATGAATCATTTCCCGGAGATAAAGATGAAGGTTTGCTAAATTTCAATCTATGACGTTGCCGGACGAGAAATATCTACAGATCTACATTCAGTACTAAATTCAAACAAAATATTTGTCGGATATAACATTGTTGCTAGACATTACCTTATCGTGATCACGGATTTGCTTTCTGGGAAAATGGAGACTAAAAAATAATGATCAGTAATTAACGACCTATTCGTTTCTCATTTTTTTAACCTCTTCTACGGTAATAAGCTTATTTTTATACTCACCAGTAATTTCTGCGTCAATTACTCCGGCATTAATGGATTCTGATAAGCCAATTTGTGCTTCTTCTAATGTTTTGTAGTGTCCTTTTAGATAATATACGAATGACTTGTTTCTTACAGGACTAACGTCTCCTAGGGAAATAAATTTATTTACTGTTCTTGGAGGAACAACCCCCTCAAATTTGCCTAATAAAATTCGATATTCCAACAAGCTTATATCAAATGCGTTGTTGTTTACTTCGTTCCAGAGCTTGGCGTAATTAATTTTCTGTAAGACCTCCATTCCCGCGTCTTCAAGTTCAATCCTTTCCCCATCTTTATAAGCACTTAAAAAGGCCCCTATATAACCATCAAGAAGCAAATCTATCTTGTGCTTAGCTGCATCCGCGGGGTTGGTAAACGACCCACTCAAGTATCTTGTTAATCCGTCATGACCCTTAAGTTTCACAACGTCATCTAAATATTCATATATCGCGATGTCTCTATCGCTTTGGAACGCACCCAATTGAACTCTATAGGTTATGCCTCTTTCAGTCTTGTTAATTAATTCGGGAGTTTTAAGAACGTCATTTTGTATTTGCTTAGCTTCATCTTTTACTTGTACAATTTTGTCTTCTCGGACTTCGACTACCTTCCCTACAACATTGTCGAGGTATAGAGACATTTGTCTTAATACTGCATCTTCAAGTTGTTCATATTGTTCCGTCATGTAGTATGTAGAATCACCAATTTGTTTTTCTGTCATATCTGGTACACTCAACAATACCATAGAGAGCTCCTCTGTAATTCCTGTTTTAGTTGACCCGAGTAGAACACTAAACTCACCTGTTCTATTATGTAAAGACATGTCAATGTTTTGCAATTGCGCTTTTCTCTTCTTAGCTAAAGAGGCATCGTTTATTGACTTTAATTCCTCAAAGGTAAGTGGATCTTCGCCAGATTGTATAATTCCAGTCACGATGTTAGGATCACCCCATAGCTTTTGGTAATTTTGATGCTTTTCTAAAAAATATTCGTCATTAAGCCCTAAACCCATAGTGTCAACTTCCATACCTGTCGGAGTCTGAATCTCTTTATCTCTGTAATTTGGAACAAAATCTCGATCAATATCAAATGGGCATCCTTGTTCATCTACATCTACATTTGGTGGAGTGTGAGGGCAGTTATCAATAATGTCATAAACACCATCATTGTCTTCGTCTTCTCTATCTGATTCATTCGATTGCGCTAGTAGCTCTTCATTTAGAGGTTCATTTCTGTTCTTGTCTGAGATTGAGATGTTATAATTTAAGGAAAAACTTGTGAATAGAAAACGATCTTTTTTTGAATCTCCTGCACGTACACCAATGCTTTCATTGGTAACATTATCTATTAAATCTGTTTGGTTAAGATAAAGGTTAGTACCAAGTCTGAAATTAACTTTATCGTGAATCTCCATTTGAACTCCGACTCCGAGGGGATAAGAAAATGTTCTTTCTCTATAATCACCAAAATTATCAAGGTTTAATTCTCTAAGATCAGATTCATAGACGTAATCTTGAGTCACAATATTTGCTCCAAGGGCATTGGGGTCCGTTTGTGCCAAATCTCGAATGCTTCCATCTGACCAATAGTGATACGGATTACCATTGTTGTCTATTAGATCTGTTTTCGAAAGAAATTCGAATGATCCTATGCCTACTGAAATATACGGGTATATCAGCCTATTTGGACCCAGTAGATTATTAAAATTGTAATCGAGAGCGATACCTCCACCTCTAATTTCTGTTTGAAAATTTAGGTTTCGCTCACTTGATCGTTCGTTAACGGTAAGCTTTCCAAACAACGTGTTAAACGAAAAGTCAATATTTTTAGAAAGGGGGGTGCTTAATCTTATTTGATAACCTAAGTTACTGACTAAAGCGTTGTTCTGTGCGTAATTCCTTCCAACATCACCAAAAAAGGTGAAGTTGCCAGTGCCCAAACCAATAAAACCAGTCAGTTTTTCCGTTTTCAAGGAATCAGTTTCCTGACCAAAAACCATTAGGTTGCAGGTTAGAAGAACGAACAAAGCGATTTTTCTTGCGTTTATGTTATTCGATATGATACCTAGTTGTACCATTGTTGTTTAGAAATCATTAATGCTTCTTGAACGGTTATTCTTACACCGTCATTATATGCAGAAACAAAAGGACCATCAAAATTGTACTGGTCACGAATCGTGTTTCTTTGATCTCTAGCAGTTTTGTATGTTTCAAAAGATCCCGATGTATATTTCACCCAACCTTTATGATTTTCAATTGTAAATTGCGAATAATAGCTGTGTTTTTTTTGTAAGTATTCCTTACCAACTACATTTTTCCCAGCCAAGATTTGAATGCGAAAGTTAATACCCTTATCGACATCCGTCATGTTAGACACATTATTAAGAGTGTTTGCGTCTGCGAGTACCTCATCTTTGGCATATTCTTTTTTTGCAACAGCAGTTGATTCAGGTTCTGCAATAGCAGTTGTCATATCAGCAGTTTTTGGTGCTTTTACAGAGGTGTTAACAGTACTTGCCATGTTATTTATGTTGGCATATTCCGATGATGAATCATCTGTTTTTAGATTTGTTTCAGATTTTGTATTGTCAATTACATCAGCCGCTTTTTTTGTTGAGATATTATTTTTATCATCAATGTAAGTGTCTACAAGTTCAGATTTGATTGTTTCATCAGCAATGTTGACTTCTTCTTCAATCGAATCTGTTGTGCTGGTAGGATCGTCCGAGACATCATGAGTATCGGTTGATGTATTATTTGTTGTTACTACATCATTATTTCCAGGTGTTGGGCTGTTCCCATCCATGGAGTTAGCTCTGGTGGTGTTAACATTATTATTTGATGTAGCCAAGTCAGCATCATTATTAATATTCGTTGTTGTTACATCGTTATTTGCTGGCGTTGGATTGTTCCCGTCCATGAGATCATCCATGGTGTTAGCTTTAGTGGATTTAGGAACATTATTTATTGAAGCCACACCATCACTTTCTGTACTTTCAATGTTGTCATTAACATTATCTGAAGTATTGCTAATGGCATTATCTGCCAAATTCTCTAGTGAATTAGTTTCAGTGGATAAGATTTTGTCATCGATTACCTTATTCTCGGTGGGTGATGTGATAGATTCTGCCACAACTAGAGCAGTTTCTGTGCTTTCAGCCACTTCGTTATTCACACTACTGGTCGAATTCTCCATTTTGTCTGCATTGTAGTTTGTATCCCAAATGCTTTTCTTGGTGGTTTCTGAAGATGTAGTGTTATCGGTATTATTTGTTGCTAAATCATTATTACTACTGTTATTTAAGGTTGTCTCAGAGGATTTGCCATCATTGGTCATTGATGAAGTAATATCTTCTTTAGGAGCAGAGTTATCCGCAATTACGTCACCAATGCTTATTGATGTAGATGGAACATCGATTTTTTTCAAATCAGATCCTGCCATATAATGAAACTTCCCAGCAATCTCTGCATTGCCCTGAAAGTCCATCGGAGCTTCTAATTGGTAGGTAATTTTTAAGCTAATATTTTTTGGTATGTCAAACCATACCAACTTAACTTTATTATTACTTTGTGTGAATATCGCTTCACTATTCATTACTTCTGAAGCTATAAATCCATCTGGTATCATATCTTGAATTTTGGCAAATCCCTTAACACCTAATTTGTTTACTTCTATTTCCACCAAAAATTTATTATCACCTTCTGCTGTTATTTTTCTAGTGGCTGATATTTCAGAGGTTGTGCTACTTTGGGTATTAACAGCAGTCAAATTATCACCAAGCACTTTCAATAAATGATTTGGGCCATCATGTATTTTTCTTTCGTTTTCAACCAGATAGGAAAGTCTAGAGTTTACTACTTTGTCAGATCCTATTTCTCCATCCTCTAAAGAAACTTCGTAACGAATGTCGAAAGCAGGAGTGCTTGGTAGATTCATCCATATAAACTTCGCTTTACCGTCTTTGAATGTAAAAGAGGCTCCATTAAGATCTATAGGCTTGATAACAACTCCTCGAGGCGCGTCAATTTGATATTTGGCAAAGCCGGAGACATCATTCTTTATCACGGAGGTGGTAACCGTATAGTTTTCTCCAACTTTTAAACTATCAGGAAAGGTGTCCGTGATTGTTATCTCATCAGAGAATAGGAATGATAACAGGAAGATGCCAAACAAATGGCCAGTAATTATAAGAGATTTTAGCATTTTGTCTAGGTTATTGGATATACAAAGCTATCTGATTAGATCTCCATTTAGTTTCGTGATCACCTATATTACAAACAGAATCCTGTGGACAACAAAGTCATGTTGGGCCTTGACTTTAGTCACATTAAATAGTGTTAATTTTGATTATTTGAGTTCGTCTTCCAAAACTTTTTTCCATTTAGGAGGAATTACTTTACTCGCCATTTTAATTAGATCGTATGAAACCAATATCGATAATCCTTTGGTGCAAAAAATTTCTGAATCACCATTAATCTTTTTAACCATATAGGTTAATGTGAAGCTCTTTGATCCAACTTTGGAAATAGTTGTTTCTATAAAAATACTGTCATTTAGAAAAACAGGGATAAGATACTCAATTTCATTTTTCACAAGTACAATACCGTCTTTTTGCCAATCCCATTCGCCATTGAATTTCTTTTGAAAAAAATCCATTCTTGCCTGTTCGAAATAACTCAAATAGGTGGCATTATTTACATGACCCATTGAATCGATATCAGCAAACCTAATATGTATTTTTGTTATACAGATCATTTTAGAAGCCCTTATTGTTTCCTGCAAAAACGGTAAATATAGTTCTGAAAACAATCCAGATATCTAAGGAAATAGTCCAACTCTCGACATATAACATATCCATCCTTATTCTGTTCGCCATCATTTTTGGATCCTTTGTTTCCCCACGATAACCCTTGATTTGAGCTAGGCCCGTTATTCCGGGCTTAACAAAATGTCGAACCATATATTTATCAATTAATTGACCATATTGTTGGGTATGTAATATCATGTGTGGTCGCGGACCTACAATAGACATTTCACCCTTAAGAACGTTAAAAAACTGAGGCATTTCATCTAAACTTGTAACGCGTATAAATTTTCCAATAGCAGTTGTTCTGTCGTCATTTCTTGATGCTTGTACTGTTTCAGAGGAGGAATTGACCTTCATAGATCTAAACTTCAAGCATTTAAAGATCTTATTGTTTTCCCCAGATCGTTTTTGACGAAAAAGGATAGGGCCTTTCGAGCCTGCTTTGATAAAAACAGCCAACAATGGGAACAGCCAACTCATGATGAAAACGATAACAAGAATTGAAAAAACAATATCGAAAATGCGCTTTATTGTTCTGTTAAATATATCATCAAGAGGCAATGATCTAATTGATAGTATTGGGAGGTGTTCAAAGAAATCAATAGTTAATCTCTTGAAAGTCAAGCCTCTTACGTCCGGAATGATCTTAATGCGAAGTACGTTGTTGTCAGCAAAATCGATCAATTCTTTCATTTGAATATTGTTCAAGTCTGAACTGGAACAATAAATTTCATCAATACGATTCCCTTGACAATAACTCACTATATCGGTCAGGGGTAAGGATCCCATTTCTTCATTCGAATCTTGTGAGAATATTCCCATAATCTTATATCCAAAGTCCCTGTTTTTATTAATTACTTGTGCAAATTCTTGGGCCAGTACACCATCTCCGGCAATTACAATACGTTTGAAGTTGTACCCTTTTTTTCTGTAGTTTTTGATGTAATAACTCAATAAAACTCTCCATATGAAAACCAATGGGAATAGAATGATTAAGGTCCACATCAGCTGTTCTCTAGAGTAGAAAAAGGCTTTTCTTACTACCCAAAAGGCCGTGATTAAAAGAGTATGCAAAGCTAACAGTTGTAATAGTTTGCCAGCCATCTTGTCCAATAGGAACAGTCGTTCCTTGTCATAGACTCTGAGAACGAAGGAAGCAACTAGCCACGAGAAGTTAAAGACCAAAAAAAGTATGAAATATTCATCGTTCGATAGATTAGCAAAACTTTTAAACTTAATGATATATCCAATGATGAACGCAACGTTAATTACGATGAGATCACCGGTAAGTAAAATACTTTTTATGAACCTAGAGTAGTTGCCATTCATAGCCCTGCAAAGCTAGAATTAATTTGACACAATATATCCTTTGCTGAACTACGATCTAGATGGAGGTATTAATTTTCTATTCCACAAAAGCATGGAAAAAAACACAATAAAGACCAGACCTTTTTGCCTTTCTAACATGCTCTCAGTAAGCATGGACATTGTAACGACAAGAACAAAAATCATTAACATCCAATCTTCGCTATTATAGCCCCTGAGGAACATTAAAACAAAAATCAATAGAAGAGCAGAAAGACCCAATATTCCTAGTGCAATAGTTGTCTGTAGATATTGATTGTGAGGGTTGAATCGATATTGTATTGCCAAGTCAAATTTATTCTTCTCATATATTTTCACTAACTCATCAATGGTGTCTCCTGTGCCAACACCAATTATCGGTGACCTAACAATGCATTCAATAGCATTTTTCCATTTTTCAATTCTTATAGATCTTCCGCCCCATTTATTTTCTGTATAATCTGTCTCAAGATCAACCATCTCTGTAAAGCGCTCCTTATTTACGGTATTGATTGATATCAAAAAGTAAGCAAAGAGAGGGATAACGATTGCGACCATCAAGGGAGTCTTCCATTTTTTCGTTTGTATAAAATAATAGAGACTCAAGGCAAAGACACACACAATAAACACCAATATTTCCATCCGACTGGAGAGAAAAATTAGTGTTGTGAATAGGGTTAAAAGAATTATTATCGAAACTGGGCTAAGCTTTCTTATTTGGAAATCTGGGCTAATTATATGTTCACTGAGATAAGCAAAAATGCCAAAGACGATAAATAAAGCCAAATAGATTGGATCAAATCCTATTGGAGTACTAAAATTTCTATAAGTCAGATAGTTTATTAGCGGTTGTGGGTCAGGGTGGGTGAAGAAACTATTAAAGGCAATGAATATCCCCATCCCAATTGCCAGAAGAAGGGCAATGTAAAATGTTCTTAAAATAAAGCTGGTATGAACTTCACCAAGCTTTGGACCTGTAGACAAAAATAAAGGGATCAGAAGCAAAGATAACTTGTACTCTAACTCCTTGCCACCATACTCCATGTTAGCCGTATAAAGTAAACCAAGGGCATGTAAAAAATAAAAAAGAATAAAAAATAGACCTAGCCTATTTGCCTTAACTTTTATTAAGAAATTTTTGAATGGGTTGCTTACTAGCCATGCAATTCCCAAAAGTCCAACACCTAGTGAATTAAAATTTACAGGCAAAAAAAGCGAAATAATGAAAAATGAGATGGACAGCATGAAGATGCTAATCAAGGAATTGGGAAAAAGTTCCGCTTTATGTCTCTTTAAAAATGTGATCATCAATTGGTGCGTAAAGTTTTAATGAACAATTTTTCATACTGTTCATTGATGTTATTCCAAGAGTAATCGTTTTTAATTTTAAGTAAGTTATTTGAGATCATACGCTCTTCATTTATTTTACTTTCATCATCAATGATTTTAGTTACCTCAAGCGCACTGCTGAAATAATATCCGTCATCTTCCAAAACTGCTCTGTTAAATTCATTGTTGTGTGCTACAATACATATTGCACATCCCATTGCTTCCAATAAACTGGGATTAGTGCCTCCAACACTGTGACCGTGAAAATATAGTTTACAGTTTTGACGAAGACAATCGAGGAGTTCAAGATCATAGATGCCACCAATAAATTTTATTTGATCATTAGTTTCAAATTTCTTCTGAAGATGTTTTGAAAACTCATTGGTCAGCTTTCCTATAACGATAAATGGATCGGTCTCATTGGATTTTGAGTATCCATCCAAAATCATTTCTATATTATTTTCAGGTTCCATTCTTGCGACCAGCAGGTAGTAATTACCCGGATGAACACCTATTTTATCTAAGAGAGACTTTTCTCTTAATGGAGCAACAGGTGCGCCATATGCGATGAAAGTAGAATTGATACTATACTTTTCGTCCAAGTATGACTTAATGCCCTTCGAGTCAGCCACAATAGCATTACTAGAACGAACAGCCCATTTTTCAGCTTTACGTAAAAAATATTGAACCTTACCTGAAAACTTACTCCGTTTCCATTCCATACCATCCATATTGGTTATGATTTTAACATTCTTTGGCATAAGCTTGGCCCAAATTGAACTACTCGTGTATCCCAATTGTAATATGACGTCATAATTTCTTTTTCTTGCATCAAGAATACAATTGAAATCGTAAATGAATTGCCCCGCGGTACCAATCTTACCTTCCCAATCAGTAGCATGCACTATGTTGACTCCATTCCAAGTGCTTTGTTGATATGGATGCAAGCTGGAACTGTAGACCCACACATCATGATTCTTTTTTGTCAAATACAATGAGAGATACTCCGCAAATTGTTCAAATCCACCATAGGCGTTTGGGATTCCTCTTGTGCCAATTATTGCAATTCTCATGTGCCAAATATACGTTTGAATTTATATGTGCAAGAAAAGAATAATATAGGATATTTATTTGGGGTTAAGCTAATTTGAGTTAAGATCATTTTTCATTTTTGGAAACGATATTATCGGATATATGGCAATGGAGGTTTCCTCATGGACATATATCTTTCAACACTTTATACTTTTTAAAGTAAACCTAATGGCGTTGCAGCTTTAATATAATACCTAAATTTGATTTTTTAATAATTTCCGGATTAACTTAAACTAATTCCTGTCAGATAAGTGTTGAAAATCAGTACGATAATTAGGCTAATTGAGAAAATTGGCAAGCGACTTTTGACAAACTCTATGTGGCTAATTATTGATAGGATTATTCGTCTTATCATAGGATTATTTATTGGTGTATTGGTGGCTAGATATCTTGGGCCAGAGCGATTGGGGATTTGGAATTATTGCATTGCCATCTTCACTTTTTTCATCATTTTCCCATCATTGGGATTGGAATATATAGTGCCACGAGAACTGATCAAGAGAAAAAGTGAAGAAGCTGCGATTGTTAATACTTCAATTGTTTTAAAGTTCTTAGGGGCAACTATAGGTATTGTTTGCTCTGTGGTGTTCATGGGAATATTTAAAGGGTTTGATAGTTACCTCATTCCCTTGATTTTCATATTGACCTCAGGATATCTATTTCAATCATTTGATATTATTGATTTTTATTATCAGTCAAAGCTGGAGCAAAAAAAATCTGTTATCGCTCGAATGATAGCATTCATCATCGTAGCTGCCTATAAATTTTATTTAGTGCAATCTGGCGCTCCGCTCATATGGTTTGTTGCTTCTTCAACCATAGACTTTGCCATAGGGTCAATTGGATTGATTTATACATTTAGAAATAATCCGATTCCATTAAACTTAAGATTATTCAATAGTTCGATTGCAAAAAGCCTTCTAAAAGATTCACTTGTGTTTTCACTAAGCGCTTTAGTGGTGGTATTGTATTATAAAATTGATCAAGTTATGATCACAGAAATTTTAGGAGAAGAACAAAATGGAATTTATTCTGTGGCCATTAGAATATATGAGCTTATCACTTTTTTACCTGCTATATTAGTCTCATCATTTTTGCCTGTAAATACGGAAAGTTTTATGTCTGATGAAACGCTGTTTCGAGCAAGTTTGAAACAACTCTATGCGATTATTACCTATTTGGCGATCGTTTTCACATTTGGAGCATGGTTTTTTGGTCCTTGGATTATGAATGCTTTATATGGGGTGGACTATGAGGGATCGGGTAAAATATTTCAGTTAGTAGGTCTTGGATTTTACTTTATATTTATGGGTATGGCAACTAGTAATTATTTGATTGTAAGAAATATGAAGAAATTCATACTTTTTAAAAGCATGATTGGCTTGCTATTAAATGTTGCCTTAAATTTGTGGTTAATTCCGAAAATTGGATTAGTTGGCGCTGCAGTAGCTTCAATAGCCTCTAATTTCGTATCTACTTTTCTTATTCTGTTGTTAAAGGAGAATCATGGACATTTAGAGTTAATATTATCTCCTTTTAACATTAAATCAATTAAGCGATTTATCAAGTATTGAATTTATGAAGGAAAACATAAAACGGTTTATTTCTAAGGTAAATCTATTTGGATTTGATGCGTATAAGTTTAAAAGTTCTTTGCGTGGATTATCATTTTACAATAAAGATTTTAAAGAAATAAAAAGGCAAAAAGGAAAGGATGACCAATTTCCGTTTGGAAAAAAAATGCCAATTTTGGATGAGAGAGAAGAAACTTCGGGAAATATGACTGGCCATTATTTTCATCAAGATTTATATGTTGCAAGAAGAATTTTCAAAAAAAATCCAGAAAATCATTTGGATATAGGTTCAAGGACAGATGGATTTGTTGCACATGTAGCGAGTTATAGAAAAATTGAGGTAATGGACATAAGACCTCAGGACGTCAATATTGAAAACATTGAGTTTAGACAAGCTGACTTAATGATTTTGCCTAAAGATTTATTGAGCAAATATGATTCAATTTCATCTCTACATGTCATCGAACATTTCGGTCTTGGGAGGTATGGAGATCCTATAGACTATTTTGGACATCTTAAGGCAATTGAAAACATTACGAAAATGTTGAGTTCGGGCGGTAGGTTTTATTTTTCTACACCAATAGGAAGACAACGAATAGAGTTCAATGCGCACCGTATTTTCTCTGTGAATTATTTAATATCATTGTTCCAAAAAGACTATTCGATAGATAGGTTTTCTTATGTAGATGATCAAGGAGACTTTTTTGAAAATGCTCCCATTGATGATAAATCTGTTGAGGAAAATTACAACTTTAATTATGGCTGTGGAATTTTCGAATTAGTAAAACATTAAATCCCAATGAAATCAGTTGTTAAGCGTTTCCTTGCAATTTTTGGGATAAGATCAAAGTATGATTCCGAAAGGCACAAGAAGTATACATTCTTAAAAAAGAAACTTGAATCTTCATCAGAAAGTGATAAGAAGGGGACAAGCATAATTATTTTCTCTAAGGATCGTGCAATGCAGTTGGAATCACTAATGCAGAGCTATTTTTGGCATGTTAAAAATCCAGTCCCTGTCCATGTCATCTATCAGGCCTCCTTTCAAAAGTATCAAAAGGCCTATGATCAAGTGATGGAATTGTTCACGGAGCAGGACGTTTCTTTTATTAAAGAACAGGATTTTAAATCGGATTTAACTATAGTCATTAATACGTTAGAATGTTCCAAAATCCTCTTTTTGGTAGATGATTTGGTTTTTAAAGAACAAGTAGATTTTAATGAATTCACTAACATTAATCCCAAAGAATATGTTGCAAGTTTGAGGCTTGGTGATCATCTTAATTATGCATACACCCTTGATGAAAATCAACCACTTCCATCTTTGGTGAAATCAAATAAACACCCCGGAATGGTGACATGGTCATGGCATAAAGGGTATGGTGATTGGGCATATCCATTGTCTGTAGATGGTAATTTGTTTGATAAAAATGAATTGAAATTATTAATAAGCAGTTTAGATTTTAAAGCGCCTAATTCATTTGAGGAATCTTTGCAAATTATGCATGAATTTTATGCTCTAAAAAAGGGCATCTGCTACAGTAACTCTATTATAGTGAATAACCCTTGTAATAAAGTACAAAATGAAAACGACAATACTTTTGGTGAAATTAGTATTGATGATTTAAATGAAAAATGGTTAGAAGGATTTCGAATTGATTTTAATGTTTATGACGGAATTCGGAATATAAGCGCCCATCAGGAACTTCCAATTAAATTTGTGAAAAGATGAAATATTCCAATCCATTAGTGAGTGTTATTATGCCGGCATTTAACGCTGATAAATATATATCATCAGCCATTGAATCAATAATTCAACAATCATATAATAATTGGGAATTAATAGTTGTCGATGATGGTTCAACAGATAAAACAAATGAGATTGTCAGGACATATATGACAAAAGACGAGCGTATAAAACTATATGTCAATAATATAAACAGAGGGTTGATATTCACCAGAAATAGAGGCCTGGAGAATGCAAATGGCAAGTATATTGCCAATCTGGATAGTGACGATATTTCTTTGACTTCGAGGCTTGAAGAGCAGGTTAGATTTTTAGAAGGAAATCCGGACTACGTTCTACTAGGTTCTGGGAGTAATCTAATAAACAGTCTTGGAAAAAAAATTGGAGTAATAGATCGTAATATTCCGAATGAACATTTAAAGACATTGTTGTTGTTCAGTAATTATTTTATCAATTCATCTGTATTAATGAGAATTGACAAATTGTGGAATTTAAAATACTCGAATAACTATCCTCTGTCAGAAGATTTCAACCTATTTATTGAATTAAGTAACAAAGGAGAAATTGGGAACCTTAACAAGTCATTGATAAATTATAGAATTCACGATCACAATATTAGCATTGAGAGACAAGATGAATTAAGTAAAGTAAATCGATTAATTCTTCAAAAACAACTTTTGAGATTAGATGTTAGACCATCCAGTTCGGAGCTGATGATCCATAGTTCACTGGTAAACGGTGAGAATGTAAAAACGGAATCTGAATTGAATGATATTGAAGCTTGGCTATTTAAATTAATTGAGGCCAATCAAGAAAAGAAATTGTATGATGAAAAGTTGTTCAACTATTATTGTGCTTTTTTTTACAGAAGAGCATGTGAATGGACAAAGGGCGGAATTGCTTCAATCGTAAATTATCGGAAATCGACACTTAGGAAACATTTAAAAGGAGATTTTAAAGGTAATTCTGTTTTCTTTGTAAAATCAATATTCAATCAAATCAGAATATGAAATCAAAGGTAAGTGTTGTAATTCCCGTTTATAATTCGGGCAAGTTCTTACTCGAGACAATTGCTTCCGTTGACATGCAGACTTACGAAAATGTTGAGCTTATTATTGTCAACAATTGCTCCACAGAAAAACACACGCTGGATATTTTAAAGACGCTTCGTGAAAACCGAACTGTTGTTGATTCATCCTTAACTGGGTTGTCTCAGGCTAGGAACGATGGGATTAAAAAAGCATCGGGAACATTCATCTTACCTTTGGATGCTGATGATATCATAAAACCAACATTTATTGATCGATGTATTGACCAATTTAATACCGATATTTCAATAAAAGTTGTACGATCGCAAGTTGAATTGTTTGGTGTGAAAAATGGAACAATTTTCTTCGATGAATATTGTTATAACAAACTTCTGGCGAGAAATCTAATGGTGGCAACATCGATGTTTAAAAAGGAAGACTGGTCAATTATTGGTGGTTATGACACGTCTTTTACAACCTGTTTTGAAGATTGGGAATTTTGGATTAATTTATTGAAAGGTGATGGGAAAGTTGGAACAGTTAACGAGACATTGTTTAGGTATAGAACCAGGAAGGGAAGTATGATGAATTCATTAAACTTGATCGATTTGAAAAGAGTGAGAAAACAGATTTGGAAAAAGCATAAAGCCCAATTTGGGAAGCATTTTGTTGATCCTGTTGAATGTTTTGAATACAAATATGTTGCAGATAGTAAAGCATTTAAGATGGGGAATATTTTGCTGAAGCCTTTTGAGAGATTCAAATTAATGAAAGGTTAATGTCCGAAATAAAACTTGCTGCTGTTGTAGTTATTTATAATCAATTATTTTTCGAGACGGAAACATATCGAACGCTATTATCTGGGATTGACATTCAATTATTAATATATGACAATAGCCTTAAAGCTCAAGTAGTAAAAGAAGACAATACCATTAAATATATTCATAACCCGTATAACCCTGGAGTAAGTACAGCCTACAACAAAGCAATTCTTTGGGCTAATGAAATTTCTGCAACACACCTTCTGTTATTGGATAGTGATTCTACGTTTTCTATAGATGCAATCAAAAATTATCTTCAAGGAATATCTAATTACCCGACACATATTATTCTTCCAAGTTTGTATTCAAACAATAGAAAAATCTCTCCTTTTTATTTTTCCTTTGGCAAAAGTCATTATGGAGATAATATCAAGTGTGGAGAATTAAACCTCGGTAAGCAACTGGCCATTAACGCGGGTACTATTTTGCCGTTACAACAAATTGGCTCTTGCAGATTTAATGAGGAATTACCTTTGGATTGGAGTGATGTGTATTTCTTTAGAAAGGCCTCAGAAAAACATGTTAAAGCCAGACATATTTCATTGGAAATACAGCATGGATTATCAGAGCATGAGAAACAAAGCCTGACTACTTCTAAGATAAGATTTATTCACTATATTAACGGTATACCTATAGTGGCAAGTAACTTTTTTGAACATGCTTTGATGTTGTTTTGGGCAAAACTAAGGGTGCTAAAATTATGTGTAAGATTTAAGACTATTTGGTTTTTGAAAAGATTTTTAACAAGCTTTTATGCAGGATCCTAAAGTACAAATATTAATGTCTACTTTTAATGGTGAGGACTTCTTGATGGATCAATTGGATTCAATACTGAATCAATCATACGAACATTGGGAATTATTAATTAGAGACGATGGTTCAACGGACAAAACTTTAGAAATCATCACTAATTTTCAAGAGCAACATCAAAAGAGAATTAAAATCGTTTCGACTATGATTGGCGGGAACTCAAGTGCAAGTTTTATGTCAATGTTAGATTTTGTTAGTGCACCATATGTCATGTTTTGCGATCAGGATGATGTGTGGACTAATGACAAGGTAGAAATTTCTATAAATGAGATTCAGAGGATAGAAAAAACTAATGCTGCGGCTCTTTTTTTTACCGATATGAGCATAGTTGATATGGAGCTTAATGAAACGGCATCTTCTTTTTTTGAAAATCAGAAATTAAATCCAGCTTGGTCAAAAAAGTCAAATTTCGCTTTTGCCCAGAGTGTTGCTGCTGGATGTACAATGATATTTACTAAAAAATTGACGGAAAAAATTCATGGAATTGAGGCCACTTTATTTCAACATGATCATTGGATGCTTATGCATGCTGCGTACTACGGTGAAGTTGGGTATAGTTTGAAAAAAACTGTTTTGTATCGTCAACATGGTGCCAATGCCGTAGGATCTCATAATGTTGGTAGAACTTATTTCTTGAGTAAGTTCACAGCAATCTCAAAAATTATTAGGCGTTGGTTATACATTAGAAAGAAATTTGGATCGAAAGTATCGATACGAAAAATTGTGCTTGCTAAATGGGAAATAAATAAACAAAGATTAATGGCTGGTTAGTGTTTATTTTGAATATTGAAGGCGAACATTTTAAATAGCTATTAGAAGGATGCCAATTATATCGAAGATATTTAATTCTGAATATAATAATGAATTCTATGATTTAATTACATTCTGATATCTTTGTGCGGAATTAAATTCATACAAGATGAAAGAAACAGCAATATCACATATCCATAATGCTTTGGGAGCGAAAATGGTCGATTTCGCAGGCTTTTTAATGCCGGTTACTTATAAAGGTATCAATGAAGAACATTTGAAAGTTAGAAGTGATGTTGGAATATTTGATGTTTCACATATGGGGGAATTCTATATTACTGGTAAGCAAGCAGCTGATCTTGTCCAGTACGTAACCAGTAATGATGTCACGAAATTAACTGATGGCAAGATTCAATACTCGTGTTTGCCAAATGAAATGGGAGGCATCATTGATGATTTATTGGTTTACAGAATAAGCGAAGAAGAATATTTACTGGTTGTTAATGCCAGTAACATTGAAAAAGACAAAGCTTGGATCTTAAAAAACAACAAGTTTGATGCGAAATTAACTGATCGATCTGACGGTATGTCTTTGTTTGCTGTGCAAGGACCTAAGACCTCAGAGGCTTTACAATCCTTGACGGAGACAAATCTTTCTGAAATGAAATATTACACCTTTGAGCATGACACTTTTGCCGGAGTTGAAGATGTTTTGATTTCTGCTACCGGGTATACAGGTGCTGGTGGATTTGAAATTTATATGCCTAACGATAAGGCAGAAATTATATGGAAAGCTATAATGGCAGCGGGAGAATCGTGTGGAATAGAACCAATTGGTTTGGCCGCAAGAGATACCTTACGATTGGAAATGGGTTTTTGTCTTTATGGAAACGATATCGATGATACAACGTCACCATTAGAGGCAGGTTTGGGCTGGATAACAAAATTTAATGGCGAGTTTATCAATTCAAGAAACTTAGCGTATCAAAAGGAAAAGGGGGTTGGAAGAAAGTTGGTTGGTTTTGAGTTATTGGACCGTGGAATACCTAGGAAGGATTATGTTTTGCTAAGCGACACGAATGAAGAAATAGGCGTTGTTACCTCCGGAACTATGAGTCCATGCTTGGAAAAAGGTATTGGATTGGGATATGTTAGACCAGAGTTTGCAAAAACTGGAACTGAAATTGGCGTTCAAGTTAGAAACAGAACACTTAAGGCTAAGGTTGTGAAATTACCATTCTATAAAGCAGATAAATAATATTTCAATACATTTTGATCTGCTTTTATGACGAACTAATTTATAATTAATGGACACTCTAAATGAATTTGAATACTATATAATAGCTATTGGTATGATTCTGTTGGTCATATTAATTATAGCGCGGTTGAGAATATCCAGGAAGGGAAAGGTTGTTGAGGAAGAAGATGAATCTTTTCCAATTTATCAAACAAAAGATATTTTATTACAAGATAGACCGCATAGTGATGGGCCTATGGGTTATATCCCTAGTTTATCAATAGGAGACAATAAAAAGATTTCGAGGTCAATTCTATATTTAATTTTGGTGTTAATCTTAATTTGGATAATCTTGGGTTTTCCGATATCCTTTTAAAATATTATTGAAACTGTCTATCGTGGATAAATTCTATGAGAGCCTTGCAAATAACTGACGTTTCAGTGCTATATTGTCTCGCTTATATAAGTTAATTAATTCGTGCGAATAGACCCTAACAAAAAACACATAGAGGTGTGTATTACACCTGAAAATTACCACCTATACAAGGAGTATAATGAAATAGTTGTGGTTATAGATGTACTTAGAGCAACATCGGCTATTTGTACAGCTTTCGACTATGGTGTGAAAAGTATTATTCCCGTTTCAACCATAGAAGAAGCAAGAGAGTATCAAGCCAATGGATTCATTGCTGCAGCGGAACGAAATGGAGAAATAGTGGAAGGGTTTGATCTTGGAAACTCGCCTTTTGGTTTCATGGGAGAAGAGTTGAAAGGGCAAAAAGTGGTCTTAACAACAACCAATGGAACTAAATGCATTAACATGGCGAGGGATGGAGGTCAAGTAGTCGTAGGATCACTATTGAACTTAGATGCGTTGTGCAATTGGTTGAAAAAACAAGACAAGAATATATTACTGCTCTGTTCGGGATGGAAAGGGAAATTTAATCTTGAGGATAGTATCTGTGCAGGGGCAATAGTGGATCAATTATTAGAATCTAACAGATATCAATCTGTGGAGGACTCAAGCATTGGTGCAAAATTTCTCTACATACATTCGAAGCAAAATTACCTAGGCTTTTTAAAGGCATCTGCTCATAGAAGGAGATTGAAAAAATTAAATATGAATGCGGACATTAAGCTTTGCTTAATTCCTAATCAAAGCGAGGCAATCCCCGTTCTTCAAGGAAACGAAATAGTTAACATTAATGTCAAGAAACCTAGAGCGTTTAAGGTTACATTTTAGCTTCCACCAAATCTATAATTTCTTTTTCTAGAGCAATAGTCTTTTCTTGAATTTCATTGCCCTTACTCATCATATCAGCAACAAAATCTTTATCCTCAAGATCTCCGCAATTGATTTTCACATTCATGAAAGCACCTAGCACAGCTGCTCGTGCGCATAAGGCACCTACACCTGCATCTGAAATTGAGTTCGGATTGCCTCTTTCTGCCATTTCTTTCATCACTTCCATAGATTCATAGCAAGTCTTCATCACCTCAAAAGGTACTTCAATAGCATATTTTGTAGCATCCTGCATCGCTGAATTCCGAGCATTTTTCTCAAAATCATTTGATTTAGGCATCTGAACAGCTGACATTATTTTATTGAATGCATTGGTGTCTTCATCCACAAGCCACAATAATTTCTTAAGATACATTTGACCTCTTACGGCAACATCAGAAAAGCTCTCCCATTGATCATCCCAACCTCTTTTATTGGCCGATAAGTTCGCGACCATAGTGCCTAAAGCAACTCCAATTGCACCGGCATATGCAGATATGGATCCACCCCCTGGAGCTGGACTTTCTGAGGCAGTTTCTTCTGCAAAATCTTTTATGGACATATCAACTAGCTTCTTCGAGCTAGAATCAATCATCTTATATTCAATAATGTTCTCCGCTGGATTAAATGGTTTTAAGTCATCCAATCCTAAAGATTTTACAGCAATCTTAATTTTCTCACTTTCAGATATACCAAGTGATCTTTGTTGTTTGGTTAGAAAATAATCTGCTGCATCCAACATAGCCTGTAAAGGAATAAGCCCAACAAGCTCAGATCCTGTGACCCGGACTCCTCTGGCTCTGGCTTTCTCAACCGCCTCGTCAAAGGCGATATGAACAGGTGTAATCGAGATATTGGTTAGGTTCAATGACAATTGTGCAATGCCGTATTCCTCAATATACCAACCAATACCTTTCACTGATTTCAATGTGCCAGGAACACGTACTGGATTTCCATTCTCATCCTTCACTACTTTTCCACCTACGCCCCCTTCTTTTTTTATCCTTCCGGCTTCACGAATGTCAAAGGCAATAGCATTTGCTCTTCTTGAGGATGTAGAATTGAGGTTCACGTTATATGCAACTAAAAAGTCTCTTGCAGAAATAGCTGTTACACCAGATTTTTTCACGCTTCCACTAAATTCATTTGGCCCAAAGTCTGGTGTCCATTCGGGCTTGCTGATTTTTTCAAGGCCCTCATACTCACCCGATCGACAATAGGCAAGATTTTTTCTCTTTTCTTGAGTAGCGGCATTTTCATATAAGTATACCGGAATACTTAGTTCCTTTCCAACTCTTGACCCCAATTTTTTCGCATATTCTGCAGTTTCTTCCATTGATATGCCACTTATAGGAATAAGAGGACAAACATCAGTAGCTCCCATTCTAGGATGCTCCCCAGAATGTTTGCTCATATCAATCTCTTCTGACGCCTTTTTTATAAGAAGGAATGCCGCTTCGATAACCTTATCAGGATTACCAACAATAGTTATAACGGTTCTATTTGTAGATTTCCCAGGGTCAATATCCAATAATTTCACTCCATCTACGGTAGTAACAACATTGGCTATTCGATGAATTTTATCCATATCCCTGCCTTCACTAATATTTGGTACGCATTCTATTATTCTTTGCATCTAAATTTTTTTACTGGAAGGCGAATGTAATAAATATTGACAGGTAAGAAAATGATTCTTATCTATGCTTTTTGTACAATTAATTTTTGTATTTTACGTTTGACTGTTAAATAAACGTTAAATCGTTTAAGAAATATTTTGAATGATTGAACAAAAGTATATATTTGTTTAAATGTTAATGTTATGACACTGATTGAGAAAGCTATAGAATTTGAAGGGAGGAAGATGATAAATATGTCTACAAGTGACAGAGTATCAGCGTCTAGAGAGGCAAGGGAGTTAATTTTGAGTATTAACGAATTGTATAAGGAGACTAAGGAAATGGAGCTTATGGATCTGATGAAACTTCTAACTACAAAGAAAAAAAGAATCGAAAGTAGACTCAAAGGAGCTCCTTTGGTATAATCTGATCTCAAAAAGGCCAATTTGTCGCCTTTATTTTTCAAAAAATATATTTAATTCTGATTTCATCATTTGTTATTGTATTCCAATAAACGAATGATGTTTTGTGTTGTTCCATAATTTCAATCGTTAATTCTCGTTTACACATTTCAAGATTCATTCTTTGCGCAGAGCGTTGAATCCCTCCAGAACAAAAACAATCCCCACAATGATGCCAAAGGCATCGAGAACTATAACACTGGAGCCGGGGAGGACGTTGAGTAAAGAAAATGTCCAGTGGACATTTTTATCAACGGGCCAGGTTTGTGCAAAGCGTTCGACCCCCCGAGAACAAAAAAAAGTCCACCAACGGTGAACTTTTTTGTGGAGCCGGGGGGAGTCGAACCCCCGTCCAAACATGAAACCCATAAACTTTCTACATGCTTATCTCATTCTTAATTTTCGATCTAGTTCCGGTTATGAGCAACCAAAATTTAGACTTATCTTCTTTGATTTCGAAAGCGCATAGAAGTACTACAACTTTCTAGTCTAACTCAACGATACTCAATTAGAAATGACAGTTAAACGGGAATCATTTCCTGAGCAACTCGTCCAAACACCTAGTGCCGGATTAAGCGAAATCTATCTGAGATAGATTAAGCAGCAAGTCTGTAGTTGTTCTCGCCAATTAAAGCGTTGAACATTATGATTTACGAGTCAATGTACAAAACTCGACATGCTTACCTATTGATTACTCACGCTGTCAAAGCCAGTCGGCCCCATTAACGATATCAATCGTATAGTAAAGCTGGTAAAATACCAGCCCCTTTTTAACAAGGGACAGCAAAATTACACCAAATAATTTACTTTCAACTCGCACGGTAAAATTATATCTTGCGGCATATAAGAGAAAAGAGATATGAGTAAGGTAAAAATAGGTGTGATAAGAGAGGGTAAGGTACCACCAGACAAGAGAGTGCCACTCACTCCGGAACATTGTAAAAGAATTCTTGAAGGCCATTATAATGTGGAGATTGTGATTCAAAGTTCTCCAATTCGAGCGTTTTCTGACGATGAATATAGCGCATTGGGTTTGACGGTGCAGGAAGATGTTTCAGATTGTGATATTCTTATGGGTGTTAAAGAAGTGCCTAAGTCAGATCTATTGCCACAGAAGGTTTACTTTTTCTTTTCTCATACATACAAGGAGCAACCATATAATGCGGCTCTCCTTAAAAAGATTCTGGATCGTAAAATACAGCTTGTTGATTACGAACTAATAAAGGACAAAAGAGATAGAAGACTCATTGGTTTTGGACGATACGCTGGAGTGGTTGGTTCATATAACGGATTCAGAGGTTGGGGTGAAAAGATGGGAACATTTTCATTGAAACCGGCTCATCTTTGTCATGATCGTGAGGAGATGGAAGGACAGTTATCGGAAATTGTATTGCCAAAGAATTTCAGAATGGTCATGAGTGGCCATGGTAGAGTGGGGAACGGTGCCATGGAAATCATTAAGAAAATTGGCTTAAAAGAAGTTACACCAGAGGATTATTTGGCAAACGATTTTGACGTACCAGTTTTCACACATATTGATTCTGATGACTATAACGATAGGGCTGATGGGTCCGAATTTGAAACATCTCATTTTTATGCTCATCCAGAAATGTATGTTTCTGAATTTTTCAGATTTGCGAAAGTTTCTGACATGTATATAGCGAGTCACTATTGGGATGCAGAAGCTCCGCAGATTCTAACAAAAGATGATTTGAGAAACTCAGATTGCCGATTAAAGATGATTGCGGATATATCATGCGATATCGAAGAGCCTATAGCTTCAACACTAAGGGCAACAACCATAGCTGAACCATTCTTTGGTTATGATAAGGCTAGTGGTCAAGAAGTTGATTTTATGACAGCTGATTCAATTGGTGTAATGTCGGTAGACAACTTACCGTGCGAATTGCCTAGAGATGCTTCCAAGGACTTTGGAGAAGTACTATTGACTTCTGTTTTACCAGCACTCCTGGGAGAAGATCCTGATAGAATAATCGAAAGAGCATCAGAGACTAACCTAGAGGGTAAGCTAATGCCAAATTTTGATTATTTAATGGATTATGTGAACTCTTGATTTGAAACGCTATTTACAGTTTTAACGAGAATCAAAGTCCATGCATAAAGGCAATTGTTTCGGTTGGATTTTCTGATTTGAAAACGGCACTACCAGCAACCAGAACATCTGTTCCCGCAGCAACCAATGCTACTGCATTTTCTTTATTGACTCCACCGTCTACTTCAATGACAGCCTTACTTCCAGTTTTTGAAATAAGATCCTTACATTTTTTCACTTTGTTAAGTGCAGCCGGAATGAATTTTTGACCACCAAAACCTGGATTAACTGACATTATCAATACCAAATCCAAATCTGAAATAATTTCTTCCAAAACCGAAACAGGTGTATGTGGGTTTAGTGCAACTCCGGCTTTCATACCTAATCTTTTTATCTCATTGACAGTCCGGTGTAGATGCTTTACTGTTTCATAATGAACAGTTAGCACATCCGCCCCAGCCTTTTGAAAAGCTTCTAGATAATCATCAGGATTTTCAATCATAAGATGCACATCAAAAACAACTTCTGATTTTTTTTTCAAAGCAGAAATTACAGGAAAACCAAAAGATATATTGGGCGCAAAAATTCCGTCCATAACATCCAGATGAAGCCATTCCGCTTTACTCTTATTGATCATTTCCATATCCTCTTCAAGGTGTAGAAAATTGGCTGCTAGTAATGAAGGGGAAACGATAACGGACATAATGTTTTATTAAAAGTTAAGCGCAAAGATAATCGCATCTTCGGTCAATTATAAAAAATACAAAACAAAAAAAGAGCGCCTAAGCACCCCTCTTTTTTTCCACCAATTTTTTGTTACCCTAAATAAACTTTCAGCTCACGACACCTTGTCGCTCCTCGCAGTTTCATCAATCCTTTTTCTTTTATTTGTCTAACCCGCTCTCTTGTGAGGCCATACTTTAAACCGATTTCTTCTAGAGTCAAAGTCTCCGACTGTTCTATACCATAGTATAATCTTAAGACTTCTGCCTCTCGAGGTTTAATTGTTGCTAAAGATCTTTTTATTGTGTCTTTTAAGGAATCCGTTAACATTTGAGAATCTGGACCTTGACCTTCTTCGTTTCGCAGAAGATCGTACATCGTTCCAGAAGATTCTTCTCCTTCGCTCAATGGAGCATCCATCGAAACATGGCGACCAGAATTCTTCATAGACATATTGATGTCGGCTACTGAAACATCAAGAGCTAATGCTAATTCTTCGGCTGTCGGAGGTCTCTCGTATTCCTGTTCGAGCTTAGCAAATGCCTTGTTGAGTTTATTGATACTGCCAATCTTATTGAGTGGTAATCGAACAATACGAGATTGTTCAGCCAATGCCTGAAGTATGGATTGTCTAATCCACCAAACAGCATAGGAGATAAATTTAAAACCCTTTGTTTCATCAAACCTTTGAGCAGCCTTGATAAGACCAAGATTTCCCTCATTAATAAGATCGGGTAATGTTAATCCTTGATTTTGATATTGTTTTGATACCGAAACTACGAAACGTAGATTCGCTGTTGTTAAAGTCTCAAGTGCTTTATGATCACCTGCTTTGATCTTCTGCGCCAGCTCTATTTCTTCTGCCGCATTTATTAGATCTACTTTTCCGATTTCTTTTAGGTACCTTTCTAGTGATTCACTATTTCTATTGGTAACCTGTTTAGTTATTTTCAACTGCCTCATTTCCTCTTCACGTTTATTATTGTTCTATATCAAACGCAATTTTAAAGGAAATGGTTTCATGCGTGTCGAGGCTTGACGGGCAATGAGCATCGTAATATATTGATATTCAACTATTAAAGCGCATTATTTTTTTTAAAAATGTTAGCGATTTCACTAATAGTCGTCAGATACCAATTGAAATACGGTCAAATATGGACTATCGGGAATATCATAATAGTCCATAGACAAGAGGTCCTTAAAATATCTTGAACAAAAAAAATCCCAACTTACATAAAGCAAATTGGGATTTAAAATAGTTTTTAAATTATTATTCCGCCACTGGCTTCTCTAATAATACTTTTCTTGAAAGTTTCAACTTACCTGATCTTTCATCGATATCAAGAACTTTGAATTTCACCAAGTCACCCTCCTTAAGAACTTCCTCAACTTTATTCAAACGCTCGTGAGTAATTTCAGAGATATGAAGTAGGCCATCTTTACCAGGCACAACTTCTACGAAAGCACCGTAAGGCATAATTGATTTCACTTTACCTTCATATATCTCACCAATATCAACTGTTGCAGGACAAGCAATATCAGTTACCTTCTTGATTGCCGCATTCATCGCATCTTTATCACTAGAGATTATATCCACAACACCTTTACCGTTTACTTCTTCAATAACGATAGTAGTACCTGTGACTTCTTGAATCTCCTGAATGATTTTACCACCAGGTCCAATTATTGCTCCAATCATATCCTTAGCAATCTCCATAGAATGGATTCTAGGTGCGTGATCTTTGTAATCCGTTTTAGGTTCAGAAATGGTTTTCATCATTTCGTCAAGGATGTGTGATCTTCCAGCTTTGGCTTGCAATAGAGCTTCTTTCAGTAATTCTGAAGAAAGTCCTTTAACCTTTATATCCATTTGACAAGCAGTGATACCTTTAGTCGTACCCGTAATTTTAAAATCCATATCACCCAAGTGATCTTCATCTCCAAGAATATCAGAAAGAATTGAATACTTTCCAGTTTCTTCATCCATGATTAATCCCATAGCGATACCCGAAACTGGTCTTTTTAGTGCAATACCACCATCCATTAATGCTAGAGTACCAGCACAAACAGTAGCCATTGATGATGAACCATTAGACTCCAATATCTCAGATACCAATCTGATAGTGTAAGGACAATCTTTATAGGAAGGAAGCATTGGTTTGATTGCTCTCAAAGCCAAGTTTCCATGACCAATTTCTCTCCTACTTGTTCCTCTTATAGGTCTAGCCTCACCAGTTGAGAAGGGTGGGAAGTTATAATGAAGCATAAATCTTTGACTCTGTTCGATTAAAGCCGAATCAACTTTTTGCTCATCTAATTTTGACCCTAAAGTCAAAGTAGTTAACGATTGAGTTTCACCTCTTGTAAAAACAGCTGAACCGTGTGTTCCTGGTAAATAGTCAATTTCGGACCATATACCACGTACATCAGTAGTTTTTCTACCATCTAATCTGATACCTTCATCAAGCAACAAGTTTCTAATAGCTTTCTTTTTAACCTTGCTAATATATTGTCCAACCATGAAACCGCTTTCCGACAACATATCTTGATCAAGTCCTTCTTTTAGTTCAGTGCTTATCGCTTTGAATTGTGCGCCTCTTTCCTCCTTACCTAGTCCTTGCTTAGCAACATCATAGAATTTCTGATACGTTTTCGATTCAATATCTTTTAAAACAGAATCATCATGTTTTTCATGACAGTACTCTCTTTTTACAGCAGATTTAGCTACTTCAGACGCAAGCTCTGCTTGTGCCTTACATTGAGATTTAATAGCAACGTGTGCCGCTTCAATAGCTTCTATCATCTCCTCTTCACTGATTTCTGCCATCTCACCTTCAACCATCAAAATGCTTTTAGCTGAACCAGCTACCATCATGTCAATGTCTGCTTTTTCAAGTTCAACATATGTAGGGTTAATGACGAATTTATCATCGATTCGTGCAACTCTTACTTCTGAGATAGGTCCATTAAAAGGAATGTCAGAAACTGCGATTGCAGCAGATGCAGCAAGTCCTGCCAGTGCATCGGGCATATTTTCTTTGTCAGAAGATACCAAGTAAATAATCACTTGTGTTTCTGCGTGATAGTCCTTAGGGAAAGTTGGTCTCAAAGCTCTATCAACTAATCTCATTGTCAGAATTTCATTTTCTGATGGACGACCTTCTCTTTTGAAAAATCCACCTGGGAATTTTCCTGTAGCATAAAACGATTCTTTGTAGACCACAGTTAGTGGCAAAAAGTCCATGTCGTCTCTTACATCTTTATTTGAAACTACTGTTCCAAGTAGGGTAGTGCCACCCATTTTCACGATTACTGATCCATCGGCTTGTTTCGCTAATGCTCCAGTCTCGATTGTAACGGCCTTTCCGTCACCAAGATCTATTGTCTTTTTTATTACGTTCGGTTTCATATTATTTATTTCTCTGTTTATCATCTGCCTCAAAACCTTTTTGAGACCTTTTTTGTTTACTTATATATACTAAAAAAGGGGCTATCATTAAGACCACCCCTTTTAAATTCTTTCTATATGTTATTTGACTTACTTATCAAATGACTATCTCCTTAGTTCTAATTCCTTGATTATCACACGATATCTAGCAATGTCAACCTTTACAAGGTAATCTAATAAAGATCTTCTTTTACCAACAAGTTTCACAAGAGCCGTTTTAGTTCTTTGATCTTTTTTATTGGTTTTAAGATGTTCTGTTAGATGCTTAATTCTGTATGTGAAAAGACCAATTTGTCCTTCCGCAGATCCGGTGTCAGCATCTGATTTACCGTGCTTTTTGAATATTTCTTTCTTACTTTCTGTAGATAAATACATTTCAATATTGTTTTTAATGATTGGGATGTAAAATTTCGAGGCGCAAAGATACGACTTTGACTCTATTATACAAGGGAATAGAAAACTTATTTCTCTTCTTCAACCTTCTTCTTTTCGAAAAAGCCTAACATCATAGATACATTGGACTTGAGATCTTTACGTTCACTAATGAAATCCAGAAATCCATGTTCCAAAACAAATTCAGATCGTTGAAAACCATCTGGTAGATCACGACCTATCGTTTCTTTCACTACTCTTGGACCAGCAAATGCAATCAAAGCCGCTGGTTCAGCGATGTTTATATCACCAAGCATAGCGTATGACGCAGTCACACCTCCAGTTGTAGGATCTGTCAAAAAAGATATATATGGAAGTCTTGCAGCTGAAAGTTGAGTTAATTTTGCTGAGGTTTTAGCCATTTGCATCAATGAATACCCAGCCTCCATCATTCTAGCTCCTCCCGATTTTGAAATAATCATTACCGCTGCCCTATCCTTTATTGCATGATCGATAGCGTCAGCAATCTTTTGACCTACAACAGAACCCATTGAGCCACCAATAAACTTGAAGTCCATTGCACAGATCATCACTTTGTGACCATCTATCTTGCCAATTGAAGTTCTTATTGCATCCTTAAGCCCTGATTTTAATTGAGTTGCTTTTAATCTGTCTTTATATGTCTTTGTATCCTTAAATTTCAGTGGATCCGCTGAAACCATTTTCGCGTTTATTTCTTTGTATTTCCCACCATCAAAGAAAATTTGAAAATATTCTTCTGAACCAATGCGCTCATGGAATCCACATTTGTCACAAACCCATGCGGCTTTATCATGATCTTCAGTCGTGATTACGTTTTTACATTTCGGACAATTATACCAGAGACCTTCAGGGGTTTCCTTTTTATCCTTAGTGGATGTTGTTATCCCTTCTTTTATACGTTTAAACCAACTCATGATGTTTGTTGTTTAAGCTAAATCAATTTTATCGTCAAGATACACATCTTGTACGGTATTCAGAATGTCAATTCCTTCGGCCATTGGTTTTTGAAAAGCCTTTCTACCAAGGATCAGTCCATGACCACCTCCTCTCTTATTGGCAATAGCCGTTTTGACTGCATCAACCAAATCAGATTTCCCACCTGATGCCCCACCAGAGTTAATTAGTCCGATTCTTCCCATATAACAGTTCGCAACTTGATATCGAACCAAGTCTGCAGGATGATCTGAACTCAATTCAGTATATACCTTATCATGGGTCTTACCGAAATCCACTGCTGTATAACCACCATTATTAGTAGGTAGTTTTTGTTTAATGATGTCCGCCTTAATCGTTACTCCTAAATGATTTGCTTGGGAAGTAAGATCAGTGGCTGCGTGATAATCAACGCCATCTTTTTTAAATCCAGGATTTCTTAGGTAACACCATAAGATTGTCGCCATACCTAGTTCATGTGCTCTTTCAAAAGCTTGAGCAACTTCAATGATCTGTCTATTAGAATCCTCCGAACCAAAATATATGGTTGCACCCACGGCCGCTGCTCCCATATTCCATGCATCGTCAACAGACCCAAACATTATCTGTTCAAAGGTGTTGGGATATGTCAGCATTTCATTATGATTGATTTTCACAATAAAAGGAATTTTGTGAGCGTATTTTCTAGACATTAAAGAAAGACCTCCGAATGTGGTAGCTACTGCATTACAACCTCCTTCAATTGCTAATTTAATTATGTTTTCAGGATCAAAGTATACCGGATTCGGAGCAAATGAAGCTCCTGCTGAATGCTCAATGCCTTGATCTACAGGAAGAATTGATAGATATCCAGTATTAGCCAATCTTCCATGACCATATAGAGATTGTAGATTTCTTAGAACTTGTGGGCTCCTATCAGAGTTGCCAAATTGCTCAGAAACAAAATTTTCACCTGGCAGATGAAGCATTGCTTTGTCAATTTTATTTGTCTTGTAATTGAGCAGGTAATCAGCATCTTTGCCAAGAATGTCTAGTATTTTTTGATGGGCCATTCCTATTTTATTTAAAAAATTTTGATGCGCAAACTTACAAATAAGTCAATTCTACAAGCAATACTTTTTGTTTAAATTCTTAATAGTTTTTAATAGTTGTCTTAAAAGAACGGAAAGATGGATAGTCATCCATGAAAATTATGTGGAACAGGCTAGAAAGGATAGCCTATACCCAGATTGAAATTTAGTCTCGCTCGATAGTTACTGAGAATATTATCTGGGTTTGATAATTCATTATTATACTCCTCAATAATTGTATTGTACTCTTCTTTAGTTTGATAAAGCCATCTCTCCCCAATTGGTAGAGAAGGGTCTTTCGCTTGCAGAGCAAGATCAAATCTAACCAGAAAATAATCAAAGTTTAAACGTGCCCCAAGGCCAACGCCAATGGCAATCTCACCCAAAAATGTGCTCGCATCAAACAGGCCACCAACTCTAATGGAATCACTATTGTAGAGCCAAATATTACCAGCGTCAATAAATAATGCGCCCTCCAAGTAATTGATAAGGTCAAATCGATATTCAAGGTTTGTTTCAAGATGGATATCTCCGATCTTATCAAAATTTGTAACTTCCTCAAAATATGAGCCCGGTCCTAAACTTCGAGCCTTCCATGCTCGATTTCCGTTTGCGCCACCACCATAAAAACTTCTCGAAAAAGGCAGAACATCGATATTGTCAAACGGTACCCCAACCCCAATTAGTGTTCTAAAGGCCATTGAACTTTTTTTATTGAAGTTGTGATAAAGTCTTAGGTCATTTGATATTTTACCATATTGAGCGAAGGGGATATTAAAAATTTCGTAAGATCCTTCATCATTAAGCGTGAGATTTAAACTGTTAGCAAATGCTCGCAACAGATTGCCACCCCATTCCAAACTACTCTTGTTGTACAGCGATAGTCGTTTTCCCGAGATGCTTCTGGTTTTTAAAATATAACTCGCATTTGACGCCAAAATAAAATGATCTGAATAGGAATCTGATAAAAATTGATCATTAATTTCCTCAAGTCTAGCAATGAATGCATTTGATTTTTTAAGAATTTTAATGACATTTGATTCTAATGGACTAAATGAAAATTTTGTCTTTGGTGTCTCCCAGAGCGTAAAACCTATTCCAGCTAAAACCAATGATCTTGTATAATCATCTCGTCTTTGATAATTATATGCCGTTGAAATGATGGTGCTCTGATTCGATGATTTAGATGTTCTAAGAAACCTCAATGGCCATATTAACTTGGGAATTTTAAGGCTAAGAGTTGGTCCTAATTCAATGGTGTTCAAGTCAAATGGATTCGTGCCAATTTGAGTCGTGTTGTCATCAGTTATGAGATTCTGAGATTCTACCCCTCCCTGCAACTGCAGGTTTAATACTTCTGCACTACCAAAAATGCTCTTATGTTTGAAAGCGGCACTCACTTTCATACCTAAATTATCACCACTATTTGTAGTTCCGGTTGTTTCAAGTGAAATATTCTTTCTTTTATTGAAGTTGATGTTTATGATTGCATTCAACACTTCTGAATCCAATGGGTCCTCGATGAATTGAATATTTACAAGACTAATAACTTCAAACGATAACAATCTACGATATGTAAATTCAACCTTGCTTTTTTGATATTTCTCACCTTTATTGATGAATATGTTTCTGGTTAAGATACTGCTGCTAACTGGAAATAAATTCCCACCTATAATATGATATCCGTTAGCTATTGTTGTATCTTTTTTAATATCATTACGTGATGGCACTTGAAAATTGACATATACTTCTCCTATAGAAAAAGAAGTGTGGGTTTTGCCGCTATCAGCTTCCATTGATCCATCATTGGGATTTAGAACGGACATTTTCAAATCCACTTTATTAACTTTATTTATAGAGTCTGCCTCAAATTCAATGTATTCTTTAACAAAGAAGTAGTATCCATCATTTCGAAGAATATTTGTAATTCTGCTTCTTTCTTCATCCAATTTTTCAACATCAAATTGATCCATCGGTTCTATTAATCGTTCTGATTGTCTCGATTTTATGATTTGATCAATGTTAGGATCTTTAATGTCATACTCAATACTGTCTATGACGTAGGGGCTCTCAACATCTATAGTGTAGGAAATTTTAGCTTTATTTTTTTTTGGCCATTTATCTCTCTTCTTATATGAAAACTTCACAGAATTTTTGAAGTAACCTTTCTTCATGAGGAACAATGACAATTGATCCGCGCCTTCTTGCCCGAGTATTGTATCTAAAATAACGGGAGGTTCGCCTACAACTTCCCGCAACCACTCACCACTTGTAAGTCTTGGTTCTAGTGGGTCTTTATTCTTCGCTTTCCTTCTATTGTTTCTTCTCATCACTCGTGCATCCTTTCGAACACGTGCGACATACATTTTTTCGGGATTTGGGAGATTGTACATGTGTAAATGAAACCTACCCAATAAGAATATTTTTCTGTTAGGTCTCTGCTTGACAACGTTCATCAGTTCTTCATTGCTCACAATAAGATTTTCGCTATCAATTTTAACTTTATGAACCAGATATTCACCATCTTCTAGCCTTTTTATAGTATTACAGCTACTGATAAGCAACAACAGGGGGATGAATATGATGAGAATTCTTTTCACTTATTGAGCTATCCAAAAATTGTACCGTAGAGGTTATCAGGAGAAATTAATTCCCCCTCAAAGTTAAGTATTTGTATCATTCTTCGAATTAATGAATTATATCCCATCTTTGCTGTATGATTTCGAACAATCGTATAAAATATCTTAAGTCTCTTCATCTTAAAAAATTTAGAGATAAATATGGTCAATTTCTCGTGGAGGGAGATAAGATTGTAAAAGAAGCTATTAAAATTAAAAGTAACGTTCGAGAGGTTTATGCGCTTAACTCATGGATGTCAGATAATCCAAATTTGGCCGATCAAGCGATTGAAGTTGATGAAAAGGAGTTGAAAAAAATAAGTCAGTTGTCTACTCACAATACTGTAATAGCTTTGATGGATATTGAAGATGGAGCAAATGAATTTAAACTCGAAAAGAATAAATGGTATGTCGCTCTAGATAAAGTTCAAGATCCAGGAAATCTGGGGACAATTATTCGAACTTTAGATTGGTTTGGATTGGATACCTTAATATGTTCTCCAGAAACGGTTGAGACTTTAAATCCAAAAGTTATTCAATCCACCATGGGCAGTATCTTCAGAGTGAATGTAATAAAAAAAGATTTGAACCTAACTTTGGATGAAGCGAAAGGCTTGTCTATACCTATATATGGGGCAGTACTTTCTGGGTCTAATATATACGAGCATAAACCTGAGAAACCAGGAATATTAATCTTTGGAAATGAAAGCAAAGGGATATCTCCTAATGTATTGGAGTGTGTAAGTCATGAAATTCTTATCCCTGGAAGTGGAAATGCAGAGTCACTCAATGTTAGTGTGTCAGCCGGAATAGCAATAGCTTGGGCCATTGCAAATACCTAACATTCATGTAAAGATGTAATTAAATATTAACTGATTCCGAAATTTTCATTGCACATCGTTCTCCGTCAATTGCGGCAGAAACTATCCCTCCTGCATATCCCGCACCTTCTGCGCAAGGATATAATCCCTTGACATCGACATGTTCAAGAGTGTCGCTATCTCTTGGTATTCTCACAGGGGATGAGCTTCTACTTTCAATAGCAACAATTACAGCATCGGGATGAATAAAACCTTTCATCTTTTTATCAAATGCTTTGAATCCTTTTCTTAAAGCGTTCTCTATTCTTTTTGGAAAGATTTCCTTCATCTCGACACTCGTCAATCCAGGTATGTATGATGAATCAGGTAGAGTTCTTGATTTTCTATCGCCCATAAAATCAACCAAACGCTGTGCAGGAGCGGCTTGTGTTTTACCTGCCGACACCCAAGCTTTGTACTCCAGAGATTTTTGAAAATGCATACCAGCCAATGGTCCATGCTCTTTAAATTCTTGACAGTCCTCGTCCTCAATAGTGACAACTATCCCTGAGTTCGCATGAGGATTATTTCTTTTTGAAGGACTCCAACCGTTGGTGACGATTTCCTCTTCGCTTGTGGCGCAAGGAGCAATAACCCCCCCAGGGCACATACAGAAGGAATAGACTCCGCGTCCATCAATCTGACTTACAAGTGAATATGCAGCAGCCGGCAAAATATCACCTCTGTCCTCCATTTTATATTGCATTTGATCGATAAAACTTTGAGAATGCTCCACACGTACACCCATAGCAAATCCCTTGGATTCTATTTTCACTCCATTTTGGTTCAGCACCTCATATACGTCTCGGGCAGAATGACCAGTTGCTAAAATAACTGAATCGAATTTCAGCCATTCCTTTTCATTTATTTCAATCGAATCAATGCAATTTTTAGAGATTTTAATGTCGGTGAGTTTACTGTTAAAGATTATTTCACCCCCAGCATTTTCAATGGTCTCACGAATGGCAGTAATAATCTTAGGTAGTTTGTTGGTGCCAATGTGCGGATGTGCATCGATTAGAATCGAATTATCGGCACCATGGTTTACCAATATTTCAAGAATGTCTTTAACGCTGCCACGTTTTGAGGAACGGGTATATAGTTTTCCATCAGAAAAAGTGCCAGCACCGCCTTCACCATAGCAATAGTTGCTTTCAGGGTTAACTATATGTTCTCGTGTTAGCTTTGCAATATCTCTTCTTCGTCCTCGAATATCTTTTCCTCTCTCAAATACCATTGGCTTTATGCCCTGCTCCAACAATTTTAATGCTGCGAACAGCCCAGCCGATCCAGCCCCTATTACAGCTACTTTGCGATCAGAGGAAATTTCATATTTTCTCTCTTTCAATTGCGAAATTAATTCTCCCTTTTCTGCGACATCAAAATGCATTACATACACTATCCTATGGCGCGCATCGATAGATCTTTTACGAAGAACATATTCATGTTTGTCTGGATTACACTTTCCAGTGTCTTTTAATGCCTGTTCAATGCTGGCATCATCAAATGCCTTTTCAGGAGAGAGTCTTATTGATACCTGTCGTAACATTTAGGAATTATTTTTAGTGAAAACAGCGATGCCTTCAATATGCGCAGTGTGAGGGAATTGATCCACTAAGGTGTATTTTTTCATTTCGTATCCCCGCTCTTTGATTATGGCAGTATCACGAGATTGAGTTGATGGGTTACAAGAAATATAAATCAATGTTTTTGCATCGATGTCCAACGTGTAATTTAAAGTTTTACCCGTAAGACCAGCTCGAGGTGGATCGATAATTACAACACCTACGTTGCCAACATATTGTGGATTAGCTTGTAAAAACTTACCAGCATCCATGGCGTGAAATTCTACCGTATCGATGCCATTTCTTTTCGCATTTTCTTGAGCATCTTTTATTGCAGAATTTTCGATATCAACACCTACGACAGTTCTGTCGGGAAATTCTTTTGAGACCAATTGACCTATTGTGCCAGTTCCACAAAACAAGTCAAGTATGATTCCAGGTTGTTCATATTCTTTCAGGTATTCTAAAACTTTTGAATAAAGTCTTTCTGCAGATTTAGGGTTGGTCTGGAAAAAGCTTGATAAACTAACCCTAAAGTTAAGCCCCAATATATTTTCCGTTATAGTATCTTCCCCCATTATCAGAGTGCTGGCTGTAGGATTATTGTTAAAACGATCTCCTTTGTCTGGATTCAGCGTATGCATAATGCCTGCAATTCTATTGGGGAATAGGTTAGAAACAAATTTAGCGAAAGCTTCAAAATCGAATTCATCTATTCTGACATCACCAGTTTGAAGACTGATCAATATTTTATTATCTAAAAATGATTTTCTCACCATTAGGGATCTAAAGAATCCAACTCCCTTCGGTGGATGCCATGCGGGTAAACCAGTGTCCTCGCAGTATTGACTTATTTTATTCAAAGCGTTTTCAAATTCCTCATCAAACAATCCAGAATCCTTATCCAGTTTTTCAACGGCCCACCACATACCTCTTCTTTTTGACCCTAGGCCAAAACCATCAATAGCCTTTTTAACATTTTCATCCCATATAATGGACGAAAAAGAATATTCCATCTTATTTCGATAATGCCATGTTGCTGGCGATTGTACGAATTCATCAAATAAGTTTTCAATGTTCTGCATGCCAGCATTTCTAACGAATTGATCCAAGCTATCCCTCTTCTTATAAAAAAGTTGTTTTTCAAGATCAAGTGTGGCAAAAGGAGCACCAGAAACAGCTTGATAAGGAATGCTAGCTTCCAGATCAGAACGTTCCAATATTTCAAGAAGCCTACACTCACCATAGCCTTTACGCTTCTTCACAAGTCTAGCCATTACTTTTTGTCCAGGAATACTGTTGGGCACGAAAAGAACAAAGTCCCCTTTCTCAGTTGGTACTTTGGCAATGCCCTTTCCTCCATAGGCCATCTCAGATATCACCAGCTCATTGACAAAGCCTTTCTTTAGTTTGATCATTTGACAAAGATTGTAAAATACTAGTTATTAGAAGTCGTTCCAATCATTTAGATTATTTCTTTTTTATCATTCAAAGTCAGTCTTCTAATTATTGCTGAATTCCTAATTACGAATTCGTAATTAGGAATTAAATAAAATACCTTTGAGGAATGATCAAAGTGGACGAAGTGGCATATGAAAATTCTGAGTATGCCAATAAACTTATGGCCGATTATTACGGTGGAGAAGAAAGACTAAAGAAGTTCTACAGCCATTCTCCTAACTTAGAGGGGATTCTAGAGGCAGCCAGCAAAAGAATGTTCAGTAACGATACAAGAAAAGTGTTGTGTAATGTTTTAAAGGATCAACACGAGGGTTTCGATCTTCATGACAGTCAAAAACGAAATCTAGAGTTACTTGGTTTAGAAAATACGCTCACCGTTACTACCGGTCATCAACTTGGTCTTTTCACCGGACCACTTTATACCATATATAAGATCGTTTCAACCATTAAGTTGGCAAGGCAACTCAATCAGTCTTCAGGAGAAAATAAATTCGTTCCTATATATTGGCTAGCTTCTGAGGATCATGATATTGACGAGATCGATCATATGCATATTTTCGGAAAGACGGTGAAATGGCACCATCCGAAGGGAGACGCAGTAGGTAGAATGAAATTAGATTGTATTGAAGGACCGTTGGAGGAAGTTTATGAAATCCTCGGAGATTCTAATAATGCATTAGAAATAAAGGAGATGTTATCTAAGGCTTACAGTTCTGATAAAAATCTGACTCAAGCAACAAGAGCAGTTATTCATCATTTATTTAGCAGGCATGGCCTTATTATCTTCGATGCGGACAACAGGTCCGTTAAGGGCGAATTCAAATCAATATTTAAAAAAGAAATCCTTGATGATGTCTATAGTCAAAAAGTCAATCAGTTGGGAGATGAATTATTGGACTTAGGATACAAAAAACAAGTCAATCCTAGAGAGATCAACATTTTCTACCTAGATGATGGTGAGCGAAATAGAATCAAAAGGGTGGAAGGAAAATTCATCATAGACTCTTCAGAAAAGACAGTCTCTGGGGATGAGTTACTTGAGATTCTTGATAAAACGCCCGAAAGATTCAGTCCAAATGTGATCTTGCGACCCCTACTTCAAGAATGCATACTTCCGAATGTGGCATATGTTGGTGGGCCAGGAGAGTTGACATACTGGTTGGAGTTGAAGGATGGTTTCGATTATTATGAATTACCCTTTCCAGGACTAATTCTGAGGAATTCTGCACTTATAGTTGATCAGCAAAGTCAAAAAAAATTATTGAAATTGAATATGTCCGCAGCAGAACTATTTGGTGAGCTGGAATCATTACTGAAATCTAGGATTACAAAAGATGCTTCAATCGATACTTCCTTAGATTATTCGAAATCACATCTTATGACATTATATGATGGAATAATGGAGAAGGTAGGAGCAGTGGATCAATCCCTTATGAAATTTGCTCAGGCAGAAAGGAAGAAAACAGAAAATTCAATAAACGTTATAGAAAAAAAACTAGTGCAAGCGGAGAAGCGAAAGCAAGACGTTACTCTCAATCAAATTAGATCATTGAAGGAAAAATTGTTCCCAGGTAACGGAATGCAGGAAAGAAAGGATAATTTTTTTCAGTATTACCTATCTGATGGATATGGAATAATAGAATCATTAATGGAATCTTTCGACCCCATAAGTAATTCAGTAAATGTTTATTCTTTACAAGGAAATAAAGCCTAACAGTATACTATGAAGTTTGAATTACATAAAGTAGACGAAAAATCTAAAGCAAGAGCAGGGACCATCACTACGGATCATGGGGAAATAAAAACGCCCATCTTCATGCCAGTTGGGACTCAAGGAACGGTGAAAGGAGTTCATCAAAAAGAATTAAATGATGATGTAGCTGCTCAAATCATTTTGGGCAATACCTATCATCTATATTTAAGGCCAGGGACTGATATAATAAACCAAGCCGGTGGTTTGCATAAGTTCATCAATTGGGACAAGCCAATCCTAACTGACAGTGGAGGTTATCAGGTTTACTCCCTTTCGGACAATAGAAAAATAGATGAGCAAGGCGTAAAGTTTAGATCTCACATTGATGGCTCAACGCATCTTTTTACTCCTGAAAATGCAATAGATATTCAAAGAAAGATAGGCGCTGATTTTATCATGGCTTTTGATGAATGCACACCCTGGCCCTGTGAATATGAATATCTTCGGAAGTCGGTTGATAGGACACACCGCTGGTTAAAGAGATGTTGTGAAAGAATGGATACGACAGATCCGTTGTATGGATATGAGCAAACCTTTATCCCTATAGTTCAGGGAGGTACCGATGTTGACCTTAGAAAGAAATCGGCTGAATTTATTGCATCTACAAATAGGAAGGCTAACGCGATAGGAGGACTATCTGTAGGTGAGCCAGCAGAGGAACTATACGCAATGACGGAAGTTGTTTGTGACATTTTACCCAAAGACAAGCCAAGATATTTGATGGGAGTGGGTACCCCAATAAACTTACTAGAATGTATCGCTCTTGGCGTTGATATGTTTGATTGTGTAATGCCTACACGTAACGCTAGAAACGGGATGCTCTTCACATCAGAAGGATTTATGAATATGAAGAATAGCAAGTGGAAAGATGATTTCACGACACTTGATCCAAATGGCACATCATTTGTAGATCATCAATACTCAAAGGCCTATGTCAGGCATTTGTTCGCAGCAAAAGAAAGATTAGGAGGCCAAATTGCATCCATACATAATTTGGCTTTTTATGTGCATCTTGTGCAAGAAGCAAGGCAACACATTATTGATGGTGATTTTGATTCTTGGAAAACAATTACTGTTAAAAAATTAGCGACACGTTTATAACATCATGTTCAAGAAAATTGATTGGTACATAATTAAAGGCTTTTTGGTGACTTTCTTTTTCGCCATCTCATTGCTTATGACCATTTCGGTTGTCTTTGATATCTCCGAAAAATTAGATGATTTCCTTAGAAGCAATCCATCATTCAAAGAGATTGCGTTGGATTATTACTTAAATTTTGTTTTAGCATACAGTATTTTATTCAGCCCACTTATCATATTTGTAGCGCTCATTTTCTTCACTAGCAAAATGGCTCAAAGGACGGAAGTGGTGGCGATACTAAGCAGTGGAGTAAGCTTCAATCGATACCTGAGACCCTACTTTATTGCCGCATCTATTTTGGCTTTTGGAGCTCTCTATGTAAACCACTTTGTTATTCCTAAAGCGAATGCAGTTCGTTTAAACTTTGAAGAAAAGTACTACAGAAACCCATATAGCATTAAGGATAAGGATATTCATTTTGAAATAGAGGAGGATAGAATAGTGTATTTCAAAACGATAAATCTTCAAAATGCCTCGGCCAGTAATTTCTCAATAGAACAATGGAAGGATGAGAAGTTAATATCAAAGCTTAGCGCCAAAAGGGTGAAGTGGGATAGTACTAATGGAGTTTGGAATCTAACTAATTATACTCACAGAAACTTCCTTAATGGCCATGAGACCCTTGAGTACGGCAACAAATTAGACACAAATCTTAATATTGGATTAAGTGACTTTGGCAAAAGAATAGAGTTTGTTTCTTCCATGAATTATTATGCGCTTAATGAATTCATTGAAAAAGAGCGAAAAATGGGCTCTAGCAAAATCTCTTTTTATCTTATAGAAAAGTATCAAAGGACTTCCTATCCATTTGCCACATATGTATTAACCTTAATAGGTGTGTCTTTAGCTTCAAGAAAAGTACGTGGTGGAATTGGCATGCACTTAGCTTTGGGATTTCTAGTCGTATTGACTTATATATTTGCCATGAAAGTAACTACCGTTTCAGCAACGAATGCTGGGCTTTCTCCATTCATAGCAGTGTGGATACCAAATGTCTTATTTTCGATCTTAGCGATATACTTGTATATAAAGTCACCGAAATAGATCGTGTTTTTTGTAAATAGCTGAAGACTCATGATATATTTTTAGTTTATTTGTAATCCAAGGATAAAATAAAAGCCAAACAATTATATATGGTCTATTTAGATTTTGAACAACCGATAAAAGAAATTACTGAGCAGTTAGAGGACCTGTCTAGTATAGGAGAAAAGGGTAATGTTAATATTACCAAAGCAAGAGCGGAGCTTAAAAAGAAACTAGATACTGTAACAAAAAAAGTATACGAAAACCTAACTCCTTGGCAAAGGGTTCAAGTAAGTCGCCATCCCCAAAGACCTTATACTTTAGATTACATCAAGGCAATGACACGAGGAAATTTTATTGAATTACACGGTGATAGAAATGTTTCCGATGATAAGGCAATGGTTGGTGGATTCGGAAAGCTGGATAATGAAACTGTAATGTTCATTGGCCATCAAAAAGGAAAGGACACGAAAGAAAGGCAATATAGGAATTTCGGGATGGCGAATCCTGAAGGATATCGTAAAGCACTTCGTTTAATGAGGCTAGCGGAGAAATTTAATAAGCCAATTGTTACGCTGATTGATACTCCAGGAGCATTTCCGGGGGTGGAAGCGGAAGAAAGGGGGCAAGGTGAGGCTATCGCTAGAAACATCTATGAAATGATGACCATTAAAGTTCCAATTATAGTTATCATAATTGGTGAAGGTGCGTCAGGGGGTGCACTTGGAATAGGTATCGGGGACAAAGTATTGATGTTAGAAAACTCATGGTACTCTGTGATATCACCCGAAAATTGCTCTACCATTTTATGGAGGAATTGGGATCATAAGGTTGAAGCAGCGGAAGTGCTAAATCTTACCGCTGACAACATGAAACAGAATAAACTAATTGATGGTATTATCAAGGAACCGATGGGAGGGGCGCATTCTAACCCACAGATGGTAGCCAAAACAGTTCGTGCTCAAATACTGAAATCAATTAAAACGCTAGGAGCTAAAGACATTGAGAAGCTTTTAAGTGAAAGAATAAAGAAGTTTATCAACATGGGAGTGACCAAATAATCTATACCTTATATATAGGTTTAGATTTTAGAAGCCAAATAATACTCCGCCCCTTATAATAGGATTGTCATAATAGTTATTTCTATCCTGAAGCAAGTCAAACAAAACACTAACTCCTATTCTTGAACCTCCAAGTTGAGTGAAATATCCTCCTCCAACTAAAAACATAGGGAAGTCACTTTGAAAAGTGGCATCGGTTGACTTTGACCTAAAATCTGTAAAAGACTGCTGAAATTCTGAATGCAAGAAAAATCCTTCAGTAACATTATATCTAGCAAAAATTCCAGGACCATATAAAAATCCTTCTTGAAAGTTGTTCGAAAAGTAATTGAAATTAAGATTTAAACCCAAAATTGTCTTCTCTGAAACTCGATAACCTATTGTTGGAGAAACCTCGATAAAGGTGTTAGCACCAAAATTGGCACCAACATTACCCCCAAAAACTATCTTTTCCTTGAATTTCGATTTATCAGTCAGTAAAGAATCTGTGGTTTGAGATAAAAAAGATGCTGTTGTGAGTAAAAAAAGGATGGTAATAATGGTTTTCATCATGTATTTGGAGCTAACTTATTGATACTGTAAAGGTAATGTATAATGACACATTTTTATTTAGAATTACAGGGGTTATAATGAGTCGATTAGCTCTCGTTGAAAGAGCCTGATAAACGAGATCGTGTAATGTTTGAGACGGGTGACCTGACGTTTTAATTGTATTTAGGCCAAGAATAAACACTTAAAACGAATGAAAACACACTGAAAGAGAAAAAAAACCACTTTTTATTTTATTTTATAAAATTGACCTAACTGCCACAAATACAGATGTATACAGCTGATATTTGTAGATTTTCGTAGGTGTAAATAAAAAAAAACAACAAAAAACATGAAAATAGTTTTGAGATGTAGATAATTGATGTAGATTTGCATCCGCTAAAGACCAAAGGGTCACAGCTAACATTGAAAGACGAAAAAAAAGCAAAATTATTTGTTGAGAGTAAAGAAACTTAACGTATCTTTGCGCTCCTTCTTTCAAGAAGAGAAAGTCTTAAAAAGCTTTCAGAAAAAATTAAGTTCTTTGATTGATTATAATAGCCTGGTTAAAACAGCAAAACCTTTGAGAGGATCAAAACTCAACACACTGTTTCATTTATTTGAAACTAATATTTTTTTACAACGGAGAGTTTGATCCTGGCTCAGGATGAACGCTAGCGGTAGGCTTAACACATGCAAGTCGAACGGTAACAGCAGAGCTTGCTCTGGCTGACGAGTGGCGAACGGGTGCGTAACACGTATGCAACTTGCCCCTAACAAAGGAATAGCCCAGAGAAATCTGGATTAATACCTTATAATATCATTTTTTCGCATGATTAGATGATTAAAACTCCGGTGGTTAGGGATGGGCATGCGCCCCATTAGTTTGTTGGTGAGGTAATGGCTCACCAAGACTACGATGGGTAGGGGGTCTGAGAGGATGGTCCCCCACACTGGTACTGAGACACGGACCAGACTCCTACGGGAGGCAGCAGTGAGGAATATTGGGCAATGGACGAAAGTCTGACCCAGCCATACCGCGTGAAGGAAGAATGCCCTCTGGGTTGTAAACTTCTTTTATATGCCAAGAAACCCCTCTACGTGTAGAGGGCTGACGGTAGCATATGAATAAGCACCGGCTAACTCCGTGCCAGCAGCCGCGGTAATACGGAGGGTGCAAGCGTTATCCGGATTTATTGGGTTTAAAGGGTTCGTAGGCGGATCAATAAGTCAGTGGTGAAAGCCTGTGGCTCAACCATAGAACTGCCATTGATACTGTTGATCTTGAGTACACTTGAAGTGGGCGGAATGCGTCATGTAGCGGTGAAATGCATAGATATGACGCAGAACACCGATTGCGAAGGCAGCTCACTAAATTGTAACTGACGCTGAGGAACGAAAGCGTGGGGAGCGAACAGGATTAGATACCCTGGTAGTCCACGCCGTAAACGATGATTACTCGATATTGGCGATATAATGCCAGTGTCCAAGCGAAAGTGTTAAGTAATCCACCTGGGGAGTACGACCGCAAGGTTGAAACTCAAAGGAATTGACGGGGGCCCGCACAAGCGGTGGAGCATGTGGTTTAATTCGATGATACGCGAGGAACCTTACCAGGGCTTAAATGTAGGACGACAGATTCGGAAACGAGTCCTTCTTCGGACGTCCTACAAGGTGCTGCATGGTTGTCGTCAGCTCGTGCCGTGAGGTGTCGGGTTAAGTCCCATAACGAGCGCAACCCCTATTCTTAGTTGCCAGCGAGTAATGTCGGGGACTCTAAGAAAACTGCCAGTGTAAGCTGTGAGGAAGGTGGGGATGACGTCAAATCATCACGGCCCTTACGTCCTGGGCTACACACGTGCTACAATGGTAGGTACAGAGGGCTGCTACCTAGTGATAGGATGCTAATCTCTAAAGCCTGCCTTAGTTCGGATTGAAGTCTGCAACTCGACTTCATGAAGCTGGAATCGCTAGTAATCGCATATCAGCCATGATGCGGTGAATACGTTCCCGGGCCTTGTACACACCGCCCGTCAAGCCATGGAAGCTGGGGGTGCCTGAAGTCGGTAACCGTAAGGAGCTGCCTAAGGCAAAACTAGTAACTAGGGCTAAGTCGTAACAAGGTAGCCGTACCGGAAGGTGTGGCTGGAATATCTCCTTTTTAGAGTGTATTCTCTTAACGGTTTTGCGAGCCTTGCTATTATAATCAATTTTTTTAAAACTCATTTTATTTAGTCCTGTAGCTCAGTTGGTTAGAGCACTACACTGATAATGTAGGGGTCCGCAGTTCAAATCTGCGCAGGACTACAACAAATAAAATGGGGGATTAGCTCAGCTGGCTAGAGCGCCTGCCTTGCACGCAGGAGGTCATCGGTTCGACTCCGATATTCTCCACATTTCTGTATTAAGCAGAATGAAGTTCTTTGACATCTTGAAAAGTAAAAACTTGAATAAAAAATAATAGAAGTGTATAGCAATATACACGGATTTAAAAGCAAATTAAGGGCGTATGGCGGATGCCTTGGCTCTCAATGGCGATGAAGGACGTGTCAAGCTGCGATAAGCTACGGTGAGGTGCAAATAACTTTTGACCCGTAGATTTCCGAATGGGGAAACCCAATAGATTGAAGATCTATTACCCGCAAGGGGGCTAACCTGGCGAACTGAAACATCTAAGTAACCAGAGGAAGAGAAAACAATAGTGATTTCCTGAGTAGCGGCGAGCGAAACGGAAATAGCCCAAACCATAATTGTTTCGGCAATTATGGGGTTGTAGGACTGTAATGTGGACTTTAAAATTATAACAGAACAAACTGGAAAGTTTGACCATAGAAGGTGATAGTCCTGTATGTGAAATAGTTTTAATACCTAACAGTATCCTGAGTAGCACGGAACATGTGAAATTTTGTGTGAATCTACCAGAACCATCTGGTAAGGCTAAATACGATTGAGAGACCGATAGTGAACTAGTACCGTGAGGGAAAGGTGAAAAGTACCCCGAACAGGGGAGTGAAATAGTACCTGAAACCATACGCCTACAAGCGGTGGGAGCCCTTAGGGGTGACCGCGTGCCTTTTGCATAATGATCCTACGAGTTACTCCTCTCTAGCGAGGTTAATTGCTTCAAGCAAGAAGCCGAAGCGAAAGCAAGTCTTAACAGGGCGCATAGTTAGAGGGGGTAGACGCGAAACCCGCGTGATCTACCCATGACCAGGTTGAAGCTTCGTTAACCCGAAGTGGAGGACCGAACCAATATACGTTGAAAAGTGTTTGGATGAGTTGTGGGTAGGGGTGAAAGGCTAATCAAACCGGGAAATAGCTCGTACTCCTCGAAATGCATTTAGGTGCAGCCTCAAGTAATAGTGTCATAGAGGTAGAGCTACTGATAGGGCTAGGGGGCTTCACCGCCTACCAACCCCTGATAAACTCCGAATACTATGACATGTTTCTTGGGAGTGAGGGCATGGGTGCTAAGGTCCATGTCCGAGAGGGAAACAACCCAGACCTTCAGCTAAGGTCCCTAAATATATGCTAAGTTGAAAAAACGAAGTTGAATTGCTTTGACAGCTAGGATGTTGGCTTGGAAGCAGCCATTCATTTAAAGAGTGCGTAACAGCTCACTAGTCGAGCGATTCGGCATGGATAATAATCGGGCATAAGCATATTACCGAAGCTAAGGACTCCTTACGGAGTGGTAGAGGAGCATTCTAAGGCCACTGAAGTCGGACCGCGAGGTACGGTGGAGGGCTTAGAAAAGAAAATGTAGGAATGAGTAACGATAAAGCGGGCGAGAAACCCGCTCACCAAAAGACTAAGGTTTCCTGATCAACGCTAATCGGATCAGGGTTAGTCGGGACCTAAGGCGAACCCTAATGGGGTAGTCGATGGACAACAGGTTAATATTCCTGTACTTGTTGCAATGTGACACAGTGACGGAGAATTGTAGTGGATACGTACTGACGGAAATGTACGTTGAGCCTAGCCGTATTGGCGAAGCGAATTCATGAAAGTTCTTCCAAGAAAAGCTGTTTAACTTCAGTTGTATACAACCCGTACCCTAAACCGACACAGGTAGTCGAGGAGAGAATCCTAAGGTGCTCGAGTGATTCATGGTTAAGGAACTAGGCAAATTAGTCTCGTAACTTCGGGATAAGAGACGCCATCTTCGGATGGCCGCAGTGAATAGGCCCAAGCGACTGTTTATCAAAAACACATGGCTTTGCTAAATCGAAAGATGATGTATAAGGCCTGACACCTGCCCGGTGCCGGAAGATTAAAAGGAGATGTTATCCTCGGAGAAGCATTGAATTGAAGTCCCGGTAAACGGCGGCCGTAACTATAACGGTCCTAAGGTAGCGAAATTCCTTGTCGGGTAAGTTCCGACCTGCACGAATGGTGTAACGATTTGGGCACTGTCTCAACCATGAGCTCGGTGAAATTGTAGTATCGGTGAAGATGCCGATTACCCGCAACGGGACGAAAAGACCCCGTGCACCTTTACTATAGCTTCATATTGACATTGGATAAATAATGTGTAGGATAGGTGGGAGACATCGAAGCGGCCTCGCTAGGGGTTGTGGAGTCGTCCTTGAAATACCACCCTTTATTTATTTGATGCCTAATCCCCGCAAGGGGAGACAGTGTGTGGTGGGTAGTTTGACTGGGGTGGTCGCCTCCAAAAGAGTAACGGAGGCTTCTAAAGGTGTCCTCAGCACGGTTGGTAACCGTGCGTAGAGTGCAATGGCATAAGGACGCTTGACTGAGAGACTGACAAGTCGACCAGGTACGAAAGTAGAGCATAGTGATCCGGTGGTTCCGAATGGAAGGGCCATCGCTCAAAGGATAAAAGGTACGCCGGGGATAACAGGCTAATCACTCCCAAGAGCTCACATCGACGGAGTGGTTTGGCACCTCGATGTCGGCTCGTCACATCCTGGGGCTGGAGAAGGTCCCAAGGGTTGGGCTGTTCGCCCATTAAAGTGGCACGCGAGCTGGGTTCAGAACGTCGTGAGACAGTTCGGTCTCTATCTGTTGTGGGCGTTTGATATTTGAGAGGACCTGACTCTAGTACGAGAGGACCGAGTTGGACGAACCTCTAGTGTACCTGTTGTGACGCCAGTTGCATCGCAGGGTAGCTATGTTCGGATGAGATAAGCGCTGAAAGCATCTAAGCACGAAACTCGCCTCAAGATGAGATATCATTGAGAAACGTTATAGACTATGACGTCGATAGGTTGCAAGTGTAAAGACAGTAATGTCAAAGCTGAGCAATACTAATTATTCGAAAGCTTTTAGTACAGTTATTTTTTATTCGATTTTTCTTTTCAAGATGTTTTTATAATATTACGTTCTATTTTAGAACAACAATTTTTGGTGACTATAGCAATGGGGATCACCTCTTACCATTTCGAACAGAGAAGTTAAGCCCATTAGCGCTGATGGTACTGGTATTCCGGGAGAGTAGGTCGTTGCCACTTTTTTTAAAAGACTCAATTTTTATTGAGTCTTTTTTTTTGTCCAAATTTTCGAGCAAAGTCGTATTTGTGGATTTACTGCTCTTGACTCTTTCGTTCTTTTCGTTTAGCTTATATTTGATTTTTAAGCTTAATAATGAATACATTTTATAATGAGAGCTGTTTATTGACAATAAAAATAATGCCAAATTATTTCATTGATCTAACTTTAACCTTCCCACCTTACGTTGATATGAGATCATACAAGGGATTTAAGTTTGATGTGAATCCGATAGAGAAGGAATTATTTAGAGTTATAAAACTAGGTGTTGTTGTTTGGGTTGTGTCTGATTAAACAATACGTGGCAATGAAACAGGCACTAGTTTTAGGCACGGGACAGCATTTAAAGAGCTAGGGATCAATTTATTGGACATCATTATTTACCTTAAACCATTGAAAGAAGCAAGTGGGAACAATCGAATTTATTTGCAAAGTTTTGAATGCATGTTCGTTTTTACAAAAGGAAAATTAAAGACCGTAAATTTAATTTAGGGCCGTAAGAATAAAGAAAGTGGACCTGGTGATAATAGATTGAAGCGAATGAAGAATTAAAGAAAGTAATAATTGGAGGATATTCTGAATTTGGCCGTAGAACTAACGTTTGGCAGTATTCTATTGGGAAAGCTCACGGTACGAAGGATGAAATTGCGTTTAAGCATCCAGCTATTTTTCCAGAAAGGTTGGCTCAGGATTATATCTTGAGTTGTACCAATGGAAGCTGATTTAGTTTATGATTGCTTTATGGGTAGTGGGACAACAGTGAAAATGGCACGATTTAAATAATCAAAAGTATATTGGGAGTGAAATATCTAAGGATTATTATGATATCTCAGGATCTAGATTGAAGATCAAATAATCTAGATGATCTCTCTGCGAATGTACGTGAAGCTAAATATTTGGTAACAGCGTGTAATTAGGTTTTACGCTTCTTCTTCTTTGCTGCAGGAAACAGTATGTTGTTCAGGATCAATCTGTAACCAGATGAATTAGGATATAAGTTAAGATCCGTTGGCGGATCACTTACTCTATGAGTGTAATCTTCAGGATCGTGTCCTGCATAAAAAGTCCACTGTCCTAGTCCGAATTCTCCATGTATATATTTGGCAGTGTTGTATTTTGGACTTTCTCCTAAAATGAGAACATTTGACTTTATGAATTCTTTTTTGAATGCCGTTGTTTGACCCATAAAACCCTTGATTACTTTCTCATGATTTTGAGTAAGCATTGTCGGAACTATATCCCATTTAGCTGAGAAGTTAAATAAAGTGAAAAAATCTCTGGTTTGTCCAATTTTAGTATGAATGTTTGTTGCATCGATACTGGAATATTCATATCGTAGTGCGTTGGGTTCCAAAGTAAAATCTTTAAACGCGAATGTATTATCAAAGTTAAGTTTTGATTGAGCGTTGGGGTCAGCTCCATCTCCATCATACATAGACTCACAAATATCAAGGCCCATAGCCGCAGATGCAATGTCATAAGTGTCGGTGCCGGAGCACATCGTGAATAGATATCCACCACCAGCAACATAGGCACTTATGTTCTTGACAACTCCTTGTTTTAAGTCTGAAACTTTTTCATAGCCCAGATTTGCAGCAATGGTTTCCAACTCGTTAACTTGTTGTTTATACCACTGAGCATTTTTGTATGAATTGTAGAATTTCCCAAATTGCCCAGTAAAATCTTCATGATGTAAATGCAGCCAATCGTATTTGGGAAGAACACCATTAATTATTTCTGTGTCATAGATGACTTCATAAGGTATTTCAGCATATTCCATTACCAATGTTACCGCGTCATCCCAAGGTAATTTGCTTTTTGGAGAATAAACGGCAATTTTCGGGAATTGCTCCAGCTTTACCGCCTCCATATTCACTTCTGGATCAGCTATTTCCTCAAGAATACTGAGGGCTTGTATGTCAGCAATTACGTTGTAAGTGACACCACGAATAATACATTCTTCTTCAATTTCTTTGGCTGATTTAACCAAAAAACTACCTCCACGGTAGTTCAGTAACCATTGAATTTCTATGTCATTTTCTAGTAACCAGAATGCAATGCCATAGGCTTTGAGGTGATTCGTTTGAGTTTCATCCATAGGGATGAGTACTCTTGAAGAATATCCTGATAATACGACAAGAAAGAAAGATAGTAATAGGATGAATTTTCTCAAGATGTTATTTTTGATTGCTTAACATCAAAAATAATACCTTAATAATCAATAACCAATCTTTACGATGGTCTAAAATGGAAGAGGGTCATCATTTGGATCAATATCACCTTCATTCATTCTAGAAGAACGAGTAATACTTGTTGGGATATTATCAAAATCTTCATTGGGATGTAAGGGGTGATCAACACCTTCATTTCCTTCGTATTGGAAAGTATCGAGGTTGGTAAACTTTGCCAGTCTGCCAATAAATCTCAATCTTACATCTTCCAGAGCACCGTTACGATGTTTGGCGATTATTATTTCTCCAATACCTTCTGTAGGTAATCCATTTTCATCCTCGGTAATTTGATAATATTCTGGTCGATAGATGAATGCCACCAAATCAGCATCTTGTTCAATAGCTCCCGACTCCCTTAGATCTGATAACATTGGTCTTTTTGTTCCCCCCCTTGTTTCTACTGCTCTACTTAGCTGTGAAAGTGCAATGATTGGGACATCCAATTCTTTGGCAATACTCTTTATTGATCTTGAGATTGTACTAATTTCTTGTTCTCTATTTCCTGAATTAGCTTTACCAGCTGTCATCAATTGAAGATAATCGATAATGATCAATTCAATATTATGTCTCTGTTTAAGCCTTCTACATTTTGCTCTTAATTCAAAAATAGAAATGGCAGGCGTGTCATCAATAAATAATGGGGCCTTGGATAATTTCTTAATTCGTGCATGCAATTGCACATGTTCGTGTTCTTTCAAGCTTCCTTTACGAAGCTTTTCCGAGGAAATTTCCGTTTCACTAGCAATCAACCTGTTTACTAATTGTAAAGATGACATCTCCAATGAGAATACAGCAACTGGCCTGTCATAGTCAACGGCCATATTTCTTGCCATGGAAAGAACAAATGCCGTTTTACCCATACCTGGTCTGGCGGCTATAATGATCATATCACTGTTTTGCCAACCCGATGTCACTTTATCAAGTGCGGGAAATCCTGATGGCACACCACTCACATCTTCTTCTCTAGACATGAGGTCTTCAATGCGGTCAATAGCCTGCTTCATTAGGCTTCCCATCTCATCGAAACTTCTTTTCAGGTTACCTTCAGTGATGGTGTAAAGACTGTTTTCGGTGTAGTCCAATAGATCAAAAACATCTTCTGTTTCGTCATACGCTTTTTTGATGGTGTCATTTGACATTCGAATTAATTCACGCATGATATACTTCTGCGTTATGATTCTTGCATGCGTTTCAATATTGGCTGTTGACCCAACTTTATTAGTTAAGGTACTTACGTAATATGGCCCACCTACTTTATCTAAATCGCCATTAGCTTTGAGTTGTTCTGTAACCGTGAGAATATCAATTGGGTTACCATCCGTAAATAACTCTGAAATAGCTTGGAAGATTAAACCATGTTTGGGGTCATAAAAGGCAGGTGGTTTTAACATATCAATAACTTCATTGGTAGCCCTACTATCCAACATAAGTGAACCCAAAACCACTCCTTCCAATTCAATTGCTTGAGGTGGAATTTTGGCTCCCGATAATGCATCATTAACCCCTTTTGGGTAAACTATTTTTCCAAATGATTTCTTTGCCTCTATGTTTTCCATCTCATTACAAAAGTACAACCGAAATCCTTGGAGAGGTGGAAATTAATGAGTAATTGTTTTTAAAAAATTTTACAATTTGATATTAACATTTGTGAATTAGTGTTGTAATAAAATAGTCGTATTTTTGATTTGTGAGTTTAAAGTCTGGATATTTGTATGCAACGCTATTGATTGGCGTTATTTTATTTATTAGTTCGTGTAAGAAGGAGGTTGAGAATGAGCGTCCTCAGATATTTATTATAAGTCCAAGTAGTTCTCAAGCATTTCAAATTTTAGACACCATTATTGTAAGCGCTACAGTCTCTGACGATCAAGAGGTTAAAAATGTGGAGGTTACATTGGTGGACGAATTTTTTGTTAAGGTTGGACATACTGTAACGATTCAGATCAATAAAGCTGAATCTACTTTTACCGTAGAGTATATTCCTGAAAACGTGGATTTGCCTACTGGCTCTTATTATATAGAGATAGAGGCATTGGATGAAGAATTGGCTAAGAGAGAATATGTTTCCATATTTTTAACGGAATTACCGTTGACATGGGAAGGATTGATATTTGTGAATGGAGATAACTCTGTTAACGGAATTGATGAGAACTTACAAAATGAGTTTATTTGGACCCTACCATTTCCGTTTAAAAAAGGAGCGGTTAACAATAGAGATCATGTCTTACTGACAGGAAATGATGCCGCAGCAAAAGTTGTTGCATTAAACGTTAATTCTGGCGAGATAGAGTGGTCTGGAGAGATTCATGGATCTCCCGCTAGTAATTATTTTAACCATATGTATTATGATCAGGATGATATGGTTCTAAAAGTAACGAGTAAAGAAGATGAAGTCCGGCAATATATGGGATCCTCAGGGAATGAGTTCTCAGATATCCAAATTGGTAATCAATATGACGTGGAGCAATTGTTTTCACAAGGAGGTTATACCTACGTGGAATTAAAGTCTCTAAGTCAGGAGGCGAGGGAATTAAGAGTGTATTTTAGTGAGACTGGAAGTCTCGTTGATACAGAATTCTTCTTTGGTGATATAATTAAGATGGAGAGTTGGGGAGATTTTGAAATTTTAATATTGGCCAATGACAATGACGGCATGGCATTCCTATCTGTATATTCTGACATTACATCCTCTTTCAGTAATTTCAATATTTTTGAGCCTGGAGCCAAGGATATGGCAGTTATTGGTGGTGGGAGAGTAATTGTGACCTTGTTAGATCAACTTATAATGCAAGACTTGGTTAACAATCAAATCATCTTATTAGAATCTGGTAATACTCCAGATTATCTGGAATATGATGATGTGAATGGATATCTATGGACGGCCAGGTCTGGTAATATAAAACAGTACGTTCCATACCCTTGGAATTTTGTTGGTGAAGTTAATGGAAGTACACAAATAAAAGGGATCTTTAATTTGTATAACAAATAGAAATTACGAGCTTATTTTTTTACTGTTCTTGTGAATGGTGGCTCTTGAAATACTTGTGTTGAGTTCGAAGCCCATTATTAAAATTGTGCTATTGAAATTAATCCATATAAAAAAGGCTATAACAGCTCCAAGCCCACCATAGAACTTATTGTAATTCCCAAAATTATTTACGAAGTAAGCGAAGGCGAAGGAAACAAGAATCATTAGTACACTGGAGAATATGCTACCTGCAGAAACGAGTCTCCATTTTCTGGCATCAGGATTACCTACATAAAATAATATAGAAATAGCTATCATAAATAAAATCAAGGTCACCACATAATTAATAGCATAGAAAATAAAAACTTGAAAGTTGTCTGATAAAAAGGCAATTTCTTCAAGGTAAGCAGCAAGGGAATTGGAAGCAGTAATGAGTCCTACAGCAAGAAAAATAAAAATAGCAAATACCAAAATTAAGAGTAGAGAGATAAGTTTTTGGACGATAAAAGTTCTTTTTTCCACGAGGTTTACAGAGCCATTGAATGCGATTAATATTGCTGAAATAGAATTGGAGGCGTAATAAAGAGTCAAGAGAAAACCAATGGAAAGGATGGTTGTGTTCTGATCCAGTATCATTTGATTAACAGTGTCCTCCATGAGTTTATAAGCATCAGCGGGCATAATGCTAGAAATCCCGAGGAAGAGATTTTCTTGAAACCCACCTATCTTAATAAAAGGAATGAATGAAAGGAGCATAATAAAAAATGGCAAAATTGCCATGATCACACGAAAAGAAATAGAGGCCGCTCTTGTGCCTATTGCACCTTCATTAATTCCTCGGAAGAAAAATCGAGTAATGTAATAAAGGCTATGTCCATCAAAACCAGGAAGGACGATTTTTTTTGAAACACCAATAACTCCTTGAATAAATTTTGATTGAGTGATAAGAAGGAGCCATTTATTCATTTTAGAAAGAGGCTTTTAGACTTAAATCCATACTTCTGTATTGGTGAGTTAAAGCACCTAGAGAAATATAATCAACGCCTGCTTCAGCATAACCAATAATATTTGTCTCATTTATTCCACCGGAGGATTCGGTATCAACTTTATCGCCAATAAATTTCACAGCTTCTTTAGTTTCTTCAGGTGTGAAATTGTCAAGAAGGATTCTATTAATTCCACCTATATTCAGAATCATCTTTACTTCCTCAAAATTTCGGGACTCAACAATTATTTTTAAATCAAGATTATTTTCCTTCAGATATTTGTGACAACTTTCTATAGCGTTTGAGATACCCCCAGCAAAATCAATATGATTGTCTTTTATCATAATAACATCATACAATCCCATTCGATGATTTTCTCCGCCACCAATTCTTACCGCCAATTTTTCAAAATATCTGAAATTCGGTGTTGTTTTTCGGGTATCCAAAACTTTGGCTTTGGTATGACTAATAATATCCATGATTGACCTGGTATACGTAGCTATGCCGCTCATGCGTTGCATCGTATTAAGAACTATTCTTTCCGCTTTCAAAATAGAATGAACGCTACCATGAACTTTCATTACTTCAACGATTGGCTTTACTGGTGCAGCATCTTTAAGAATATGCTCAATTTTCAAATCAGCATCGATAAGATGAAACATTTCCTCAGCTAGTTTAACACCCGCAATTATACCATTATCTTTTGCCAACAATGTTGCGGTACCAACTGCCTCCTTCGGAATACAGGACAAACTTGTGTGATCACCTGTTCCGGTGTCTTCGTCTAATGAATGTTGGATAAATTGTTTTAAGTTCATGCCTCAAATTTACTTTATTTGAGAAACATAGGACTAGGGTTGAAGAATTCTAATAAGATTCTATATTGAATTGTTTGATCTTAAGACCATCACTATCCTTAGTTATAAAATAGGTCACCCTAAACTGACCTTTTTCCGTTTCCATTTTGCCAATAATGTACTGATTGTTATCATCTGAATTACTGGAATGCTCAGTTTGAAACTTAATTACCTTATTATCAGTAAAAAATTTCTTAAGAATCATCGCGGCTTGGGATCGGCTATATATCGCATCGGCATCTTCTATACTAATGTCAATGTTATCTGTAAAGTATTTTGATAATTGATCAATCTTACCTTCAATAAGATCATCCTTTACTATCGTATTTATATCTGATTGTGCAATAAATAAAACACTCTGAAGGGTAAAAACAAATAAAACTAAAAGTCTCATATTCAATTTAATGGTTTGTGAGATAATAATATCAAATTCTAAGCCAAAATACTTGATCTGTTAAAAATACAAATTAATTTCACGTCAACAATTTCTTTTTATTAGTTTTTAAATGACCGTAACACTTGCTTATTTACCTTAAGTGACGTAAGATCAGCCGTTAACATTTGTTTCGATCAATTGTTGTATTTTATAAGTTTACTGAATGAAAATCAAAATGATATATGTAGGAAAATCTAAGAAAGAATATTTGAAGGGTTCTTTGCAAGATTTCTATGTTAGAATTAGGAAATATATAAGCCTAGAAGAGATAATAATTCCTGATGTCTCTGGCAAAGGAGGGGATACTGGGAAAAGAATGATAATAGAAGGGAATTCAATTTTAGATAAAATAAAGGATAATGAGTTGGTGGTTCTATTGGATGAAGGAGGAAAGCGAATGACCTCTAGAGCATTTGCAGATTACATCAATGAAAAGATGGTCTACTCTAGCTCTAATATAGTTTTTGTTGTAGGTGGTGCTTTCGGATTTTCTGAGGAAGTAAAATTAAGATCAAACGATGCTATTCGACTATCGGACATGACTTTTTCACATCAGTTGATCAGGTTAATCATGGCAGAGCAATTATATAGAGCTATGAGCATAATAAATGGACATCCTTATCATAACGATTGACTTGATAAGTATTGTTGCCATTTCCAAGCGGAAGACATCATTTCATCAATGGTCTTCTCCGCCTCCCATCCCAAGATTGTTTTAGATTTTTCTGTGTCAGCAAAAACTTCGGCAATGTCACCTTCCCTTCGAGGCCCAATTTTATAGTTTAGTTTCTGTTCAGCACATTTTTCAAAGGCCTCTATAGCCTGCATGACACTCACACCCTTTCCCGTGCCTAGATTGAATACATCAAAATTGTCATCTTGCTCCTTGGTTTTTAATAACTGCAGTGCCATAATGTGTGCTTTGGCGATATCAGAAACATGAATATAATCTCTTACACATGTCCCGTCCACTGTATCATAATCATTCCCAAAGACTGTTAATTGTTCTCGAATACCTACCGCGGTTTGGGTGATATATGGAACGAGATTATTTGGAACCCCAGTTGGTAACTCTCCTATTTTTCCGGATACATGTGCACCCACTGGGTTGAAATATCTTAGGGCAATAAATTTTTGATTCTTTTGAATCTTAGCAATATCCATTAAAATGTTTTCTCCAACAACCTTTGTATATGCATAAGGACATTCTGTTTGTCCAATAGGCGTATTCTCTGTTACTGGCAAATCTTTGGAGGATCCATAGACACTACAGGAGGAAGAAAAAATAAAGTACGGAACATCAAAGTCTTTTTGAAGCTGGAGAACATTCACTAAAGAATTTAGATTGTTGTTGTAGTAATCCAGTGGTTTTTGAACCGATTCAGGGACCGATTTATGCGCTGCGAAATGAATTATGCCTTGTATGTTATTTTCTTTAAATACAACCTCTAGTTCTTTGAAGTTCAATAAATTAACGTTGTAATGCTTGACTGACTTCCCTGTAATCTCCTTTATTCGTTCATAGGTTTCTGGCGTAGAGTTGGAATAATTATCGATGGAAATTGGATTCCAATCAGTGTTGTTAATCAATTCGATAATCGTGTGTGATCCGATATAACCGGCACCACCTGTTACTAATACATCCATTCAGGAAAAATTTACTGCAAAGTTAATTATCTCAAGTTAAATGTACAGCTGCGACAAAGAAATATATTACTAAAGCGTCAGTGTATGAAGTTGTTCGAAATATTAAGCTAATTTTGGTCCAAGCAAGATGGTAATATTAGACTTTATATTAATGGCATTATACAGCTTTTTGGCTGTTTCTATTGTTTTTACCTATGTAAATATATCTAGTCTATCTTTTGAGGATAAAAAGTTTATGAGGATCGCAATTCTCATTAAGGTATTCGGTGCAATAGCCTTCCTACTAATTTATCAGTATTATTTTGGATATCTTGGAGACGCACATAGTTTTTATAGAGATGCTATTTGGCATAATAATCTATTGAGAGAATCTCCTTTGGAGTTTATAAATTATGCATTTGGGACATTTGAATTGAAAGACTTGTGGGCTACAACAGCAGTTGAGCCAGTGAACTATCATAAGGGATCACGAGAGTTCTTTGTCACAGTAATGTTTTCGTTTGTCACATTGTTTGGCGTAGGAAATTATTACGCCTCAACGATATTGTTTGCTTTGATAACATTTGGTGGATATTGGCTTCTTTATCGAGTTTTCAGCAAACAATATCCTAAGCTAGCATTAGGTGCTTTTTTATGTGTTTTTTGTTTGCCATCAACAGTAATTTGGGGATCGGGAATGGTCAAAGAGAATTTGATTTTAGCTTTACTAGGAGTGTTTTTGTATCATACATACCAAACTATCGAAAGACGAAAAATAAGTGTTAGATCGTCAGTTCTTCTAGTATTAGCATTCTTAGTTATTGCAAAGGTGAAGATATATGTAGTCATCAGTTTGTTACCAGCGATATTCGTTTGGGTGTTACCGAAGATTCTTAATGGTAAGAGGAATATTATAGTTCGTAAAATTGTAAAACCTATTTTGGTTTCTGTGATTTTGGTTTCAACAATTTCTCTTGCTCATCAAGCGACACAAAAATTTGAAGCTTTATCTTTTGATAATTTCATTGGTAAAGCTCAATCCTTCCAAGATTGGCACTATAAGGTGGGACAAAATACTGCGGAAGAACATGGCAGAGGTTCGAGTTATACATTGGGTGACTATGAGGCCACGTTATTTGGTACTTTCAAAATGATACCGGCATCCATAAATGTCACATACTTCCGACCATATCTCTGGGAAGTCAAAAGCCCAATAGTTGTGTTAGTTGCGTTAGAAAGCTTGATTTTATTTTTATTTTTCATCTATATTCTTAGCAGGAAAAGATTATACACGAACATTAATTTTGTATTCAGTGATTCCTTCTTGTTTATGCTGATAGTCTACGCGTTAATTCTAGGGTTTCTTGTAGGTTTTACATCCTACAATTTTGGCGCCTTGGACCGATATAAAATTCCAGCCATGCCATTTTTCATCTTTGCATTGGCAATCGTATATCATAAAATTCGTTTGGCCGAAAACAAGATTATTTATTGAAAAATACTGATAAATTTATTTTCTTGACTTTGGACAGAGTATTGTTCAATAATAATTTTCCTAGCGTCACTTATTAGAACATCTACTTTGATATTCTGCTCAATAAGATCTGATAAAATATTAAACCAATCATCATCATTGTGAGCATGGAAACCAGTTTTTTTATCTTCAACTATCAGAGCATTAACACCAATTGGAGATATTACAGTTGGGATATTAATTGACATATATTGAATGGCTTTGAAACCACACTTTCCCTTGTAAAAATCCTTGTCAGACCGTAACGGCATCAAACCAAAATCCATTTGCATCAATTGCGAGATTTCATTTTTTTTGTCCCATTTCTGGTAGATCATATTGGATATGTTGAGCTCGGGTTTTTTATTCGAAATGACTAGTAGATCGTAGTTATATTTGTTATTTAGTTTTATGAATACCTGCTCCAAAGATTCGATGTGAATATTGGTTGTCAATGTTCCTGTCCATCCGATGGTTAGTTTCTCAGATGATTTCTGCTCATATTTCTTAGGGTCGTGTACATTATTTGTATTTACTACTGTGGGAATAACGGTGGTGTTGTTGTTAAATGCTAGGGCGTAAGTTTTTAAAAAATCGTTGCCTGCGATAACACTATGACTCCACTTAATTATGTGTTTGACTTTACTGTAATTTTTTAATTTATGGAAAGCTTCATTTTCTTTAGAATAATTGGGTAACCATATGGCATCATCAAAATCGTAGATTATTTTCTTTCGAATAACTTTCGCAATAATCCACTCAAAGATAGGTGGTCCTATTGGTGTGATTTCTCTTTGGACAAATACAAAGTCATATTTGAAAACTGAGAAAAGGAGCATGAATCTTTTAAGAAACCCACCTAAAACGATAATCCCTTTACTAATAAAATCACCCTTTCTGTATAATTTGTCATATGAACTTTTGGAATAAAAAGTTCGATAATCATAATCAATATTTCTTTCTTTCAGCGAATTGAAATATACTTCTAACCTAAACCGTTGGGACGGACCATAACCTTCGGGGTATGGTGCCAGGAATAAAATATTATTAGCATTTTTCATTTTACACCATTGAATAGTTTGTTGAATAAATATCCCCATGCCGTTGGATGATACCATAAAGAACTCTTTTTGTTTTCTGTATCTAAATTTACTTTAGAGTTATTTTCAATGAAATCTTTGAGTAATATCAAACCTTCTGCAATTTGCAGAATAGGGTAGGTGGTAAAATTGTCTTTGGGATCAAACTTAATTTGTTTTTGGGCAATAACATTACCAGTATCGATTCCTGCATCCACATAGTGCAGTGTAACACCAAAGTTTTGTTGATCTTTTGACCTTATTGCCCAATATCCACCATGTACACCACGGTATTGTGGCGTAATGCCAACATGAATGTTTACAATGGGAATGTCAATTTTTCCAAGCGTTTTATTTGAAACTATTCTGCAACCAGATAAAAGAATCAGCTCAGGTGCTACCCTAAGAATAATATCGATCATTTCTTGACTATTTACAGTTTTGACGTATTGGATTTTATTACTTGCAATTCCAACTTTATCAAGATTGTAATTTCCCATTATTTCATTTGCTCGACCTTGGGAAAAAACTTTAAGAACTGGTGCAATCCCTACTTGAAACATCAACTGTCCGATCACTTTGATCAAGCCAAGTTTCTTTATCCGATTTTTCACCAATGTTACTGAGGAGATGGATTCTTCAATAACTATAGAGGAATCATATTGTTTATTTTCAAGAAAATTGAACATGATATTGCTTGAAATACCTTTGGTGCCGATAATCAATATTTTTCTATACACCATTCTTTATATGATTGGCTAGTTGATTCATGGTAACACTGTACATTCCATATTTTGAATTTAGAAACTTATAGTGTTCAATAATTTGTTGAAGTTCACCGAGCATTATTTTTTCATTGGCACCAAAGTTATGAGGATGCCACCAAAGGTGAAAGATCTCATTTTTTTCTGCAGCGTATGACATTGCATTTTTAATTCTTCGCACCTTAAATTTAGAAGCAATTCTTTGCTTCACCCTTACTGGTCGAAAGAATCTGCTAGATGGTAAATTTATCATTTCTCCTTCCAAATATTTCGGCAGAGAATAAGTGTGATGACCTGATAAATTGAGGTATGCATCAATTATCCTCAAGCTACGCACGAAGACATTAGTTTTTCTTTTCAAACCGCCAGAATACATCCAACTTTTTTCGTTGCCTCTGTATGTTATGACACCTTTATCAAATGTAGTTTTTAGGTAATCTTGGTTAATCTGATTTCTGGGATAGACTATACTTTTTATTTCAATATCGTTCTCTTTCCCTTTGCTTATTGCAAGGTCCAAGTCAGCCTGAAAAGAATCTTTGTCGTGTCCTTCATCCATACAGTAATAATGACCATAGGTATGAGTGCCGATTTCAATATTCTTATATTTTTTTAATTCATCTATAATTTTCTTGCCATAGTGAATTTCATCATCGTCTTCATTTAATCCAATCTTCTCTAGGTGGCCTTTAAATGGAGTAGCGTCTTCAACATTATAGCTGGGAAGTGACTTGGGTATGTCACGTAAAATGTCTTCTTTACTTTCATTAAAAAGGAGTCCAACCGTAGCAACCGTTGCAGATATTTTGTTTTCTTCAAAAGTTCTTAAGACATCCATAAAAACATTACGACCGTTTACAATTTGTTTTTTGTAAGACGCATTATCCCTTCTGTCTAGAACACCCCAATTTAATTCAAGATCTATCGAAATAATTAAATGTCCTCCTGTTTGATTTAGCCCCATATTTTTAACGTGAATGAATCAGTTTAAATTAGAAATATTCTTGACGAAGTGACTGTAGATTTGATTATATCTTTCAATACCTTCATAAAGTGAAAAATATCTTAAACCCACCTCTCGTATTTTAGTTTGTTCGTTTTGTCTTTTGTAAATTAAATCTGGAATTTCATTTAGAATTTGATCGTAGTTATTTTCTTCCAGGTTAACATTGATAATGTAGTTTGGATTTTCGTTGGCTTGCTCCTCAAGATCTCCGATATTGGTGTTGCAAATAACAGGTATTCCCATGCCCAGTAATTCCCCCAACTTAGTTGGGCTTGAGGCCTTTTTAGAGTAACAGGGTTTGATAAAGAAAATTGAGATATCCATTTTGCTTAAAAAAGAGGGCAATTCAGCTCTACTCGAAGGATATATTAGTATTCTCTTGAGATCGATATCAAGAGACTTGGCCACTGCATTAATTTTATCCGAAGAATCTCTAGTGATAAAATGAAAATTACTCTCTGGATACTTAATATTTAGAGCCTTGAAAAAACATAACATTTCTTCCAGTAGGTACCATGTCCCTATCGAGCCTAAATAGACTAGATTAATTTCTGATGTGTCCTTTTGATAGGCTGTTTTGAAATGGTTGAAATTTGCGGCACAAGGAATGATCGAGAAATTTTCTTGAGTCATGTCCCTCCAGCTTTTCATTTCCTCAACTGCATTTCTAGTAAGAGAAACAACATGGTCTGCGTGGTTAATAAGGTTCAATTCAAGTTTCTTTAATCTAGGGTAAATGTTTTTCCAGATTAGATTATTTTTATTCCAAATATTTCCATCAAATCGTTCGTCAATATAAAAGCCTCTCATGTCAAAAATGAATTTAACACCAAGCTTTCTTTTGAGTCCTAATCCAATCATTGAAGTAGGGTAGCTCCTACAATGCACTATTTTAACATCGTGCTTTTTTATAATTTCTGTAGATTTTCTTTTAAGACAATATAAGTCATAGATCGTGGAGAAAATCTTTGGCTTAAGATGATAGAATAACGGATTCCAAGTCAGATTTTCGAATTTGTTAATACGATTTTCGATTGTGAGTTTACCACTCTCAAATCTATCTTTTTTTTCAAAGCTAATTATTTGCACTTTGTAACCCTTAATTGCAAGACCTTCGAGATATGGCAAGATCTGCGACTGGCCCAGCGGGTCAGTAAGACCATCGTATGTGAGGTATAGGATCACTTATTATTGAATAGTATATTTTTAATTGTGGCCAAGGTTCTTTTCATAAATATACTGCTCGGTAATATTAGTATGGAACGCCAAAGATAAGATATGGGAACACTTTTCTTTATACTTGAATCCAAAGCGGAATGAAGCCCTATGTATGACCAAGCACCGGAAGTTAACCTAGCCTTGTAGGGTGCATAGAATACCTTGGTTTCTGGGTCATCAAACAAATACTTTAACATCAATTCTTTTCTATTTACCAAATCTGTTAAATTAATGTTGAATACACTTCGTGCCTCATGGTCAACAATTGAAGATGTAACATTGTTGTCGCTATGAATTTTGTACTTAGAAGCCAATGTTAACCAAAGCAAATAATCTTCTGAAGCAGAAAGATCACGATCTTGATTGAAGGGATTCTTTTCAGCAATATCTTTCCTTATAAATACACCATTGCAACTCAATAGATTTCCGCGGACGAGTTGTTTGTTAATGTCTTCAATCTTGGTTAATTTTTTGTGTATGGGCTCATGATCAGAATCTCTAAAATCATAATTTAGATGAAAGGATTCAGGGTTGTTGTGCCTTTTGATCATTTCAAGTGCTGAATGAAGATGATTGGGGTAGGCTAAATCATCGGAATCGAAAAAATTGATGTAATCCCCGATGCTTTTTTCTCGTCCATAATTCCTTGCAGCAGCACGTTCTTCATTTTTCTTCTTAAAGTATTGTAATCGGCTATCATTGATCTCTCTTACTACTTCCTCTGTGTTGTCAGTGCTTCCATCATCGATCACAAGAATTTCGAATTCGGAATATGTCTGATTCAACAAACTATTGATAGTTTTTTCAATCAAATGCCCACGATTGTAGGTCGGTATTACTATAGTGAATACTGGATTATTCATAGAGAGATTCAAGTTTATTAATGAACGGTTCTAAACCGAATCTTTGAACTGATTTTTGACCTTCAAGGATGATCCGGTCACGATCTTTCTCATTATTAAGAAAGTAGAGTATCGCGGATATAATTTCCTCAGAGTTTTTATGCTTTACGACTATAGCATTTTTATTATTTTCAATGAATTCACCAGCAATTCCTGAGATGCTGAAAACTGACGGAATACCCGCTGCAAGTGCCTCCACATAGGTCTGGCCGAAAGCTTCAATATCAGGATTTATGGGTGTATGAACATATATGTCCAATAAATGATACAGGCTGAATAGGTCTTGTTCGAAGTCTATTTCGATGGAATTTTTAGGGATATGCTTCTTTATCAATTCACTAATTTCCACTTTCTCAGGACCTCTACAATTGGCGAAAATGAATAGCGCATCAGGATATTTTTCCAATAGCTTTTGGAATGCATTAATGATGTATTTATGTCCTTTCCAATCGATGTATCGCGCAATAACGCCAACTACTGGTTGTCTATTATCTGGATTGTATTCCTCCTTTAATCTTTGAATGTCAGGGATGTTTTTATTGGCAAATTTGTCCAAGTCGAAACCATGATTGATAAGGCTTATCTTTGACTCTTGGACACCCTCTTTCATAGTAAGAGTGTCTTTAACCACCTGTGAAATTGCCACAATGTCCGTTGACCATCGATTGATTAATTTGTCAACTTTGACCGCTTTAGGAAAATAAATATGGTTGTATGTTGAGAAATGACGAGTGTATATTCTCTTCTTTATTCTGGAGAATTTTGCAGCCAAGAGTCCGATAATATTAGCGTCCCTCATATGACAATGAACAATATCAGGATTGATAAGTTTGATTGTTTTTCTTGTACTTAAAAATGCAGATGGATAGTCTTTCTTGGAAGAGAATGGGATCCGATATACAGCAATGTTTTTAGATCGAATATAATCCTCAATTGCAGATCCATTCTCATTGAGTAATATAAATGATAATTGAAATTTACTCGAATCGATATTGTCAATGATCCATTCGAATGCGATTGCTTTGTCAATATGACTGAGGATGTAGGTTACCTTCTTCAATTGATGATTTTATTAGGAAAGTACTGGGATAGACTCTGAATCGTCAATTCATATAACTTGAACCTCAGTTTTTTTGGTAGTGCCATGATTAAAAAATGCTCACGGTCTATAATTTCAACAAGTTTTTTGGAAGACAGGCATTTATAGATAATCTTTTTCAGTCCTTTTCTGGGTACAAAATTACGCTGATTGTATTTTTCAAATTTAACCGGATCATTTTTGATTAGATCTTTTTGAGCCAGGGCGTAATCTCTCTTGCGATTTATATATTTCACAAGAGTTATTGGATCATCATGAAAAACGAAATTGGCGGAGTCATAAAAAACTGGAAAGCTAGATTCTTGTAACCTAGTTGACAATTCGAAATCTTCACAATCAGAGAGACTGTCATCGAACCCGCCCAAGTGATTAAACAATTCTTTAGTAATCGAAAAATTTGCAGCGGACAAATATGCGCCATCAATAACTCCAGAATCTGAAATTAGTGATAGTTCCCATTTCTTTTCCAGTTGCGCTTTGTAAAGCTGAATGTCCGTATCAATTTTTGTGTGGTCTGTTATAATTGAACCTTGAAAAACAGCGCCCTTTTGCTCATCATGAAATTTAGTGTGAGAATAGACAGAGTCGACTGAGGCTCTGGTGTCATCATCGTAAAAAACAAGGACGTTACCGGTTGCTGATTGAGCACCAAAATTTCTAATGGCTGCTCTTCCTTTGTTTTCTTGACTTATGATTTTATAGTTCGGATAATCTTTTAATTTCTGGCGAGCAATATCTTCGGTTTTGTCCGTGGAACCGTCTATTGCAATGATGATTTCAAAACCTGTGCTAGATTGATTCAAAAGTGATTCAATACATTTTGAGATTTTATCTTCTCCTTGGTATGTGGGGATTATAACAGAAGTCATGCTCGAATTCTTTTAATTATTCTATGAAATCCTTCGGGTAATATATTCGATCTGCTGTATAATTTGTTCAAATGCAAGGCGTCTTCTTTTGCTAAAAAATCTTTATTAATTTGATTGTACAAACCTCTAAATAATTTGAAATTCGATTCTTCATATTTTTCAGTTGCAAGAAGCATGAAAAAATAATTTGCGATACCATGTGTCAATTGGTCGTTCGTTGAGTGAGGAAGGTCCAGTATGGATTCAAGTGTGATGTCACCAACTAAATTAAGAGGGAATTCTATTTTACTATTTTTAATAATTCCAGCAAAATATTTATTCCTTTCCACATTAAAATCATCTGTACTTGAAACAGTCTTAGAATCTTCATGCAGTCTGAAATTAGTAATAATTTTATCTGATTGTAAAATACCTTCTAAATCATATTTGAAAAGATATTTCACCCACCAATCACGATCCATGATGTAATGAAGAACATTATTTAGAGATCCGATTTCATCAATAACAGTTTTTCGCCAGTATGTTTCTGGTTGATCGATTCTGGCCCATGCAATTGTTTTGGCCAAGTTATTTTCATAGACATCTAGACCGCTGGAATGCTTAGTCACATGTCCATCTCTAATGATGTTACTACGTCCACTGAAGATATTTACGGAGTTATCTTGGAAGGCGGAATTTATCATTTGCAAACTGCCAGGTTCGAGATAATCATCACTATTTAACCAATTAATTATTTCACCTGTAGCTAATTTTAGGCCTTTATTTATGGCATCACTTTGACCTTTATCAGGTTCGCTTATATAATACGAGAAATGTTTTTTATATTTTTCAAGGATGTTTAATGTACCATCATCACTCCCTCCATCAATGACAATAAACTCTAAATTATCATAATTTTGGTTCAATACTGATAGTATACATTCTTCAATGAATGATCCTTGATTGAGCGTGGGTGTTATGATGCTGATTTTCTTATTCATTTTTCCTCGATCAGCTTTGTGTAGATATCTGAAACTTCATTTGTAAGTGTGAAATGACCAAGCATGCTATTTAGTCGCTTTTTTCTGTTTCGTCTTACCCATTGATATGCAAAAGGAAACTTATATTTATCTATCATTTTGGCGATTTTTCCTTTAATTGAGTTTTGCGGAAAATAATCGATAGAAGATTTGAAATTTTTAGTATTTACAAAAGAAGGATACTGTACTCTAAGTGAATTTAAAACTTTTTGTTCGTGAAAGTGGTACCAGCAATCGGCTGTAACTTTTATGGGTATTATCGAATCAACTAATGCTTTGGCGGCAGCCCTTGAAATAATGTAAGCAGCCGCGGTTATGGTCTGTCGGATATTCATAGGATATAACAATTGACTATCGCTGAGTTCGATGGATCCTACTTCACTTAGCTTGCATGGCTCAAATGAAGTGTAGTATAACAAGACAACCTCATTGTCCAATAGTTGGCTTCCTATTTCCTCAATTTTATCTGTTATGTTTTCTGGAAGGACGACATCATCTTCTATTATAAAAGCGGATTCATCATCTGTTTTTAAAAAATCAATATATGCGTTTCTGTGAGATAGAGCACAACCAATTGCTCCGTTATTAAGCCACCATCTTAACTCATTCACCTCCTTCATGTCACAGTTTTTTAGGAGATCTTCATTGGTCAATTTATTGCCATCTATAGCGTCAATAATTTTATAATCAAGTTTGCATTCTTGAACGTGATTGAGAATATACTCCGCTCGTTCTTGAGCTCGTGCCAATGAAATCACATATGTTTTCATTTAGCAGAGTATAAATTTAAATTATAAGTCACAACTTCTTTTGAATATCCATGATTTAGCAAAAAGGAATTCATCTCTTCAATTGATTGATTCATGCTTTCAAGGGCATGAGCATGTGTTTCAATCAAGAGATGTTTGAAGACCTTCTTTTGAAGTAATTTAGAGGCTCCTTTTAAGGCCTCAAATTCAAATCCTTCAATATCAATTTTGATAAGTTTTATGGCATTGGGAAATGTTTCTTCTAAATCATCAAGTTTAATTATTCGCACAGCTTGTTGGCCATAAATCTTTCTTCTGATTTTTTCAAACGATATTTTAAAACTGAAATTTTCAGCAAAACTAGAAGCGCCAGAATTAAGTGTAGGATAAAGATTCATGGTTAATTCGGAGGAGGATGATCCTACTCCAAAAGGCACTATTTGGACATTGGTGCATTTGTTTAGAGAAACATTATTTAGAATTACATTCCACAACCTACACTGAGGTTCGATGGCGAATATGCCTCCTTTCTGACCACATAATTTTGAGGCTAAAATGCTGAAATACCCCTCATTACTACCCAAATCAACAAATGTATCTCCCTCCTCAAGCAGGCTGTTGAGCGTGTGAGTCATTTCTGGTTCATAAAATCCATCCTCAACAAGTTTAATCCCTAGATCTGAAATTGGATCTACAGAATATTGCCTTCCATCATCAAATTTTACGATCTTTCTTTCAATGCGAAGAATCCATTTTGCAAACATTGCAAGTTCCACAGGTCGTAATTTTCTGCCTATAAATTTTGCTGTTTTTATATTCATCTTGTTGTTGCTTCTTTCAATTTAGAACTTTCATATTTGGGTTTTCCTTCAAGAAAATACTTTTGTATTATTTAACTTTAACTGCATCCAATATAAGAGAAGAGTAATTTGCCACATTACCTTTGAAATCGTAAGATAAGGATCTATTTACAATGCCATTTTTAAGATCGTATTTGGATTGATGGATTTCGCCTGATTTATCACAATATTCAAGTAGTTTCACATCAAATCCAATGTTTTTAAGAAGAGTGCTGTAAGATTCATGATCCCAAAAGCTTTTGTGATCATCGGACCCGTCTCCCTGACCCCCTGGCTTTACATAATCTATATATCTTTTGTCAGGGTGGTTTTTGTCTGGTACTGCTATGCGAATGCTTCCATTTATATCAAGGTGATTATACACCTTTCGTAATATTATTTCATTATCTTCAGGAGTAAAATGTTCTAAAACATGTTCACACAAGATCTTATTTGCTTTACGTTTTGCAAATAAATATTCCCAATGTTGATCCGATGTAATATCGAAAAAAGGGTAGTCTGATTTTATCCAATCCTTATAATTTGTAGTTCCCGCACCGATAATAATTTTCGGATTATTCGTAGATTCTATTTTTTTGCGGATTCGTTTTCGTTCAATATAAATCCATCTATTTCGTCTAAGTTTTGTCAGCATTGTCGGAGGGAATTAAAGAGAGGATTCATTTATGGCAGCTCGCGAATAACGTGGCTGCCTATCACCGAGAATTTTCCAGTCGAAAGTTCTGTCAAAAAAGAAACTTGTCGTTGTTGTGAACTTGACAATTGGTCCAATGCCATGCATGTCAACTTGCAAGTACCCTTGAGATTTTAGATGCTGAGCAGCTTTCAAATATCTATCGGAGTTGTCGAGAATAATCAATCCACCACTATTCAGTTTAGCTGAAGCTTCCTTAGCACATTCAAACCTGTTTGTGGAGGAATCGATAAATATTAGATCGAATTTCGTATCAAAATCATTAATGCTTTTTGAAGCCAATGAAGAGTCTTTAAAGATAATATTCATATTTTCATTTCTCCTTTGTTGCATGATGTCAAACCAATCTTTTTTTGTCTCAATGCTTGTGATTTGTTTACACCTTTTAGAGAAATATAGTGAGGAATTACCAGAGCCCCATTCAAAAATAGTTTTGTCTCGCAGATCAAATTGCTCAATGTACTCAATTGCTGGATATGTCATCCACGGAATGGGGTTGTTTTTCTCATCAACAGCCTGACCACTTTCTCTTGAGAGGCGATGACCATACTTCTCATCCAGTAGTAGTTGAAGATGTACATCCAGAGATTTATTCACTAGTTTGTATCCGCTAAATCTGGTTAGAATATAATTTAAACTGTTTTTTAAACTCATTACTTTTCTTTTGAGTTTACCATCGTGAAATTAGGTAAAATACTGCCTCTTATTTCTTCTGTGTTATTATATCCGTATGGATTACCATCTTGTATTTCCAGATAGAGTCCATCTACGATCCAATCTTGAATGCCGTCTGAATTTCTTAGAAAAAGAATTTGCTTGTAAATGCCTGGTCTTAAATTATTTTCTATCTCAAAGGTATACTTTTGTTTGTCATCTTCATGATTAATATTTTGCCCTAAATATTTGTTGCTAATGTGGACAAGACAGTTTTCATTTTTGTCATTTAGACTGCTTGCGATCTCAAGATTTTCGAAGCTCTTTTTATGACTCGAAGTAAGGGTGATTTCAATGCTTATCTTTTCACCAAACTTAAACGGTTGATTGGCATATTTTACGTGACTAAAAGAAACATCTCCAATAGTGTCTTTCCGATCAATATTTGGATTTGCAGTAAGGGATATTTCTGATTCAATTTCTTTTGCATTACTTTGATAATGGCTAATTGCCCCATCAACATCTCCATCAAAAGTAACTGTTCCACTATTCAAGACGATTGCTCTAGTACAAAGGTTTCTAACCGCAGCCAAGTTATGACTAACAAAAATCACCGTACGGCCGCTACTTGCCACCTCCTCCATTTTGCCCAAGCACTTTTTTTGAAACTCGTAGTCACCGACAGCAAGTACTTCATCGATAATAAGAATTTCTGGTTCTAGATGAGCAGCTACTGCAAAAGCAAGTCTAACATACATCCCCGAAGAATATCTTTTGACTGGGGTGTCCATAAATTCGGAAATACCAGAAAACGCTACAATTTCAGCCAGCTTTTCTGTCACTTCTCTTTTGGTCATTCCAAGTATGGTGCCATTCAAGAAGATGTTTTCACGCCCTGTTAGTTCTGGATGAAACCCAGTTCCAACCTCTAGCAGTGACGCCACGCGACCAGTTATTTCGATGCGGCCTTTTGTAGGAGAAGTGATCTTTGATAAGACTTTTAGTAAAGTGCTTTTACCAGCACCATTTTTCCCAATCACGCCCAAAATCTCACCTTTTCTCAACTCGAAACTAATATTCTCGAGCGCTTTAAATGTCTTAGTATTACTGTTCTTATTAAAAATATTTCCAATTGTAGACCTAAAACTAGTGTCCAATTTCTTTCCAATTTTGTATACCTTAGAAATGGCATCTACCTTTATGATGGGATCTGAAATATCAGGCATTATTTTAGTCGAAATATTTGACACTTAATTTTGCAAATTTAGAATAAGTTGTTACACAATGTCAGCCATTTTGGATTCCAAAGATTTGAAGTAAAATAAACTGGTGATAAAAATAAGTAAAACGATGCCAAATGATATCATGGCCAATGAACTTGGTGGTTCTCCACCTAGGACAGACCATCTAAATCCTTGAATTACACCAGCCATTGGATTGAGAAAGTAAAGGGTTGCCAGCGTTGAAGATAATTTCTGTGTCGCAAACTCTGCGGGATAGGCAACTGGAGTTATGTATAAGCCTATTTGCACCATAAATGGGATAATGTGCTGGAAATCTCTAAATCGAATGGACAGGGCGCTTAACCAAATTCCAACACCCAGAGCGGCTATAATACCCATAAGAATAAAAATAGGGGCGTATATAATGTTTGGTGATGGAGATATTTGGTAGTATATCATTAAAGAAATGAGTATCAAAATATTCACTCCGAAGTCGATAAATCCAACTACAGCTTTGGATAATGGAACAATCAATCTCGGAAAGTATATTTTCGAGATCATCTGTTGAGCTTGAATGACCGAATTCCCCGAATTGGTCATTAAGTATGAAAAATATGACCACAGGCTGGTACCCGCTACAATAAAAACGAGATGCGGGATACCATTCGTTGGAACGTTAGCGAATCGACCAAAAACCAAATAAAGAATTGAAATAGTAACTATGGGTTGAACAAATACCCATGCAAGACCGATAATGGTCTGAGCGTATCTCACCTTGAAATCTCTCCAAGCCAAGGTTCTAAAAAGGTCTTTATAGAGCCATAATTCTTTAAGATTAAGATTCGTAAAATGCTGTTTTTCAGCATCAATTATCGTTTTCCGATTAAGATTCATTCACAATTAATATTGGTCGAATATAGGGATAATGAAAATCCGTTGTGATTTTAATTGTGATTGATAGCGGGAGTGGTATTATAGTGGATCATATTATTTACTTTTGGAATAATATTACGGTTCTGAATATCCATGAGTGCACCTTTACTTCTATTCGTTTATAATCGCCCTGACCACACAAAAGCTACACTCAAAGCTTTAAGCGAAAATATCGGTATAGAAGACACGGTGATTCACATTTTCGGGGATGGGCCTGTATCGAAAGCACCCAAGACCCTACTGGATGATATTGAATTGGTAAGAAAAATTGTGTGTAACAATGAACATTCATTGAATATTGAAACCCATTTTTCGGATGAAAATAATGGTCTGGCAAATTCGATCATTGGTGGGGTGAACGAAATTATTAATACACATGGAGAAGTAATTGTGTTGGAAGATGATTTAATCTGCTCAAAATATTTTTTGCAATACATGAATGCATGTTTGAGGAAGTACAAAGAGGAATCTAAAATTATGCATGTTGGAGGTTATTCACCGTCCATAAACTTCAAAAGTAAAGACGATATTTATTTTTTGAGTTTTGCTTCAAGTTGGGGCTGGGCAACATGGAAAGATAGATGGAAGGAATTTATTATCGATGCAGAAGAGATTATAGATCGCATGGACAAGAGTGGTGCGAAATCAAAATTCAACTTCTATGACAGCTATCCATTTTATAATATGATTCAACAACAGATAAATGGAGATGTGGATTCTTGGGCCATTCGTTGGAATGCGACAGTTTTTTTGAATAACGGACTTGGCGTATATCCCACGAAGTCATTGGTTCAAAACATAGGCTTTGATGGTAGTGGAGTTCATTCAGGAAAGGGTCGTTGGTATGATGTTAAAACATCTCAAAAGTTCAGCCCAATATTGGGGCACTTGAATATTGTTGAGGATGAAAAAGTACGAAGGCAATATGGCCAATTCTACAAGGGCCTTAATAGTTATAGTATTTGGCAAAAAGTTAAGGATAAGATAAAACACGAAATAAAGAATGCCAAAGGTACTTCACATTAACACCTACGATAGGGCGGGCGGTGCTGAAGAATTTGCACTGTATATGGCGATAATAAATGATGATCATTTACTGGTTAAAAAGAAGATGACCGATAGTCATCATGTTTCAGAGTTTGGCTCAAATTTTAGTGATCGTATGTTTTTGTTTTTGGATAAAATCTTATGGAAGTTTGGGGAAAAGCGAAAATTAAAACAACTGCTCTCTTGGTCTGATAGGTTTAATTCAACATATAGGAAACTAAAAAAGAACAAATTCTATCGAGATGCAGATATTGTTCATCTTCATAACATACATGGTGGTTATTTTGATTTGAAATCCTTACTTAAAATCGCAAATGAGAAAAAAATTGTTTGGACTGTTCACGATAGATGGCCGTTGACTGGTGGAGAGGCATATCTAAATAACAAAAATCATTACGCTACCGGGGAAATTAGCCCTGACACCTTAATGTTGTATGCTCTAAACAGACCAATTGTTGACGCAAGACTAAGGCATATTGCAAAGAAGAAAAATATTTTTAAGGCAATAGATAAAAACATGAGGTTTGTTGCCCCAGGGTTATATGTTCATGAAGTGTTAAGTGGCGGATATACCATTCCAAAAGAAGCTAATATAAATTCAATTTATTACGGGATTGATTGTGAGAATTTTACCAATGATAACGAAAGGAGCTGGAGCATTCCACGAGTGCTCATGTTAAATTCTAACAGTCCTTTTAAAAACACAAAACACATCTTTGACGAATTAAAAAAATTCTCTACTGAAATAGAATTACATACTTTCGGATCAAGGGTGGAAGAGGATTTATCCGAGATGAAAAAGATCAAGCATATTGATCACGGATATATATCCGATAGAAATGAGATTCAGAAACTGTACAATCAAGTCGATATTTTTGTTTTTTCTACCAATAACGAAAATTTCCCCTTAGTTTCAGTTGAGGCGGCAGCTAGTGGTCTTTTAGTATTGGGGTCAGCTATTGGTCCATTGATTGAGCAGAGTGAAATGTTCGATATGAGGCTGTTTAGGAATGATATAAAAGGTGATCTGGCGGAAAAATTAAAGGAATTATGTGGTGATTTAAGTCGCACCAGGAGTTTGGGAGCCAATGCATCCAAATTCGTTCATGAGAAACTAAGGAGGCAAGATAGCATGATCAAGTACAACGCCCTTTATGAAGATGCCTTAGCCAATTAAATATACTTTGTTATTATTATGAACCTACTCTGTGCCTCCAACAACGAAAACAAAATAATAGAAATTCGGCAAAAACTACCTCAAAACTTCACTATATCCGGTCTAAAAGAGCTGGGAATCATAGAGGATATCCCTGAAACAGCAGATTCCTTAGAGGGAAATGCCATTCAAAAGGTAGAATATCTATACAATTTGAAGGGAGTGAACTGTTTTGCTGATGATACGGGGCTGGAAGTGTATGCCCTTGGTGGCGAACCTGGAGTGTATTCTGCAAGATTCGCAGGCCCACAAAGGAATTCTACCCACAATATGAATTTGCTCTTGGACAAACTACAAGGCTTTGAAAACAGGAAAGCCAGATTCCGAACGGTGGTTGCCCTTATTTTTAATGGAGAACAGCACCTTTTTGAAGGCATAGTAGAGGGGGAGATTATCAAAGAAATGGTAGGTGGAAAGGGCTTCGGTTATGATCCTGTATTTCAACCTGATGGTCATGAAATCACCTTTGCTGAAATGAGTGTTTTAGAGAAAAATAAGATCAGCCATAGGGCACGAGCCATCAATAGTCTTGTGGATTTTTTGGTGAAGAAGTCTAAATAGTTGATTTAAAGGTTGTTGTTCGTGAGTCCTGGTCTGTAAATAATGTATAAAGTTGTTTTGAACTAAGATAAAAAACCTTAACTTTGCGCTCCAAATTTTTTAATAATATAACTTAAGTTATGGTAAATAGATATGAGACTGTATTCATATTAACTCCCGTTTTGTCAGAAGAGCAGACAAAGGATGCAGTCAAAAATTACAAAAGCTTACTTAAAGAGAACAAGGTTAAAGTTGTTCACGAAGAAAGCTGGGGTAGAAAAAAGCTCGCCTACCCAATTCAGAAGAAAACCACTGGTTTCTATCATGTATTTGAATATGAAGCAGAAGGTACTGTCATTGATAAACTCGAATTGGCATTCAGAAGAGACGAGAAAGTTATGCGTTTTTTGACCATTAAGATGGAGAAAGAACACATCGCCTTTGCTGAAAGTCAAAGAAAAAAGAAAAAAGAAGCTGTCTCTCAAGGCGCAGAAAAATAAAAATCGATAGATATGGCAGATAATTCAGAAATTAGATATTTAAATCCGATCAATATTGAGACTACTAAGATCAAATATTGTCGATTTAGAAAAAATAGAATAAAATATCTTGACTACAAGAACGCAGATTACTTGAAGTTGTTAGTTAATGAACAGGGTAAGATTCTTCCAAGAAGAATCACTGGTACTTCATTGAAATATCAAAGGAAAGTATCTAAGGCTGTAAAAAGAGCAAGACATCTTGCACTTATGCCTTATGTTGTAGATATGTATAAATAGGATATCCAATTCAATATTAAGATGGAAGTAATACTTAAAAAAGATGTAGACAACTTGGGAATGGCACTAGAAATGGTGACTGTTAAGCCAGGTTATGGTAGAAATTTTCTAATTCCCCAGGGATTGGCAAAATTGGCTACAGCTAGTGAGAAAAAGGTTCATGCTGAAAACTTGAAACAAAGAGCTCACAAAGTTGAAAAAATGAAAGATGAGGCAGAAGGTCTTGCTGGAAAATTAGCAGGACTTACGCTGAAAATTGGCGCAAAAGCAGGAGAATCTGGTAAGATCTTCGGATCGGTTAACACGATTCAAATTGCTGATGCACTTAAAGCAGAAGGCTTTGATGTTGATAGAAAGAAAATTTCTATTTCTGACGATTCTATTAAGCAGCTTGGTACATATGAGGCTGTTGTGACACTGTTCAAAGGGTTGAAACAAACAATATCGTTTGAAGTTGTTGAAGATTAAATCAATATATTAATTTAAACAAACAATATTTTTCGATGGTTTTGAAGAGTGCTTTTATCAATAGTACTATTGATAAAAGTTGAGTTTAAAAGAGGAGTCAATAAGAAAAATACTTATTATTGAAACCAAATTATCAAATAAATCTATAAAATATGAAATTAAAATTAATTACAACAGGAATAGCGCTATGTTTTTGCGTTTTATTTTCAAACGTTAAAGCTCAAGATCTAATGATTTCGGCAGGAGTTGATTTAGTAATGCCTTTAGGCGACTTTGGTGATTTTGCATCTTTTGGTGCCGGGATAGCTGTAGGTGCTGAGTATGGAATTAGTGATAACATTGGTTTGACAGTTCAGACTGGATACGATCTTCTTTTCGTGGATTCAGAAATTGATTTTATCAAATCTATGTCTATAATTCCTGCACAAGCAGGGCTTAAGTATTACTTTGATGAAGTAGGAAGTGGAGTTTATGCTCATGGACAAGTTGGAATTCATTCTATGTCTATTACCGCAGAAGATGTTGCGGGTGGAGAAACAGAATCAGATTCAAACTTAAGTTTCGCAATAGGCGGTGGAATATTTGTTAATGAAAATCTTGATCTAGGTTTGAGATTCAATATTATCACTAGTGGTGAAGATGGTGTAGATGCTTCAAACTATATTGGAGTTAGAGCGGGATACAACTTTTAAGTAAGACCGTTAAAAAAGTTTATTAATGCCCAACATAATTTTATGTTGGGCATTTTTTTGCTTTGAATCTTTACCTTGTGGGTTAAATTAATCCATCTACATTTGTCGTTAAATAGCAAGATAATCAGGTATGTCTGAAAAGAAAAATATAGACCTCCAAAATATACACGCATCCTTATTTTCAGCAGATGATGCTGAAGTAGAAAAAGCGCTGGCATCAGTGGTGAAGAAAGGGAATGAATTATCAATTCTTCCTATAATTGAACTTTATGTTTCAACTGAAAATTCTAAGTTTAAATCCATTGCTGAGAAGATGCTATTCAGCCTGAAAGTTCAAAATGCTTCAGCATATCTAATGGAAGCCTTGGAGGAAACCCATTATGAGGATCACAAAGCCTTTATTCTCTCTATATTTTGGAATGCAGGCATACCGCCACATCCACATTTGCTGGAGCTGACTGAAGAAGCGGTTCATGGAGATTTTTTAGCTGCATTTGAAGTGTTAACTATTTTAGAGAACATTGATGGTGATATAGAACCTAATATACTTGAAGGATCTAAAGCTGAGGTTGAAGGTTATCTTGAGTTTGCTGAGGATAACGAAAAGACAAAAATCATTGCTTCCATTGGAGAGATTCTGGACAATTTAATGATTTGATTTTAGTCTTGATTAATTTAGAGATTAGGTGTCGTAATCTTATTTGAAAAGGCAATTTATTGTCATTTTATTCGTTTCAAAAATTCCCTCCATAACATACTTCCTCTCAAATGATCAATGAAACTAATTACCCTAATTTTCACCCTAATCTTGGGATTGCAAATCAGCGCACAAGAAAGCACTGAAGCATTTTGTAACTGCGATACCGATGTGTCCAAAATAGATTTAATTCCACTACCCCATATTCGAGAAGCTGATGTTATGTGGAGTACCACAATATGGCGTGATCTCGATTTAAGACAAAAAATCAATCAACCGTATTATTATCCCTTGAAGGAAAGTAATGGCTATATGAGTCTCTTTGACGTGATGACTAAAGCGGCACTGGATGGATGTCTGATTGCTTATAGACCAACAGCCATGTCATCTTCTGGGGAATTCTCATCTCCAATGACTTGTCAACAAATAGAAAATCTTTTGACGCCAAATGACTCAGTTTGGACTTATGATTTAAAAACTGAGCAGGACATTCTTGTTCCTTCTGATGAACGCATTGAGCCAGATCAAATATTCCGCTATCGCATCAAAGAACAGTGGATATTTGATAAACAACATTCAAGAATGACAGCCAGGACTATTGGTATTGCTCCGTTGATAGAGATCAGGGGAGAAGATGGATCATTTCGAGGATTTCAAGAGCTGTTTTGGATCGATTATCCTGAAAGCAGAAAAGTACTCGCGCAACATCCAGTATTTCTTAGGCATAACGATAATAAAGCACTCAACTATGATGATCTATTTGCCAAACGGTATTATGACAGTTTTCTTGTGAAGGAGTCAAACGTTTTTAATAGAAATATTAGGGAATACGCTCAGGGTATCGATGGACTTTTAGAAGGGGAGAGGATAGAGGAAAAAATAAGAAATATGGAATCAGACTTTTGGGCATACTAATCTGTTCAATTATTCCCTTGAAATAAATCGGCAATAAAACCCATGTTATAAAATCATTTTTATCTTTGATTGCTCTCGATCTATTGAGAATTCAAAACAAGAGATAAAATGAATAAAGTTGTAAATAACGCTCAGGAAGGCATTGATGGTATACAGGACGGCATGACACTCATGTTGGGTGGTTTCGGTTTATGTGGGATTCCAGAAAATTGTATATCCGCTCTAGTAGAACTGGGTTGTAAGAATATCACATGTATTTCCAACAATGCTGGGGTAGATGATTTTGGACTTGGACTACTATTACAAAAACGACAGATAAAGAAAATGATCTCTTCTTATGTTGGAGAGAATGCTGAATTCGAGCGTCAAATGCTTTCAGGTGAGTTAGAAGTTGATTTGATACCTCAAGGAAGTCTAGCAGAACGATGCAGAGCAGGTGGTGCTGGAATCCCGGCTTTTTACACGCCTGCAGGTTTTGGAACTGAAGTTGCTGAGGGTAAAGAGGTCAAAGTATTTAACGGAAAACCGCATATTCTTGAGCATGCTCTTCATGCTGACTTTGCATTAATAAAAGCTTGGAAGGGAGATCGATTTGGCAACATTATATTCAAAGGTTCTGCAAGAAATTTCAATCCAGTTATGGCTATGGCGGGAAAGATCACAGTAGTCGAAGTGGAGGAGCTGGTGGAACCCGGTGTACTTGACCCAAATTTCATCCATATTCCAGGAGTTTTCGTTCAGAGAATATTTCAGGGAGAGAATTATGAGAAGAGAATAGAGCAAAGAACGGTTAGGTCAATTTGATAATGATTTGATTTGACAATTTGAAGATGAAAGGATCGAAATGAGAAATGACAAGGATAATTTAATTGTGAGTTTAACTTTTGATTTTTCTCTTAAGATCATTGAGTTCTCTGAAGCCTTGCGTGAATTGCGAAAATTTGAAATGTCTTCGCAAATATTTAGAAGTGGAACCTCAATTGGGGCAAATATAAGAGAAGCTCAAAATGCGGAAAGTAGGGCAGATTTTATTCATAAGTTCAAGATATCCGCAAAAGAAGCTGATGAATTGGAATATTGGCTAACACTTTGTAAAGCTTCTGATTTTTATCCATCTCCTGATGATGTGTTAATTAGTGATTTGGAATCGATCGTTAAAATAGTCAGTAAAATAATCGCCTCAACAAAAAGAGTTGCGGACAAAAAATAATATATTTATGCAAATCATGTTAAAGCAACAGTATCGAGAAGTTTTGAAATCTATTCAATTTTCAAATTTTCAAATCAACAAATTTTCAAATTAATAAGAATGTTGGATAAAAACGGAATTGCGAAAAGAATCGCACAAGAACTAAGAGATGGTTGGTATGTTAATCTTGGCATTGGAATACCCACGTTAGTAGCTAATTATATACCAGAAAAAATTAGTGTTGAATTTCAATCTGAAAATGGCTTGTTGGGTATGGGCCCATTTCCGATTGAGGGAGAAGAAGACGCTGATTTGATTAACGCAGGCAAACAGACAGTAACATTAATGCCAGGTGGATCATTATTTGATAGCGCAATGAGTTTTGCCATGATTCGTGGTCAACATGTCCAACTGACTGTATTGGGAGCGATGGAAGTTTCTGAAGGTGGTGACATAGCCAATTGGAAAATCCCTGGAAAAATGGTTAAGGGTATGGGAGGAGCAATGGACTTGGTTGCATCAGCAGATAATATCATTGTTGCTATGAATCATACCAATAGAGCAGGTCAATCAAAAGTATTAAAGCAGTGCAGTCTGCCATTAACTGGCGTAGCATGTGTTAAAAAAATCGTATCCAATATGGCAGTAATGGATGTTACTGCTGATGGACTTAAGCTAGTTGAGAGAGCCCCAGGGGTTAGTGTTGATGAAATTATTGCAGCCACTGAAGCAAAACTTATCGTAGAAGGCGAAATCCCAGAAATGAAAATATAAAGTTTTTAAACCTTTTAGATCCAAATTTAGCAGCAACCTCCTCCGGGAGTGCAGGAATCCTGATTCGACAATTCATTGAGGTTTATTTTTTCCTTTTCCTGTGGAATACCACAAGCATCTAAGGCAAGGCAGTCGGTCTTTTTATTTGTCAACAAAAATTGATTGCCATCAAAGGTTAAACCAAATTTCCCTATGGTTCCTTGTTGGTATTCAACTTCAACTTCATCATCGTTAAATCGTAAAACATCCTGTGAAAGATTAATTATTCCCAATAATTTCTCAGGAGTCAACCTATGATCAAAATCTTGATCCTCCCACAATTGAAAATTAATTACACTTTCAGTTCTTCGGGTTCCGCCACAATCAATAAAGTCTTTTTTTATACTTCCTACCTCAGTAATGTGAAAATGAGGTGGAATTTTTTCACCGTTAGGCATTAAAAAATGAACTGATTCTAGTGAAGTTAGGTGTTTTTTTATTTCAGATAATCTCATAATTGTATGTAAAAGTTGTTTCGTTTTTTTGATTAAAGGTTCAAGAATGAACTGAAAAGGGTTTGTGCCTTTTCCCAATTCTTAGTGTCTATGCAATACTTGGTTTTGGGTGGTTCTATTTCCCCACATATCAATCCAGCGCTCTTGAGTTCCTTTAAATGTTGGGAGATAGTTGATTGAGCAATTGGTAAGTGCTCTACTAAATCTCCGGTATAGCAGCATTTCTGATTTGATAGTAACCTTAAGATCTCTAGCCTTTTAGGGTGTCCCAAAGCTTTAGCAAATCTAGCAAGTTCTATTTCCTGACTATTATTCAATTTATATCTTTAATCGTTAATCGCAAATGTACGATTAATAATTATATAATCCTAAAACTGTGACTTAATGAATTTTAATCGTCTTAAAAATATCGTCAAAGGCTTTATTGGCAACAGAAAGAGTAACCACCTTTCGGATATTAAGGAAAATTATAAACCAAATTAGATAGTAACCGTGAATGATATTTTAGAAACATTAAAATCAACTTTCGTTGAGAAGATAGGAGGCTCAATTGCCGAATGGGGACCAAAATTGGTCATGGCAATTATTTCATAAATGATCGGCCTTTGGATCTTTAGAAAGATCATGAAACTTATAGGAAAATCTTTCGATAAAAGAGATTTTGATTCATCATTAAAACCATTTCTATTGACACTGGTTGCGTTCTTGCTGAAAATCATGTTATTCCTTGGGGTTGTGGGTCAAATAGGAGTGGAGACAACTTCTTTTATTGCAATATTGGGAGCAGCTGGTCTAGCTATTGGTTTAGCATTACAGGGCTCCTTAGCAAATTTCGCATCGGGTGTACTCATTCTTATTTTCAGACCATTCAAAGTTGGTGATCTTATTGAGGGGCAAGATCAGATTGGATTTGTGAAGGAGATTTCGGTTTTCGTAACCGTAATAGTAACCTTCCAGATTAAGACGGTTATCATTCCTAATTCACCCTTGGGAGGAGGTACCATTGTGAACTATTCCGTTAAAGGAAATGTAAGATCAGATATTCCGTTTGCTATCAGATATAGATTAGACCTTGATAAGGCGAAAGAAATCGTGCTTAATGTCCTTCAATCATCAGATAAGGTATTACAAGATCCAGCACCCTCAGTTTATGGGACAGAATTGAATTCTAGTAGCATTCAATTGACAGCACTACCATTTTCGACAGTCGCAGATTACTGGGATGTGTATTGGGGATTAAGAGGAGAAATCGCTAAGAATTTAGGAGAAGCGGGTTTCGAGGCACCATTCGAACAGAGAGTTGTAACAATGAAATCCGCTTAAAAATAATTAACCTGAAAAGGAGGTCGTCATGCATTTGCATGGCGGCCTTTTTTTATTTTGGATATCGCTATATAGTTTTTTAATCTACAGAGAAAAATTATGATGTAAACTTAATTGCAACTGATTTTTGGCCCAGTTGTCTGTTGTCTGACGCATTATTCCTAGCTGAACTTTCATCTTGTTTGGGAGCATATATCCCAAAGCACCATATGACCTGTTTCGATCAAAGATCTCAACTCTCCTATCGTCACCAATACTTCTTTGACCATTTATAAAGAGTTCATTGTATAGTGCTAAATAAACGGACTTTGGTTCAATTACTTTAGTGTTCAAAGGAACATTGAGGAAAAGATTATATCGATATCTCGTTCGTAAATCTTGCGTTTCTACAAATCTTTGCTCGTATCGAAAGCGATGAGTTAAGTATGATATATTGCCAATCTTTTGAGGAATCAAAGCTTCTTGATAGATTCTGCTTTCGGAACTTGTTGTGACGCTCTCTCCAAAATCACCTGTTGTTATATTCCCGTACCCCAGCGTAAATTTAATTTTAGCATTCTCAGGAGAGTAAGTAAGACCACCACGAATAAGAAGTTGTTCTAAATCTCCACCTAGATCCCAATTTCTAAATTGGACATCTCCTTGAAGACCAATTTTGCTCTCCCTTATTTTGGCATTCCAGAAGTACATGTACCAAGCACCTAGTTGGTCACCGTCAAAAGCTTCTTGGGCCTGTACAGAATTAAAACAAAGGCATACTAATGCAAGACAAGAAAATAATGTTTTCATGAATAATTTATTTAGAACAATTCTTATATGATAGGTTTTATTTTAGTAGAATGTTACACTACCATCTTTGATATCGTACATACCTCCGACAATAGAAATTTCACCATTCCTTTCCATCTCAGCCAAGACTTCGCTTTCTTGACGAATTCTATCGATTGATAACTCCACATTCTTTTTCGAAACAGTATTAACGAAAGGAATGTTTGATGAATTTCTTAGAGACGCATCTGAAGGCTCAGGGGTTCCATCAACAGCTGGCATGATCTTGTCAAGCATTGAGGTTAGGTTACCTAATTTCGCCCCATCACATGCTCCTTTTACGGCTCCACAACTTGTATGTCCAAGAACAACAAGAACTTTTGTGCCAGCAAGTTTACAGGCAAATTCCATACTTCCAAGAATATCAGTATTAACAAAATTTCCTGCAATTCTTATGCTGAATATGTCTCCAATGCCCTGATCAAAAATTATTTCTGACGACACTCTAGAGTCAATACAGCTAAGGATTGTTGCAAAAGGATACTGCCCTGTACTTGTGTCATTAACTTGATCCATGAGATCGCGCATCACTGGTCTTTTTGCTACAAATCTTTCGTTACCTTCTTTAAGTAGTTCAACTGCTTTGGCTGGTGATATTTGCCCTTGGGCTTCTAGTGTAAGTGCTTTCATTATTTTTAATTTTAGTTTATTGTTATGCAACTTTCTTTTTTGGTCTCAGCTTGAAAAACTCAATAAAACTTTCAGGATTTTCAACTTCACCACGTTCTGAGATTAATTTTATATCAATGTTACGCAATTTGGCTTTATAAGCGAAGTCATCAAGTATTTCAATAATGTCGTTGTCTAAAAATCTTGTTTTTCGTACATCCAATTCTAGAAATGAGTTGGGCGTAATAGCGTCAAGTTCTTTTAGAATTGCACCCTTGTTTATAAAGGTTACCTCCTCAGCCAGTGTCATTTGAATTTTATCAAAGCCATTACTTTTATCAATTATATGAAGAAAGTGGGAGTTTTGATAACTCTTTATCAATACTACTACAATACCAACTGCCAATCCCATTCCAATTCCTACTAACAAGTTGGTGAAGATAATACCTAGAACTGTAATAATAAAGGGGACAAATTGTTTCCATCCCAAATTGAACATTGTAACAAATAACTTCGGTTTGGCCAGTTTAAATCCAACAATTAGTAAGATAGCCGCCAAGACTGAAAGGGGAATGTAATTCAATAGTTTAGGAATAGATATCACAGAAATCAACAACAAGAAACCGTGAATAATTGCAGATAATTTGCTCTTGCCTCCTGATTGAATATTTGCAGAACTACGAACGATAACTTGTGTAATTGGTAGTCCTCCAATCATTCCAGAAATTATATTTCCGGTTCCTTGGGCCAGTAATTCTCGGTTAGTGGGAGTCACGTTTTTATCTGGATCTAGTTTGTCCGTTGCCTCAACACAAAGTAATGTTTCTAAACTGGCCACTAAAGCAATAGTAAATGCAGTAACCCAGACCTGTGGATTTGTAATAGCGGAGAAATTTGGAAGACTAAATTGTCCAATAAATGAATCAAAATTATCAGGCACAGGAACGCTAACAAGATGCGAAGCAGCAATACTGAGTGTTGGGTGAGCAATGGTAAGAAGGTGAAATACGATACCCAAGACCACGACTACCAATGGTCCTTGAACAATTTGAAAAAACTTACCTTTTTTAGATAATACATTGCCCCAGATTATTAAAATTGCTAAACTAACAATGCCTATTACTAAAGATCCCATTTGAACGAAATCCAACATTTTGAAAATCTCTGAAAAAGTATTTTCCCCATCCAATTGAAAGAAAGCAAAGTCGCCTTCTGGATCAGCATCATACCCAAAGAAATGGGGAATTTGTTTTAAAATAATAATGAGACCAATACCAGTTAACATTCCTTTAATGACGGATGATGGAAAATAGTATGCTATGATTCCAAATCGAAGTATCCCAAAAACTATTTGGATGATTCCTCCCAAAACAACGGCAACTAGAAAATTTTCATAACCACCTAAGTTACCAATGGCCATTAAAACAATAGCGGCCAATCCAGCCGCTGGACCACTAACACCGATCTTGGAGCCACTGGCAGCTCCTACGACTATTCCTCCAACAATACCAGCTATTATTCCTGAAAATAGCGGAGCGCCACTTGCAAGAGCAATACCCAAACATAAGGGTAATGCCACGAAAAAGACGACTAAACTGGATGGGATGTCAGATTTTAAAGTAGAAAAGATTGATTTATTCTTCATCAGGGTAAATATTTTTTGTGCAAATATATACTAATACTTTTGAAGATGATAGTAAAACTATCATAAAAAGATATAAAACTTTTTTATGCAGTTGTTTTGCGATCAAAATCAATTGTTTATCTTTGCATTCAAATTGCCATTTTGTGAGTGTAGCAGTAAAAATTACGTTAAATGAAGGTCTTTATCTCAAGGATCCACAGGATTCGGTCTTGGGAAGGAAGATCATTGAACACTCTATCCTCATGATTGCGGAGATTGGGTTTGAGAGTTTTAACTTTAAAAAGCTAGCGATTGAGATTGGGTCAACTGAGGCTTCTGTTTATAGATATTTTGAGAACAAACATCTTTTGCTAATCTATTTGGTTTCATGGTATTGGGAGTGGGTGAGTTTTTTAATAAAAATTAATTCTATGAATATTGATGATCCTAGAAAAAAGTTAGGCATTATTATTCGTTCTTTTGTTTCGGCCTCAATGAAAAATCCTGCGGTAGAGTATGTCAATGAGAGCGTACTTCATGATGTAGTTATTTCAGAAGGAAATAAGTCGTACCATACGAAGGAAGTTGATGAAGAAAATTCAAAAGGATTTTTCACCAACTATAAAGAATTAGCGAAACTAGTATCGGAAGTAATATTAGAGATAGATCCGAAATTTAAATATCCCTTTGCCTTAGCGAGTAATTTGTTCGAGATGTCAAACAACCATATTTACTTCGCGAAACACTTGCCTAAGTTAACTGATATTAAGGTGCAGGATGATCCTTATGAAGAGGTTGAAAGGATGTTGAATTATTTTGTAGATAAACTGCTTTCTTAGACAAAGTTTAATTTAAAATTCTTGTTTATACTGATGGTTTTGGTTGTTAATCTAAATTAACTTTGGAAATTTTTAGGATTGAAAATTAACCAATAACTAGAATATTATTAGGTATTTTCACATCACATTATTTTATGCGACCCATTGGATCAAATAATAGAACGGTTTCAAAATAAAGACGAAAAGGCTTTTGAAACATTGTACAAGATGTATGGTGTTAGTATCAAAGGTGTTATTTTCAATATTGTCAGAGATGACGACATTGCTGAAGAAGTGATGCAAGATGTTTTCGTCAGTGCTTGGAAGAATTCAGAAACATATTCTGTAAAAAAGGGCCGTTTCTTTACATGGCTTTTGAATATTGCTAGAAATGCCGCGATAGATAAAACAAGATACAACCGAAATAGAGTGTTTTATTTTTGATGAGTATCTGAAATTATTTGAATAAGAGTTACCTCTATTTCACTTGGTTATACTAAAAATATTAATAACTTTCAGATTATCAATTTATTAAATGTATTTCCGATACAGGAAGTAAAGAATCCTTTATTTTGTAGTACTGTATATCTATACAGAGCCCAAATAAGAGAGAAAAACAAAAAAAGAACTAACTATTATCCTTAATCAGATGTATTTCAGCATTACAGCAGATAAAAATAATAATAACCCTAAAAATAAAAAATTGATTTTCAATTTACTTCGAAACGATTTAATTTTTTTTTTTGCAAACTGCATATCAAAAATATCTTTTGTAGCAGCCAATAGGTCGTCCATAAAATCATCATCATCCTTATTGATATAATCATTTGCACCTTCCTTAATCAATTCAATGGCTTTTTGCTTATCACTTTGTCCAGAAAAGACAATAACCGGAACATCATACTTTTTTCTTAACTCTTTTAAGAACTCTAATCCGTTGGCATACCTACGATCTCTTTCATTATAAATATAATCCAAAACAATTAAATCTGGAACAGACAGTTTAATTACTATCATTGCATCATCAGCATTTTTAAATACCGTTGTTTCACAGTTGAACTCCTGCCGCAATTGAAGTTCAATTATCCTAGAAAGGATAGAACTATCCTCGATTACAAATATTTTTTTGATTTTATCCATAAGTTAAATATTTTCTAATAATTTGTTTTTATTTATAATTGATTGTGTTGATTCTTTTAATTTCAAGATTCGTTGTCTTAAATTAATTGATACAATTACTATTAAAAATAGAGCTACCAATAAGGTTGAAGCAATAACTAAAAAAGTCAATACTATTTCTTTATTAAAGTAATTCTCAAAAAAAATAACGCTGAGTAACCCACTATGCAACAAACATATTATTACCGTTGCATAAGTATGATTAGGCACTATTTTCAATACTAAATGGTGTAAATGATTTTTATCTGCACTAAAAGGACTTTTCTTTTTTAATATTCGTTGAACAAACAATCTAATGGTATCAAATACTGGAAGAAATATTAATACAATAGACAGTGAAACACTCAACTCAGTACTTGTGTTCGTCTGAAAAGTCTTAATGACAAATACACTCATTAACAACCCTAAAAATAAAGAGCCTGCATCTCCCATAAATATTTTTGCTGGTGAAAAGTTATATTTTAAAAACCCTAACAACGCTCCACTTAAAGCAATGGAAATAATAGCATAAGTAAATTGGTTATTCATTAAAAAGATGAGACCAAAAAAAAGAAAGTTAATTATCGAAATTCCTCCTGCCAAGCCATCTATACCATCTATTAAATTAAATGCATTGGTAACACCAGCAATAAAAAGAACAGTAATCAAAAAACTGACAATTACTGACAATTCATAAATTCCAAAAATACCGTGTAAATTATCAATAGTAAATCCTGAAAAATATAAAAGAACAGCACAACCTAACTGAATCCCCAGCTTAACCATCGATTTCATATTATGAAGATCATCCCAAAATCCCATTACAAACATTACTGTTACAGTTATAAAAATCATTATTAATTCTATATTATATTCTAAGAAAGGTAAAACAGTCATCAACCCTAAGAATATTCCAACTCCCCCCATAGATGGTGTAGGTATAACATGAGATGCTCTGTGATTATGCTGAGCTAACACTCCTTTTCTATTTGCCCATTTTATTACCTGAGGAATAACAAAATAGGAAACTAAAAAAGCTAATACTGTTGCTAACGCTATATTTACATATATATTCATATCTCTTCATTTTGATAATAATACGTTGGAGCAATCAAATGAGCTAAACCTCTTTTTTGAAGGTATGGAGCTTTTAATGATGTAATTTCTCCTTTAATATGCTGTTTCTTATAAGCATAATCAAAAGTGTAAATCAGATTTTTATACTTATTAGCAATTACGCACCATTGATATCTTCTTTTAGCTATTTCAAACATCTTATTAGCATTCACAATTAAATCATGAGACTCCAGCTTATTTATTAAGCAAACCAAGTTCTTTATATTTTTGAAATAATAAGCTTGATCTTCGGTAGTTGCCCTATTGTAACTCACATCAAACGAAATAACTGGCAAGTTTAAACACATCGCTTCTACTAGTGATGGATTCGTTCCCCCTGCACTATGTCCATGAATATACATCATGCTATTTCTTCTTATGACATCTAATTCTTCCTGTCCATAAACTGGATCGTGTAAAATAATGTTTTCATATTTTTCGTATTGTTTTTTTAGCTGAATACCATATTCACTTCTATCCCAATTACCTACAACAACTAAGGTTTTCTTGGTTTCTGAAAAGGCTTTCAAGATCATATGAACATTATTCTCTGGCTCTATTCGAGCCACCTTGAAGGCATAGGGTTTTGATAAAAAAGGATACTTTTTCACATATGGTTTTACTGAACCCGATGCAATTGTATGATCTCCACCATATGCTATTAAATGACTTAGTGTTTTATAATTAATAGATGTATATTTTTTAATCGCTTCATTATCTGTAATGTCAGCATGTGAAAATTTAACAGCTATTCTTTCAGAAAACTTTAGAAATCTTTTAGCAAAAGCATTCCACTTGCTCCTTCTCCATTCTAAACCATCAATATTGATAATTATCTTTTTCTTAGTAAACAAGCGCACAAAAGGAATTGCTACACCACCCGAAACGCCTAATACCAATAAGGTGTCAGCAAAAATAAGAGCGTGAAATATGGATATTATATCATAAATAATACTCTGTACACCATTCGCATCAAACGGCAAGTAGACCAGTTTAGCTTGATTAAAGTGAGTTGGTCGCTCACCTTTTACATAGGCTTTCTTACTACAATAAACCGTAAAATCAAATTCGTCTTTTAAATGATCAGTTAAATGATGTGCTAGGGTTTCAAATCCTCCATACCTTGATGGAATCCCTACAGTTCCTATAATTGCTACTTTTTTCATAATTAGTTTCTTTGGTTGTTATAATGTAAAAGTTAGGCCAAAAACATAAGTATTATAAAAACAAATACTTACCAGTAAATATATTTGTTAGCTTTCCAAATTAGGAGCTAAATTTCCCGGTTTGGGAATTAAATAAGTTGATGAGCAATATTAAATTTGATCCATTTTTTATTGAAATGACTCGTGGTAAATAAGTTTTGGTAACGCTTTTTAGCGTTAGCACCTAGTTGAGGAAGTTCTGTTTTACGATCAATTAAACTTATTATTGAATTAGCAAATTCCTCAATATTATTCGGGTTAATTAACAAACCTGTTTCTTGATCTAAAACAGCTTCTTTAGCACCTCCATGATTAGTCGTTATTACTGGTTTTGCAGCAGACATTGCTTCTAACACTGTTGTTGGAAAAGGATCCTTCATTAAGGAAGGAATTAAACAGACGTCTGCATCACTCATTGCCTCAGCAATGTTTGGCGCAAAATCTTTTATTATTACGTTATTCTGTAATCCGTATCCTTCAATCTTTTCTTGTAATTCAACTAAAACATTTTCTTCCCCATCAATCACTCCACCCATTAATATGAACTTGGCATTTTTAAGTTTATCTTTCGCTATGGTCCCTAATGCTTCAATCAAAAACCATTGTCCTTTCTCTGGTTTTATTCTTCCAAATAAATAGAAGTGAATGGCTTCTGATTTCTTTTTCTGGTTGACTTCAATAGCACTTATTCCATTATGAATTACAACCCCTTTCCTCTCTATTTGCTTAGCATACCTTTTTAATCCAAGTAAAACTGCATTAGAAACACAAACAATTTTATTCGAAAACAGCAGACTAACCCAAGCTGTTATTACTCCAATTACTTTAGGAGAATCTATAATTTCATGCACATGCACAAAACGTTTAATTCTTAACATCCATAGCAATGGTAGTAGAAACGAACAAGACAATGTATTAACATATCCTGATGCAAACTTATTCTGTTGGTTTTCATTTCTCAAAAAGAATAAAAACATCACCCATTCTTTTAGAAATTTAAAAATCCCTATTGGACTGAAAATTTTACGATAGATAACTGGCATATCTGGTCGAATAATTACCTCAACGTTTTCTACCTCACTTTCTATTAAATTGACCAAAGTCCCAGCTCTAAACAAGTATACTTTTTTATGAACTTTCCCTGGAATTGCCTTTAGAGCGGTTACTAAAATCCTATCAGCTCCATATAATTCAGCGCTAGGATGAAAAACGGCAATTGTAGTTTTTTCCTCTAGTAACTTATCAATAATCGATTTTATCTTTTGCCCTTTTACCTCCCAAGTATAATTCAATTTATGAGTAGCAATAGCTTGCTCCGAAAGCTCTTCTCTTTTTGACACGTTGAAGTACAACTTATTTAATTCAATGGAATACTGACAAATACTTTCATTATAATTCGTGTAAGGTATTTTTATTCCTGCCTCTTTCGACAACTCTCCAGGTCCAACATTATCAAAACAAATTACAGGTACGCCATAACTCATTGCTTCTGGAACAACCATTCCAGCTCCTTCATGCGAAGGAAACAAGAATACATCTGCATTGTTATAAATAGCTTCCATTTCACTTTTAGCTACCCAAGAGATGATGTTTACATGTTTAGCTATTTGATATTCCTCAATTATTTTTTTTAGATATGTTTCACTTTCTCCAGAGCCAACCAACGTCAATTGAACATTACTTTGCTTTTCTTTAGTTAAACCCTTAAGAAAAGCTGCAAATGCTAAAATGGTAATATCAAAACCTTTCATTGGTGTAAAACGACCAACCGACATGACATTAAACAAATCATTCTCTTTACTTTTCAAATTAGGAATTCCTGCAGCTACTGCTGGGATAACTTCTACTTTCTCCTCTTTTAACCTCAACGTTTCTTTAACTGAAGAATTTATTCCTATAATGCTATCTGTTTTCCATTTTGCTAAATAGAAAAAAGGATCCAAATTTCTCATCATCCATTTTACTAATGCATATTTCCTATCTGTATTTATTACGCTTTTACCATAATTCCGAATGTACTCTTCAGGCATTTTTGGATGATGACCGATTGGCCCCCAAATAACTGGCTTACGAAATACCCATAAAAAATGAGGATGGCTATCACTATGAAAGTTTAATACATGACACATGTCAAACTCAAGTTTGTTTTTCAAGATGAACAAAGGCATTAACAATTGCCATAGGTAGAAATATAAGACATAACCTCTTGGGCCTATTTTCTTCTTCCAAAACATAGCCCAATTTGGTAAATCATGATATTGAAAGTCCATATTTTTATGAATTGGATCCTGATGTCCCTCCATATACCTTTCGATTTCTGGACGATTATTTTTTCTGGTTATTATTATTGTTTTATAATCTTTAGCTATTTCTTTTGAGATATTCCATCCTGTTCCATCTTCAGAACCTTTGTATGGATTTACTGCATAAGCTGTTATTAGTATGGTCTGTTTCATTGTTTAAGGATTTAAGTGTTATGCTAATTTTGCATAAGTGTTCATAATCGTATTAAGGGTTACATCTAGATGTTTGTTCTCTATAATCGTATAATGACTTGTTTTGTATTGTTTACTCATTTGTCCGAACAAGTTTTTGTAAAGAATAGTTAACTGATCAATTTCAGGTGCAATCATTTCTTGTTTTCGCGCCAAAATAGTTTCAGCATCAGCATATAAAAAGAAATTCAACTTTGGCTTAAAGACCAATCGATACAAGGCTTTTAAAAAGCTTCTATTCAATTGAATGTTAGAACGTTTTGCATCATTAATAAAGTCGAAATAATAACGATCATACAATACTGTTTTACCACGCAATACATATTTAAAATACACGTAAACCTGGCCTATCATGTAATCGGAAAAATAGTAAGCAAAACGGGCTAAGCTAGATAACACACTCTTGTTTTTCCCTTTTCTAGGCATGGTAACCGATGCTATTTGTTCGGCAGCTTCTTTACCATGTTTCATAGCACTTAATATTGGTAATATTCCTGGTCTATGCCTCAGTAAAACAACATCTTTCCGGTATTTAGATTGCAACCTGCTTTTCACGTTCTCAATAATGGTTGTTTTACCAGCCCCATCTACCCCACTAAATGTAATAACCAACCCTCTGCGGTAAATCATATCTTTTGCTGTATCTAGCAGGTAGTTTATGTTGTTCTTCAACTTATTTAAGTTGACATTAAAAATTGCATCTTCTAGTTTAGATAGTACTCTTAATTTTAAATAAGGATTAAAACCAAACAACTCATCATTACTATTTATTTTCAAGGCATATTTTTTATTGATGTAATTGAAGACCCTATTATTTTGGATCTCGTTATGAGCTTGATAATGTTTATGATACTTTTTAGGGATTGCAGCACCGTTTAAGGTGTAGAATAATAAACAGTATTCAAAATCAAATTTCACTTCTGGCACCATCACCCCGCTTGAGTTAGGCATAGCCGAAATCAATAATGGTTTAGCATCAATCAACTGTATTCCTTTACGTTTAAATTGATGTATTAAATCGAGGCTTAAAAATGTATTGTCTTTGAAATAAAGTTCAACCGTTGTCATAAAGGATTTAGTATAGACCTTAGCCCTACCTACATTTGAATGACTCTTGCAAAAGCTAACCATACTCGAGAGGTCTTCTTTTAACACCAAAATATCTAAATCTGAACTTGTCTTTAAATTATCTAAGCTTTCTTCAGTAAACTTTAGAAATGCATGAGCAGTTCTTTTTAGTTCGCTGTTAAATTCTTCAACAAACAGACTTCTTTGAGCTTTTTCACTTTGATAACTACATACTTCCGCCAACATTTCTTCAAAAGCATTTAACAACCATTGGTGCTGAAGACTTAATACTTGTTGTTTTTGAAAAGCTGCTACGTAGCTTGCTGAAGTCTTTAGTAAGTATAGCTTAAAATAAACATCAATATCAATTTTAAAAGTTTCAATGATTTTAGAAATTTGATCATTAGCGCATGCTTCTTTAATATTCTCTAAAATTTTATTTACAGGTATTCTTTTAGAAAGTATACCGGATTGAAAATGAAAATGGAAAAGATCATTTAACAACGGAACTTCATTGCTACTTTGTTCTAAGTCATAAACATGTATTCTGTCATTTCCCACATATATATTCCAAGGTGTAAAGTCCCCATGAGACAATGAGGTATAGATACTTTTTGTAGCACCTAATTCTTCTTTTAATTGAAGTATTTGATTTACTACATTATTGTATTTACGCTCTCCTTTTAATTGCGATAAGCTATTTACAATTGCTTCCCAGTAACTGGTACTTTGCAGATGAAAAAACTGAGTAGTTTTCATTGCCATTTCGCTTAAAGCGTTAAAATGAGGGGTTAGCAGCTCATTAGATCTGCTAGCATCTTTTGACTTGATATTCTCAATGAATAAAACATCATTAAACATATTCTCAGCCATTTTAGGAGTATTAAATGTTTCAAACTCCTTGTTCTTGAATATATGAATATTAACAGCTTCCTTAGCAATGGCCAATACACTTTGCTCATTAGCAGGTATTTTAATAAAATGGGTAGAAGCTTTGCCATTATTTAACTCCAATAAGAGTGAGCGATTAGGACCTGCTGTTCCCATAAATATAGAATAATCACTATGGTTAACCTGATTTACCAATGGTGAAATATGCAAATCTTGTTGATAATAGATATTAAAGCTTCCCGAACGAACCAGCTTTTTTAATCCCAGCTTAAAAGCTAACTTTATTGTTGTAGCTATAAGCTTGGCTCTTGCTGCTGCTGTATTGTAAAAATTTAAAAAAGAAGCTTGCTTGTTTTCTTTAGAATATACCCACCGTATACTCTTATCTGGATTATTAATATAACTCAACTGCTTTCTTTTAAATACTGAAGGCATCTTACTTTCTCCAAAATCCAAAACCATATCAAACTCTGATAATTGCATGCCCTTGTAGCAAGTAATTTCATCAACTAAGCTCACAAGTACTGTAAAATGGTTTTCATCAACTGCTTTTAAAGGGAAATCAACATCAAGGATCAACCTTTCACGCGGATCAAAAATAAATAAGGCCACATTTTTAGGTGCATATAATTTTGATAAAAGAAGTAAGTCACTTAATAGTATTGGCTTTTTCATATTTATTTATTTTAGATTCACTAACTACTAATGGAATAATGTGCCAAACGACACAATGCGAACCTATAAGGCAGAAATACAACTAGTTGTGTATTTCTGCCTTAAAAAGCCAAACCTAAAAACTTTCTTTTTATGGAATCCTTTTCCCATTTTGGGAATGTGTTATTCCTTTATTAATTTCCCGCTAAATTGATCTCCATCTTGATTAAGTACTTTTACGATATAAACCCCAGCTTCTAAGCTGCTCACATCTAATTGTATGCTTTGCTCTCCAATAGTATAGTTTACAGAATGATTTTTTTTCCCTATTATATCGTAAACTTCCATTGTGCTTATTGTCTCATAATCCAGATACTTCGCTTTACTTAATTCAAGAACTATAGTGGTTGAATTTTGTGCTGGATTAGGATATATAATGAGCCTGTTCAACACGCCATCCGTATTATATTTAATAATATTTTGAACCCTGTTAGTAGTTAAAGGGTCTTCAAAATCAAATACAATGTTTGCTTTGTTTGGAATAATTTGTCCATTTTTAATACCTTTTTTAGGGCTAATCTTAAATTCTGCAAATCCATTACTACCCTCTTGATTTTCACTACTATCTGGTAAGAAAATATTTGTATAAATAAACTTTATTGTTTGCCCCTCTCTTTGCGTAACGTAGGCATGACTGGATAGAATGCTGTTGATAGTATTGACATCTAACTCTTCTGGTAGCGTGTTCGTTATTTTTACATTCTGAGCGAAATACGTACCTACATTCTGGAAACGAATTTTATAGCGTAATTCTTGTGTCTTTTCAATGTAACCCTCATAACCATCTCCAACAGGATAAACCGTTAAATCATTTGGATCTATTGCCCCTACAACTGGATTAACATCCGTAAATGTATTATCTGAAATATCACAATCGTTATCATTATTAGTTATAGTAGCGGTAACGCTTAATTCTTTTCCAATTGTTGTGGCTACACTTATTGAATCTATAATACTAATGTCATAATTAGTTATGGCCTTAACAGTATCAAATAGCCATGTATATGTTACAATTGTATCATTTTGAACTGAACTGTTCCATGGGCTTGATGCGCTTAAGAAAACAATATCTTCATGAACTTCCAGACTCAACTCAACATCAAATGCATCAAAAATTCCAGCGTTACCATAAATAACAGAATAAGTATTCTGAAATCCTTTTCTTAAAGCGGTTGTTCCAAGGCTAATATTTAAATTCGGATCTGGGCAAGTTGTAATATTCCCAAAACTATTTCCAAAATAGGTTAGGCCGTCTACAATAGTAAGTCCAATGCCTTCTGCGTTACAGTTGGCAGTCCAGTTAATTGGTAACTCTTGAGTTACAGTATAAACCCCAGCTTCTAAAAAGAAGTTATATTCCCCATTCTCATCTGTAGTAATAAACCGGCTACCGGGTTCAACTTTAACTAATGTTCCAGGAATACCTAATTCTCCAGCATCTTGATCACAGTTTAGATTCTCATCATGATAAACAAAACCACAAACCTGTATTCCATCTCCCTCTACCAAATCTATATTGTCATTAATATTTTGATTGATTATCTCTTGACGATAACCAGATGGCCATTGTACGATAATTGAATCTATAGTTGTTGCATCTCCTAAACCAAATAACGTTTTAAGCGAATTCTGACTTCCAGCTCCTCCTCCAGTTTGTGCAGACAGTTCTTTTAACTGCCAAACAGCTACGCCATAAATAGTGGCTTTAACACTTATACGAGCTCCAATAGCACTTCTATTCGCATTTACACCTGTTAGGTTCATACATAACCAACTATTACCATTTGCTTTACTGTTTTCGAAAAACACATTGGTTTCGTTAGAATGGTTTCCGACCAATACATCTAAATCTCCATCATTATCATAATCGCTCCAAGCTTGTGAGTAAGAGTTTCCTAAATTCTCAGATAAAAGTGTTTCTAGTTTAGAAAAAGAACCATCTCCATTATTGATATACATGGTATTTTTATCTGACTGATCGTTACAAACATAAAGGTCTACGTCACCATCGTTATCAAAATCTACCCAATTACTACTACTGGATAAACCTCCATCAGTTACTAATAACCCTGAGGTAATTTCTGTAAAAGTTCCATCTCCATTGTTCTGGTAAAAAAAATTGTTTTGTCCACTTGTATTGGTTACAAATAAATCTAAATCAGCATCATTATCATAATCTCCCCAGCTACAGCCTACAGAGTTGGCATTATCCGCCACAATTCCAACATTATCCATTTTTGTAAATACATCTGCTCCATCATTTCTATATAATGAATTACTTCCTCCATTGGTTGCAGGTATAAACACATCCATATCTCCATCATTATCATAATCTGCCCAAGTTGCTCCAATAGAATGTTTAGCCTCTTGCACTATAGCAGAATTAGTAATGAGGGTAAACGTTTCGTCTCCATTATTTTTATATAATAAGTTAAATCTAGTTGGCATATAGTCTGTTACAAATAAATCTAAATAACCATCATTATTATAATCTACCCAACTAGCACCATGACAATAACCACTATAATTAGCGATATCACCTGTTGTAATCTTAGTGAAATTACCCCCTCCGTTATTTTTGTAAAGTGCATTCACAGCTCCTGTATTATTAGCCACAAACAAATCTAACTGTCCATCATTGTTATAATCTCCCCAAGTACCAGCAATGGAACTACCCCCATCTGTAGTTATAACTCCAGAAGTCTCTTTAGTAAAGCTTCCATCTCCATTATTATGATATAAAAAACTTCCACTATTTATATCATATTCTGCCACATAAAGGTCATCAAAACCATCGTTATCATAATCTCCCCAAGAAACTCCCCAAGAATTAGATAAATCATTAGAAAGACCTGCTAATGTGTTTTGATTAAACTCTTCAGAAACTAATAAAGAATTAGAAGTAACACAAGTTGGATTATTAAAAATTATACCTTCATACGTATTAACTGCTCCGGCAGTAGAAAGCTGTCGCCCCTCCAGAAATACACCTGTCCCAGAGCTACAAGCTCCATTATGAGATAGGAATGTTCCCTTTAAAACAGAGGTAGCGCCTATGCTAATAGCACCAGTTGCGACTCCAGCACCACCAATCCAAAAAACATTGCAAGGGTGCGCGTCATTTGTTAAAATTACTTTTGATGCAGCTGCTACAGTAAATGCCCCAGCAAACTTAAAAACAAATATTGCATCGGGATTGTTTTGACCATCCAACGTTATTGTGCCTGCTAAAGATCCTGCCGCTCCTATATAATAAACCCCAGGATCTACGGTTTCTCCAGAGCCAAAAGCTGGCGCATGTATAGTTACCGTATTGGATAGCGCCATAAGCGCAGTATAAGCGTTATCGAGATCTATTTTTGCTTGTATAGTAAGTGCATCTGAATTGTAAAAAGAATCGACAACAACTGAAGAACCATAACCACTTATAACACCACCATCTGTACCAATATTACCATCAACACCAGTTGTAGAAGTATTTGCTGCCGCACCAAAACTGGTAAAAAGGGCAAAGTTGGAAAGAACTCCTAAAACATCAACCGCAGCTGCTGGACTACAATCCGCTTCACAAACTACGGGAATGGTACTTACACAAAAAGGTGCAATTGCCACAGCATCAGCACCAATAGTTATTGCTCCTTGAAAAGAAAACATTCTTCCTTCAAGATCAACATTTGCGCCTAAATTCACTGCCCCTATATGTGCAAATAAAGTTCCTTTTACTACAGCATTTGCTGCAACAGAAATAGCTCCTTCAGCTATCCAGAAAACATTACAGGATTGTGTTCCATTAACTAAATTAACCATTGCACCTGCAGCTATTGTTAAGGCTCCGTTAGATTTAATGATAAAGTAAGCGTTAGGATCTCCTCCTCCATCAAGGTTAAGAACCCCACCTACAGATCCGGCACCACCCGTATAATAAACTCCAGGGCTAATCGATTCACCAGCTCCAAAAGCTGGAGCATGTGTGCCAGGATGGGTAACAAAAAGATCATTAAGATGAATATACATCCTAAATAAATCGACTTTACACTGTTCCGTTACAGCGTCATCATTATAAACATTACCAATAAAAGCTGGCGCCACACAACCGCTTATTATTCCAACATCTGCACCAACATCTCCAGTAAGAAGGGCTCCTCCATTGTCAACTGCTCCAGTTCCTGTATACGCTTCAAAAGTGGTAAGTATTCCTAATTCAAGTGTTTGGCTAAAGCTAAGGTTTGATAAAAAAGTTATTATTATTATTATTATTATGTAGAGCACCTTTTTTTTCATGGCTATATTTTTTTCATATAAATCACTAAGGTTATGCCATTAAGTAGTGTTCGCGCCAAACCTGCTGGTAAACAGTGCGTTAATTTGCTTTTGCATTAAACTAAAAATGTAGTGTATTTCCCATATTGGGAGGGATTGGAGTTGTTTTGGGAAGTTGTAAATAGCACTCAATTTCGTGAGGCTCCCAGGTCTTGGCACAAAATAGCCATATCAAACCAACGTATTGTAAAAGTAACCGATACCCATGTGAGCTTTAATTACTTGAATAGAAGCACCAAAAAATAGCAATTAGAAAAGTGACTGGAGCACAATTCATTCAACTTTTTTCACAACATGTGTTGCCTAAAAGATTTATTAAAATTCGGCATTATGGTTTTTTATCTACTCGGAGTAAAAAAGTGGATTTAGCCAAAATAAGAAAGGCATTAAAAGTAGAGAGCCCTCCAGTTAAAGAGGTTTTAAGCACTAGAGAACTTGTGCTTAAAACCTACGGGAAAGACCCTAATTTATGTCCTTAACAACAAAAACCAAAAGATAAATTATTGATTCTACACAGGGGGTAAGTAGCTAATAAAGATAGGGGAAGACCGAAGGTGTTCAGTGTAACAAAGCAATAAAATTAGTCGGATCCCAAGGACCCACTTAATTTTGATCGCTAATTGTTGTGTTCCGTTTTAATTTCTTTAAATATTGTATTATTAATAATAGTCCATTCACTTTTCCGAATGCTATAATATGCTGTATCTCTTCAGTGTTCATCAAGCATTAATGTATGACTTCTTAATATTCCTTCAAATATTCTACCAATTTTTTCAATTGCTTTTTTGACTGAATATTTCTGTTTTTTAAGCACTCAATTTCATTTCCTGTATTTTCAATTCCCAATTCCAAGCATCTCTTAAAGCTTCTTTAATACCATATTGAGCTTTCCATTTCAATACTGTATTCGCCTTAGTGGTATCGGCATAAATTTGTTCTATATCTCCTTCCCTTCTTGGTACTATTTTATAATTGAGTTTAACCTGGTTAACAGCTTCAAAAGTGTTTATCATTTCTAGTACGGAATTACCTTTTCCTGTACCTACATTAAAGGTATTGGTAGCGCAATTATCATCTAAATACTGTAAGGCTTTTACATGTGCCCTGGCCAAATCTACTACGTGGATATAATCTCGTAAACAAGTACCGTCTAAGGTATTGTAGTCGTTGCCAAACACTTGCAACTCATCTCGTATTCCTGCTGCAGTTTGTGTGATATAAGGCACTAGGTTTTCTGGCTTCCCATTTGGTAACTCTCCTATTAACCCTGAAGGATGTGCTCCAATTGGATTGAAATAGCGTAAAATAACAGCTCCATCTTTCAGGGTATCATTAATTAATTGCTCCCCTACTTGTTTCGTGTACCCGTATGGTGATTCAGCTTTTTTGATCGGTGTTAATTCAGTTACTGGCAACTGATCTGCCTGACCGTATACCGTACAAGATGAAGAAAATACCAATTTGGGAATACTAAAGTCTTCCACCAATTGAAGAATAGTAGTTAACGAACCAATATTGTTGTTATAATACTTCAAAGGTGAACTAACACTTTCTCCTACCGATTTAAAAGCCGCAAAATGAATAATTCCTTCTATATCACCTAAACCCATAAAGATTTCGTGCATAGTTTCATAATTTTTACAATCCACATTATAGTACATAATTGCCGACTCTGCTAGTATACACAAACAATCTATGATCCATTCTTGTGAATTAGAAAAATCATCGATAATAACAGGCATATACCCTGCTTCTATTAATTCTACTACGGTGTGAGAGCCAATAAACCCTGCTCCTCCGGTTACGATAATTTTGGGTCTATTTTCCATCTTTTCTGAAATAAGTTAAACAATAAGGTTTCTTTTTTTGATCGGCCTTCGCGAATCTGAATCACGAATAATAAAATAAGGAATTGGTAAAAGAGAATGCCATAATTGGTTTCTCCAAAGATTCCGAATTCGGTTAATGAGTTAATAAATGCGGGTATAAACAAGGCTATAAAAAAGTTGCCGTAAAGGCTTGTCTTCCGCTCTTTTACAAAGTTTCTAATGGTTAACACCAATTGCCAAAAAACAATAAAAAACCCTACAAACCCTACATTCATTAACACCTGCATAAAGGTGTTATGGGTCATTTTTGCCGCATAGGTATTTAAGCTCTCAAAATAATCAGTGTAATTAATTCGCATAAATCCATATCCGAAAAAAGGCTCTCTTACTATTCCTTCTTGTAATAAGGCTGTCCAAAATGGAATACGGCCTGTCATACTCATTACCTCTTCCATACCTCCTCCATCTTTAAAAATTACAAACTTGAGGATAGCAGGTACAGCCAAAGCAACTCCCGCAAACATAATAACCTTAAGTTTCTTGTTGTTAGATTGCAAAATAAGTATCCCCATTATTAGTAAAAAACCAATTGCTGAAGATCGCGAAGCAGTCAACACTAACACAACTATTGAAGCGATCATCATTACAATTGGAAATAACTTCTTCTTTGCTGTTTGAAAATACAAATAGGTCATTGCAGCACCAATACTAGAGAGCATCCCTAATTCATTGGGATTCATGTAATAACCACCCAAACGCTGCTCTTCTCCTCCACGCATCCCTCTATAAAAAAAATCTGGATCTATAAATGATCCCACAATAAAAATGACCATTATGGGAAATACAGCAAGCGTAAAGGTTTTAATTAGATCTATAGTTTGTTCAGGGAAATAGATATTTACCATACTTATTACTCGCATAAAAACGAATACAAACACTAAGCTTTCAAAAGTCATTAACCATTGCAAAATGGAGTACCCTGGATCTGTAGACCAAGAAAACGAAGCAATAGCAATAAAAAGATAAATTAGATAGAATACTGGAGCTAATACATTTTCGTATTTAAATAATGGTTGACAGCCTAATCGTATCAATCTAAATTGAGCAACAATGATTAAACCTGTCATTCCTACTCTAGCAATAATTTTAAATATTTGATTGATCGTTCTATCCTCTACCACACAGAAATAACCTGCTATTTTAATGCATAAAATAACAACCAGTATTGTACTGATGTTTCTTATTATAGCGGGTAATTTGTTAGACATAGAGTTGTTCTAAATTTTGGACTATTATTTTCCAATTGAATTGGTTTTCGATCATTTTCTTTGCATTTTCTCTTATTCGACTAATCTTTCCATTGCTTTTCCAATTTGAAGCTGTTTGCATGGCACCAGCAATTGCAGCAGGTATATTTTTACCCAAGGTGATTCCTGCTTCGTTTTGAGAAATATAATCGCCCATATTGGTCGCTTTACTAACAATACAAGGCACTCCTAAAACGGAAGCTTCCAAAACAACTCCTGGCAATCCTTCGTTTCGAGATGTAAGCATGAAATAATCTAATTGATTCATTTTTTCTATTTTTTCTTTTCCGTAAAGGCTTCCTAAAAATTTTACCTGACTAGCTATGTTTAAATTTTGTGCCAAGCTTATTAACTCCCCCTTTTCTTCTCCATCTCCTATTAACCACAATTCACCCTTCCCACCATTAACAGTAAGGTATTCAGCAAATCCTTTCAAGAGAATATCTAAGCCTTTTGTCTTAATATCTAATCTTCCACAAAATCCAAAAATGGGAATCAAATTTTCTTTTTTGGAATCGGAAGGAATTGTTACTTCTTCAGCATTTTGACCATTAGGTACTAACTTATAATTTTCTATTTGAAACAATTGCTTTGCTCCAGCTATTTCACTCTTCCCAATAAAGTGCAAAGCTTTTGCATTTTCAACTAATGTTCTTTCAAACAAGTTGATGTACAATTTCTTTTTCCAGTTGCTACGTTCCATTGCAATGGTATTGTAACTCCCGTGAGGTGTAAATACATACTTAAACCCTTTTTTTAAAATAAGTCTCGCTATTAATATAAACTGAGGTATAAATCCTCCATGAAAATGGAATACCGCTTTTTGATATTTCTTATCAATGGCCTCTTCCATTCCTTGTGGTAAAAAGAATTTTGAAGTCTCTTGAAATAAAACGGTTTTATAATTTCTTTTAGGGTAATCGTGTACCGGAGCTTTGGTAATTCCCCATACACTAACATTATAACCCAATTCGGCTTGATAGGTTGCCAAACTATTTACTACTTTATTTACGCCATTCATTCTGTTAGGATTGGCTTTTCCCAGTATGATGTGAATTATTTCCATAATATTTTCAATTTAGAGTTAAGCTTTAGTAAGTAGAAACTGATGTTTATAAGTTGGGTAATAAAGAGTCCTATTAAAACACCATAGATGCCCATTTGAGTAATAATAGGTTTTGCTGCCAAAAGGCTAAAAGCGGTAGTAATAATGTAGCTCCAAAAAAAGACCTGATTCATTTCAAATGTTCGAATAACAAACCCTAAGATTGTTCCAATAAAAACTAGAACATACAACCCTGTAAAGCCTAACAAAACATTAACATATTCAAGGTAATCTACTCCATAAAACAGACTTACTATTTGACTTTTTAATAAGGCAATTATTATTAATATGGGTATGGTTACTAAGCCTCCTTTAAAAAGCATTGTTTTAAAATAATGAATAACTTTAGCCTCTCCTTCTTCACCTAAAATTTCGGCTCCTTTTATTGGAATAATGTTTCCCATAGCTGAAAAAAGAACATGTAATACTCCAACTACATTTTGTGCTATCCTAATAGCTCCAATAGCTACGGGACCAAGAAGCCCTCCTGCAACGATTATAAAAAAGTTACCAGAAACCCATTGCAAGAGAGCAGTCCCCACCAAATACTTAGAGAATGACCAGTTCTCAATAATGGTGTTTCTAATGATTAAAGATTTAAAAGTCATTTTTACTTTAGGCATGTTGTAAACAATAGCTCCCGTAAACAAAAGGCTTATTGCTAAAAACGTGTGGTGAATTGAAAGTGCATCGAAATG
>JBLIMR010000002.1:0-246341 GCA_047638815.1 Gammaproteobacteria bacterium
TTCACTATAAGCCACAATGTGAGAACATAATATGTCTCCATTGGATAATTTAAGAACGGAATATCTTGAGCTATTCAAGCCATTATCGTCACTAACAATTTCAGCAATAAGGTTGCCACTATCGTCAGTAATAGTAATTACACCTTCGATATTCAGTGATCCCCCAAAACTTAAATCTTTGTTGCCACCTATTATGAATCTATCATTCTTTTCGACAATGCTTTTGTTCCGATGGCTATAAGATTCAGACTCATGAGGTTGTAAAACTTTGGCCCAAATGGAGTCTCCCGATAAATCTATTTTTTGAATGAAAGACCCTCCCCCAAAATCACTAAAATCATCTTGATAATAGCCAATAATAACATAACCATCATCAACTTCAATAAACGAGTCGAAACCAGAATCACCATGAAAATCGTACGTTTTCGTCCATAAGGTATCCAAATTGAGGTCGAACCGCATGACATAGGATTTACCCTGACCCCATTCTAATTTTGTCTGAGTCAGTAAAAAGCCCGATTCATCTTGTAATTTAAGAAATGAAGTAGTAACACCCATGTATAGGTACTCGTTGGGATAATTAAAAGAATAAGTCTCCAAATCCACCAAATCACCTTCAAAATTATATTTGCGCAATTCCCATACTATATCTCCAGGTTCGGAATTAAGTCCAAATGTGTACCAGTAATCACCGATAACTTCCACGTTGCCCATTATCTCAGCATGCTGATCGTCAGTAGTTCCGCTTATTTGACTGAAATATGAAAATTGTGCCATCCCCAACAGAGATGGTGCAAGAAACAATATAGTTATATAGAAATGTCGAAGCATTTTAATGTAATATTTCTAAAGTTTCTCTTTTAATGAAACCTTTGACTCCATGTAAATCTACAAAAGAAACCGTTAAATCATCGTCAAACAAGATATTAAGTACAGAGATCCCTTAATTTGGACTCTACCGGGGATTTGTGTTAATTATACTTTGAGTGGCTTAAAAGAAGCTGAAATAACTCACATTCATCAGTAAAGGAATGATTTAGCGTTGTAATATTTGAAGTTTGCTTTTAGTGTCTAATCGTTCGGTATCGGTCCTCCTTTCCAGATAGATGACTAACACAACTGTCACGTAGCTATTTCACATTTAGTATTAAGTTTTGGTGTTTTCAGAGACTAAAAAACCTAAACCATATGTATTCTATTCGACAACTCACTTTTGTAAGAACCGCCAATTGGAATGACTTTTTTATCGTTTTCTAAAATAACATTCGGTTGCTCTATGGCTGCTATTTTATCCAGGTTAATTATAAAAGATCTGTGTACTCGCATAAACTTCTCACTAGCCAATTTAGCTTCCATATCCTTCATGGTGCTATGTATGGTATATCGTGAGTCTAAGGTGTTAATTACCACATAATCCTTGAGGGCTTCTACAAAATATACATCATTCAAGCTAATTTTAAGAAGTCTTGAGTTAGATTTTACATAAATATGCTCAGCCTCTGACTTACCTCCCTCTGCTATAGAGTACAAAAGGTCACGTTCTTTTTTAACCTCTTCATCTTTTTTGTGTTTATAAAGGGCCATCTCTATAGTGGTGCTAATATCAACTTCTTTAAAAGGTTTGATGATATATCCATTTGGCTCGGTAAGCTTAGCTTTCGCTAAAGTGCTTTCATCGGTATATGCCGTCAAATAAACTATTGGCACTTGAATTTCTTTCTTAATAGCAGCGGCCGCTTCTATTCCTGTCATATCGCCCTTAAGCATAATGTCCATTAAAATGACATCTGGTCTCAATGAAAGCGCTAACTCAATCGCTTTCTCGCCCGTATCACCAGCGCCTACGACATTGTATCCCAATTTTTTTAGACTTTGTTGAATGTCAATTGAAACAATTTTTTCATCTTCAATTACTAGTACGTTCGCCTTTGCCATAATTAAGAATTTTTGATTTTATCAAAGTTAATTAAAAATTTCGAACCCTTATTGCTCTCAATTTCAATATTTCCATCCAATTGTTCTACTAAAATAAACACCAATTGAAGTCCTAGGGATTCAGATTTTTCTATATCAAAGTCATCTGGAAAACCAACACCATTATCTTGTATCACTATTTTAACATTATCTCCATCCTCAGATATGTTCAATTTAATTTTCCCTTTCTGTCCATTGGGAAATGCGTATTTTAATGCGTTGGATATCAATTCATTTAAAATTAGCCCGCAAGGTATTGCTTGGTCAATATTTAATTGCACATCGTCAACGTGAGAATCAAAATCCACTTTTCCTGGACTAATTGTATATGATTGAATTAAGTTTCTTGTAAGGCTACTTATATAATCAGAAAAGTTAATGTATCTGAAGTTGTTGTTTATATATAAGCTCTCGTGAATAAAGCTCATTGACTTTATTCTATTTTGACTTTCCATCAAAATACTCAAGGCATTTTCATCTTTCAAATACGAGGCTTGAAGGTTTAGTATGCTAGAAATTATCTGAAGATTGTTTTTAACACGATGATGGACTTCTTGTAAAAGAGTTTCTTTTTCTTTAAGAGATTCGCTAAGTTCGTTTGAGGCAAATTTCGTTTCTGTAACGTCAATCGCTATACAAGATATTTCAGAAACGACATCAACTTCATAACATATTGGGCTCATATAAATTTCTAAGTAAATGGACTTGTTGTTTATATCCTTACAATGGATTTCAAACAACTGTTTTTTACTAGTGAGCGCCTTTTGGAAATTCTTATTAAACACCTTAATGGCTTCAGAATTATCCATAGCACTATCAAAATAATCCACAAAATCAGAATTTATAGAAACAAGTCTGTTAAACCATCCACGCATGGCTATTTCAAATGACTTGTTACATGCGGTAACTTTTTTAGAGGCATCTAAACTCCAAATAATTGCCGCTGAATTATTGAAAATAATATTATATCTAACTGTGTTTTTGTTTAGCTTACGTTGGGCTAGTTTTCTTTCTGTTACATCAATACCAATTCCTGATACTTCAAGAATAGCTCCTTGCTCATCTATTAATGGGTTCAAATAGATTTCTTTATATTCTATTGAACCATCAATATATAAAAATTCATATTCAAAAAAAACAGTTTTACCCCGGAAGGCTTGCTTGTATTTTTCATTCCAACAAACGGTAACCGGCAACTCGTTTTTACTATGCTCAATTGTATTTAATTCTACATTTAAAGCTGGCTTCTCGCTATATGTGTTTTCAAATACTTTAGTGTAATTTTGGTTGAAAGATGTTAGTGACAATGATTTATTTACACTCCAAATCATATGAGTGCCACTATCAATAATCGCCTTCATTTTTAAGGCTTGTTTTTTAATTAAATTACTACTCTGTTCTTTGGTTTCGCTTAGTTCTTTTTTTGTTACTACATGATTAACAAATTCTTTCTTGTATGCTTTAGTGGTTGCAACAATAGCTTTTCTCTGTCCTGTTTCTAATGACCAATGAATGGTTAGGAGTATAGACGACTTTTCTTCAATATTTACCTTTGTAAAGCTAGCTATGTAGTTTTTAAATTTTATAAACTGTACGCCTATATTCTCAAGCTGATTTAGAATGGAATCCCTTTCATCGAGAAGGTTTATAACATTGTTACCTTCCTCTATGAATTTTTGTCCGTCATAATTAGATTTTAAAACAGATTTCAACCCTATATCTATAAGAAAAGATGGTAGGTTTATTCCACCTAATAGGTTTTTAAATGACTTATCTGAAATAACTGTTTTCACCGCAATGAGTTGTGACTTATTTGTACGATACAAATGATAAAAGGTTCTATTCCTGATCTAATTCTTTATAAGAAGGCTTAATCTTAACGCCTTCTAGTTTTATTTCTATACCGCTTTGATATTCAATAGATAATATAACATCACCATTAATATTATATGTTTTCCAAACGCCATTTTTCACACCCGAGCTGTATTTTCCTTCTTCCTTTGTTCCGCCATCGTTATAAAAATATTTATGTTTTCCTATTGCTAAACCTCTTTGATATTCACCCTTGAAACTCAATTTTCCGTTGTCATATTCATGAATCCACTCACCATCTCTTTCTCCTTCAATGTACACTCCTATTTCCTTGTGATCACCAGAGTGTATATACCAGTTACCCTCTTTATAACCCTCCAAGTATTCACCTTGTCCAATGATGCTACCTGTATCATCATACTCTATCGATTCACCTTCCTCTAATCCTTTTCTATAATTTTCATCTCTTCTCAGTTCAGAATTATTATAATACCACTGCCAGTTTCCTGTAGGTTTTCCTTTCCAATATTTACCAGATTGTGATTTTATACCATTGATATGATAAAAAACCCAATCTTCTACTCTTTTTCCTAACTCATAACTACCCTTTGCTTTTATATTGCCATTCGGAAAATACAGTTTCCATGGCCCGGAGAAATTTCCCTTCTTATCCACAATACCTTCAGCCACCATTATTCCATCTTCATAAACAAATGACTTTACAATATTGCCATTTTCATCAAAATCCCTGTGAGTCCCATGTTTACTACCATCTTTATAACTACCTGATGATTTTACTTTTCCCCCTTTAAAATATTCGTTTTTAATTTCTAGTATAACAGATTCTGGGGATTCCGTATCCAATACCCCATTTTTATAATTTTCTACGCTTGTCACAGCGCCATCTTCATCAAAACTTTTGAATAGCCCATATTTTTCACCATCAACATACACCCCTTCCCATTTTACAGTCTTATTATCGTAAAATTCTTTCCAAACTCCTTGTCTCCTATCAATTTTATCAAGTCTATTTATTTTATCAACCCTTTTTAAATAATCCTTTTCGTAGGTTAATATTAATATTATTCTTTGAGATTCAGAGTATTCATATCCTTTCCCTGATCTCAGCCCATTTACGTATGGAATTTCTTTCTTTAATTCACCTGTTGGATAATACTGAAAGTTAATACCTTCTTTTATATCTGATTTATATATTTCAATTTCCGAAATTTTATCATTTTTATAGTTGATATATTCTCCATTCTTTTTACCCTCTTTATAGTTAATTACATATCTTAGATTTCCTATTTCATCATAAAAATTCCAAGTACTATCAAGAAGAAAATTTAACCTATTTCCATCCGATTTTAATACACCATTTTCGAAGTAGGTTTTCCACATGAAATTAGGTACTCCATTGACCATAAATCCCTCACTTGAAACCTGCCCATTTTCGTATCTAAAAACCTTATAATCAGAACTATCAACCTGCGAATACACACTAAGGAATCCGGCCGCAAATAAGAGGATAAGGAATTTTTTTCGAATAACCAAGGATTTACTTTTCATGCTGTTTTTCTTAGTAGTATTAAATATATTAATAAAGTTTAAAAATCTATTATTATTACTAGGTTGTTCATTGGATGTAAAACTTTTAATTTTTTTTACTCTTTAAGGAGTTTTCAAACAAATTGAATAGTTATACACTTTGTATTGGTTCATCAAAAATCTGACCATCAATTGTATTAGATCTTTTCAACATCTGTGTGAATAATTAGATTATGAATAAATATTATATTCCTGAGGGTAAATTACTGTTAAGATATATTTGTATTTTTATATGTGAAAACGAAGATACAATATTGCCTTGTTATTAATTATTTTTTTAAGAGAATACTAGATTAAGATTTCCAAATTAATTACAAGTTAGTTATCACAAGTTTCACAGTTATTTTAATAATATAGGTTAAAAAGAAATTAATTTATATTACTGGTAATAAGTTAATTACAATATAAATTTTAATAGGGTGTTAATACTAAGTATATAAATTCTTAATAAGTTATGGATAATAAATTAATTATTGGTTCGGACCATGCAGGCTTCGAACTCAAGGAAAAAGTAAAGAAATATCTACTTGAAAAGGGGTGGAAATTTACAGATGTAGGTACAACTTCTGAAGAAAGTACAGACTATCCTGATTATGCTCATTCCTTAGCCGAAAACATTAGTTTAGGTACTGATAGTATAGGTATATTAATATGTGGCAGCGCAAATGGAGTTAGTATTACAGCCAACAAACATATTGGAGTTAGAGCGGCAATTGCTTGGAATCAGGAAGTAGCTAAATTAGCTAGGGAACATAATGATGCAAATGTATTATCCCTGCCAGCTAGGTATATTAGTGAAAGTGATGCTATGGATATTGTTGATGTATTCTTAGAAACTGATTTTGAAGGAGGAAGACACGCAAGAAGAGTAAATAAGATAAATATAAAGGAAATTGAAAAGATATAGTTACAGTGTTGTTTTAGTTTTTGTGAGCTTGATATCAGGAATGTTAAGTGGGCAAGAAATTAACCCATTAGCAATTAAGTATGCTAAAACTATCACAAAAGAGGACTTAAGTAGGCATTTGCATATTATATCTTCCGATGAATATGAAGGGAGGGAGACGGGGTTGAAAGGTCAAAAGATGACTGAAAAATATCTTACTACTTATTACAAAAGTATTGGTATTACTGAATATAAAGATACTTATGTTCAGGGGTTTGAGGTAATTCTAAAGGATCAAGAAAGAGTGGAGATGGCTTTTAAGAAGAAGACATTTACATTCATAGATGATTTTTATTACTACCCTCCAGGAATTCAAGACACAACACTACAGGGTGAAGTTGTTTACGCAGGATATGGAATTACAGACCCCGCTTATGACGATATCAGCACTTTAGATTTAACTAATAAAGTTGTTGTAATTAAAGATGGAGAACCATCCAATAACGGAATATATACAATTACAGGCGAAGCAACAGCGGGTTCTTGGTCTGCAATGAGAGAGAAAAAAACAGCTTTACTGGAAAGTAAAGGAGCTTTGGCCGTACTTGTAATTAAAGAAAATTACTCAGATAATATTGATCGATTAAAAAGTTATTTTTCTCATAAGTCTATGGATTTAGTAGACAATCTTAATAATGGAAATGATGGAATGCCATTGTTTTATATTTCATTGGAAACGGCAAAAAGAATATTGGGTAAAGGAAATTTTAAAAAGTGTGTTGATAGCCCTAAAGAATTATCAGGTTACACCAAAGGGAAAACGGTAAGTATTGCATTTAAAAGAAATGATAACATAATGGAGACAACTAATGTTCTCGCATATATCCCTGGGTCTGACAAAAAGGATGAGGTTATTGTTATTAGCGCTCATTATGATCATATTGGAGTGGAAGGGGATGAGGTGTATAACGGAGCGGACGATGATGGTTCTGGTACAGTTGCGGTAATGGAAATTGCTGAGGCGTTTCAGAAGGCTAAAATGGACGGGAATGGACCAAGAAGGAGTTTGTTATTTTTGAATGTGTCAGGAGAAGAAAAGGGATTATTAGGATCGGAATATTATAGTGAAAACCCAGTGTTTCCATTGGAAAAAACGGTTGCCAACCTAAACATTGACATGATAGGAAGGGTTGATGACGCCCACCCAAACGACAGTGAATATGTGTATATAATTGGATCTAATATGTTGAGTCAGGATCTTCATGATGTCAACGAAGAAGCGCAAAAGAAATATTCAGACATTAAGTTAGACTATCGTTACAACTCTAAAGAAGACCCCAATAAGTTTTATTATAGATCTGACCATTATAATTTTGCTAAAAACAACATTCCTGTGATTTTTTATTTTACTGGCGTACATGAGGATTACCACAAACCAACAGATACTGTGGATAAGATAATGTTTGATAAACTAACGAGAATCACACAATTAATATATCATACCGCTTGGGATCTAGCAAATAGAGACGAGAGAATAAAGCTAATAAACCCCTAGGCTATTCTTTAAGTAGAGTAGAAATAAACGAATCCATTTCTTTGGTATAGTTGGTGTAATAGTCACCAGTACTAGGCCCATAAAACCCAGTGTGAATTTTTCGAACCACACCATTTTTGTCAATTATCATCGAGGTAGGAAACGAAATAATATCGTTTAACATCGGAAAGACTTTAACCGCCTCATTCTTACTTAGTTTACCACCAAGGTAAATAGAATAGGGCAGGCCTAGGCGCTCCTTAAATCTTGTCATCAGGTCAAATGCAAGATGTTCTTTTTCAAAACAGACCGGCACTATTTTGAGGCCGGCATCACTATACTTTTGATGTAGTTCTTTAAAGTAAATAGATTCATCTACGCAGTTTGGACACCAAGTCCCCATAATCTGAATAATACTCACCTTGTTTTCTAGGTTCATTTCACCAAGCGCTAATTCTTTATTGTCAACAGACCTAACCTTAACGTCTCTCCAGCTCTTATTGTTGATAATGTTGGTTATATCATTTGGGTCCCTTAATTCATAATCATTATTAGCCACTCCATTCCAAAGTCCTAAATAATGGTTTCCGGAATGAAATTTTCCGCCAGTTAGGCTGTCACCTTGCACCCTTGCTTTGAACAAAAAGAGGTGGGCCCCATCAAAACAACTTAATTTCAAACTATCGTTAATGATATTGCCATCCAGAAAACGATAATCACCAGTTTCAGTTAAGAATGTCCCCGCTATACCAGCGCCTTCTTGTGTGTGAAACACTCCAATAGCGTCATAAGAATCTTCTTTCTTTTCAGGGTTGAATGTTACTCTCCACCGATCCTTTAAACTTACAGCACGGTCCCCACCGGTAAAACGAGGTTTCTTGCCAGACACAATCCGAACAGGGATTTTATAATCTGCAGATTTATTATAGTTTATCCAATAGCCTGTCAGGCTATCTTTCGAATGAATCTTGGTAAAAAACTTAGAGTTGAACAAAGGCATTTCAAAAATCATTGAGTCCTTGTCTAGCGTGATTTTCTCAATAAGTATTATTTCTTTCGCGTTAACAACGTTTGCCACAAGCAAACCGGTCTCATTTAAAGCGAATTCAATATTTATTGGAATTTCATCTGACCCTATATCAAAGTATAACATCCAATCACCGAGCGACACAGTGGTTGGGTTAGTTTGTTTACTAACTGATTCTGGGGCCCCACAAGAGTTCCCAACAAAAGCAAGAGCAATTAGAAAAACGACACAGAAAAAACGACTATTACGTTTCATAGAAAGTAAAGTTAATAAAGTAAAAAGAATCCGAGGGTTAAAATATATTTACCCTCGGATTCACAATCTTTATTAGACTAAATTATAGATCAAAAGTTATTCCTTGAGCCAAAGGAAGATGATCACCATAATTTACAGTGTTGGTTTGTCTTCTCATATATGCTTTCCAAGCATCTGAGCCAGACTCTCTGCCGCCACCAGTTTCTTTTTCACCACCAAAAGCACCACCAATTTCAGCACCGGAGGTTCCAATATTTACATTAGCAATCCCGCAATCGCTACCCGATGCGCACAAAAACTTTTCAGCCTCCCTCATGTTGGTTGTCATGATAGCTGATGACAATCCTTGGACCACACCGTTTTGCATTGCTATCGCCTCTTCCAGTTCGCTATACTTCATTAAATATAAGATCGGAGCGAATGTTTCATGCTGTACGATTTCATAATCGTTACGAACCTCAGCAATACACGGCTTAACATAACACCCAGATTCAAAACCGTCTCCACCTAACACTCCACCTTCTACCACAAAATTAGCACCCTCAGACTTGCCTTTTTCGATAGCATCGAGATAAGTTTGAACCGCGTCTTTATCAATTAATGGACCAACATGGTTGTTTTCATCCAGTGGATTCCCTATTTTAATTTGTTTGTATGCGTCAACAAGCTTTTCTTTCACTTCGTTGTATACGCTTTCGTGAATAATTAATCTTCTTGTGCTTGTACATCTTTGACCAGCCGTTCCAACTGCGCCAAATACCGCACCAATGATGGTCATTTTAAGATCTGCATTAGGCGTGATGATAATAGCATTATTTCCACCCAACTCTAAGATGGTTGAACCAAAGCGTTCTGCGACCTTAGCTCCAACAATCCGTCCCATTCTAGTAGATCCAGTGGCAGAGATTAATGGAAGACGTTTGTCAGCGGTCATCATTTGCCCTACTTTGTAATCACCATTGATAATGCAACCGATTCCCTCAGGAAGATCATTTGCTTTTAACACTTTAGCAAAAATATTTTGACAAGCCACGGAACACATAGGAGCTTTTTCTGAAGCTTTCCAAACACAAGTATCACCCGCAATCCACCCTAAAGCAGTGTTCCAAGCCCAAACGGCAACAGGAAAATTAAAAGCAGAGATGATTCCAACAACGCCTAATGGGTGCCATTGTTCAGACATTCTATGTTGGGACCTTTCACTGGGCATTGTAAGTCCGTATAGCTGTCGACTTAAACCAACAGCGAAGTCACAGATATCAATCATTTCTTGAACTTCACCCAAACCTTCTTGTAAACTTTTACCCATTTCAAGTGAGACAAGCTCACCTAGTGGTTGTTTAGACTTCCTAAGTTCTTCACCAAATTGCCTAACGATTTCACCTCTTCTAGGAGCAGGAGTAAGTCTCCAAGTTTTGAATGCTTCCATTGAGGTTTCCATAACCTGATTATATTCTTCTTCTGTGGTAGCAGATACCTTACCGATCAAACTTCCATCTACCGGAGAGTATGATTCAATTAAATCTCCTGATCCAAAACTTTTTTGTCCGGTACTTGTTCCAGAGTTAGTGTCTTTTAAACCTAATCTGTCAAGTATACTTTTTGTGTCTATCGAAGTCATTATGTAATGTTGTTTCTGTTTTTTGAAATTGGATTGCAAATTTAATTAGAATTACCAGTATTACTAGTTTTAAGTTGTAGAATGGTATTCGGGTCTAAAAATGCAATAAAATAAACTAAAGGTTGCTAAGGCATTGCTATTGAGGTGGTTAGAGAGAAGAGGCCTGTTTAACTATCTTAAGCTTGATTAGGTGTTTTCTCAAAACTCGACTTTGATAGGCTTAAACCTTCTAGTATGACCTTATAGGATTTGTTTGGGTTGATCTTCCCATTGATTTATGCATTTGAGCTGACGGTCATTTCAAATTACAGGGATTTGATCATTCAATTATCAAAATGTTATTGTTCCACGTGAAACTATCTTCCTAAGTGAACTAAGAGAACTGATATATCAGAAGGATTTACACCACTAATTCTTGAAGCCTGCCCTAAAGTTGCTGGTTTAATTTTATTTAACTTTTCTGTAGCTTCGGACGATAGAGACACGAGTGTGCTATATTCAAAATCAGGACTTAACTTAACCCCTTCAAGCTTGTTTATTTTCAAGGACTGTTCTTGTTCTTTTCTGATATAACCCTCGTACTTTATTTCTATTTCAGCTTGTTCCAATGTTTCAGAATCAGCCTTAATTGTTTCTGACAGGTGTGACTTCAAGTTTGGAAGAATGTCTGCAAGTTTATCAATTGAAATGTTAGGTCGCGAAAGAACACTCTTTATTTTTACCGATTGTTTTAGCTCTGCACTGCCCCACAACTTTAAAGATTCATTAATGTCAGCGGGACGAACACTTGTGTTTATAATGTGTTTTTTGACCTCACCCCCCTTATTTATTTTCTCCTCAAGCCTACTCATTCGATCGCTTGATGCAAGGCCCAATTTATAACCCTTTTCTGTTAATCTAATATCTGCATTATCTTGCCTTAGCAACAAACGGAATTCTGCCCTGGAGGTAAACATTCTATACGGCTCATCTGTTCCTTTGGTAATAAGATCATCTATTAATACTCCAATATACGCATCTGACCTGTTTAATACGAAAGGTGCTTTGTCATTAATCTTATGATGTGCATTTATACCAGCCATAAGCCCTTGACAAGCCGCTTCTTCGTAACCGGTAGTACCATTTATTTGACCTGCAAAGAAGAGATTGTCATATAGCTTAGTTTCTAAATTATGCTTCAGTTGCGTTGGTGGGAAATAATCATATTCAATAGCATATCCTGGGCGGAACATCTTTACATTTTCGAAACCAACGATCTGTCTCATTGCGTTAAGCTGAACAGACTCTGGTAGGCTTGTAGAAAAACCATTCACATAAACCTCTACGGTTGTCCAACCTTCGGGTTCAACAAATAATTGGTGTCTATCCCTGTCTGCAAAACGATCTATTTTATCTTCTATTGAAGGACAGTATCTTGGTCCTAGACCTCTAATTCTGCCATTAAACATCGGTGATTGATCAAAGCCTGCTTTGAGTATATCATGTACATCGGGTGACGTATAAGTTATGTGGCAACTCCTTTGTTTTGGGATTGGTTTAATGTCCTGTAGAAATGAAAATTTACCGGGATTTTCATCGCCTGGCTGCTCTTCCATTATGTCATAGTTCAAACTACGCCCATCTACTCTTGGAGGAGTTCCCGTTTTCATTCTGCCATTCGCGAAGCCCATTTCTTCTAACTGAGCAGTAATTCCGGTAGAAGCTCTTTCACCAGCTCTCCCTCCACTAATTTGCTTTTCGCCTAAATGTATTATGCCATTCAGGAATGTGCCATTGGTTAAAATTACAGACTTAGATTTAACAGACAAACCCATCTGTGTTGTCACACCTACAATTTTGTTATCCTCAACCAATAAGCCATTAACCATGTCCTGCCAGAAGTCTAGGTTAGGTGTTTGCTCGAGCATATTTCTCCATTCAATAGCAAATAGTTTACGATCGTTTTGAGTTCGCGGACTCCACATTGCCGGCCCCTTTGATTTATTTAACATTCTAAACTGAATGGTGCTTCTATCTGAGACAATACCCGAGTATCCTCCAAGCGCATCTATTTCACGAATAATTTGACCTTTCGCAACTCCACCCATTGCAGGATTACAGGACATTTGCCCCATGAATTCCATGTTCATCGTGATTAATAAGGTTTTGGAACCTAGGTTGGCTGCCGCTGCCGCTGCCTCATTTCCCGCATGGCCTGCGCCAACAACTATTACATCGTATTCTCCTAACATAAGATTGTTCCACGTGGAACATTTTGTTTAAAAATTGTTAATAACCTGAAGATCAATTAGATAAAAGAAAATTAATTGATGATTGTGCAAAAATACGACATTAAGTCGCGAATGTCCAATCAGTCAAAACAAGAAATTTATAGAATGATTAAAGAACCGCCAGATATTGGTCTTCTTTCAGCCTCATAGCCGCCTTTTCTTCAGGAGTGTGATCATCGTAACCCAAAAGATGTAAAAGACCATGTAAAACGACCCGATTAAGCTCCTGGGTTTGTTCTACCTTAAATTTCTGTGAGTTTTCAATAACACGATCAATACTAATATATACTTCGCCCTCAATGTCGTTACCATCACCCAGGTTGAAGGTAATAATATCTGTGTATGTATCGTGATTGAGATATTTTAAATTGATGTCTAATAGGTATTTATCCGAAACAAAAATGTAATCCAAGCTCCTTACGATTACATCTTCTTTTTTACAAACCTCCTTTAACCAAGAAATGATTTTTTCTGGGTTATTTAAATTAAATTTTTCTTCTTGAGAGTGGAAGGAAACTTCCATTATTAATGATGAATTAAGACGGAGTTACGTGATTAAATTTTAACTCAACAACAGATCCTGTTTCATTAAATTCAACTTCGTCAGCAAGATGTTTCATTAAGAAAACTCCACGGCCATTTGGTTGTTCAATGTTTTCTGGAGCTGTTGGATCAGGCAAGTTGTTATAATCAAACCCCGGACCTTGATCTTCAATGATAAAAATGAGACATTCTTTTTCTGGTTTGAATGTTAAGATAACATCCTTTGATTCATCCCTTCTATTGCCATGACTTATAGCATTGTTTACTGCTTCAGTGATTGCAATAAGGATGTTACCATAGTTTTCTTCTCCTACTTTATACTCTTCACAAATATCATCGATTAACCTTTCAGCAATCCCGATATTTTCAATTTTGGATGGAAAAACAAGTGTCTTATCTTCTAGTATGTCGGCCATTAAAGCAATTTTTAGTCTTCAAATTTAATAAAATAATCACTAACCTTAGATTTATAATAAGGCTTTAATGAAGGTGGAATTGTTTTTAAAAGTTCAAGTTCTTTTTCCTTCTCTTTCTTATACTCAAAAAATGCATCCGGGTTACTTTTTTGATACTCATTTGCTTCTTCGGATTTTCTTTTGTTGTCATATTCTCTTTCTCTCTGGGCCTTATCACTTTTCAATAAACGGGTTAAAATTTCTTGTTGTCTGTTCAATGTTTGTTGTTGAATTTTCATATTCACAAGATCCTTTTCGTTTTCTTCCATTTTCTTTGCAATCTCTTTCAGATCATTGCCATTTCCCGAACCATCTTCATTAAGATCTTGCCCCATTTTTTCGATGGCTTGTCTCAGAGCTGCTTGTTCTGCAGCCATTTGAGCAACTTCCTTGCTCATTCCACCCATTCCTTGCCCGCCTTCTTTTTTACCTCCAGGCATGGGCATTCCTCCAGATTTCCCCATTTCCGATAATTTTTTTGACAACGCTTCTTGCATTTTCTTCATGCTCGCTAGTGATGGCTTTCCCTTGCCAAACCCTCCAGGTTTTTGGCAATTTCCTTTACCCGGCATGCCGCTAGCCATTTCCTGTTGCATCTGTTTTAAAGCTTCATCCAACAGCAATGCTAAGTTGTTTAAACTTGTCATTACATACTGCTGCTTCTCATTTGCGACATTCGTTTTACGGTCAGACAATTGCTCAATAGCCTGTAGCATATTGCCGTTAATTTGATTGATTTCTTTGTTTACAATAGGCTCAATTTGGATGACCCTTTTACTCAGAGCCAATAATGAGTCCTTTACAATTTGAGCATCATCCTTTAACTTTCTTTGAAACTTGGCGTGTGCTACGTACTTAGGATCATTGTTATCAATACCCTTAAGTTCACTCATAACACCCTCCTGATCAAAGCTTAATTGTATGATATTTTCCAATAAGGCCCTCAGAGCATCCATATCCTCCATTTCGGGCCCTGCGCCACCCCCCATTCCATCAAGTTGCTCCGCCAAAGACTGCATGCCTTCAGAAGCATCCTCCTGCGATTTAGCCGCGTCCTTATTCTTCTTTTCATCTAGCGCATCGGCACTATCCTGCATATCTTCTTTGATCTGCTCTTCCATATCTTCCGTGTCCAGATCCGCCTTTTCTTCCAACTCTTCATTTAGCTTATCCAACTCATCCAAATCCTCTTGAAGCTTCTCGAATTCTTTGGCTAATTCCTCTTGCTCCTTTTTAAGTTCTTCTGCCGACTTAGATTTCTCCTCAGTTTTCTTCGCAAGCTCCTCCTGCTTCTTTGCTAAGTCTTTAATCTTTTCAGAAATTTCATTCGCTTTTTGTTCCATTTCCAATTGCTTGAAAATCTCCAAATTACGATCCAATTCATTCTCTAAATCTTCATTTGAAAGATTGATTTTTTCTAGCTGCTCCCTGAGCTTGTCTTGATCCATCTGCTCCATCATCTTCTCAAGCTCCTTGAACATCTCTTTCATCTCATCATTCATGACCTTATCAAAAAGCTCTTCCAGTTTCTTTTGCTTGTCCATTAAAGATTCATCCGCGGTATCGTATTGCTCCTTTTGAAAATTTAGATTTTTATTTTCTTTCTGGACATCTTCAACCTGTTGCTGCAGTGATTTCTGTTTTTCAATGAGAGACTCAATCTTCTTTTTATCCTGCCAACTGAGCTCCTTCTTCTCAATAAGATCTTTTCTCATTTCATCTAAGTCCTTTTCAAGCTCCTGAGTTTTTTTAATGCTATCCTCTAGTTTATCTTTAATTTCTTCATTGCTATCATCTTGATTATCAGCAAGTTCGTCAGCCGAAGGCGCTTTAAAAATCAATGTCTGCGACTTTGTGGATTTTGCGCCTCGCACACCGTCATTATCCCATACTTGGAAATAATATTCTATTTCTGAGCCAAGAGTTATATTAAGATCATCCATGTTCCAGTAGTAAAAGAATCTATCCTGACTAGCACTTCTTTTAAAAGGAATATCAACGCGCTGGACACCTTGGTTGTTTAGGCTATCTATCTCCGAATTAGTGTAAACATAATTGAAGGAAAGTTTAGAAAACCCATAATCATCACGTATTTCACCACTAAAAAACCTCTTTCTATCCGAGATAGAATCCAGCTGCTCTTCCACTTGAATCTCTGGATACAAATCAGGCGTGACATTAATCTGATATAGAATGGAGTCCTTATTTTTCATATAAGAATTGCTATTTGCAACTGCATATCTCATACTACTATAGAATCGATCCTTGAACTGAAAAATATTTGCCTGAAGTTCATTTGGGCTATATACACTGTCGCCAACATACATTGTGAGGTCATCGGTGTGCTCAGTCTGAAATTCCCACTGAACCATTGTACCGGTCGGAATGGACAAGTTGCCCGTGTTGTTCAATATTTCATCTTTAAGACCAGTATAGCCAGGATAATCAAGTCGAATATCAAAAGCTGTCATAATCGGCTTAGGCAATGCCTTAAGCTCGTAAACTTTACTTTGAAAGTCCTCGGCAATGAAGCTGAATTGAATATCAGTTTGGACATTGTTAAAAGTGTGGTAAAAAGCAATCGTATTCTCTTTGTTCAATTTATACTTTGCACCGTTTACCTGGAGATAAACCTCTTCCGGAATTACCTCACCTGTCATTTCTAGGTTTAACAGGAAATCCTCATGCTGCGGAACATTGAGTTTTTCATTCAATACATTGAACTGAAAAGGCGCTTCAATCTCGAACTCATTGTTGTATTTCACTAACCGTTCAGTACTATTTCTGAGTAATTTGGGAGCAACGAAAAAGATAGCTAGCAAGAGAATCAACGGAGGAAGGGCATATTTTAAATACTTCTTATTCTCACCTAGATTAATTGCTGTATCGAAAGGTACAGGCTTAAGTTCTCTTATTTTTTGATCGATACTAGCATGAAGTAGCGATGAATCTTGCCCGCTTATATCTGCCTCCTTCTTTAGCTGTAGTGTGTTTAACAGTTTATCTTTAACATTACTAAAATGGTCACCGATAATGTCAGATGCTTGTTCATAGGAAATGACCTTTCCAAGTCGGTACATTTTCACCAAAGGAATAATAATGTAACCAATGATTATACCTATTGAAAGCAATGTGAAAGACCAAAAGAACCCTGTCCTAATGATACTGCTGAATCTACCAAGATGCTCAAGCAGCACAAAAAGCATAAAGAAAGCAACCACCAACCCAACAGAATACAGCAGGCCTCTAATAACCTTGTTTCGGTAGAATTTTCTGATAAAACCGTCAAGTTTCTTAATCAGTATGTCGTAGTTTTCATTCATCTTGCCAAAAACAAGGTTAGGATTTTCATATATCACCAAAGTTACTATCAAATATCATACTAAACATGCTTGATTCGAAAACATTAACATTTCTTAATAGATGATAAAATGTACATTTGCGCGAAAATTAAGTTTCCATGTCAGATAAAAGAGTTCGTGTCCGTTTCGCACCAAGCCCTACTGGGCCATTACATATTGGGGGCGTTAGAACAGCATTGTATAATTACCTATTCGCAAAACATCACAACGGTGATTTTCTTTTAAGAATAGAAGATACTGATCGAACGAGGTTTGTGGAAGGGGCTGAGGAATATATAATTGAATCTCTTAAGTGGCTTGGCATTGAACCCAATGAAGGGCAAGGATATGGTGGAGATAAAGGCCCGTACAAGCAATCTGAAAGAATGGGAACCTATCGTCAATACGCAGATCAATTGATCGAAAGTGGTCATGCATATTACGCTTTTGACACTCAAGAAGAGCTTACAGATATTAGAGAGAAAGCAGCACAGGCAGGCGTAAGTTCATGGAAGTATAATCACATCACGCGTAATTCAATGAAAAACTCACTGACTCTCCCTGAGGATGAAGTGAAGACAAGATTGGAAAATGGTGATTCTTATGTGATTAGAATAAAATTGCCACGAGAAGAAGACGTTAGAGTTGAGGATGCAATTAGAGGCTGGGTTGTTGTTAACACCAAGCAAATGGATGATAAAGTTTTGGTGAAGAATGATGGGCTGCCGACATATCATTTAGCCAATATTGTAGATGATCATCTTATGGAGATTACCCATGTTATTAGAGGCGAAGAATGGTTGCCGTCTGCGCCACTTCATGTTTTATTATACCGCTACTTGGGCTGGGAAGCACCAGTTTTTGCTCATTTGTCTTTGATATTAAAACCAACTGGTAAAGGTAAACTAAGCAAAAGAGACGGTGATAAGGGAGGCTTCCCAGTATTTCCGCTAAACTATCAAGCCCCTGGAAGTGAAGATGTACTTTCAGGGTATAGAGAAGCGGGTTACTATCCAGATGCTGTCGTAAATATCTTGGCTTTTTTGGGCTGGAACCCCGGAACCACACAAGAGATGTTCAGTCTTGATGAACTCGTTAAAGAATTCTCACTGGAAAGAGTTGGTAAGTCGGGCGCAAAGTTTGATCCGGACAAGGCCAAATGGTTTAACCAGCAATATCTTAGAAACAGGTCAAACGAAGAGCTAGCCAAAGAGTTTAGTGAAGTTTTACATAGTCATGGTGTTCAACACGATTCATCAAGCTTAGAAACAGTGGTAGAGCTTCTGAAAGAAAGAGCATTATTCGTTGAAGATATGATTGAGGGGCGATACTTGTTTGATAAGCCAACTGAATTTGACGAAAAGACGGTGAAGAAAAAATGGAAGGAAAACACCCCTGATATAGTAAGAAAAATGGCTGAGGCTTTGTATTCTGTTGAACCATTCAAAGCGGATAAAATTGAAGAGGCGTTTAAAGATTATTTAACCACAAATGAATTGGGAATGGGAGCAGTCATGCCAAACTTGAGGTTATTATTGACCGGAAAGGGTATGGGTCCATCTTTATTTCACATCATCGAAATACTCGGAAAAGAGGAAATGATGACAAGGATAGAATCTGGTATTAATGAGTTGACATAATGGGAGTAATTAAGGTTGTAGGCATTAAATCCCATTCTTTTCATGGGTGCATGGAAGAGGAAGCCAAAATAGGGGCCGATTATGAAGTGGATGTTGAACTTGAGACCGATTTTTTAGCTGCTGCAAAAGAGGATGATTTGTCAAAGACTGTTGATTACGTTCAAGTTAATCTCATTGTTGAGGAGGAAATGGCTAAGAGATCTAAATTGATAGAAACTGTTGGTTATAGAATAACCTGTAGAATAATTGAAGAAATAATAATAGTTAGCAAAGTAACCGCTGAGGTAAAAAAAATCAACCCCCCAATCAACGGAATAGTGGATTATGTCAGCATTAAAGTAACTTCTGAAAGAAAGTAACGTAAAATTATTCGCAAAGAAGTTGATTTGTACTGACTAAATTTTAACTTTGCATCCCTACAAAAAATTTAGGGTCGGGTGGCCGAGTGGCTAGGCAGTGGTCTGCAAAACCATCTACAGCGGTTCGAATCCGCTCTCGACCTCAAAAAAAAGCCCATCAAATTTATTTGATGGGCTTTTTTTATTGAGGTCATCTAAGAGCTATATGGATAGAACGGAAGAAACAAAGCTTGTTGAAATTGGATTAATTATCATAACAGGGACTTGCGCCTCATTTGTTAGGATGTGTTCTACATAGTTGTTTCCAAGAATACCCATCAGGCTGTTTTCTTTTAGATTCATTATTGCAATAAGATCGGCCTCTAGTGCTGCTGCGTGATGTATGATTCCATCATCGAAATCACCCGAATCCTCTTCACTAACAGTGGCTGTATAGCTAATATCATGCTCCTCCAAATATTGTTTAGCGAATTTTAGATTTCTCTTTAGTTTGTTTGCTAAAAACTCATCTGTTTCATGTGGTATGATAAGATGCACACGAGACTCGAAATACTTAGCAATCTCAGTAACAATATGTAGTTTTTGCTTGGTCTCCTGGTGAAGATCCAATGGCACTACAATATCGTCATATCCCTCTGGCTTTATGGCCCTGTTTTGCACGACCACAAAAGGTGTCGGAGAGCTTGAAACAACTCGTACGGCCCTGCTACCTGTGATAAACTGCAACCCTTTCCGGCCATGAGTTCCCATAATTATAAGCTCTGACTTATGCTTTTCAGCTATTTCCCCGATATCCTCAAATATACTACCCTCCACTACAATTGTATTAATGATAGCATCAGGATATTTTTCTAACGCACCCTTTTTAATGATTGCCAATTTCATTTCAGAATCCTCTTTTTCACTTGCTCTGCTAATTACATGAAGTAGGTTTATTTCGGCCTTAATAGTTTTAGCAACTTTTAAAGCATGATTCAAAGAGGTCTCTGACACCCTTGAAAAGTCTGTTGGTACAAGTATGTTCTTTTGCATTTTATTATTCCTAGTTAAAGTTTTATTGATTTGAATATCAGATCAATACTTATGACATTTGAAGATATTCTATTTCTTTTACATCCAAAAATCGCCAATGTCCTCTGGGTAAGTTCTTTTTTGTAAGCCCAGCAAACATCACTTGATCCAACCTGGTTACCTCAAAACCAAGGCTTTCAAACATTCGCCTTACGATCCTGTTTTTACCCATATGAAGTTCCACCCCAACCTCTCGTTTTCCTTTGCCTGAATAGTCTATCTTATCAACTTTAGCTAGGCCATCATCAAGTTGTACGCCCTCTCTTAGCTTTCTCATTTGACCAATGCCAATGTCTTTATCTAGTGAGACGGCAAACACTCTTTTAACACCATTGGTTGGATGTGTTAACTTTCGGGTTAGTACAGCATCATTAGTCATAAGGAGAATCCCAGTGGTTGATCTATCCATCCGACCAACAGCCTCTATCCGCTCTTTGCAGGCTGTTCCGACTATATCCATGACAGTTTTCTTCTTTCTAGGATCATCAACCATACTGATAAATCCTTTTGGCTTATTAAGTAGGACATATTTAAGTTTCTCCCCTCTTAGCAGCTGATCTTCATAATGAATTCTATCCAACAAAGGATCCACTCTAGTGCCAAGTTCTGTAACCACCTTACCATTCACCTTAATTACACCCGCAGTTATAAGGTCATCAGCTTCTCTACGCGAACATATGCCACTATGAGCAATGTATTTGTTTAAACGAAGGAGTTTATCGTCCTTTTTTTGTTTGGGTTTCTCGGCAGCACTATCTTTTCTTACAACTCTAAATTTCTTTTTAAAGTCCGATTTGGATGAATCAGATTTTATGCCGCCATCCTTTTTACTATAAGATCCAGTTGTGTTAGACTTTTTTGGTCCTCCCTTTTTCACTTTTGACATCTTCGGTCTGCTTGGTTTCTTTTTCATTCCTATTTATTGCGGATAAAATGCGTTTTCAATATGGTTAATGTGTTTTTCTTTGGAGTTTAATACAATTGCAATAATATCAAATCGCAACTCTTCTTCAACGTCAAATGCTTCCACATAGGCTTGTGCTGCCCTAATAATTCTTTTTTGCTTACTTATAGTCACGTGTTTCTCGGGAGGTCCAGCATATCTATTTGCCCTTGTTTTGACCTCTACAAATGCAATCACACCTTCCTTTTGTATTATCAAGTCTATTTCATCACGCTTGTGTCTCCAGTTTTTTTTTAAAATTTTGTAACCCTGCTCATTCATCTTCGTACAAGCAAGCAGTTCACCGTCAATTCCTAGTGTGTTGTGATGAGCCAAGTTTATAAAAGTTATATAAAAATTAAAACTGTAAAATTATGAAAGTATTAAGACTATTAACATTAATTGCTTTTTTTTCAGGGACATTTATTGTCACGAAGGCACAAACCTTTGAAGGTTCTATTGAATTTTCGAAAACTATAGGCCCGGTAGAAGCAAAATACATCTACCATGTCAAGGGTGACAACATCCGAGTGGAAGAGCTTGATGAGTCTGGCGATATCCAAGGGATAATGCTAATCGACATTATGGCTAATAAGGTAATCGCCTTGAGTCCAGAAAGACAAATGTATATAGATGTGCCTAATAGAAGAAAAGCCAGAGAGGTAAATATTGATTATACAAAAACAAGTAATGTGAAGGATATTCACGGTTACGAATGTCAAGAATGGAAAGTAACCAGTAAAGATGATGGAAGAACTATCGTATATTGGGTTGCTGATGGAAAATTTGGATTTTTCAAAGGCATGCTTGAGACACTAAACAGAAAGGATAAAATGGCAGTGCTATTTTTGAACATCGAAGAGATTATAACAGGTTTCCCTATGGAAGGCCAGGAAGTTAAGAGTGATGGAGTCGAGTTAACAAATTTAAAAGTGACAAGTATATTAGAAAAAACTTTAGATAACAACATGTTTGTTATACCTGAAGGATATACTAAGTTCGAAAGAACAGCGAATAAATAACAGTCCACATACTTAATTTTTATAAATTATTTAAGCGTTCCGATTTTTCGGAACGCTTATTTTTGCGTCAATTAATTTGTAGTTTGCTTTAAATGAGCGCCTTTGGTGTCGCTAATTAATTCACTTTCTACACCCAAGTAAAGCGCAAGATTATTGTCCGAATGTCCTGCAGGAAAGTCAAAGACCACTGGATAATCAAATTCTTTTACCGATTCTTTTATTATTTCATAGGCATTCATACCATACGGTATGTCATTGTCATTCATTTTGGTAAATCCACCAACTAAAAGAGCCGATATTCTGGATAACTTGCCATTTCTTTTTAGATTCAGCATCATTCTATCAATATGATATAGGTATTCATCCAAATCTTCTATGAATAATATCTTGTCAGTAGTGTCAATATCAGAATTACTGCCCAAAAGGCTATATAATATGGATAAATTACCACCCACCACTTGACCTTTTCCTATTCCTGGTCTGTTTAGAGCATGAGCATCAACTTTAATTGAATTATTTCCTCCCAACAAACAGTTTTCTAATGAAATTATAGAATCTCTAGTGTTTCCAGTAAAATTAATAGGCATGGTGCCATGAATACTCGCTAAATTGAAGTTTTGATGGACGTGACTATGAATCACCGTAATGTCACTATAGCCAACCATCCACTTATGCTTTAGATTAAGAGATTTAAAGCTCACAAAGTCAATCAATTGTACTGATCCATAGCCTCCTCGAGCAAAAAGTATGACATCAACTCCCGGATCATTTATTGCTGTTTGAAAATCGTCAATTCTATTTTGAATGGTGCCAGCAAATTGATGATGTTTTGCAAAAAGATGTTCGCCAAAGCTAATTTTACAATTCCAATCCTTAATTATTTCAATTGAAGTTGTAATTTCCTCTGGAGAAATTGACCTAGCAGAAGAAATAATTCTTACATGGCCTATTTGCTTTGTTTTACTAGGTGTAATCATGTCTTAGCGTTATTATTGCTCAATAAATTTCTGTTTAAAACATATAGTTCAGATTCTTTACTTGAAACATATAATGTTTTCTTTCGTACATGCTGTTGTCGTGTTATAGCTATACCCGACAAAATGCAATATTAGTTAATTGATGAACAAACGAAATACAAATATCATTTTTAGGTTAAGAACGCTTGGTGCGTTTCTGGTGTTGGTATTTCTGTCAACTAGTATTAATGCGCAGATTAAAAAGGGAGACAAGATGTTCAATAAGTTTGAATATGAAAAAGCGCTCACCGCATATGAGATTGAATATAATGACAATGCAACTGCGAACCCATATTTGACTAGGCGAATTGGTATGACTTATCGTCATCTTGGGGATATTGAATCCTCGGCAATTTGGTTTAAAAGAACATTGGATTTGGATCAAAGTAATAAATTGGATTATCTGTATTATGCAGAATCCCTTAAGTATCTTAAGGAATATGATAAATCCATGGAGTACTATCAACTGTATGCCTCTCTAGATCCTAATGATCATAGGGCAAATGAGCATTTGTTAAATCCAAATTACTACCAGCAACTTTTAAGCGACACTTTACAATTCACAGTTAAGAGGTTGAAAATGAACAATGAAAATGCTGCATTTGGCATTACAAAGTACAAAGATCAATATCTATTTTCTTCAACAGGAGCGCCAAACCCAGAAGTAACACAAAATTATAATGTTTTTGATGTCAATCCATACTTGGATATTTTTTCAGCCAATAGAATGGAGGATGCGGAATTCGTTGATGTAGAGAGAGTTAAAGGCGAAGTTAATTCGAAATTTCATGACGGACCTATCGCCTTTGATGAAAGTCGTTCTCAGCTTTACGTTACCAGAAATAATGTTAAGAGGGGGCGAGCGACAAAAGATAATACCGGAAGAGTAAACCTTAAAGTTTACGTTTTTGATGAATTAGAGGGAGGTGAATGGAGCGAAGGGACGGATGTTGCCTTCAATAGTAATGATTACTCTGTTGCCCACCCTAGTATTTCTTCTGACGGTAATCTGGTATATTTTAGTTCAAATCAAGTTGGCGGTTATGGTGGCACAGATATTTATGTTTCGAAACGTAAAGAGAATGGTGAATGGGGAGATGCCTTAAATTTAGGACCTCAAATCAATACAGAAGGAGATGAGTCGTTTCCATTTATCATGAATTCGGGCACCTTATATTTTTCATCGGACGGACATCCAGGCCTTGGGGGTCTAGACATTTTTAAGGCAGTTACAGCCAACGGAAAGTGGATGAACCCTATTAACCTAGCACATCCTATCAATTCAGAAAAGGATGACATTAGTTTTGTTTCGGAAGCGGATGAGAAAAGTGGATATTTCAGCTCAAATAGACTTGAAAATCAAGTTGGAGATGATATTTATGCCTTTAAATATACACCTTTGATTAAAGTAAATGCTTTTGTTAGAGACAAATATACATTGTTGCCTATTGAGGGAGTAATTGCTAAGATTTATGATGAAAGTGGGTTCGTGATTTTTGAAGGCGTTAGTGATGAGAATGGATACTTAGAAGTTAGTACTATTAAAGGGAAGTGCAATTATAAAATGACTATTGAAGATGGCATGGGCTTGAGTGAATTAGAGTACGACCTTAGTTTGTGTGATGAGGAGAACAGTTCAAAAGAAATTATAGATTTAGGCTATATTGAATTCGGTGGAAATGATTATTCCATGTCATTAACGGCAGAGGATAAAGAGAAAAGTGAGATAATCGCTGATGTTTACACAAAAATTTACGACCTAGAGACTAAAGAGCTAATGTTCGAGTCTTTAATTGCTGAAAATGGCAACTTAGAAATGGCTTTAGAGCCGGATAGAGTCTATAGAGTTGATGTGTCACATGATGATTACGAAATTGTCTCAAGAGAATTTAGAACATCAGAGGATGTAAACGTAAGAGATATTGATTTGTCAGTAAGCATGTTAGAAAACGGCATCTCAAACGATTCAAAGTACTCTATAGCGCTTACTGCGGAAGATGTATCGAAAAACGAATTGGTTGCAGATGTTTATACTAAAATTTACGATTTAGAGACTAAAGAGCTAATATTCGAATCATTAGTGGCTGAAAATGGCATTATAGCCTTGGCTTTGCAACCTGATAGGGATTACAGAGTGGATGTCTCAAATGATGATTACAAAGTTGCTTCAAGAGAATTTAGAACATCAGAAGATGAAAATGTAAGAGATCTAGATGTAGCTGTATCTATGTTCGCTAACGAAAAAGTTGAAGGCCTCGCCTTAGGAAATATTTATTACGATTTTGATAAGTCCGATATTCGTTCTGATGCCAAAGTTGTATTGGATGAATTAGTTACCCTTATGAGCGATAATCCTGAAGTTAAAATAGATATGAGTAGTCATACTGATTCTAGAGGTTCTAATGCTTATAACATGGCTCTTTCAGACAGAAGAGAAAATTCTGCAATGAATTACTTGATAAGTGCAGGAATTGATGCATCTAGATTATCAACTTCACACCATGGAGAGGAACAATTGGTTAATATTTGCGCTAATAATGTCAAATGTGCTGAAAATGAGCACCAATTAAACAGAAGAACAAGCATTATAATAACTAATCCAGATGTCCTAGAGTCTAATCAAGTTGATGAAGATGCACTTGACCTTGCAATTGCTTTAGAATTAGATACACAATTCGATAATTTGGATCAATCTGATGACCAAAACGATGAATTATCAAGCAGTCCTAACACAATGTACGTGGGTAAATTAAGCTAATAGACTATTTTAGCGATTTCTTACTTGAATCATAAACCTTCTTAACTTACTTTCGTGATCCGTTTGGTATCATGAGAGAAAACATTCACCCAATATTTAATGCTGTTGCTTCTAAAGCTTCTAAGGAAAAATCCTTAAGGCAAAAAGGACTAACCATATGGTTTACAGGCCTCTCAGGTAGTGGGAAAAGCACCCTTGCTATTCTTTTGGAAAAAAAATTAATTCAAGACGGAAGAGTATGTTGTCTTTTAGATGGTGACAACATCCGCTCAGGAATAAATAAAGATCTGGGATTCTCCGAAAATGATCGTTTTGAAAATATAAGGCGAATAGCTGAGGTGAACAGACTTTTTAATCAAGCAGGGTTGATAAGCATTAGCTCGTTCATCAGTCCTTCCATTAAGATACGCCAAATAGCCCAGGAGATTATCGCAAAAGAAAATTTTATCGAAATTTTTGTTTCAACTTCATTAGAAGAATGTGAACGTAGAGATATTAAAGGATTATATAAAAAGGCTAGAAGAGGAGAAATAAGCAACTTTACGGGTGTAGATGGACTATATGAGCCACCAGTCAATCCAAATTACTCTATTGACACTGAAAACGCCAATCCCGAGGAGAGTATAATGAATATCTATTCTGAGATACTAAAATTAACAGCGCTATAGTTATGAATAATCTTGTTGTAAGTCACCTAGACGAACTTGAGTCCGAATCTATTTTTGTAATAAGAGAGTTGGCTTCCCAATTTGAAAACCCAGTTCTACTCTTTTCAGGTGGAAAGGACTCAATTGTGGTATTACATCTGGCGATCAAGGCATTTTGGCCTGCAAAATTGCCATTTCCGTTATTGCATATTGATACGGGACACAATTTTGATGAAACCATGACCTTCAGAGATTCTCTCATAGAACATCTAGGGCTTGATTTGAAAGTTGGATATGTCCAAGATGCTATAGACAAGGGTCAGGTAAGAGAAGAAACAGGTAAAAACGCCAGTAGAAATGGTTTGCAAACTGTTACTTTACTGGAAAAGATAGAAGAAAATAAATTTGATGCCGCAATAGGCGGAGCCAGAAGGGACGAAGAAAAAGCAAGAGCGAAAGAACGGTTCTTCTCACACAGGGATGATTTCGGCCAGTGGAATCCGAAAAAGCAAAGACCCGAACTTTGGAACCTGTTCAACGGAAAAAAATCCAAGGGAGAACATTTTCGTGTTTTCCCAATATCAAATTGGACCGAATTAGATGTTTGGCAATACATTGAAAGAGAAAAACTTGATATTCCATCCCTTTATCTCAGTCATAAAAGAGAAGTGATTAATCGTGATGGAGTACTTCTCGCCAAATCTGATGTGGTTATACCTCAAGACGATGAAGTGGTTGAAGTAAAGGAAGTAAGATTTCGAACGATAGGAGATATGACTTGTACGGGAGCTGTTTTATCAAATGCAAATTCCATTGAAAAGGTCATAGAAGAAATTATTGTTACTAGACAGACCGAAAGAGGAGCAAGGGCGGATGATAAGCGTAGTCAAGCTGCTATGGAGGATAGAAAGAAGGATGGATATTTTTAAGAAATTCAAAAAACAGTAGTACATGGCATCAAGTCAAAAAGATTTATTAAGATTTACTACGGCTGGTAGTGTCGATGATGGGAAATCAACCCTCATTGGTCGAATGCTATATGACAGCAAGTCAATTCATGATGATCAATTAGAGACTATCAAGGAGCAGAGCGGTAAAACTGGTGACCAAGAGGTTAATCTTGCGCTGTTGACAGACGGGTTGCGCGCAGAACGAGAACAAGGAATAACTATCGATGTTGCCTATAGATACTTCGAAACAGCGAAAAGAAAGTTTATAATTGCAGACACACCTGGCCATATAGAATACACCAGAAACATGGTTACCGGAGCATCAACTGCTAATTTAGCAATAGTATTGGTAGATGCACGTAATGGTGTTGTTGAGCAAACTCACAGACATGCATTCATCGCATCTTTACTCAGGATTCCTCATATTGTTTTTTGCATCAACAAAATGGATCTCGTGGACTATAAAGAGGAGAGATACAATGAGCTTGTGAAGGAGCTATCGGGATTTAGCAATAAGCTTAATGTTGTCGATGTTAGGTTCATACCAATTTCTGCACTAAATGGGGATAATGTAGTGGATGCCTCAAAGAAAATGTCCTGGTACAAAGGAGGAACATTGTTGTATACCCTGGAGAACATACACGTTTCAGGTGATTATAACCACATAGATTGTCGATTTCCGATTCAATATGTCATCAGACCTCAATCAAAAGAATTCCCTGATTATAGAGCTTATGCTGGTAGAATTGCTAGTGGGATATTTAAAAAAGGAGATGAAGTGACTTTAATGCCATCCGGATTTAAATCCAAAATAGCATCCATAGATACCATGAATGGTGCTTTGGCAGAGGCCTATGCTCCCATGTCAGTTTCGATTCGCTTAGAGGATGACATGGATCTTTCAAGAGGGGATATGTTGGTTCGAACCAATAACCAACCTAATGTGGGCCAAGAAATTGATGTTATGATATGTTGGCTAAATAATACTCCGCTTAATGCAGGAAACAAATACACCTTGCTACACACAAGTAATGAGTCAAAATGTGTTGTCCGTGAAATACGCTATAAAATTGATGTAAACACCCTGCATCGTGTTGAAGATGAGGAGGGTCTAAAAATGAATGATATCGCTAGAGTAAGCATAAGAGTAGCTAAACCAATTTTCTGGGACGAATACAGTAGAAATAGAATTACAGGAAGTTTGATATTAGTGGATCCCACCACAAATAATACTGTGGCTGCTGGAATGATATTATAGATTACTAGCGGTCTTCTTCTTTTTCCGACTAACTTTTATACCAAGCAGTATTTCATGCGTAGAACCTGAATATTCACTTAAATCTGTGTTGGTAAAATCATGTCCATAACCAAAGACTAAATTATCATTCCAATTATATCCAAACATAAAATTCACAGCGTCACTGCTTCTCCATCCTCCAGCGATCCAAAGTTTTTTCTGATACTCGAACTTTAAGTTAACATCAATCTTCACAGGTGCTGGAGATACATATTTCACAAGACTTGAAGGCTCAAGAGAAATATCATCATTGACATCAAATTTGTATCCAATATTCGCATAAAAGTGATTGGACAAAAAACTTTGAGATTCCGTGATTCCCTCGTAAACACTAAGTCTATTCTGCGCCAATTGAGGCAGAGATAGCCCAAAATAGAACTTGTCGCTATAAAGATACATGCCAAATTTTGCATCAAAAAGAACCCTTGATCCCAAGCTATTTTGAATTGCCACATCATTGTCCTCTGCAAGATCAATCTTATGTCCATCGATAGCAAACTGCATCATACCAGCAGAAAGCGCCAGAGAAAGCTTTAAATTGTCTTTTAAAGGCAATATGTAAGAATATGAACCCTGCAATCCTATTCGCCTTGTTGGCCCAGCTATATCAGTGTATAAATACGTACCGATTCCGGACCTATCATTTTTTAATGGCGCTTGTACACTTAAAGTATATGTTCTTGGCGCATCAACAATACCTTCCCATTGATATCTATTTATTGAGTTTATCGAGATATCATCGCCAGTTCCGGCAACAGCAGGGTTTATAGAGTATGCGTTGAATAAATATTGCGTAAGCTGAGGCAACTGCTGACCATAAGCGGCACCTCCAATAAGCATGCTTAGGATTATATTTAATATTCTTTTCATCATCTGAATATTGTTAATGGACCCGTAAATGGTTTAGGGAAGAAAGGATCTCGAAGATCAATGGTATAGTAATATGTTCCCACTGGCATTTCCTTTTTATCATACATCCCAGTCCATGCTGTCTCATATCCATTGGATTCAAACAATTTGTTACCCCAACGGCTATAAATCTTAACAACCATGTTTGGAAATTTGTCTGAATTATTGATAGTCCAAGCATCGTTAATTCCATCACCATTTGGACTAAATCCATCAGGTATTTCAACTTGATTAATAAGATTTATAATTACACTATCACGGTTTTCACAATTATTTTCATCAGTAATGGTTAAGACAAATTCCTGAGTTCCAACAGTAAGATAAGTCGGGTTTGAAAGCGTAGAATCAGATAACGCCTCGCCTGGTGACCAAGAAAAACTTACCGCAGAAGGTGCTGATGGATCCCCACCAATTTCGACTTCCTCATTTGGAAATGCATCCTGATCTTCACCAGCGTCAACAAGTGGTAGTGGATGAACAATAAAACTCAAAGTATCCAGTGACTCGCAGACACCATTACTTACTCGTAAAATAAACTGATTATAGTTAAAACTCAGTGTTATTTGCGCTATTTCTTCAGCGCTAACCAGCTGGCCGTCAACGTCAAGCCACTCATAAGAAGTTGCATTGGTACTTTGAGTACCATCAAGCACAACTGGCAATTGATTACAAGCTGGATCTTGATCTTGAATAATAGCCAATACATCTTGGTCAAATGCAACAGGTATTGTATCCTGTAGTATACAGGAATTGGAATCTGAAACGGTAATAAAATAATCTCCTGCTGGAATGTCGGAAATAGTTAGACCAGAATAAGCTGTTCCTTGATCATTTAGCCAAGAAACGGCATAGCCAGGCACTCCTCCAACTACGCTTGCGGTGATATTTCCGTCTTCACTGGTATTACAGAATGCATTTCCAACATTATCGACTACTATCTGAAGTTGATCTGGTTCCACGACTTCAAAATCATAAATCTTCGAGCAACTATTACTATCTGCAATTTCCAAAACATAATTCCCTGCAAATAAACTATCAACACTCTCCGTTGTTTCAGTAAAGCCTGGATCGCCTGAAGTCCAATTGAAATCATAAGGATTAGTTCCTCCATTGGTCACAATATTTATTACTCCATCGTTATTGCCAAAACATTGGATGTTTTCGAAATCAACAATAGCGAAAAGTGAATCAGGATTAATAATTTGGATGGTATCAAGTTTTATACATCCATTGATGTTATCTGTAATTGACAGGTAATAATCTCCACCAACAAGATCCGTAATATCCTCACTTACAACGTCTACGACAAGTGGGTCCACCTCTGAGTTCCAATTGAAAGTAAAGTCTTCAGAACCTCCCGTTGCCGAAAGGTCAATAGATCCATCAGAAGCATTAAAACAGGAAACATTTTCCAAAACATAATCCAAATTCAAGATTATACTGGCATTAATTGTAAAAGTACTATCCATTACACATGCATTGTCATCTTCTACGATTACTGTATAATCTCCAATGGTTAGATCCTGAATAGAACTGGTTATACTGTCATTACTCCACAAATACGTGTAGTCTTGAACACCACCAGAAACAATAATTTCTATAGAACCATCTTCATCGCTTTCACATATTGGAACCTGTACTATAGCAACTAATTCTAAAGCCGTAGGTTGAGTAAGTTCAATTTCTATTTGATTAGAACAGTTTAGGGAATCACTAACCGCAATAGAATAAATACCGATTGGTAAATCTTCAGAAAAGTGAATGTTTCCGGGGTCAGCTGCCCCAATCGGAACTGACCAATTGAAGGTGTATTCAGGCGTTACTGACACAAAAGGAGTTCCGCCAATCAGAGACAGAACAATAGACCCTGACTCATCTCCAAAGCAACTTACATCACTCACAATAGAGTTAATCTGAATACTATCGGGTTCAAGAATTTCATACGAATCTAAAAAAGGACAACCATTGGCATCTGCCAGAGTCAAAGTATATATTCCCGCAGCTAGGTTCGTAATATTCAGACTGGAAGGAGGCGGAGTTGGATCAGGCCCAGTCCAAGTTAATACACTAGTAGGAAAGATAAAATCATTTGATAAAGTTATATCTATGGCTCCATTGCTCGTTGAATTACAATCTGTATTTAATATCGCAGCAGTAACTGTGTAGTCATCATTCTGCACTGAGAAGGTTAAGTTTTCCGAACAACCATTATCATCTGTTACAGTAACGGAATATGAACCTTGAGTTAGGTCAAAAATAACATCGGAATCTTCGTCCAATAAGAAAGCACCATCAAACCATTCGTAGGAATAGCCTCCAGTTCCACCCATGGCGACAACAGACGCTCCACCGGTGGCTAGACCGCAATTAGCATTGTTTGTGGTTACGGCTATTGAAATCGCTTCACTCTCTTGTATTTCGAAACTCTCGTTATAAACACATCCATTTAAGTCGGATAGCGCTAGATTGTAGTTACCCGCGGTTATTTGATCAATATTTTGGAAATTACTTAGAAAGTTTATGTCCTCATCTTTTGTCCAAGTGAAGCTGTAGTTCGGAGATCCACCATTGATATTAACAATCACAATTCCACCATCATTTTCTCCAAAACAGGTTGCATCATTAATAGATGTTATTATTTCAATGAGATCGGGTTCATTAATGGTATATGATGCGTTACCAGAACACATTTTACTATCCACAATCGTCACAAAATAATCCCCGGGCTCCAGATCTGCTATATCTCCAAAGGCATCAGGAGCTATTGGCCCATTCGGTCCCATCCATGTGATTGTAAATGGTCCAGTTCCGCCAGTTACGGTTATTTCAATAGCACCATCATTTAATTGGAAGCAAGAAACATCAGTAACGTTAGCCGTGCTGTTTATAAATTCATTTTCAAATACAGGTATTACATCACCCAAAATACAACCATCATTGCCCGTTATAAGAACGGTATATTCTCCCTCTTGTAAGCCACTTATATCTGTGTCTGTTGGATTATAATTTCCAATTGGACCAGTCCAAATAACACCAACTGGTTCAGTCATTCCAGAATAAGTGATATCTATTGCGCCATCACTCAATCCTGGACATGAAATAGAATCCACAGTATAGTCAAGTACACCTCCTTCATCAGAAATAACAAATTCCTGCTCAATCAAACACCCATTATCGTCAGTGACGTTAACATCGTACACCCCAGCACTAACATTGTCCAAGGTATTGTCGGTATCTGGCAATAGATTTCCATTGCCTTCATGCCAAGCATACGTATAGTCTAATGCAACATTTCCTCCGGTTGCAATCACTGATGCACTACCACTTGACATCAAGCAAATAGAGTTAACCGTACTAATTTCAAGAATAATCTCTGAGGCAGGAGCAATGGTATAACTTTCCTGAACCAAACAACCATTTGGTGTTTCTACTGTTAAGGAATAGTCCCCTGCATCGAGATTGAATTGATCTTCAACATTTGCAGTGATACCATTTCCAACCCAATTATATGCCAGACCACCTAACGGAGGGAATAATCCAAAATCAATATCAATGGCAATAGACGCATCATTCTGACCGAAACAGTTAACATTGGTTATAGTTTCCACTATTGTAAACTCTGATGCTGGATTTATTGTGAATGATTCATTGACAGAACAGCCATTTTCATCGGTTACTTCTACGGTATATGTTCCCGGAGGTAGGCCTTGTTGATCCTGATTTTGTGGGAATAGTATTCCGATGCCGTTCCAAGCATAAGTATAATCACCGGTTCCACCGCTGACAGATAAATTTATTACTCCATCTTCAGCATCTGGACATGTTTCATTGTTGATTAGCGCATCAAGAACGATTAATTCAGGGCTATCAAGTATAAATGATTCTACAACCACGCAATCTAAGGCATCTGTGGCTGTTATCGTATAGGTTCCGGCAGATAGATCACTGATCGTAGAATCAATGCCAATAACACCCGTTAAATCGCTCCACACGAAATCAATTGGCCTAGTGAATCCTGATATTGTGACTACAATGCCCCCATCATCTTCATTAAAACATGATATTGGTGTCGTCATAGACGTAATATCGCCAGCGTTATCTGATATTGTGAATGGTTTTATAAGACTACAGCCATTATCATCAATAACTTCAACGGAATAGGTTCCAGGAGATAAATCAATGATCCCTGTTCCAACCCCAATCGGATTATTTTGATCAAACCAGTTTGTTGAATAGGTAGTAGCTACAGTGCCACCTGTAATTCCTGAAACGCTTGCTTGGCCATCATCCAGACCGCAGTTAGAATCAATAGTGTTTAGATCAAATGATAATACGTTTGGTTCATTAACTGTGAACTGCTGATCTATTTCACAATCGTTGATGTCTACTATGTGAACATTGTAAATATCTCCATCCAGATTGGATATGTCTTGAGTTGTTTCAAAGTAGCCAAAGCCATTAGTCCATTCATACTCAAATTGCGGAGATCCACCATTGACTTCAATATTAATTTCACCGTTTTCATCTCCAAAACAGTTATTGTGAACAAGGCTCGTCAACGTTATGGATAACGGATTAGTCTCAGCAATGGTGAAGAATGTATCAACCATACAATTAAGATTATCCGCTATTGTCACCGCGTAATTTCCAGGCCCAAGATCACATTGAATTAATGCTGTTGGATCGGTTATACCCGTTCCGGCCCACATTAAGTTATAGCCAGGAATACCACCTGTAACAGTCAAATCAATACACCCATCATCTTGTCCTGTACAAAATACGTTCGTAATAGTCGCAGTGGATAGGATAGCAGTATTTATGTTCAAGACAGTGTGAATGCTAATGTTAGAACAAGCATTCTCGTCTTCCAAGGTTAATGTATAATCTCCAGGGGGTATGTTTAATAAACTCCCGTTACTCACTGTCGATCCTGCCGGCATTGGGTCCCAAGTCGCTGAAACAAAGCCTGCTCCACCAGTGATTTGGTCAATAATGATTGAGCCAATGGGTTCATCAAAGCAGATTACGTCATTTACGGTAACCTCAACGATGATTGTTTCTGCTTGATTTATAACAAAGCTGGAGTCAAACTCGCAATTTAAATCATCGGTGATATTAAGAACATAAGTCCCAATAGGGAGATTGAAAATATCTTGATTTGAAGAGATAAATCCTGGAGCGGACCAGCTAAAAGTATATGGTCCCAATCCACCAAGGTTTTCTAAAATAATACTACCCGTGCTATCTCCAAAGCATAATACATCTGTTTGGATAGCAGAACTAAATATTTGATTGTTTGAAGAAATAATGAATGAAGTGTCTTTGGAGCAACCATTTTCATCTCCAACTGATAGGAAATATATGCCAGCAGGCACATCTACAAGATCTTGATCGGTTGATCCTCCAGTCCAAGTATAATCGTAGGATGGATTACCACCAGTGACTGTTATGTCAATAACACCGGTGCTATCACCAGAACATTCAACGGAATTAATTAACGCAGTTACTCCGAGCTCTATATCTGCTTCAATTTCATATGAAAAGATAGAGAAACAGAGATCGGAGTCAAAAACGGTCAATTCATAGATTCCCAGCTCTAAGTTGTCAACCGTTGTTGCTTCGAAATTAATATGTATTGCACTATTCCAAAAATACGTATAGCCTCCCGAACCACCAGCAGTATCCGTTACGGTAATTTCACCATTTGTATCAGATTGACAGTTCACATTTGTTATATCAACAGACACTAGAATCTCACTGTTTTCGGTAACCTCAAATAATTCGGTTGCAATACACCCATTATCGTCAGATACTAATACGACATATTCTCCAGCAATTAGATTAGATATGTTTGTCCCATTGGGATTGTTAATTGGCCCATCACCGGTCCATGAAATATTTGCGGTACCTATTGCCCCCGTTATTGTAATACCAATGGCACCATCATCATCACCAAAACAGGTAATATTGGTGACCGTTCCATCAATTACAATTTCAGAGTTAGATAGGGTTACAGTTTGTGATGATGAACAAGCATTATTATCTACCGCCAAAACCGTATAAACACCTGCCGATAAGCCATTTATATTTACAACGGGGTCTCCGTTAATATCAGTCACTGAAACAGTTGTAACACCGACACCACCAATTGTACTAATAGATATTACACCGTTGCTATTCCCACAGGTTGGATCAACTATATTGACAGTAATTTCTATTTCCTGGGGTTCATCTACCGTCATTATGGTGTCGACCATACATCCATCTGTGTCTGTAATGGATAAATTATAGTCTCCGGGAAAGAGAGCGCTTAGATTTTGATTGGTATCATCTGTAAAAAAGTTGGGTCCAGTCCAGGTAAAACTATACGGAATCTGACCACCACTAGGATTTGTAGAAATAGTTCCATCATTTGCTTCAAAACAGCTTAAGTCACCCACAATTCCATTTGCAAAGACTGTTGTGGATGGTTCAAGAACAAATTGTTCCTGAATTATGCAATCTAAGGCATCTGTTATGGTTACAGTATACGTTCCTGCCAATAGATCCGATTGATCTTCATTTGTTATGTCCATTGGCCCAATACTAGGTCCAGTCCAAACGAATGTGTATGGATTTGCACCACCATGTGGCGTAATATCAATTGCTCCAAGCGTAGCACCATTACAAGGAAATGGTGAAACCGTAGCATCTATATATAATGAATCATTTTGATCCACAATGAAATCATCAGTAGATTGGCATCCATCAACATCGACTACAACCGTATATAAGCCAGCCTCAAGGTTAGAAATATCCTCAGTAGATTCATTTGTATTTGGTCCAGTCCAAACAAATGTGGGCGCTCCAACAGCACCAACAAGGGTAATGTCAATAGAACCAGACGAACCATCAAAACAATCGTTATCTACAACGACACCCTGAATGTTAATAATTAATGCAGGGTCTAGCGTTATAGATCCATTAGCTAGACAACCATTAGCATCTATGATTGACACAAAATATGTTCCAGAACATAATGCCGAAATATCTTCAGTTATCGCTCCCGGAAAACAAGGGGGGCCTGTCCAAATTATACTTTGAAGAGGCAATTCACCTCCAATTATCGTCAGATCGACAGCACCATCATCTACTCCAGGGCATGAAATTGGTGATACATCGAACATTAATGTAATTTCTTCCGCTGGTTCAATAATAATAATCTCACTAGCGACACAAGATGAACTAGTTACTACAACCGTATATGTGCCTGCTCCTAAGCTACTAACATCCTGCGTGTTAGATGGTGAAGGGTTTGAATTTGTACCAGTCCAACTATAGTTAAAAGAACCCGTACCACCGGTGACGCTTATATCTATTTCCCCACTATTTTCTCCAAAACATTGAACAGGTATAATATTATCTACCGTTATTATTATTTCATCCGGAGCTAATATGGTATATGTGTTTGTATACATACATCCATTCGCGTCTTCAACAATTAATGTATAATCTCCAGCTCCAATATCATCTAATAATGTAGAGTTTCCAATGGTAACATTAAGATCATTTTGCCAAATAATACTACCATATGGTTCAACTCCGCCCGTAATTGTCACAGTTATCGACCCATCAGTCTCATTTTCACAAGATGCGTTATTAATAACCTCATTAACAACAATCTCTGTGTCTTCCAAGACTTCAATGGAGGCGGATTCCACACAACCATTGTTATCCGTGTAATCAACAGTATAAATATTTGGGTCTAAATCTTGTATTCCGTCCCCTACAACGGTGAAGGGTAACGGACTCCACACGGGTACAGTGGTGGGTTGTGCGCCTCCAGTTATTGTTAGATCAATTGACCCATCATCTTGACCAAAGCAAGAAACATCAACTTTATCTAGATCTAAACTTATAGCACTGGGCTCGATTAATTCAAATGTCTCTGAAATACTACAATTATCAGTATCCGTAACAGTAATTTCATAATTACCTGCGCAAAGATTACTTATATCTGCTTGGTTTGTTGGTCCAGTATAACAAGCAGGAGAATCCCATTGATAGTTAATATACGGCTGAGTACCTCCCGAAACTGTGAGTACAATAGAACCATCATTATCAGCAAAACAGTTCAACTCTGAAACTAGGCCTTCTATTAATATGGAATCGGGAGCTATAAAAACAAAATCTTCCTCAATAAAACACCCAATCGAATCTGTAATTATTACATTATAATCACCAGCCGGAATATTACTTTGATTTTCTGAATTAGTAGATACATTAGGTCCAGTCCACACAAATGAATATGGTGACACTCCGCCTGAAGTATTTAATGTTATACCACCTTCATTTTCTCCATAGCACTCTATGGGGTCCATGGTCGGATTGATAAGAATTTCCATCAATTCTTGGATCACATAGGTTTTACTAATACTACATGGTGAGTTATCCGATACAACCACGGTATATGAACCAACTGAAAGATTTTCAATATTTTGCGATGTAGTGTCTGTAAATCCAGGAACTGGGCTTGTCCAAGAGTAGGTATAGCCAGGACCAGGAATTGGATTCCCCCCTGAAACAGTTATGTCAATGGAACCTGAAGACTCACCAAAGCACGTGTTCACGATTATAGAATCAACAAGAATCTCTTGAGCAGCATCGTTAAAATGAAATATGGTGTCGGCAGTACATCCATCTTGATCTGTAATTGTTACTTGAAATGGATTACATAAGTTGGTTGCTTCTGGAGTAATTTCGCCACTATCATACTGAAAAGTAAAACCTCCTGCTCCTCCAATAACAAATGGAGCTGCTTGACCATCACAGATACCGAAACAAGAATTGGGCACTTCATTCCAATCAAGAACAACAATTGCAAATGGTTCAACTACACTCGCTTGAAAATTACATAGAACACCTCCTTGACCTACATCAGTAATAATACAGTTGAAAGATCCAGCGGCTAAATTGTTAATACATTCTGCAGTTGGATCACCTAAGAAGTCTCCAAACCAAAGAAATTCATAGGGTCCCACACCGCCTGTTATTGAATCAGGATCAATACAAAGCCGACCGTCCTCAACGCCATTACAAGATGGTTGAGTTATAATAATTTCTGCTTCAAAGAAAGCGCAACCACCGTTTTTACTGGCCTCGATTACATCATGATATTTTTTTGGAATACCGGAAAGGTCCGTCTGCGCTGAAACCTGCAGGCAGCTAACCAAAAATATACAGAAGATGATCCTAATCGAGAATTTCATAATGAGGTCATGATTGTCCTATTAGTACGAACCCGAATGATTTTTGTTCCAATAATTCATAATAATTAATTGTAAGCCGCGCAAGGGGTTTTACCGGAATAGAATTTCCCAGGGCAAGCATAAATGTTTAGTGAAATTTCATGGGTGTTAGAACTGGCTAGTCTTATGGGCGATGTTGTATAATCATAGGCGTATCCAATTGTAAAATGATTCATAAATTTGAATCTCAATAGTGCTGAAACCGAATCTCCATTTCTAGTACCAATTCCACCCGCTATTGCTTGCTTATAATCGAGCATAACATTTAAATTTAGAGAAGGAAATGAACCAGGCTCATACGTTAGCATGGCACTCGGAATCATCAATGTATGTTGTCCAACTTCGTAGGCTTTTCCAGCACTCATAAAAATATGTTGCGCCAGTTTAGATTCTTCGCCAATGTTTTTTAACTTATTGCCTGTTAATGACTTAACAGATAGTCCAAAGTAGAATTTACTGTTGTACAACCACAGACCTGGAGTAAATTCCGGAACGATAAATGCATTTTGCGAACCTAGCTGAAGAATGGGATCTTGATTATTATCTGGTGGTAAGTTCAAAAATGCGTTATCAAATTTATATTGGGCAAAACCCACGAACAAGCCAATGGATGCATTAAGGTCTCTTCCCCATTTGAAATGGTAGGCGTATGCACCATTGATATTGGTTCTACCATAAGGTCCTGATTTATCCGTCTCTATCGTACCTCCAATTCCATGCTTAATCCTTCCGTTATCCTTTCCCAATTTGGCATTTGCCCCAAAAAACCCAGTTTTAGGATTTCCGTCAAATCCTATCCATTGGTTTCGATAAGCGAAATTGACATTCAAACAATTTTTAAATCCTGCAAGTGCTGGGTTCATTGCAAATTGATTGAATCTATAATTTGTATAATGCGATAGCTGTTGAGCGTCAATGACTAAGCATGATAATAGAAATATAAAAACGGATAAAAGACTCCTCATAATTTTAATATACAATAGCAACAGATCCCGTTACAAGATTTTCCTCATCCGTAAATTGCGTATCTTCCAATTGGATGACATAGTAATAAGTAGCGGCTGGTAATCTGTTGTTATTAAAGGTTCCATCCCAAGGAGTATTATATCCTGTTGATCGGAAAACTGTTTGACCCCACCTTGAGAATACTTTAACCTTGGCCCGAGGGTATCTTTCAATGAAAAGAATTTCCCAAGTATCATTGAAGGTGTCTTCATTGGGCGTAAAGGCATTATAGGGAGTAATCGAAGGAAGAACCATAACCGTCATCGTATCACTTACTAAACATCCATCGATTAGGGTGGATAGAACATAGTCGGTAGTTACAGTTCCGATCGCTTCTGGATTAGGTCCATTGGGATCACTGACCAGACCAGTTGTGGGGGTCCAACTTAAATTAGTCCCATATCCCGATGGCTGCAGCACAACGGTTTCGCCAACGTCAACTTCAAAGTCAGGTCCAGCAGTAAACTCATTTTCAATGGAGGTGCCAGTCGCTTCTATATTAAACTCACATTGACCAGCGCCCATAGTATTTAGTGCGTCAACAGCACCATCAACGATTACGAAATACTCCGTCTGTGGTGATGGGTTGAATAATTCTAAGTTTAAACTTTCTGTACTTGGATCACTACAATCCCAAACAACCATATTCAATGGATCACATGGATCTCCAGTTGTATTAATTGTAGAGTATAGTGAAGCTTCAAGGCCAGCAAACAGAGAATCTCCATTTGCTAGGGTATCAACACAATTAAATGAATCGATCGTAATGTTTAGTGTTCCATTTGCGAGATCGTTAGTAGTAACTGAAAAATAAACTGAATTATCAGCAAGACCAATACAATTTGGGGCTGGCCCGCCAGGAAGGGCATTGGTTGTACTTGATGTTGTTACCGGATTATTGAAGCATACTTGTGCAGGCGAAAAACAGTCTTGTCCCAACAGGGGCATGACTATCACCAAGGAAAACAGGAGTATGGTATATAAGATCTTTGACATCTACAATTATTTATCTTATCAATTCTAAAAGACATAAAGCTACCCAATATCGAAAAGCTTGATTTTTAGAACAGAATTATTCTTCACATAATGGTGTGAACAGGGATTGTCGTTGATTATTGTATGATTTTAGACTTAAACTAGCTCATTATGGGACTTTTGAATCTAATTTTCGCACAATAATAATGATCTAGTCCACACAATATACAGGCTGTTAGAAATCGCGCAGAGAGAAATAAAAATAATATAAACGATTCTGAGCGATTTTTTCGAACCTAAATAGATTCTCCTACGATAATATTGGTTTCAAGGCATTAATTGCTTCCGTTGTTGAGGTAATGTGTATATGAGTAATTCTAAGCCGATCATTTTTTTCTATCATAGAATAGCCGGCAGGATTTTTCTGAATAAATCGAAGAATTTTTGTGAAGTTCTCACTTTGATAGAATGAGTGGTTTTGCTCTTTGATAAAGTAACCAATCATTTTCTCGGATTTTAAAACAAGCTTTTCAATCCCCAACTTCTGGGCTAACCATTTTAAGGGAAGAATTTCTAGTAATTCTTCGGTAGCAGGAGGCAAAGGACCAAACCTATCGATTAGTTTATTTTTGAATTCAATGAGCTCTTCAGATGTTTTTAGATCATCCAATTGCTTGTATAAAATAATTTTCTCAGTATTCCCTGGAATGTAGTCATCAGGAAACATGATTTCAAAATCAGTTTCAATGGTAACATCCTCAACAGGATTTTTATTTTTATTATCTTCTTCAAACAGGTCTTGAAACTCTTCTTCCTTTAGTTCTTTGATTGCTTCGTTAAGAATCTTCTGATACATCTCATATCCGATGCTCCCAATAAAACCACTTTGTTCGGAGCCAAGCAAATCACCAGCACCTCGTATATCCAAATCCCTCATGGCGATGTTCATACCACTACCCAGCTCATTGAATTGTTCGATGGCTTGTAATCGTTTTCTTGAGTCATCACTCACCATGTGCATTGGAGGTGTAACGAGATAACAAAAAGCTTCCTTGTTGCTTCGCCCAACACGACCTCTTAACTGATGCAAATCACTCAACCCAAAATTTTGAGCATTGTTAATAATCATTGTATTCGCGTTTGGAATATCAATACCAGATTCAACGATCGTAGTACTGACGAGAACATCAAATTGACCGTCAATAAAATCCATCATGAGCGTCTCTAATTTCTTACCGTCCATTTGGCCATGTCCAATTGTTACTTTGGCACTAGGAACAAGTCTTTGAATAAGGCTGGCAACCTCAGCTATATTTTGCACTCTGTTATTTATAAAAAACACTTGTCCGCCTCTCTTTAGTTCATGCACTATTGCGTCCCTAATGATGGTTTCATTAAATGGGATAAGTTCGGTATGAACAGGCTGTCTGTTTGGTGGTGCGGTTTTTATTATGGAAAGATCTCTAGCACCCATAAGAGAAAATTGAAGCGTTCTTGGTATAGGCGTTGCGGTTAATGTTAGTGTGTCAACATTAGCGCGGAGTAACTTTAATTTGTCTTTTGCACCTACACCAAACTTTTGCTCTTCATCAACAATAAAAAGTCCAAGGTCTTTAAATTCAGTTCTCTTACTTAAGAGTTTATGTGTTCCAATTAATATGTCAGTTTTACCTTCTTTTAAATTTTTAAAGGCGAGAGTGGTTTCTTTAGCTGTTTTAAATCGATTGACGTAATCAACATTAACAGGAAACTCTCTCAATCTTGCAGAAAAAGTTTTGTAATGTTGTAGACAAAGAATGGTAGTTGGAACCAGAACAGCGACTTGTTTACTATCAGCAACAGCTTTTAGAGCAGCTCTTATTGCGATTTCTGTTTTACCAAAACCAACATCTCCACAGACCAACCGATCCATAGGATATGGTTTCTCCATATCTGCTTTTATGGCTTGGGTTGCCGTGAACTGATCAGGAGTATCTTCATACATAAATGAAGCTTCTAATTCCGTCTGTAAATAAGTGTCGGGTGCAAAAGCAAAACCCCTTGCTTCTTTTCTTTTGGCGTACAATTTTATTAAATCGTATGCCAGTTTTTTCATACGATTCTTGGTCTTGGATTTGGTCTTTTGCCAAACGCCACTACCCAGTTTATTTATCTTGGGCTCAGCCCCTTCTTTGCCGGAATATTTTGCTATTCGATGCAATGAATGGATGTTGACATACATGATGTCATTGCCTTTATAAATTAGACGAATGGCTTCTTGCATTTTACCATTAACCTCAATCTTTTCCAAGCCAGAAAACTTGCCAATTCCATGATCAATATGAGTTACATAATCACCTGGTTGAAGAGCCATTAATTCTTGTAATGTAATCGCTTCCTTTGTCTTTTTAAACCCTGTTTTTAACCGAGATGTTTTATGCCTTTCGAAAATCTGATGATCCGTATATATCGCAAGGCCAGTTTCAATATCCGTGAATCCTTCTTTCAGTTGTATCAAGAAAGGATCGAATGCAACATGATCACCTATGTTGTCAAAAATATTGTAAAGTCTTTCAATTTGAGTTGCGTTATTGGCGACAATAATGTTCGCCAACTTATTCGTTTCATTCTCTTTTAAATTTTCAATTAAGAGTTCAAAGTTTTTTCTAAAAACAGGTTGTGGATTTGTTTGAAAAGAAATAATTTTATCAGCTACAGTATAATTTCTTAAACCAAACTCTACAATGTTAAAGTTGAAAATTTTACTTTGGAAATCATCACCGCTTTGGAATAAATCGCTTGGTTTTTTGTGATCTAATGGAGATTTGATTTTTTTAAACTTACTCTCTGCATTGGCGAGTAATTTATCCAGCCTATTCATAACCAATTCTACATCTTCAATCGCAACAGAACTGCGTTCTTGAAAGTACTCCATAAATGGTTCATATTCCTCAGCGATACTTCCTAAGTTAATGTTGGGAACTATTGTTATCGCCTGCATTTTTTGCACCGACAATTGAGTGACAGGATCGAAAGTTCGCATCGATTCTATTTCATCACCAAACAGTTCAACTCTATAGGGATGTTCGTTTGCAAAAGAGAAAATATCTATGATCCCTCCGCGAATGGAAAACTGTCCAGGTTCGAAAACATAATCTACTTTATGAAACTCTAATTCAATGAGCATTTCATTGATGAAATCTAAGTTTTGAATTGTTCCTAATTCCAATTCAAAACTATTTGTTTTGAGTTCTTTTTTACTAATTACATTTTCGGCAATTGCTTCTGGATATGTAACAACAACATTGGTTTTTTGAATTCGCATGGCTTGAAGAACCTCCGCGCGAATTGCAATATTTGCATTTTCAGTTTCTTCAATTTCGTATGGTTTTTTGCCACTTTCTGGATAATAGAATACTGGAATATTCCCCTTAAGAATACTTTCAAAATCGTTATAAAAGTATCCAGCATCTTCTTTTGTGTTTGCAATGAAAACAAGGGAGTGATTGTTTTCTAAAACTACTGAAGAAAGATAAAATGAAACGGCACTTCCCGTTAATTTTTTAAGATGAACTTTTTGTTTATGAGCTTTAAGTATACCTTGTAACTGACGTGATTTATCAGTTGTAGAAAATTTATTTAAAAGATCTGATAGCTGCATTAAAATTAGAAATCGATGTTGCTATTCATTCTCTATTAGTTGCTCTACATGCTCTACCATTTTCTTACTTCCGATGAACAATGGCGTTCTTTGATGCAGCTCTGTGGGCTTAACATCAAGAATGCTCACCTTACCATCAGATGCCTTGCCACCCGCTTGTTCTGCAATAAAAGCCAATGGATTGTTTTCATAAAGCAACCTCAACTTTCCATCTTTATTTTTAACTGTTGAAGGGTACATATATATACCTCCCTTGATCATGTTTCTATGAAAGTCTGCAACCAACGAACCAATATATCGGGCTGAAAAACTCTGATCTTTACACTCTTTTATATATTGTTTTACACCTTCAGAAAAGTCATTGTAATTGCCCTCGTTTACAGAAAAGATCTTTCCGTCTTCTGGGAATTTCATATTCGGATGAGATAGAATGAATACACCAATTGATGGGTCCAATGTAAATCCATTGACGCCATTTCCAGTACTATATACAAGCATTGTAGAAGATCCATAAATAACATATCCAGCTGCAACTTGCTTTCTGCCCTTTTGTAAAAAGTCTTCGATGGTTGCCAATTCTCCAGTCGTACTAACTCTTCTGTAGATGGAAAAAATCGTTCCAATTGAGACGTTAACATCTATGTTTGAAGAGCCATCCAAAGGATCCATAAGAACGACATAACCTCCATTCTTTGCTGCCTCATTTTCAAATGCGATAAACTCATCATTTTCCTCAGAACCTATACCACAGATTTCTTCCTGTGCTAACATGGCTGAAATAAACTCATTGTTGGCGTAAATATCTAACTTTTGCTGCTCCTCGTCCTGCACATTTACCGTTCCACTTGCTCCAATGATATCTTCAATCAAACCCGCTTTACCAACTTCGCGATTTACAATTTTCGCAGCCAATCGGATAGATGAGAGTAGGCGAGATAGTTCCCCTTGAGCATAAGGAAAATCAGCCTGTGTGGCGGTAATAAATTCGTTGAGAGTAGTAAGTTTTTTCATTTTACATTTTTACATCACAAAGGTAAGTCCCGATTAATTCTCGAACACATCCTTTGCCACCTTCTTTGGTTAATATAATATCTGACACTTCTTTTATTTCATCTACTGCGTCTGCGGGACAGGTTGCTAAGCCAACTTTTCTCATTACGTTTAGATCGTTAATATCATCACCGATATAAGCAACATTAGACCAATTGATATTAAGTTCTTCGATCCATTTCACTAAAATATCTTCTTTAGCTTGTGTTCCAACATATACCAAGTTTATCCCCAGCATTTTGGCACGATTCTTAATAATTTCATTTTTAAATCCAGAACTAATAATACCGACATTGCCGCCTTGCTTCACAAAAGAGATAATACCCCGACCATCCTTGGTGTTAAACTGTTTCAACTCGTCACCTTTTTCCGTAAAGTACATTCCTCCTGTTGTTAGAACACCGTCCACATCGAGTATTAGTAATTTTATATCATCTCTTTTTTGCAAAGAGAGGGATAAGTTTTGAGTCAGAAGTTGATCAACAGTTAGGTTGAAAAATTGGGAAATCTTCAAAAGATCATCGACATAAACCTGAGATCCCGAAACAGATACTTTAAGATCCGAGGCCAAATCCTCATGGCTCAAACCTTTTTTCTCAAGCAGGTATTTCAGGTTTTGATCGAAGTGATTTTCCATTTAATAAAGGCGGTTAAATAATTTTTTTACCTACTGCTTGGGCAACTTTCGACAGACTACCATGAAGGTTAGAGAACTCCTCATGATTGAGTTGTTGACTAGCGTCAGACCAAGCTTTTTTAGGTGTAGGGTGAACTTCAATTAGAACGCCATCGACACCCATAGCAACAGAGGCACGGGCCAAGTCAGGCACACCGTAGGCGTATCCCATTGCGTGACTTGGATCAAGAATAATTGGTAGATTGGTGTGCTCTTTTAAGAAACTCACTCCACAAAGATCAAAGGTAAATCTAGTTTTGGTTTCAAAAGTTCTTATTCCTCTTTCACAAAGAATTACATTTTCATTTCCACCAGATAAAATAAATTCAGATGCCTGTACAAATTCTTGTAAGGTTGTCCCAAAACCTCTTTTTAGCAATACAGGTTTATTGGATTTTCCACATCTTCGTAAAATGCCATGATCATACATTGATTTTGCTCCAATCTGGATAACATCCGTAAACTCAATAACATCCTCGATGTGTGTCGCATCTCTCACTTCAGTGACGATACTCATGCCAAATTTCTCTCTCATTTTAGCAAGTAGCTCTAACCCTTCTCTTCCTAAACCTTGGAAACTGTAAGGGGAAGTCCTTGGCTTAAAACAACCGGCTCTCAAAGCGTGAATACCTAACCCATTTAAGTAAGTTGCGGATTCTGTTATCTGCGCTTCATTTTCAACTGAACAAGGACCTGCAATCACTAAAGTGTTATTCGTGTTACCACCTATTGTGACTTTCCCAACCTTTACTTCTCGAGTTTCAGACCTGTAGTCTTTGCTAGATAGTTGAATATCCGTATTCATAGGGAAAAATTCCTCTACCTTATCATGATACTTACTATCAAGCTCTTTCACAGCCGATCCGGTTACCAGTATTTCTTGCCCAGGCTTTATGACGTGAATTGCCTTTAGTTCTATGGCCAAATGAGCTGCCTCAGCACTAGTAATTTCTTTTTTAAGATGAATGATCATAATTCTCCTTTGATTAAGTTTTGGAATGTAATACTTCCTTTAATATTTTTTTTAGAATCCACTATTGGTAGGTAAAGAATCGGAAAGCTAAGACCTTTAATCAACGCTAGTAATTCTTTCACGGTGGAATTTTCTGTAATAAATTTTGGTTCTTTATTTATTGCTTGGTCGACTGTAGCCTTGTTGAGATCTTCACTATTCATAATAAGCGCTTTTCTAACATCAGCATTACTACTTATTCCATACAGCTTTCCAGACTCGTCAGAAACCATACAAAAGCCCATTTTATAGTGCTCAATTTTCTGCAGTAGATCAACAAAATTCAAATTTTCGTAGGATACAACAGGGCTGTTATCCAAGGAGATCATAAAGTCTTTAATTCTGAAGTCAGACTCAATTTCTCTTGATTGTAATTGTAATAATGCCTGACCTACGGAATCTTGCTTAAATAAATACGATCCTGACACAGAGGCATAAACACCCATATTTCTTAGAATAAAAGAAACTTCCGCATTGACACCGCCATCGACATGAATTTTCTTATCGGGATGTTTTCTTCTAAACTCTCTTATTTTCTTAAAGTTGATTTTATCAAAAACACCTCCACTTTGACCTGGAACAGTAGCCATAATCAGAATAAAATCGAACATGTCTTTATCGTAATCCTCGAATACAGATATGGGGGTGTCCGTTGTGATTGCCAATCCCCATTTAGAAGTAGAACTCTCCGGTTTAACCAGAGCTTCTTTCATATCTTCATGTTGAAAGGTCACATACTCTACGGGACATTTGTCAAGATAATCGTAATATTTCGAGGGCTTTTCTGTAATGATATGAAGGTCAACTGGAATCTCAGTTATCTTCCTTCCTAATTGAATATCCTCAAAGACTGAAAGGTTGTCATTACAATCTACATGTAATAAGTCAACACCACTTTCATCGAGTTTTTTTAGGGTCTCACTTAGGTCTTCACCTTTGTTCGAATAAATGGAAGCGGATATTTTCATTGCATGCAAATTTACGTAAGTATCTCGTTCGATAAAACGAAAAATAGGATAATATGAAACAGTTTACTCAGGTCATTAATTGATATTATTTTCCGTTGTCACGTGATTGATTAACGTCAAAGTCACGATTATTGTATGGATTGATATTAAAAATTGCCTTATTCATCTTGTCAGGAGACTGTTCTCATATGGAACACAATGAATATCTTGAATTGTACTAGCTTTGTCTTCAAATGGAAGTTTAAATGTCAAAGGTAATTATCAGGCCAGGTAAAAGAGAGGATGTTCAAGATGTGTTGGCTCTAATATATGAACTTGCAGAATACGAGCATGCAAAAGATCAGGTCAGAATGACAGAAGAAGAACTAGTAAGGTGTGGGTTTGGAGATAAGCCCAGTTTTTCATTTATAGTGGCGGAAATTAATGGAGATTGTGTAGGGATGGCCTTGTATTACACGAAGTTTTCCACGTGGGAAGGAAATAGTATTTTTCTTGAGGATCTTATAATAAGCGAAAAACATAGAAGGCTAGGTGTTGGTCATCAACTAATGGATAGGTTAGTAGAAATCTCCAAGGAGAAATCAAGCTCAAGATTAGAATGGCAAGTTTTGAATTGGAACAAATCTGCGATTGATTTTTATAAGAAGTATAATGTTGCTTTTGATGATGAATGGATAAATGCACGTATAAGTTTTAATAATTCTTAAAAACAAGATGAGAATATTCAAGTTTGGTGGAGCTTCAGTTAAAGATGCTAAGTCGGTATTAAATTTAGTTGATATTATAAAGCATTTTTCTGGGGAAAATCTATGGGTCATAGTTTCCGCAATGGGCAAGATGACCAATAGATTGGAGTTGGTTTTGGATGATTATTATAACGGCATAGACTATACTGCCAACTTGAAAGAGGTGGAGAATTTCCACTTGTCTATTTTGGAAGAGCTCTTCCCATTTAGGGCGGCTAGTATTTATTCAGAATTCTATGAATTAATTGATAAATTAAAGGATAAATTGTCGAAACCAAGTTCCAAAGAATACTTTAAGGAGTACAGTACAATAGTATCTTTTGGAGAATTAATTTCGACAAAAATTGTAAGTAGTATTCTGTCTGAAAGTCACTTGGAGAATAACTGGATTGACATCCGAAAAGTAATAATGAGTGATGGCGGATATCAACAGGTTGATGTAGCGTGGGAAAAAACTCAGAAAAACATTCAAAGAATATTGAAAGCCGATGATGAAAAAAGACATCCGACAAAATTAAAAGTCACACAAGGTTTTATTGCCGCAAATAAAAAAAACGAGACAACCACTTTAGGAAGAGAAGGTTCAGATTTCACAGGGGCAGTATTGGCATGGTGTTTAAATGCGCAAGATCTAACGATATGGAAAGATGTTCCTGGCTTAATGAATGCAGATCCCAAAAAATTCCCGAAAGCAGTTTTACTAAATCGAATCTCTTATCGTGAGGCATTGGAGCTGAGTTTTTATGGCGCATCAGTAATTCATCCTAAAACTATTAAGCCGCTGCAAAACAAGGGTATTCCTTTGTTGGTAAAGTCGTTCCTCGATCCAGTTAAGAATGGGACAATCATACATGAAAGAGAGGATAATGACGTTTCTACTCCATCATTTATTTCAAAAACGGATCAAGTATTGCTATCAATTTCTCCAAGAGATTTCTCCATGGTTGTGGAGAAAAACATCAGTGATTTATACGGAATTATCTCTGAAATAGGGATCAATATTAATCTGATGCAAAATTCGGCATTGAACTTTTCAATTTGTTTTGATTCCAATGACAACAAATTAGCGTCCTTAAAAAATGCCCTAAACAAGAAGTATAAAATGCTTTATAATGATCGTCTAGAGCTGCTGACAATAAGACACTATACAGACAATCTTGTCTTGGAATTACTAAAAGACAGGAAAATTATTTTGGAACAAAGAACAAGGCAGACCGCACGATTTCTACTTCAAGAAAAGCACTAAAAATCAGTTCCATTCTATACTATTGATCAATTGATCAATATCCTCCCTAATATAATTCACAGCAGGAGCAAGTGAATCCTCATTAGGCCGAGACCAAAAGTAGAGTGCTCCACGCAGAAAATGATTGGTACTATCTGTAATGAAGAATTGTGATGCTGAAGCAACATTGCCAGTTAGATTATAACACACACCATAAACATCATGTTCAGGGATAATTATTTTAACCTTATCAATATTGTTTGCTTTTTCATGATGTTGGTATGTTAACTTTCTTGTTGTTTCTAGGTATGTCGCAAGGTTGTTTTCAACCCTGTTGTAAGCGAGGTGAATTTTTGCTTTATGATAGGGATAGACAATATTGAAAAGCATAACATCGTCAGTCATAGACATCTCTTCAATCTGGCATTGATCAGATAGATCGAAGGATAGCACATCATCAAGATAATGTGAAGAGTATTCTGGATCTACCAATTCTATTCTCATGAAACCAAGTGGCTTGGGGACAACCATATCTTCTTCACATGAAGAGATCAATAAACAGATTAGACACAGACCTAAAAGAAAACTATTTTCAAAGAACCTCTTCATTTCTAGTGATTTTCACTTGTTTAACTCTTCTTTTATCAGCTGCTTCAACTGTGAAAACATAGTCATTGAACTTCACCTTCTCATTTTTCAGAGGTATTTTTTCCGCGAGCTCAATTACGAATCCAGCAATAGTATCTGCTTCACCTTTAACCTTCTCAAAATCGGCACTGTTTTCAATTTCCATTATTCTATAAAGATCAACAAGAGGGGTTGACCCTTCGAAGCTGTAGTTGTCGTCATCCAGTTTGGAATAGTTAACATCAATTTCATCAAACTCATCAGTAATTTCGCCAACTATTTCCTCTATTACATCTTCAAGTGTTACAATGCCGGATGTGCCACCATATTCATCTACAACTATGGCAAGGTGCATTTTTCTGCTCTGAAAATCCTTTAGAAGATCATCTATCATTTTGTTCTCAGGAACAAAATAAGCATCGCGTATCAATGAATGCCAATCGAATGTCTCAAGTCCAATATGCGGTATTAAATCTTTAAGGTAGAGCACGCCTTCAACGGTATCAAACGAATCTTTGTATATTGGAATTCTCGAATGACCTGAATCAACGAAGGTCTTAATCAATTTACCAAACTCCATTTCCAAGTCGAAAGCAGTGGTTGCCGTTCTAGGCGTCATGATTTGTTTAACATTAATATTACCAAAGTTCACGATGCCTTCGAGAATTTTTTGCTCATCTTCATCGGCATTCTGCATAGTTAACTCTAGGGCATGGCCTAATTCGTTAACGGTAATATCATTGGGTTTCTTTTTCACCCACTTATCGGTTAGTGTTCCGCTGGATAGAAGCAGAGCTATTATTGGATAAAATAGTTTTGATGTCCAGATAATTGGTTTGGACATTAGTTTAGCAAATTTCAAATTGGATGACGTAGCGTATACCTTAGGCAATACTTCACCAAACAAGAGAATAATAAAAGTAACGACACCTATTTCAACAATGAAAATTGTCAATCTGGACCATTGAACATCAATCAATAGGTCGCTCATTAAGAATGTTGATACCGTAACAATAGCAATATTGATGAAGTTATTCGCGACTAAAATTGTCGCTAGAAGTTTGGCAGGCTTGGCAAGTAAAGATAAAACCTCCTTTTCAGAACTAGAATCAGAGTTATTCAACTCATCCAATTGTTTCGGGGAGATTGAAAAGTACGCTACTTCTGAGCCCGACATCAAAGCTGACATTAGCAATAGCACAATAAGAATGGCGGAATATATCCATGTGTTGACTGTGACGATCTGTAGGATCATCAAAAAATCATATATAAACAAAGGTTCCGGAGGTTCCAATCAGTGGAGTTTAGTTAAACCAAATTTTAAAATGGAAGATCATCCTTAATTGGATCATCCACCTTCTGTGAATCTTTCACAGGGCTCATTTCGATGTTTTCAACGGAATCAGTTTTAGCAATCCCATCAGCGCCAGGTCTTGCACCTAAAGGTTGTACAACATCTGCAACAATCTCGGTTGTATAACGAGTAACCCCTTCTTTGTCAGTCCAGTTCCTGGTTTTCAGTTTGCCCTCAACATATATTTGTCTGCCTTTCCCTAAATACTTTTCTACAAACTCTGCAGTTTTTCTCCAAGCCACAACATTGTGCCATTCCGTTTGCGTTATTCTTTCATTCGTTCGCCTATCCGTAAAGGTTTCTGAAGTTGCAACGGAAAAACTAGCTACCGTAGACCCTCCTTCAAGATGTCTAACTTCGGGATCCTTTCCCATGTTGCCTACAAGAATAACTTTATTAATACCAGCCATTTATTTGAAATAATTTAAAGTATAAAGGTAAACTTTTTCTTGTATTAAGAAATACGCATTCAAAGCAATTTGAATTCTTGGAAAAACTTTTCAATTGGCTTAGGAACAGGAACGGTGTGCAGATCCTTTAGAGAGATATAAATTTGATTATTAACTTCTGCCGGTAATTTTTTTACACAAATGTTATAAAACTTAAGATGAATACGCTGATGCGTCAAAAGGTGAGTCATTTCTAGCGCTACCGCAGCATCACTATAAATCATTTCCTTAGATACTATTGGCTGAAACGAATCTATTAATGGCAGTTCGTAAAGCGAATTCCAAATATCTTTCTCTGTCCGTTTTTGGATAATAGTTTGATGAGTGTCATGAATTAAAAAGTAATTCATGTATCTATTTTTCAGCGGCTTTTTTTTTCTAATGTTCGGTAGGTTTTGGATATTCTTTTCTTGTAACCCCATGCAATCGTGGATTATCGGACAATTTTCGCAATCAGGGTTTCTTGGAATACATTGTAGGGCACCAAATTCCATCATCGCTTGATTAAAATCACCTGGATTATATTCTCCCATTAGGTCTTGCGCATGTTTCAGGAATAGATTCCTTGTGACCGTTGATCCAATTTCAAGATCAATATTGAATATTCGGGAGATAACTCGATATACATTTCCATCAAGAACAGGTGTGGGTTGATTGAAGGCAATAGATGCAATTGCTGCAGCAGTATAATCACCTATTCCAGGCAGTGATTTCAGTTGTTTAAGTTGATTTGGAAATACCCCCTTGAACTTTTGGCTTATAATTTTGGCGGTTTTATGTAAGTTCTTAGCTCTAGAATAATAGCCCAATCCTTGCCACAATTTCATGATGTCTTTCTCGGGAGCATTTGCTAGGTCATGTACAGTTGGAAACGATTGTAAAAACTTGATATAGTACGGCTTACCCTGTTCTACCCGAGTTTGTTGAAGAATTATTTCAGAAAGCCAAACAAAGTATGGCTCTGTGTTTTCTCGCCAAGGTAAGATCCTTTGGTTGTCATGGTACCAATCTAAAATTAGCGATGTTTTTTTTTTCAAAATGTTTTCTTCTTTTCGGTTTACTCGTAAGGTTTAAAGATATATCTTTGCAGCCCTTTAAAGGGCGGAAAATTTTAAAAACCACAATAAAATTCAAAAACGTGACAAAAGCAGATTTAGTTACAGAAATTTCGGAAAAGACAGGACTTGAAAAAGTTGAAGTTCAAGCAACTGTTGAGACATTCATGAACATGGTGAAGAAATCACTAGCAGAGGGTGAAAATGTATATTTAAGAGGTTTTGGAAGCTTTATTGTAAAAAGAAGAGCTGAAAAAACGGGGAGAAACATCTCGAAGAATACAACAATTATTATTCCAGCGCACAACATACCAGCGTTCAAACCAGCCAAGACTTTCATTGAGAAAGTAAAGACTAACGTAAAGGCTTAGTCAAAAGAATTTTATATTCTTCTGATAATTAGTACTTTTGCAGTAGGTAAAAACTAAAAGAGATCTTAATTTAAGATTTCTTAATAAGATTATAGTATGTTGAATGGCTTTCAACATCGAAATATTAGGTCTTGCCAGAAATGGCTAAGACAGTTAAAAATAACAATAAAACTAAGCTATGCCAAGCGGTAAGAAAAGAAAAAGACATAAAATGTCTACACACAAGCGTAAGAAAAGATTACGTAAAAACAGACATAAAAAGAAGAAATAGGTTTCACTTTTGAAACATCTATATGATCAATGATATTCGTACAATTGATCATCTTCCTGAAAATATATTATTAAAATACCCATGCATTTGAGGATGGGTGAGGTGTATTTAATAGTAAATACCGCATTGCATGGCCATAAAATAAGGTTCTGTGAATATCGAGTTAGTAGTTGACTCTCGTGAAGGTGAAGTGGAAATCGCTGTATTAGAAGGCGATGCACTCATTGAACTTCATAAAGAGAGTAACGAAAGGAAATTCCAGGTGGGTGACATTTACCTTGGAAAAGTAAGAAACGTCAACACCAGTCTCAACGCATGTTTTGTAGACGTAGGTTATGAGAAGGATGCATTTTTGCATTATTTGGACTTAGGTCCGCAATTCTCATCATTGAAGAAGTATGTAAAGTTTTCGGCTAGTGGTCGTCAAACTGATCCTATGTTGGATAAGCTCAAAATGGAGTCGGATATCAACAAGAAGGGTAAAATTGACGAGCAAGTAAAGTCTGGAATGCACATTATTGTTCAAATTGCAAAAGAGCCAATTTCTACAAAAGGTCCTCGTTTAGCATCTGAAATCACTCTTGCTGGCAGGTACATTGTACTTGCCCCATTCAGTGATAAAATTTCTATTTCTTCGAAGATTAAAAGTAAACAAGAACGTCATAGACTTGAACGTCTGATGACAAGTATTGTTCCTACTGGATTTGGAGTTATAGTTAGAACAGTTGCAGAAGGAAAGAAAGTTGCAGATCTGGATAAGGATTTAAGATCTCTTGTAGAGCGATGGGTGAAAATGCATAGTGCTCTTCAAAAGGCTAAACCGCCAAAGAGACTATTGGGTGAGCTTAACCGTACGTCCGCTTTATTGCGAGATATTATGGTAAATAATTTCAAGAGTATCCATGTGAATGATGAAGCGTTAGCTGCGAACATTAAGGATTACCTTTTAAACATTGCTCCAGATAAAGCAAATATTGTAAGACATTACAGTGAAAAGATTGACATTTTCGATCGATTTGGTATCCATAAGCAGATAAAAGCATCTTTCGGAAGACAGGTAAACATGAAAAGTGGCGCTTATCTGATTGTTGAGCACACAGAGGCAATGCATGTTATTGATGTTAATAGTGGGAATAGAAAAGCTGTTGGTCAAGATCAAGAGCAAAATGCGTTTGAAACAAACTTGGAATCAGCGAAAACGATTGCGAGAGTTCTAAAGTTAAGAGATATGGGTGGAATCATAGTTGTTGATTTTATTGATATGAAGAATCGTGATAACAGAAAGAAACTTCATACGACCCTGAAAGATTACTTGAAGGATGATAAAGCAAAGAGTAATGTTTTAGCGCCAAGTAGATTTGGACTAATAGAGATCACCAGACAACGTGTAAGACCGGAAACAAACATTGTTACTTCTGAAAAATGCCCAACATGTGGTGGTAAGGGAGAAATAGAAGCCTCCATTTTATTGACTGATGAAATCAAGCATAAGCTTGAGTTGATAGCCGATAAAATGGGTAAAGGCACTCCGGTGGCATTGTGTTTACATCCTTTTATTGCTGCCTATTTGACAAAAGAATCGCTTGCGGAAAAGAAATGGTGGAATCCTTGGCAAGAGGGTGATTCTAAGCAAAAACAATGGTCAGAACGCTATAACATCACGTTGGAAGTGAGACCTATGAGTTCTTATACTTTTATGGAGCATCGATTCTTTAACGCAGAGGACGAAGAGATTTTATAACGAGGAGATTAAATCAATAATCTTTTTAGCATTGTCTAGATTATTGAAACCTGATAAGTGCTCAATACGTGTCAATCGTATTTGATCATCATATGGCGTATCCATTAAGCGCTTAATTTCTTTTTGAAATTCTGAAATGTCATTTGCTATGGTGCATAGAGATTCAAGACCTGTGTCCTCAATCATTGGAATATTTACCAAGGTAAATCGGCTGGCGAAAAGTGCATGAATTAACTTTAATTTTATCCCTGTTTTTTGGAATGTTGGCAGTATGTTAATATGGGTAATTTCAAACAATTTCTTCAATTGACTTTGGTCCCCACTTTCTAATTGCACAAATTCAACATTTGATTGACGATCAACTTTTTGCGCCAAATCTGGGGTTAGGCAGGCACCTGCTATAGTAAGAGTGAAATCTAGGCCTTTAAAAATTTCAATTAGAAATTCACAGGATCTGATGTTGTCTGAAACCCTCAAGTCACCGTGATATAAAATCTTTTCCCCTTTGATGGAGAGATTAACGACTTCACTATTCCCATGAAACACAGGAATATATTCGGTGATTCGGTATTTGGAAAAGTGCTTTTGCTCATAAGGAGAAATGGCCAAAATTACCTTGCTTTGACTTAAGATAGATTCAAACTTTTTCAACTTCTTTGATTCGAACTTAAAGAACCACTTTTTGAAAAGATTTTTCTCACTTAGAGCTAAGCCGTTATAATAATCATGTTCAATATTGTGTGTTCGTACTAGTGTCATTCTATCCGAAAAAGCGTTGCCGCGAAGTGGGCCAGTCGTATGCAAACCCTCAAATAGAATGGGGAATTGATCTTTTTTTAGTCGAAGTATTAGATTGCTATTGGATCTAGACTTAACTATTAAAGGTTGACGAGAAAACAGGCTTCTTAAATTACTTTTTCTTGAATAGTAATAGACCTTTTCACATAAATCATCAAGGATTTTAGACCGTTCTCTGCCATATTGAAAAGTATGCAGATGGATCCTCACACCAAGCTCATGAAAAGCCTGAATCTTGTAGTACACATCAATAACACCGCCATAACTTGGAGGGTAAGGCACATCAAATGAAACTATATGAAGATCTAACGACAAGAATAATTTATCTATAGGCTAAAAGTATTAATAATATATAGACAGCTACTAACATCATACATGAATATACAATAGAATAAAAACTTTATGTTAATTAGTTTGATTTTGGTCTATAACATGGGGTTTTGGAATATTTACCTTCACTGACAATCCAAAAGTGATTCATGCTTTTTAATTCATTTGAGTTTCTTCTTTTTCTACCCACTGTCTTTCTGTTATACTGGTTTGTATTTCAGAAAAATTTAAAGATTCAAAATGTTCTATTATTGGGCGTTAGTTACCTTTTCTATGGTTGGTGGGATTGGAGATTTTTATCATTAATTGTTATAAGTTCTGTGATTGACTATATCGCTGGACGGGAAATTGAGAAGTCAGAAAGTCATAAAAGAAAGAAAGCATTTTTGATCCTTAGTATGGCTGTAAACCTGGGATTTTTAGGATTCTTTAAGTACTACAATTTTTTCATGGAGAATTTTGCGGAGATGATTTCCACACTTGGGATGAATCCAAATTACTCCACATTGAAAATTGTATTGCCCGTAGGAATTAGCTTTTACACCTTTCAGACAATGAGTTATACCATCGATGTGTATAGGGGTAAACTCAAAGCATCCAATGATCCAATTGCTTTTTTCGCATTTGTGAGCTTTTTCCCTCAACTTGTCGCTGGCCCTATAGAACGAGCGACAAATCTATTGCCTCAGTTCAATGTAAAAAGGAATTTCAGTAAGACTGAAGCCATTGATGGAATGAGGCAAATCTTATGGGGCTTTTTTAAGAAAATAGCCATAGCAGATATGGCCGCCCCATTCGTAAATAACATATTTTCAAATGTTGATGCCATGCCCTCAGGAGCCCTGTTTCTTGGGGCAATTCTATTCGCATTTCAAATTTATGGGGACTTCTCAGGATACTCCGATATAGCGATTGGAACCTCTAGATTATTTGGTTTTAATTTGATGCAAAACTTCGCCTTTCCTTACTTCTCTCGGGATATTGCTGAGTTTTGGAGGCGATGGCATATTTCTCTTTCCACATGGTTCAGAGACTATTTATATATTCCATTGGGAGGAAGTAGAGGGAGTAGATTGAATCAATTAAGAAATATTTTCATCATCTTCATTGTCAGTGGGTTTTGGCATGGTGCCAATTGGACTTTTATTATTTGGGGAGCACTAAATGCTATATATTTTCTGCCTACGTTTTTCGCAAATAAAAACAGAAAACATCTCGATGTAGTAGCACAAAACACCTCGCTGCCTAACCTCAGAGAAATATTGCAAATTGGTGTCACTTTCGGAATGACAGTTTTTGCTTGGATATTCTTTCGGGCGGATAGCATTAATGATGCCGTTATATACATTAAGAAAATGTTCACTGGGGATATCATGAACTTCACAGAGAACATGTTTGAAAACACGCGGGAATTCCATAGTTTTCTATTCACATTTGTTTTCATTGCTATGCTCATCGGGATAGAGTGGATGCAGCGAAGAAAGCAACATGGCTTACAAGATGTATTTAGTAGATCACCGATTCTTAGGAGAACGTTGTATTTCATCTTAGCCGGTATTATCATGCTCTTCATTTCTAATGAAGCCACAACCTTCATTTATTTTCAATTTTAAAGAGATGGGTCAGTTTATCAGTCGTACGGTTATATATGGAGTTTTATTCATAGCACTATGTTATGGGTTACAATTCATGGCGGACAAGGGCTTAAGAAAATCTGAATCCAATGATTATAAAAATTGGACCCTCATCTTAGATGGAGATATTGATGCTGATATTTTAGTGACCGGTTCCTCCAGAGCGATGAGAATGATTGACCCTGCCATCATTGATGCCATAACCGGAGTTAGTAGCTATAATCTTGGTATGGAGGGCGCAAGACTTAAATCTCAACTCACACGATGGGATGCTTATCTAAAAAGTAATAAAAGCCCAGAATTGATAATTCAAACTGTGGACTTAATGTCAATGGGGCATGCGGAGACAGTATTTAAAAAGCAGCAATTCCTCCCTTTTTTATCAGAACCAACGATTTATGAAAACCTTAAAGAAGTGGATAACAGACTGTTTCTAGATAGATATTTCCCACTGTATAAATACCATGGATATATTAGTGAATTCAAGGAGGGCATAGGCTTATTTCTCGGGCGACCCTCTGCATATCAGTATACTGAATACAAAGGTTATGAAAGTAAAGACAAGAAATTTAACAATGAGTTTCAGCAGATGAAGGATAATATGACTGGCAATGTACTTCTTCATCCTGAAGGTCTGATTGAAGAGGGATTCGAGATTCTTTATAGGATGATTAATGACTGTGAGAAGAGAGATATTGAATTGGTCTTGGCATTCACACCACAGTATTTTGGTTTGACTGAACTACAGACGCAAGCAGATTATTTGCTTGTCGAGTTTGAAAAACTTGGTAACATACCTAATGTTCACTTTATAAATTATGTTCATCATGATATTTGTAAAGACAAAACCTATTTCTACAATGCCATGCATTTGAATAAAAAAGGGGCAGATATTTTTACTGAGATGTTAGTGAATGATCTTTACGATCGAGGGATTTTGGTTAGATAAGAAGTGTTTAAAAGGTAAAATGTTAGATCTTAACCATGGCCCGTTTACTGATTCTAACGCTCCATTTCATTGCGCTCAGAATGACCTTTTGATTGGGTATTCTACTTGGAGCGACCATTAGATTGAACATTATTCGATGGGTCATTCTGAAGGAGGAACGACTGTGAGAATCTGTTGAAGCTTTCGGGAGCGGTAAATAGGTGTTGTTCTGTAATTAATCCGATCCCAATCGTTCAGGATTCATTTTACTTTGAATTACTCATTCAGCGCTTTTATGCCAAGGGATAATTACTTTAACCAATTACCTAATTACGGTAAACGAACCAGTATGTTTATCCCCGTTTGATACATTAAGAACAAAGAAGTATGTACCATCTTCGATGTCGTTCATGTCCCAGTTGTTTTTGTAGTTAACAGCTTCATGAACGATATTACCCCAACGGTTGTAGATCATCAATTCTGACCCTCTATAAATATCTTCTTCAATAGACTCAATGGAGAAGAAATCATTTTTTCCATCGCCATTTGGCGTAAAGACATTAAATGTTCCAATAACACATGGACGATTAGTTAAATCCAGTGTCGCGGGAGATGACCAAGTATTACACACCGGATCATAGACTCGGTATTGGTATTCTCCTGCCTCTTGTACTTCTTGAGATTCCTCAGACCCAAGGGTATCACCCTCAAATGACCATTGAAATATTGGATCAAATAATAACGGATGTTGAGGTTCTGCAGTAATCAATTCAGGCTCTTCTTGACATATATCCAACTCTTCAATAATTTCTGCTATTGGTAAGGGGACGAAAAACACGTTATGCTCTTGAGTCCATTCACATAGATTGTCAGTATAAGTCAAGGTGTAATCACCCGCCATTGTAACAATAACTATTGAGTCACTAAGATTGAAGGACAGGTTTGCGTCTTCAGGAGTGTCTGTGTGGTCCCAACTTCCACCATTATAAGAGTCGTTAACGACCAAATCCCCGATATTGAAGCACGCAGGACTTTCAACAAGTGAAGTTACAGGCTCCACAACCGTAAGGACTACAGTTGTATCGTAACTACATCCGAAATCATCTTCCACGATATAATTGTAATCAAATTGACCAAGAGTTGGAGGAGAAACCTCAATGATATCATCATCAGTATCAGCCCAGTAACCGTCCAGTAAGGCAGGTAGGTATGTCTCGATATCTGGAATAATGTCCTGATTAAAGTTTATAGTCCAATAGTATATGTTTCCAGCATCTGAGCCAAAATAATCACCAACTTGTAATGTCCAATCACCGTTTAGTGGACAGCCTACAAGATTATTAATATCACTCATTGGTAAATAATCACCTTCTGGAACAGGATTATCGGTTACATCTTGAAAACTGCTAGGTGCTGTGACTGTGAAACAATATGTATAACCTTCATTTGGAGGATTACCGAGATCAGTACCGCCTAATGAAACTCCTCCAGGAAATAGGCCTATACCTGTGGCTTGATCAAAATATGCATCGAACAAAACCAGAGTGTCACCACCTGGACAGATCAACCACATTTCAAGATCACTTGTATAAGTGTGATTCATGTTTACACAAATAGAGATGAGGTCATCAATATTGTCTAGAGTGCTGCCAGGAGGGAAGTTACTAAAATTGATTACTGTACTGTAGTATTCAGGATCATCTGGATCAGTGGCACCACCATCAGGTAAAGCCAGTGCATTATCAAATATTCCTTCTACAACAAATGATCCCGATGTTGGAACAACACCTGTTGAATCTTGCAGATCTATTGGAATTGTACCAATCAGTGTTGAAGAATTACCGAGGCATATTGAATCTTGGAATGCGTTAACCACTCCAGCGAAACTAGGTGTTGTTGAAACTCTGATTTTAATACCTGTATATGATTCTTGCCCAAATACATCGACAACTGTTAGGTTTAATTGTATACCTACTTGTTCTATAAAGGTTTCAGACACGGTAGTGAGTCCAATACCTTCAACAACATTCCCTCCACCAAAATTCCATATAAAATTTGATGTTAGGTCACTTTGATCATAGCCTGTTCCATTATATTGATAATTGGTTTCAGCAGTAAATGTCACTTCTTCGCCTGAACAAATATCAACATATCCTTCAACATCTTGTGGGTCTGTTGTGATGGTAGTAATGAATGGTTGGCCTACTATATTACAAGAAACAGTACCAATAAAACCGGGGGCACCAGGACTAGTTGAAATAGAGACGAAAACAATAGTTAAGCACCCACTAGCATTACCTAATGAAGATGCCGCTACAAATCCAAATTCATCTTCACTAGTATACATCCCAATCAATGGTGCAGTATCATCCAAACCATCATATACCAAAACCACATCTCCTTCGGCCATATCCCAAAATGCCGTTCCACCACTTATTCCGGTGTTAAATTCAATATAATTCCCATCTTCAGGACAAACCGTAATTGTATGGTTTTCGCCTGGGCCATAGTTTCCGGCTGGACTACTATCAGAGATGTCGACAGTTTCAACATCACAGTCAACGATTACGGTGCCGCCATCACTGATTGGAGTTTGAGCAAATGCCACCATTGGGCACAACAGAAGTGCTAAAAGTATTTTTTTCATCATCCTATTCCGTGATTTCTAGTTTTTTAATCTCATTCAATTTACCTGCAATCTTTTCAGTTGGCAATACGCTTAAAACTTTGCCATTCTCTTTATCAACAAATTGCTTTACCCCAGAATTTCCTGGGAAAATTTTTAGTTCTAGCAAGTTTAATGTACCATTTAGACTCACTTCATTTTCAATGTGGCCATGTCTTTTCTCTATATAATCCGAGATGAAGTACCCATTATCCAAGTAATAGGTCCAAAATGATATCACATCTGGACTTTCCTCAAGAAGATTTTCTATTTGCTCTTGATTGTAAAGACTAAGGAGCCTTTCATCAAAAGAATTTGACTGACTGAAAGCCAGTGAAGATAGCAGTAGAAATCCCGCTAGTAATAATACATTTCTCATCATCATGGTTCTTAAAAAGAATCCTAAAGGTAAGGGAATTATGGAAAAAGCACATGATTATCCAATCAATATTCAACCGACTATTGGTGTTTTACTTAATTAAATATGGATGATAGACATGTGGCATTTCTTTATGCAATACTCAACTATTGAATTTAATGCTACTTTTTCAATACTTTGAAAAGCAGAGATTTACCATCCTGAGTAAGAATTTGGCCTAAATATAGTCCATTGGCATGCATGGTTAGATCCGCAATATAAGTTTGGGACCTTAAATTTTCCTTGGTCAGAACAACATCGCCCAATTCATTATAAATGGAGATTGAAGAAAGCACGTTGTCAGCAACATTGATATTGAAAATGCCATCACTTGGATTTGGGTAAACCTGAATAACCTCACTTTCAAAATCATCAACTCCTACCGTGCAGTCTGGATTAAGCACAGTGAGTGTAAGCGTTTTTTCGAAAGTACAATCATAGTCATCTGAAACAATGATTTCATAGTTGAACTGCCCTATTTCCGTAGGTGTTAGTTCTAAGACGTCTTCAGTGTAGCCATTCCAATAGCTATCCAGTAATACGGGTTCGTAATCAGGAGCTGCTGTTATGAGCTCTTCGCTAAAGTCAATATACCAGTTGTAGATATAACCTTCATCTTGTTGAAAATAATCCCCAACGAATAATGTCCAATCTCCATTTACCAAAGATCCTTGCAAATTATTTACATCTCCCATTGGCAAGTAATACCCCTCTGGCATTGAACTATAACCTTGACCAAGGACGGTTTCTAAACTATTTATTGATGTCAGGGAAAAGCAATAATTCGATCCATCATTTATCGGAAGGCCACTATAAGTGCCAAAATCCATACCACCGAATTGAAGGCCACCAGGAAAAAGTCCTGTTCCCAAAGCTTGATCGTCATAGCCATCAAACAAAAGTAATGAGTCATTGCTGGGAGAAACCAACCACATTTCCAAATAGCTAATCCAAGTATGGTGTATGTTCATGCAAACACCAATAAAATATTCTACATTATCCAGTGTTGTGCCTTCCGGATATTCGACAATTGTGATGACACTATTATAATATATTGGATTAATCGGATCAGCTGCGCCACCATCAGGTAAATTTAATGGGTTGTTAAAAGACCCTTCAACGATAAACGATCCCCCAGCTGACGAAACGCCTGCTTCTTCTTGTCCAATGGAAGTGAGCCATCCAAGGTTACAGAATTAGTGAGGCAAATGCTATCCTGAAAAGTTTCTAACATACTCGTGAAATCAGGCGTTGGTGATACTTGGATTAATAATTCTGAAAAACCATTATTACCTTGGCTATCGGTCACGGTAAGTAAAAGATTATAACCTGCGGCTTGATCAAATGTGTAGCTATATTCTGTCAATCCTAATTGAGTTACTGGGACTTCCGATAATACATCCCATTTGAAAAACGAGATTTCATCAGATTGATTTTCAGCCTCATATGTAACAGCTGCTGTAAAGGCAACGGTCTCACCAGGACATAATTTGAGAACCCCATCTTCCAGCTCTTGATCCGCAACAATGGCAACACCAACATTGGATTTCAATAAATTTGAAGCTGTATTGTCATGCTTTTGACTAAAAGCGAAAATGGTTAGAAATATTGAATGAACGAGTAAAATTTGTTTCAACATAGCAGATTTCTTTGGGTTAAACTGCGAATTTTAGATTATTTCGAGAAACCCATTTGATTATCAATACTCCCAATTCTTATTTCGAGTATTATACCGCTGAATGGCGAATTTTATTCGAGGTTTAATATCATTGAGACTTGAATTAGCAGCAACGAAATATACTCCTAACCTGAATCTTGACCTTTGAATTCGAAAAGAACGCTCAGCACCTACGAATGCCTCAACATAGCGATAGTCTGATTCTGGTATTACAAGTGAACTGGCACCCACGACCATGTGTAATTGGGTTTTTCTTAGCAATGGCACATAATTCAATAAGGAACCATTGAAGTGATGGACATAATGCATTTGCAGATATTCATCTGAAGTTCTGATGGTAGTGTCCTGTAGTTGCATAGATTCAAGCAAGCTTGCAAAGAAATATCGATCGCCTTGAGGGAAGAATTTTAGATCAACAAAATTCAGACTGTCTGTATTTAGAAATTTACCCGCTTCTACTTTATATGTGCTCGTACCTAGCGTACTAACTCTTATGTTTTGTTTAATTCGGACGCGTAGAAAATCAAAGTCAACAACGGACCCGAAAATTCCATCAAATCCTTTTTGGTAATACACAGAAAGTGTAGGCCATTTACTACCCAATATGACCTTTTTCTTTGGCTCTGTAATATATTTTCTGAATGGGGTATAAGATAAATTAAGAGAGCTGTTGAAAGAATTATAGGTTGGAAAAATCTCAGGCCTTTTGGTATCCTCTCGTTCATTTTGCAATACGATATCGTTGATGGATCGATAGGTTTCTTTTTTTACTCTGAATGTAAAGTCTAACCCGTTGATCAATTCTCTTTGCCAGAATCCGCCAATATAATCTTGTTCAATCCAGTTTCTCAAGTCAAAAAGATTGGTCAGGGCATCGTTTGATGAAATCACATTATAGAATCTTCCAAAATGAAATCCAACATAACCGAAGCGCATTGGATCATATTTGTAAGTTCCAGAAAATATGCCTTGAAAATTTTCATTGAGCATGCCATAATCCAACCTTCCATTCAATCGAAGATGTTGCTCACTATCCCATTTCTTGAAGTAAGATCCACCGTAACCAAATCTTAACCATCCAGGGAAAAACGGATTAACTATTTCAGGAATTGAACCCAAATAAAAAGACCTCTTTTTTCTCCAGTCACTAATTTCCACACCTTCCCAAATGATATCTAAAAACTTAATTTTATTTTCTTCCGTCTCGACAGAATCTTTATACTCATCGCTATTGACACTGGCGAATAAACTGTCTTTTACAAATTGATATCTCTGTTCATCTTTAGTTAATTTTTTAGTTCTGTTTTTGTCCCAATAAAGCGAATCTCTTTCGTAAGCTTCTTGGGTGGTAACCATTAGTTCATTTTTAAAAAATCTTTTGTCGAAAGTTGGATTGATGATGTGATCGCTATATGTCGCTATCGTTTTTCCAGTAAAGTTTTTACCTCCAGATTTTGCTGAATATTCAAACTCTTGAACGTTTAATAAAAGCAATGAATCTTCATTAAAAAAGTATTCTTGTTTTAAATTAAAATCATCATAAAAAAACAATCCACCTTTGGATAATCCAAGATCGACTTTCATAATTGCAAAAGATTCTTCTTGAATCCAGACGTGCCCTTTCCAACTAGCATTACCCTTTTTTCTTGGCGTTACTTTTATCTTATAAAGCAACTGATCATCGACTATCTTGGTTTCTTCTAACTTGAACTTATATGTCAAGATTGAAGTCACATGTAAGGGCGAAATTAAAGGCACCTCATTGAGTCCATACAGACCCATGAGGTTGGTGTAAAAGTCAAAATCATCCTCGTTGGATTCAATATAATATAGCCCTTCCTGGTTGCCATATTTTTTATAACCCTCTCGGATATCTTTGTATAAATTCGGTGCTTGGAAATGACGTGTTAAAGTTATTTCCGCCATATTCATACTATTCGCAAATCTATTTATCGCCTCTTCCTTTTCTTTTTTTGCTTTCTCTATTGGATCTTCTTCATCCTCACCTTTATCTTCATTCTCTTTTTGTTTTTTGGCCTGAGCTTTTAACTTTTCTCTTCTTTTCTTCTCTTTTTCACTAATTACTTCAAGGGCACGGATGTACATGGAGACGGTTAGTCCCTCGTACTGTTTTTTCCATTTTTCCTTATTCTTGATAGCGCTGGAAATTATCCCATAGGCAGGATCTCTTTTGGAGGCAACAACAGATACTTCCTCCAATTCTTTTGTGTCTCTTTCAAGGTAAAAATCCAACTTTTTATTTTCAATCGGATCGAGAATGACCTCCAGAGTTTTGTTTTTAAAACCAACTGCCGTTGTCACTAAAGTGATTGGTCCGCCTTGCTCAAACTGCAAGAAATACTCCCCTTTGTTTGTGCAGCTTGTTCCTATTTCCTCGAATTTTATACTTACCGTGGCGTAGGGAACAGATTGACCATCAGCATCGTACACAAAACCACTGATGCTTTGGGCGCTGACCATCAAAGCAAAAAGCAGAAAGAAAAATGAACAAAGAAATTGTTTCATAACCACAGGTCGTGAAATTAGTTATTATATAGTGTCTGGTCGGAAATAGCTAAAAATTAAAGAGTGGTTCATTATGTGATCTTCGAATTTATTTTTAATCGTTTGATGCTAAGGCATCACCTCATAAAAATGAAATCCAAATCTCATCAAAAATAACTCACTTTGTAAAAAATTACATATTTCCAACCAGACACTATGTATGCATTGAGACGTTTGAGAATGGTCATTTGTTACAAGTGGTAATTGAAAAGCTGATTCCTAGCTATTTTACTAGTAAAGAAAGTTTAGTCATTAAATTTCGTCAATTTTGTCTGCCCCGACCCTAAAGGGTGCAAAATTGACTTTGATGGCCAATATTATTAGAAAAAGTCCGCCCTTTAGGGTTGGGGTAAAGTCTTTTTTGGATTCGGAACTGTTACATTGTTGTAACTTGTAAAATAGCAAGGAATCAAATTGAAAATTAATTCGAGCCTAAAATCCAATATCTTTGAGTGCGAAATGAGAGGTGATAGAAAAAGAATAACAATTGCAATAATTGCGTCAGCTTGCATGCTAAGTTTTGCATGGCCTCATATAGGGGGACTAACATTCCTGATTTTTTTTGGATTCGTTCCCTTGCTTTATGTTGAGGATTTATATGCTAAAAAGCAAAAATCATCCAAGGCCATTTTCTTTCCGATGTTCTTGGCCTTTTTCGCTTGGAACATTGCAACCACCTGGTTCATTTTTATGATCAAATTAACAGGAAGTACTCCTTGGGAGGAGTTTGTGTCCAGAGTAACTGCATCGGGCTTAACCTATATTCTGAATTCCATATTCATGGCTATTGTGTTTTGGTTGTTCCATTATTCAAAAAAGCATCTTGGTTCAAGGCTTGGTTATTTGGGGCTTATTATTTTTTGGCTGAGCTTTGAATACATTCACATGCATTGGAGTATCAATTGGCCATGGCTGAATCTTGGAAATGTTTTTGCGAATGATACATGGGCCATACAATGGTATGAATTCACTGGTGCACCAGGTGGTAGTTTGTGGGTGCTTTTGGTCAATATTTCTTTCTATCAACTTTGGAAAAAATGGAAAGAAGTTGGGGGTGTTTTTTCTAAGGTGAAGTATTTAACAATTAGAACAGCTCTCCTACTTATAGTCCCTGCGGTTGTAAGTTTATATATCTATCAGGGAGTGGAAGATGGCCCAGAAAAAATGAAGGCTATTGCCTTGCAGCCGAATGTCGATCCATACACTCAGAAGTTTGAAGTAGCACCAATCATTCAGTTACAAGAAATGTTGGAATTGGCGGATAGTGTTTTGAATGATGAAGTCGCCTTAGTTCTATTTCCAGAAACGGCAATACAGGAGAGGTCACACGCCAGCAAAACTGATGGTAGGTATACTTTTGTAGGTGCTTGGGAGGGTCATTATGAAAACATGGAAAGTGTTAAGGAGATAAGAAAGATCACCGCGAAGTATCCAAGATTAACTGTCATTGTTGGGCTTTCAGATAAAAAGGCTTTTCTAGGAAAAGAAAAAACAACCGAGACAGCGAGATATTCCAAACCTTTGGATCTTTTCTATGATTCATATAACTCCTTGATCTCCGTTAAGGAAAATGAAGAAATTGTTTTTTATAGAAAATCAAAATTGGTACCAGGTGTTGAGTCTGTTCCATTTGGAAAATTGATGAAGAAAATAGAGGGGTTTGCATTGGATCTCGGAGGGACCACAGGCAGTTTAGGGACTCAAAAAGGAACAACAAACTTTATCGTTGATGGGCACGAAGTTGGCGCAATGGTCTGCTACGAATCTATTTTTGGAGAATTTGTTACAGAATTTGTTAGAGATGGTGCTGAGGTCTTGTCAATATCTACCAATGATTCCTGGTGGCAAGAAAGTCCTGGTTATCAGCAGCTTTTGGCATATGCAAGATTAAGAGCTATTGAGAACAGACGATCGATTATTCGTTCAGCCAATACTGGAATAACTTGTTACATAAACTCTAGAGGTGACATTACGAGTAGATCTGATTGGTGGGTAAAGACTGCCTTGCCGGGTTCCGTTGCCCTCAACACCGAGTTGACATTCTACACGAAATATGGTGACTTCATCTCACGTATTGCTAGCTTTCTGTCCATCATTATTCTGCTCTACACCATGGTAAGACGCAAGCAAAAATAGAATCCACAACGGCCCCTTATTCTATTTATTAAAATCACTTTGAGGGGTAGTCAATCTTTTTAACTTTGCGGGACAAAATTTTGTAATCCGTTTTAAATTATGAGTAAATACGATGTGACCGTAATCGGTTCTGGACCTGGAGGATATGTAGCAGCAATACGATGTGCCCAATTGGGGATGAAAGTAGCTATCATTGAGAAGTATAGTGCCCTCGGAGGAACTTGTCTTAACGTTGGTTGTATCCCTTCTAAAGCATTATTGGATTCTTCGGAACATTACCACAATGCTACTCATACTTTTAAAGAGCACGGAATCAATGCTTCAGGGCTGAAGTTGGATTTCAAGCAAATGATTAGGCGTAAGACAGACGTTGTCAATCAAACCGTAGCTGGGGTTGATTTTCTCATGAAGAAAAACAAGATAGATGTATATACTGGTATGGGGTCATTCAAAGACAAGAATACCATCGTAGTAGATGCAGGGAAGAAGAAAAAAGAAACTATTGATACGCATAAGGTAATCATCGCAACGGGATCTAAACCGACATCACTACCGTTTTTAAAAATCGATAAGAAAAGAATTATCACCTCCACAGAGGCATTGGTGCTGCCCAAAATTCCTAAGACGATGACTATTATCGGGGGAGGAGTTATTGGATTGGAGCTTGGATCTGTATATGCTCGATTGGGCACAGAAGTTTCTGTATTCGAATACATGGATAAAATCATCCCGACTATGGATGGCACGATGAGTAAAGAATTGTTGAAATCCATGAAAAAATTAGGCGTAAAATTCTATTTGGGCCATGGCGTAAAAAGTGTAAAAGCAACGGCTACTAAAACGACTTTAGAGGCAGAAAGCAAGAAAGGGGAGAAAGTGAAAGTTGTCGCAGATTATTGTTTAGTGGCAGTCGGTCGATCAGCATACACTGATAAACTTGGTCTTAAAAATGTTGGTATTTCAACAGATGAAAGAGGAAGAATAAATGTTAATGATCATCTCGAAACGTCAGTCAAAGGTATATACGCTATAGGTGATGTTATCAAAGGCATGATGCTGGCTCACAAGGCATCAGAAGAAGGTACCCTCGTTGCTGAAATAATGGCTGGACAAAAACCACATATTGATTATAACTTGATTCCAGGTGTTGTGTACACTTGGCCGGAAGTTGCGGCTGTTGGTAAAACAGAGGAAGAGATAAAAGCTGCTGGGATAAGTTATAAGACCGGTTCATTCCCTTTCAAAGCCAGTGGGCGAGCAAGGGCAAGCATGGATTTGGAGGGATTAGTAAAAATCATTACTAATGCCGAAACGGATGAAATACTAGGCGTACATATGATTGGACCTAGATGTGCGGATCTGATTGGAGAAGCAGTGGTAGCCATGGAATACAAAGCTACGGCTGAAGATATTTCAAGAATGTCTCATGCACATCCAACCTTTGCTGAGGCCATCAAAGAAGCTGCTCTTGATGCTACAGGGAAGATTGCAATTCATATATAGTCTTAAGATTTTCGCAATCATTAATTAAACCTATTCTCATACAATGGATGCAAAAATAGCATTGTCTTGGAGCGAAAACTTTCGTGAGGAATTTTCTAAAGATTACTTTCAAAAACTGACCAATTTTGTTCGGGAAGAGTATCAGAATCACACGATTTACCCTCCTGGGGACTCCATTTTTGCAGCTTTTGACGCTTGTTCTTTCGAGGATATAAAAGTGGTTATTATCGGTCAGGATCCTTATCATAGGCTGGGACAGGCCAATGGATTGTGTTTTTCGGTTGCCAAAGGAGTAAAAACGCCACCCTCATTGCGTAATATCTATTTGGAACTAAAGTCTGATGTGAATAAAGAAATTCCTGAACATGGAGATCTGTCTCATTGGGCGAAGCAAGGGGTGCTTATGCTAAATGCAACATTAACAGTGAAAGCAAAAAGTCCTGGATCTCACCAAAAAAAGGGCTGGGAGCAATTCACGGATGCCGTAATCCAAAGAATAAACAGCCAGAAAGACAATGTGGTATTTCTTTTGTGGGGAGCATACGCACAAAAGAAAGGCGCAGTGATAGATCCACAGAAGCATTGCGTACTATCCTCACCACACCCATCACCGTTTTCAGCCCATAAAGGCTTCCTAGGGAACAAACATTTCAGCAAAACAAATGAATATTTGTTGGAAAAGGGAATGGACCCAATTAATTGGTGAAATATCTAACGCCTTTGACTAATTTTGAAAAAAAAGGCTATTGAATTCTCACAAGCATCTTATATACTGTCAATCCAATAAAAATGGGAAGAGTTATCTTGCCATTGGCGTAGAGGAGGAATTGGTATTATCAGATACAAGAGATTCTTTTGAAGCCTTGGATGCATTTCTCCAGAATAAAAAATCTTGGGTCTTCGGTTATATGTCATATGACTTAAAAAATGATGTTGAAGATCTTAAGTCGGAAAATCATGATGGTTTGAAATTTCCAGAGATGGTGTTTTTTCGTCCGAAGTTAGTTCTTCAAATTTCGGAAAATGAACACAATGTCAAATACAATGGCGCTGGTTTTTCGGATCAAGAAATTGATAATATATTAAAGGATTTAACCAAAAAACACCCCACTAAAAATGAGGCTAATAATTATTCAATAAAGCAAAGAACCAGTAAGAATAATTACCTACGAAATACCTCTCAAATATTAAACCACATTCATCGAGGTGATATCTATGAAATGAATTATTGTCATGAGTTTTTTATAGAAAATATTGCTCTGAATCCATGGTCAATTTATCAAAAGTTAAACGCTCTAACACAAGCCCCATATTCTTGTTTTATGCGATGGGAAAATCTGCATGTGTTGAGTGGTAGTCCGGAATTATTTTTGGAAAAAAAAGGAGGAAAAATTTATTCTAAACCAATTAAGGGAACCATAAAAAGAGGAAGGAATATTGCAGAGGATGAAGTGCTAAAAAATGAATTAAGAAATGATCCTAAAGAACGTGCTGAAAATGTAATGATTGTGGATATTGTCAGGAATGATTTATCACGATCGGCAAAGAAAAATTCAGTTGAAGTCGAAGAATTGTGCGAGATTTATTCCTTTGAAACGGTGCATCAAATGATCTCTACCATAACTTCGGAAGTCTCAGATGAGACAAGCGGTGTAGAGGTTTTGAAACACTCTTTTCCTATGGGTTCTATGACTGGAGCGCCTAAGATTAGAGCAATGGAATTGATTGAGAAATTGGAGGATTTTAAACGAGGAATTTATTCCGGAGCGATAGGTTATTTCGAACCGGACGGAGACTTTACTTTCAACGTAATTATCAGAAGTATTCTTTACAATTCGTCAAATAAATATTGCTCTTTTGCAGCGGGAGGAGCACTTACCGCACTGTCAATTCCAGAGAAAGAATATGAGGAAACTTTATTAAAAGCTGAGGCTATGAAAAAGTCCATTTTGGAACATGCGGAATAGGTTCAAAAAACATATGGATGTGGAAAGATATTTCCAAAAAAACCAAAAAGTTTTATTGGCGATAAGTGGGGGAGTAGACTCAGTAGTTTTATTTCATTTATTACTTGATGAAAAAGTTGATTTGCATTGTGCGCATGTTAATTTTCAGTTGAGAAAAGAGGATTCAAATGAAGACGAAAAATTTGTCAAGGAACTTTGTGAACGAAATAATGTTCCGTTAAAAATATTGCACACTGACACAAAAAAATATGCAAAGGAAAACAAGTATAGCATTCAGGAATCTGCGAGAGAAATTCGATATCGTTGGTTTGAAGAACTGATGAGAGAAATGAAATGTAATGCACTAATTACAGCGCACCATAAAGATGATTCTATAGAGACATTTTTCATCAATCTTGTTCGTGGAACAGGACTTAAGGGGCTAACGGGAATAAAAACAATTCATGTCGAAATATTCCGCCCGTTGTTGTTTGCATCGAAGGAAGAAATTGAAAAATTTGCACAAGCGGAAAACATTTCATTTCAACAAGATGCATCTAATTTTGATGATAAATATCTCAGAAATAATTTAAGAAAAAACATCATTCCAAAGTTCAAAGAAGCGCAAAATTCTTTCGCGAAAATCATGGTAGAGAATATGGACAAACTAAGTGTTGTCCAAAAAATATTAGAGGAAAAGGAGAAAGATGTTTTTTCACAATATGTAAAAAACGAAAGTGAGAAAATTATTATTTCCAAATCCATTACGAAGGAAATTGGAGCATCTCATTTTCTTTATGTGTTGTTGAGTAAATATGGTTTTAACAAAAGTCATGTTCAAGATATTTTAGCTAATCCAGAAGTTGGTCGATCGTTTTATTCTGTGAAGAAAGAATTGAATATTGAACGGGAATCTTTTGTGATATCTTCTAAATCAGTAACCGAACTTGAGTCAGAAACATACTGGATTCAAGATGACTTAAACGTTAACCATCTCCCAATTTCATTGAAGATTTCAGTTTTTCAATCCGAGAAAATTACTTTTGAAAACGACAATAATATAGTAAATTTAAACAGGGATAAGCTGCAATTTCCACTACAACTTCGTTTGTGGAATGATGGAGATAAGTTTCAACCTTTAGGCATGAAGGGAAAGAAATTGGTCAGTGATTTTTTAAGAGAACAAAAAGTTTTTTCAGCAACGAAAAGACAACATTGGGTTATTGTTTCTGGAGAAGAAATAGCATGGGTTGTTGGACAAAGAATAGGAAATTCCTACAGGATAAAAGAGGATACATCCAATGTTTTAAAATTAAAATTCAATAATGGCTAAACAGAAAAATGGAGAATTTTTCTATCTCATTCTTGCGGCAATTTTTATAGCCTCACTAGTCACATGTAATCTTATTTTTTTAAAATTTACGAGCTTCACTCCATTTTCGTTTTTGACGTTTGGAGCTACCGAAGATTCTATTTGGCATAATCTAGTAAACTATACCTTCATCATCAGCGTTGGATTGATCCCATATCCCATCACCTTTTTAGTGACGGATCTCATTTCAGAAATCTATGGTGTTAGGCGTGCCAATAATGTTGTGAAAGCTGGATTAATGGCTTCCGTTTTTGTCTTAATCATCGTTTTCGTGGCAGACATTTCTCCATCGATAAATACTGATCCAAGCGAAGGAGTGACAGACGTCATGTTCTCAAGCATATTCGGGCTAACGGCTGTTTCTGTTTTTTCATCCATGATGGCTTATCTTCTAGCGCAGTTTATTGATATTAGGATATTTCACTTTTGGAAAAGACGCACGAATGGTAAGAAATTGTGGTTAAGAAATAACTTCTCGACCATCCCTAGTCAGTTCTTCGATTCAATGACGGTTTTACTTATGCTTTGTAGTTTTGGGGCCATACCCTGGGAGAATTTTTGGCCCTTCTTTTGGTCTGGATTTATCTTCAAGATACTGGTCGCTTTATTTGACACACCATTATTCTACCTATTTTCGGGAATGGCAAGGAGGTATTTTGGCTTGAAAATGGGAGAAGAATTAGTTGATAAGTATCTGATTAACAATTATTAACACGAAAACACATTAGGAATCCAATTCATTGGTCAGATTATTGTAGGACTAAGTTTCTTTATCAGCTTTTAATGAAGAACTTTGTCTTAGGTCTAATTATAGGCCATGACAGCAGAAATTGAGCATTAACTCAAGTATTATTATGAAATATATTTTATTAAGCACATTAGTATTTATTCTCTCCTTCAGCGTATATGCGCAAGAGCAATCGCCTGTTACATGGAGTGCAACAATCCTGAATAACAACGACAATACGGTTGACTTTGTTTTTATGGCCAATATTAAAGATGGGTGGCATCTTTATTCTCAAACATTGGAAAGTGACAAGGGGCCAATACCAACAAGTTTCAGCTTTACTGAGTCAGATGATTTTGAATTAGTTGGTAAAACTAATGAGAATCCACCTCGTAAAACGTACGACCCCAATTTCGAAATGGAAATTGCAATGTTTGAAGGACAAGCAATGTTTTCTCAGAAATTAATGATGAAAGCAGAAACCATGTCCGTATCAGGAAAAATTTCATTTATGGTTTGTAACGATGAGCAATGCATTTTTCCACCGGAGGAGGAATTCTTAATTGTCAAGAAGGGTGAAACACTTTCATTTACAATATTGGAAAAAAAGTAGTCTTAAGATTTATTAGATTTTTATGATAAAGAAAAAACACATCATCGTCACGCTTCTATTGCTCATTGGACTTGGTATTTTTCAATGCGGAAAACAAGAGATGATTAGTGATGGTCCTTTTGGGGATAAACCTACACTGGAAGAAATTCAAGCAAGACATATCAAGTGGCAGGTTATATCGAATAAAATATCTGAAGACGAATATGAGGTTATCGTACATTCTTGGCTGCAAGATAAGTGGCACTTATATTCTCAGGAATTAAGTTGGAAAGAAGGACCTTTAGAGACCATAGTTACTTTTGAGACGGGAAATGATTTTTCTTTGGTCGGAAAGGCCGAGGAGGAGGGTGTTGAAAAACATTACGATCCTGTTTGGGAACACGACATAGAGTTCTTTGCTGATGAAGTGTTCTTCAAACAAAAGGTAAAAGTGATCAACCCAGGCTCAATGATTTTTTCTGGAAATGTAAACTTCATGATGTGTGATGATCGTGAATGTATGCCACCTGACGATTTTTCATTCAAGATAAACTTAGCCACAGGAGAAGAAATAAAAACCGATGTGGATGTTACTGCAACTGATGACAAAGCATTGTCTTTGATTCCTGCAGTACCGAACGTGGATTTAGAAAACCCCGTCAATCCATGTGGAGATAAAAAAGATGAAGAAAATAAAACCTACTGGATGCTTTTCATTCTTGGCTTAGGTGGTGGATTGATATCACTCATTACGCCATGCGTATTCCCAATGATTCCTTTGACTGTTAGTTTTTTCACTAAAGGAGGAAAAGAGAAAGGGAAAGGAATCTGGCGAGCTATCATTTATGGCGTATCTATTGTTGCGGTGTATGCTGCATTAAGTCTGCCATTTTATGCGCCAGGTACTGATCCAGAGATGCTGAATCAGATTGCTACAGGCTTCACTTTGAACATGTTCTTCTTCGTGATATTTGTCGTTTTTGCCATTTCATTCTTTGGCTATTTCGAAATCACATTACCCAACAGTTGGGCCAATAAAGCGGATAAAGCATCTGACGTTGGTGGTCTTATGGGGATCATTTTCATGGCCTTAGTATTGGCGATAGTATCTTTTTCATGTACGGGACCTTTGTTGGGATCTGTACTTGCGGGATCATTAAAAGATGGACCACTACCGATCACGATTGCCATGCTTGGTTTTGGTGCGGGATTGGGTATTCCATTTACTCTTTTTGCCGCATTCCCTTCACTATTAAAGTCTCTACCACAATCTGGAGGATGGTTAAATACTGTTAAAGTTGTATTGGGATTTGTAGAATTAGGTTTAGCGGTTAAATTTCTTTCTAATGCTGATTTCGTCTACAGGTTCGGTGTTTTGCACAGAGAAACATTCTTCCTCATTTGGGCGATACTTGCTTTTGCGACTGCAGCATATTTATTTGGGTTGTTTCTTTTCCCGCATGACTCTAAGGGTCAGAAAATTGGTAGTACGAGAAAAGTTATTGGGGTGATTTTCTTGATTTTCGGAATTTACGTTGCTCCTGGTGTAATGCCAAAGGATTCTCAACCTTGGAATTTCGGATTGGTAAGCGGATTTCCACCTTCTACGTGGTATAGTTGGTATGATCAAGAGGAGGAATTAGAGGTTGTTACTGACTTCCAAACCGCTCTGGATTTGGGTGCGGAGCAAGATAAACTTGTCTTACTTGACTTCACAGGATATGCTTGTGTGAATTGTAGAAAAATGGAGGATAACGTGTGGACTGAAGATGACATTCATAAAGTATTGGACGAGAACTTCGTCATCGCTTCTTTGTATGTTGATGATAAGGTTAGTCTGGATGAAGATAAAAAGGGAGACATTGTCATTCCACTTTCTGATGGAACGAACAAGCTCAAGAAAATAAAAACGGTTGGTGATATATGGGCAACATTTGAGTCCTTGCGCTTTAAACAAGTTTCTCAACCCTATTATGTTCTCATGAGTCCGGATGGTCACTTGATGACTAATCCTGTAGCCTATACACCAGATTCCGATGAATATTTGGAATGGTTGAAATGTGGTATGGATGCATATGAAAAATACAAGTCTCAGACATCTGAAAAATAGGAACTAACTTAGCCCCATGTCTAGATCAAAAATCAAAGCGCATTTTGAAGAGTCGCTGGAGGTTCTTCAAAATTTTCTTGCGGAAGAAAGCAATTTTCAAAATATAGAATCTGCCGGAACTTTGATGGTCAATGCAATAAGAGGCGGCCATAAGATCATCTCTTGTGGCAATGGCGGATCAATGAGTGATGCCATGCACTTTGCTGAAGAATTAACGGGAAGATTCAGAGATGATAGAGTTTCAATGGCAGCAATTGCAATTTCTGACCCATCGTATATTTCATGCGTTGCTAATGACTACGGTTATGACAAAGTCTTCTCACGATTTGTGGAGGGCATGGGAAGTGAAGGAGATGTCCTGCTTGCGATTAGCACTTCAGGAAACTCTAAGAACGTCATAGAGGCTGTTTCAGCAGCCAAACAAAAAGGAATGAAGGTTGTTGCACTTACTGGCAAAGACGGAGGCAAATTGGCCTCTGAAGTCGATGTTGAAATACGCGCACCAAAATCTCAATATGCCGATCGCGTCCAAGAGATTCACATCAAGGTGATTCACTCTTTGATTGATTTTATTGAGGGACATATTGGTGTCAGCTAATCGAATTCGTTATTTTTCTCATTGCTAAAATCAATACCATTTTCTTCTGTCACATTATTTCTTAAATTAAATGTGCGTGATTTAATACTATTCTAAATCAGAAGATTAATGAATCAATTCACTATTCTATCATTATATTGCGTTACATTTGAGAAACCCAAAATCTGATAGGGCTTTGTAAGCCTTAAATCTGAACATCTAAATATTTATTCCCAGGTTTGGAAGAACAAATACAGCAAAGTTACTGAGCAACTCCGAGAGTTAAAGTTGCAAAGTACATTGTCAAACATTTAATATCATGCTAGTAAAAACATACGGATCTGCCCTTATGGGAATCGATTCAACGATAGTTACTGTTGAGGTAAATGTCAATAATGGGGTTAATTTCCATTTGGTGGGATTGGCTGACAATGCAGTCAAAGAGAGCCATCAAAGGATACAGGCAGCCCTGAAAAACATTGGGTATAAAATGCCAGTGAAAGAATACACAATCAACATGGCTCCTGCTGATATTCGTAAAGAAGGATCTTCTTATGATCTAACTTTAGCCATAGGTATACTTGCGGCAACCGGACAAATTTCTAGTGAAGGCATCGGAGATTACGTCATCATGGGGGAGTTGTCATTAGATGGTGATTTACGACCAATAAAAGGGATTTTACCAATCGCGATTGAAGCAAAAAAAGACAACTTCAAAGGGATCATTGTACCCTCAGAAAATGCCTTGGAGGCAGCTGTTGTTGAAGGGCTTATTGTATATGGTGTGGATAAAATTTCTCAAGTGATAGATTTTTTCAATAAGGAAAAAGAGCTGGAACAAACGGTCATCGACACACAAGAATTTTTCTACAATAGAGTAGAGGACTACCCCGTAGATTTTAGCGATGTAAAAGGACAGGAAAACATAAAAAGAGCTTTTGAAATTGCTGCTGCTGGTGGACACAATGTGATATTGATTGGTCCTCCTGGGGCAGGTAAAACTATGCTTGCAAAAAGACTTCCAACGATACTTCCTCCTTTGAGTATTGAAGAGAGTTTGGAGACGACAAAAATTCATTCTGTGGTTGGTAAAATAAAAAAAGATCATGGTCTTATTACAGCTCGTCCTTTTCGGTCGCCACATCATACAATCTCAGATGTAGCACTGGTTGGTGGTGGCGGGTATCCACAACCTGGAGAAATTTCTTTGGCACATAACGGGGTGTTGTTTTTGGATGAATTACCAGAGTTTAAAAGAACCGTTTTAGAGGTGATGAGACAACCATTGGAAGACCGAACTGTGAATATTTCTCGCGCTAAATTTTCCGTTGATTATCCAGCGGCATTTATGTTGGTGGCAAGTATGAATCCATGTCCATGTGGATACTATAATCACCCAGAAAAAGATTGCATGTGTGCCCCTGGAATGGTGCAGAAATATTTAAATAAAATCTCTGGACCCCTTCTTGATCGAATTGACCTTCACATAGAAGTCACTCCAGTAAGTTTCTCTGAATTGACCGAAACAAGAGAGGAAGAAAAAAGCAGTGAAATAAGAAAGAGAGTCAATATCGCACGTCAATTTCAAGGCACTAGATATGACGGAGCCGAAGGGATACATTCCAATGCTCATATGGGAAAAAAAGAATTGCTGAAATATTGCAATATCGACCAAGCGGGAAAGGATATTCTAAAAAAAGCTATGGACACTTTAGGTCTCTCAGCAAGGGCTTATGATCGAATATTAAAAGTGGCAAGAACAATCGCAGATCTCGATGCCTCAGAGGGAATAAAAACAAATCATTTGGCAGAAGCAATTCAGTATAGAAGTTTGGATAGGGATGGATGGGCTAGTTAGTTTATTCGCATTAAATATTTAACTACTTCATTGAGTTAGCAATTCTACATTCTGTACAATCTCACGGATTACTTTGCTTTAAATCCGCGCTAACAGGTATAATACCTATATACTTATACCCCATTGATGGTACACATTTAAAAATGAGTATAACTTTAAACACATTTTTCTACCTAACCCCAATGTCTTCATTTAGTTGTGTAGGCGCAGGAACCACCAGATAATCACTAAACCCATCAGCAGGAAGTGGACTGGTTCCGGCCGCTGTGTTTCCGGTAGTGCTGTCAGTTAGCACATCTTGGTTCTCCCCACTGTTTCCTTTAGCATAGGTAAGCGTAATGTTAAGGCTCGTTGTTGCCTGGTCTAGAGTCAGACGGACGGTGTTTGTATCCACAAGCACAGCGTTCGTTACGGTCCGCTCAGTACCATTATCATCAACAAACCACATACCGATTGATGTACCACCTTGAAGGTCTGAACTGGCATTGAAATCAATATCGATGCTTGTGTTTCCAAATCCCATTTGAGCTGAGATTACTTGCGGTCCTCGTCCTTCAGTACCGGAGTAATAGTGCTCTTCAACAGCCTTCCACCATCTGAATGCTAGCGTTTGCAGTTCTTCATCGGTACCAAAGTGGATGTTGTCTCCTTCACCATCATTAATAATATGTATATCATAAGTTTGTGGCCCATGTAAAATGGACTCATTGTCATCCCAAGCGTCTTGGGTAGCTAAACGAATTGCTGTAGTTTTAATTTGGTTAAGGTTCCCTAGCCGTGATCCAAGAATTCCTGGAACTAAATCAGGTGTACCTGGTGCATCTGATTGGAAGTCGATTATCAGTTGATCAAGTAAAGCGTTGTATTCGCTACGTGAAGTATTATCGTCTACGTCTGATTCTCCTTGGAACCAGAGGACTGCTTTTACACCGTTAACGTTCGCTTCTGCGATCTGGTTAACAAACGAATTGTAAATGGGGTTTCCTGGTTGCCACTGAGTATGGAGGTTCGTGCCTCCTGAAGCAGTGGTGATAAAGTTCACAGGTACTCCTGTGTTTTCTGCAATGTATCCACCCAAGATTGGCCATGCCGAGCCTTCTCCACCACCTGGATCGGTATCATCGTTTCCTACCCCCCAGGTATCTGATTGGGAATATACTGTTGGAAATACGGATGCTGTTGGTGCAACGGTGGTGTATTGCTGTGCGATCAACCCATTCCCCTCGGCATTTGATTGACCTGCAATGACATATACATCCCCAACTCCAATGTCATCTGCTCCATCTTCAGCAAGAGGATCATTGGTACAACGAACTGACAGACGTCCTTGTCCGACACCTTGATCAACAAGTGTTCCTGAGAATGTACCTCCTGATGGTGCTGCGTCAATAGTAGTGTAAGGATTACCATCAAATGAAGCTTCTACAACTGCACAAACCCCGGTGTATGATCCTGATAGAGCGAAGTCGTATTGATCAGATGAATTTCGTTGGAAGATTTTATATTGGGGATAGTTGTTTTTATTGAGGCTTATAATGGCAGGCGGAGTGCATTCAGAGCCATAGTTTCCTAAGAAAATGATAAAGTCATGACCATCTGTTATTCCACTGTTGTTAAAATCTGTAGGGCATGAAATTTCAGGATCACATTCACCTCCAAGGTGCCCAATGAAAATACTAAAGTCATCACCTGTTGTTGTTCCAGTACCGTTCAAATCAGTTTGACAACCGATAACACCTTCGCAACTGCAGGTATTATTAACTTGGTCACTTACAGTTAAAGGATTACCATCATCACAAGGATCACCAACGTTTAAAAGAAGCCCAGGGCATTCAGGCAATACACCAATACACAGACATTGAGAACCATCAATTACATCATTAATCGTGTTAGGATCACCATCATCACAAGGATCACCAACGTTTAAAAGAAGCTCAGGGCATTCAGGCAATACACCAATACACAGACATTGAGAACCATCAATTGCATCATTAATCGTGTTAGGATCACCATCATCGCAGGGATATCCATCCCAAAAATAGGAACACAAATCTGGGCAATCAAAGGAAGCTCCAAACCCTTCAAACAAGAACTGAAAATCATCTGAACTCAGGTAATTGTTCCATTCGAAGTAATAAGTTCTATCCGCTTGGGCTGTGAAATATAGTTCAGATCCAGGAGAACCTCCTGGGCCTGCGCTGTCGCTTGTTGCTATGCACGCCAAGCTTCCACATTCACCAATGTAAACGGACAATCTTGTATTTGGATTTGGATTTAAATAATCACAAGTGGTTCTTATCACCATTTCTTCTCCTTCAACGGCTTCATGATAGAACCAGATTGAATTTGACGAATCAGAATAACATTCATTACTAGACGAACCGCCAGTGTTTAAATTCTCAACATTGTTGATCAGAAGCTGAGTTTCAATAGCAGTCGCACAAGTCTCGCCTTGTGCCAAAAAAAGTGCGGAACTTGATATAAAAAGTAAAGAAATCCAAGATTTCAGGTAAAAGTGCAAAACGTTTTGGTTACTGGTTAGACGCGAATGTACAAATAATCAGCACCTTTGTCAAACAAAAGGCGAAGGGGACACTATTATACACACTTATGGGCAATGAAGAATGCTCATCATTTTACAAATTTATCGAGGGGTGTTTTTTCTAATGTTTGAATCATAATTGTTAGTTTATGATTATAAATTTCCTTGTAATCTCATGGGGACCTAAATTCATTTGAAGAAAATATAATCCTTGATTTAATTCGTTGATTGAGATACGATAATGTGATTTGTCACTTGTTTTTTGAGCAATTCTTCTGGTAAGAACCGCTCTTCCCCCAATGTCATATATTGAAAAATAGGCGTCTTGTATTTCGTTCATTTCAAATGAAACAAACAAGACATCTTTGGCAGGGTTTGGAAATAATCTAAAATTAGTGAGGGCTCCATCAATATTATTTATGCCCACAACACCTTCACAAGAGCAATCTTCTTGTATTGTATCTCCTGAAGTTTCAGGATCACCATCGTCACAAGATGCTCCTATATAAACTTCAGCATCCATAGGATCACAATCCTCTTCATTCAATTCTCCATCACCATCAATGTCCTCATCGCAGACGTCTCCGATAGAATCGAAATCGAGATCTGCTTGATCGGGATTTTCAATCTCTGGGCAATTGTCCACGTTATCTGGAAATGAATCGTTGTCCGTATCAACAGAGTCTAAGTAGGTGGTAATTATCCAATCAAAGGAGGTAGTGCTCCATCTATCATCCCATTCTATATAATACGTGACATTTTCTTGACCTATAAAGTTCAATTTTGAGGAAAACCCATCACCACCATCATCGTCTGATTGAACACAAATTAGGGATTCACATGACCCTTGATAAACAGACAGCCTTGTGTCTGGAAGACTTGGGTCTATTTCAGAAGTAATCAGAACTTCTACTGAACTTTGCGGTGTAAAATAGTACCAATTCGCGTGTGATGCACCTTCACCAAAACAAATGTTCGAGGCCATATCACCAGTGAATGGACCTGGTGATGAAAACATCCCTTGAACAACTTCTATTGCTTCAAAGCAATTTGTATTTTCAGGAGGAAAAACCCCAATACAAATACAATCAACATTGTAGATATCGTTCACAGTCTCTTCGTTCTCATCGTCACAAAACGCACCAGAAAATATGGATGGATCAATTGGGTCACAATCTGTGTCATTCGGGCTAAAGTCTCCATCAATATCGTCATCACAAACATCACCTAAGCCATCACCGTCCATATCTGACTGATCGAGATTATTAGTACAAGGGCAGTTATCTACAATATCAGGAATCCCATCACTATCACAATCATTAGGAGGATCCTCGGTAATATATAATTCAAAATCGAATGGCTCATCACTCCAACGGTCATCAAACTCAATAAACATTGATTGCCCGTTTACCACTACGACTTCCAAATATGATGTAAAACCTTCTCCACCATCATCATCACTTGCGATACATGTTAGGTTTGAACAAACCCCAGAATAAACAGAAACTCTGGTGTCTGGTAAATCTTCGTCTATTTCTGATGAAATGGCTAACAGACCATCCATTGGAGCAATAAAATTGAACCAAACGGCATTTGTGGCTTCGGAATTAAAACAATTATTTGACGCTCCATCACCTCCATTAATATTCGCAGAGTGTATCCCAATATCAACGGGTATTGCGGTGAAACATTCTTGAGCTACTATTGTGGAATCTAAATTAGCGATACACTCGCACTCCAAATTCACAAAGTCATTGAAGGTGGTGGAATCTTCATCATCGCAGGGGTCATAATAATACAAGTCTAGATCAGGACATAAGCTAGATGCCCCTTCACATACGCATTCGCAAGTAACCACATCATCTATGGTTAAATCATTATCATCGTTACATTCATCTCCAATAAACAGCGCTAATAATGGGCAGTTTCCAGAGCAGGATTCACCTGTGCAAACACAATTTACATCAACTTGATCATTTTCAGTTAGAGGATCTCCATCATCACATGGATCTCCAATATTAAGATCCAATGTTTCGCAAAAAAATTGGAGTCCCTGAACAAATACAATCAGGTTGGATAACATCGTTCTCATTATTAGAATCGCCATCATCACAAGGATCTCCGATGTCAACACCAAATTCACATAGGCAAGTCTGACATTCTATACTAATCTCAAAATCAAAAGGTCCATCATCCCATCGATCATCCCATTCAATGTAATAGGTTTCTCCAAAAATCGCATCAAAAATTACTATGGAAGTGAATTCTATTCCATCATCATCATCAGATACTAGGCATTCTAATTCAAGGCAATTTGGCCCAGTATAAACCGACAACCTGGTGTCTGGAAGATCAGGGTCAAATTGAGAGGTGACTGTTACAGGTGCCGATTGAGATGGGGTATAGTGAACCCAAAAAGCATTGATTGCCTCTGAATTGAAACAGAGATTACTTGCACCTCCACCACCATTGATGTCTGCGTCTAAAAAAAATCCTTCTCCCATGGTAAAAGCGCCCCCACAGATTGGACCTTCAGGATAAAAACCAATGCAAATGCATGATGAATTGACAGTATCATTTAAAGTGAGTGGATCCCGATCATCGCAAATATCTCCAAAGTTTAAGAAAAGTTCAGGGCAATCCCATTCCAACTCCGCGCCTGTGCACGTGCAAAAACAATCAATAAGATCATTGACCGTATTCGGATCACCATCGTCACATGGCTGTCCGATATCAAAACAATCCGCAAATCCCGCCCAATAAACTGTAACAGCAGAAAGATCACATTCATATGTTAAATTATCATCGGGAACTACATACCAATAATAATTATATATCGCTTCCCAATCTACTCCTTCGAGATTCAAGATATGGCTATATTGATTAATCCCAGGTTCGATAATATTAATGAGTTCCAAATTATTGGAATCTGAGCCCCAAAATAATTTTGCACCATTTGATTCGCTTGGATCTATTATCCAAGAAAGATAAATAACATCATCATCACAATCCGCATTTTCAATGACATATAGGCCGTAGTTCCTGTCATCCTATGGATAATATGGAATCATTGGGCAATCATCAAATTTTTGCATGGAGAGAGCAAAATCAAATTCGTTAATCCGCCATCTATCATCCCATTCGATATAATAAGGTTCCCCTTGAGGAACTTCAAATGTTACTACAGCCGTCCACGAAGATCCACCGTCAACAGTTTCGCAGACTAAACTATCACAAGAACCCGAGTAAACTTTAACTCTATTACCAAGAAATCCACTGGCGTCAACCGTAGCCAATCCTGATTGGATAGGGTAGTATACATACCAAATGGCATTTTCTCCAAGACTCCAGCATTCATTATAAGCGCCACTTGCCAATATCGGTCCATCGGACTGAATAGTACCTTCCGTAATCTCTATCGCTTCTTCACAGATTCCTCCCTGTGCATAAACCATCGTAGAAAATGATATTAAGAATAATGAAATCCAAAATTTTAAGAATGTTTGCATGAGGCTGGCGGATCAGATTAGAATCAAATATAAGCAAAATCCAAGACTTTATGGGGAGAATCATTGCTAACACCAATTCATGAAACGCTGGAGATGATATAATTAGGAGAATTTCAAGGCACTTATTTGTTAGAACCTGAGCCTTTGCCAAGAAACTTTTCCGCAATCATTACGTATAAGTGCATTAAATATAATCCCAAATGAAACATTCTATAATCTTATTTACGCTGACACTTCTTTGTGGTTCTGTTTTAGCCCAAGAAAATAATGTCATATGGTTAAGTCATACCCTAGAGCAGGTGAAGCAGAAGAAATCCACCTATAAAATGGTTGTCCAGCCGAATGGCGCAATATATTCAGTAAATACTTTTGATAAAGAGAACAATGTCTTTATGAAAGCAGAATCTATGGATGCCTGGGGGTCTGAACTACAAGGAGAAGCGATCTATTACTATGGCAATGGGAATGTTCAATCGAAGGGGGTTTATATGAAAGGTGAAAAAGTAGGAATATGGAAACGATTTTCCACCGATGGTCAAGAAAAAGCGGAGAGAATATACGCCATATATGATGCACAGAAAAGGGCCTATGCATATGTTGATCAAATGCCTGTATTCAATGGCGGGCAAGAAAATTTTGATGACTTTCTGAAACTTAGTTTAGAGAATGTCGTATCAGATGTTGCGGGCAAAGGCCAGCGATTGGTTTTTTCCTTTATCATTAACGAAAGTGGTCATTTGGAAAACCCAGAGATAAACGAAAGCGCTTCAGCTGATATTGATAAGGCAATTATGGATGTATTAACTGTAATGCCCCGTTGGACGGCTGGTAAGAAACAAGGCGAAAACGTCAGAGTATATCTAGAAAAAGAAATTTACTGTCAATAGACAGTGTTACGAAACCTAAGATTTCATTTTAGTTTGGTTAGTTTAATGGTTAAAAGAGTTCCATTCCGTTGACGGAGTAGGGCTTTTTTTTTGCTTTAATGTATTTTAAATAAAAAACCCCTGCACCAAAATGATGCAAGGGTTTTAATTTTTTTAAAAAAAGATTGATATTACTCAACAATCATTTTTACAATTCTAACTGCTGAATTATCTTCATTCACCAATTGTACTACATAAACTCCTGCAGTAACATCGTTCAATCTAACAACGTGTGCTGTTCCTGAACCTAAAGATACCGCTTCGTTCATGATAGCTCTTCCAGTTAAGTCCGTCACTCTTAAAGTGTAAAGACCAGCCTTATCATCATTTACGATTGTAAACTCACCATTGTTTGGGTTAGGGTAAATGCTTAATGCAGAAGATGACAACTCATCAATACTAACAGCGCCTTCACTGTATAATATATCATCGATGTAGTATCTGTTTGTTGCATCTATAGAGAAGAAATTAATTCCTCCAAGATTACCCATGTATTCAAGGTCATCAAATATTTCTACTCCGTCAATTGTAAGAGCACAAACATTATTTACCATATCTACATTTTGATGAACAGAGAACCACTGATCCGTTGGATAGTCGAACGTAGCACCATTAGTAATTACTGTTCCAACTCCAGGAGCACCTCCACCTTGATTAAAGAATACATCCATATTCCAGGCGGTACCTGGCACTTCAGTTTCCTGAATATTGTAATATCCAGTAGCATCTGCTGGGACATACATCATCCAACTAATAGCAAATGCGCCATCCATTTGGTTACCTAACTTAAATACAACATCTTGAGCACTACCTTCAGCGATCAACATAGAATTTGCTCCCGAAGCAGCTTGTTCGTCAGAAACGATTCCGTCTTCAGCACCACCTACAGTTCCACTCCAAGTAGTCCACCATTCAGCATTTTCTCCTGTTGTAGATCCTAATGCATATGTATCAATATTATCACAAACAATGTCAGCACCACCTAGAGAACATCCCGCAACACCTTCAGCGATAGTTACATCATCAATATAATATCTGTTAGAAGCATCTATTGAGAAGAAATCTATTGCAGCTAAATTCGCAGTAGCTCCAGTATATGCACCAGAACCAGCTGATACATCATTCACAAATACTTCCATTACATCACCATCAAGATCAATAACATGCTTCACTTGAAACCATGCATCTTCAGGATAAGTAGCCGTACCAACACCTTCAACTTCCATTGTTCCAGCAGCAGCGCCACCGTTATTGAAGAAAATTTGTTGTACAAATACTTCACCAGGAGTTGTAGTTCCTTGGAAGTTGTAATATCCAGTTGCCGCAGCAGGAACATACATGTTGAATGTTACTTCATAAGCACCAGTATCATAATCTCCCATTAGGAATATCACATCTTGAGCACCTCCTTCAGCTATTAGCATTGAATTTGCTCCAGAACCAGCTTGTTCGTCAGAAACGATTCCGTCTTCAGAAGTACCTTCAGTTCCACTCCAAGTAGTCCATTCATCAGACCATGGTCCAACAGCAGTTCCAGCAGTGAACTCATCAAAGTTCTCACAGTATAGTAAATCCGTTGCATCACATGCAACTACAGGATCAAGCGCTACAAGTAGAACATCATCAATATACATTCTGTTTGCAGCATCAATTGAAAAGAAATCAATAGAAGATAGGTTATCAGTATAAGGAATGTCAGCCATAACAACCACACCATTCACTAATACATGCATAACGTCATTGTCAAGATCAACGATATGGTTGATGTTAAACCATTCTTCAGCAGCAAAAGTTGTTAATGATGCATTTAAATCATTGCTATATACTCCTTCGGCAGCTCCACCTGCATTAAAGTAAAATTGTTGAACGAAAACAGCTCCAATTACAGGAGATCCCTGAAAGTTGTAATATCCCGTACTAGTTAAATCTTCGAAATAAGTATTCCAAGATAGTGAGTATCTACCTGAACTAGCATCTCCTAAAAGAAGAATTACATCTTGTGCACCACCTTCTTCTATGACCATACTGTTCACACCACTATTAGCATAATCAATAGATACGATTCCATCTTCTGCACCACCTTCGGTTCCACTCCAAGTCGTCCAATCTGCTGATTGAGGTCCAAGAGCACCTTCAGTATACATTTCAAAATCATCACAGATTAAAGCAGAAGGAACAGCACAATCTACGAAAGAAAGAAGACTAATATCATCAACATAATATCTGTTCGCAGCATCAATTGAGAAGAAATCGATTCCACCTAGGTTGGCAGTTGCACCAACGTATGGTCCAACACCTGCAGATACTCCATTAACAAACACTTCCATTTCGTCCGTGTCAAGATTAATCGAATGTTTTACAACAAACCAAGCATCTTCAGGATATGAAGCTGTACCAACACCTTCAACTTCAAAGGTTCCAGCAGCAGCGCCACCATTGTTTAAGAATACTTGTTGTACAAATACCTCACCTGGCGTAGGAGTTCCTTGGAAGTTATAGTATCCAGTTGCTCCAGCAGGGACGTACATATTCCAAGTTAGATTATATGTTCCTGTTGCATCATCTCCAAGAAGTAAAATAACATCCTGAGCACCGCCTTCAGCAATTAGCATAGAGTTTGCACCTGTTGCCGCTTGTTCGTCAGTTACGATTCCATCTTCCGCGCCACCTTCAGTACCACTCCATGTAGTCCAATGATCCGCTTGCGGTCCTATAGCACCCAAATCATATGAGTCCATATTGTCTGATAATAAAATTTGTGCATTAATTCCCGCAGACGTCAGGATAATCAATGCTAAAGAAAGTAATTGTTTTTTCATAATAATATAAATTCAGTTAAACATGTTAAAATTCGCTTATTCAATGCCAAACCCTAATAGTTGGCTATAATTGTAACACGAAGATAATTAATTTTTTGATCAGTTTTAGTATCAGGTTTTTACGATACTAGTATGCCTATGTCGAGAACTTATTGTTATCAAATTTCACATTTACTCAAGAAGATGGATTAAATGATATTCATTTCCACACCAACTTTTTTAAATGCGGCAATTGCTTTATCAAGGTGGATTTTTTCATGACCAGCAGATATTTGCACACGAATTCGAGCCTTCTCTCTTGGCACAACCGGGAAATAGAAACCAATAACGTAAATCCCTTCCTTTAATAATTTCGTAGCCATTTCCTGTGAAAGTTTAGCATCATATAACATAACAGGGACAATGGCCGAATCACCTTCAATAATATCAAAACCTAGGGTGGACAGACCTTTTTTAAAATATTTGGTATTCTCTTCCAGTTTATCTCTAAGCTCTGTGCTTTCAGAGATTAAATCGAACACTGCAATGGAAGCACCAACAATTGCCGGCATTAGAGAGTTGGAAAATAAATATGGTCTAGAACGTTGCCTCAAGATTTCGATAATTTCCTTCCTTCCGGTAGTATATCCACCCATAGCTCCACCCATAGCCTTTCCTAATGTTCCGGTAATAATATCTATTCGCCCCATTACTCCATTATACTCTGGCGTTCCTCTTCCACTTTCACCTATAAAACCTGTTGCATGACACTCGTCAACCATAACTAGTGCATCATACTTATCTGCTAAATCACAAATTCCTTTTAAGTTAGCAATCACCCCATCCATAGAAAACACCCCATCGGTAACGATAATTTTGAATCTATGATTTTCCTTACACGCTGCGATCAGTTGCTCTTCGAGACTAGCCATGTCGTTGTTGGTATAACGGTAGCGAGCAGCCTTGCACAATCTAACGCCATCAATAATAGAGGCGTGATTTAGAGAATCAGATATTATTGCATCTTCTTTTGTTAGAAGAGGTTCGAAAACACCTCCATTAGCATCAAAAGCTGCGGCATATAGAATAGTGTCTTCTGTGCCATGAAAATCAGCTATTTTTTGTTCAAGTGTCTTATGTATATCTTGAGTGCCGCATATAAACCTTACTGAACTCATGCCAAATCCATGACTATCAAGAGTGTCTTTAGCTGCTTGAATAACCTTTGGGTGGGAAGAAAGGCCTAAATAGTTATTTGCACAGAAATTAAGCACTTTCGAGTTATCGCTAAGCTGAATTTCAGCCCCTTGTTCAGAAACAATAATCCTTTCCTCTTTGTATAATCCTTCACTTTTTATTGTTTGGATTTCATTCTTTAAATGTTGGTGTAGTTTTCCGTACATATATTATGGATTTTGCTGGACGAAGATATTTTAAAAATTAGTGATTTGATGAATCATGTAATTAATTATATTTCATGAACTATTTTACATAATGACAATAATATATATTGAGCAGTAAAAATACTTCTATATGGCTCATAAACTTATTGTTAAGGCCTCTTGATGTCATCCATAATGGTTGAGTCATTTAAACAGTTACACCTAAAATATGTTAATGGGACAGATTCTAATCAATTGGCATTCCAACTTTAAAGTCAAAAACACTCACAGCAAGTTAAAAGGATTCATTAAATTTGCCATTAACTCGCAGGAAGGTTGGTGTTTATACATTAATGATTTGGGGGAGAAACAATAAAATAGAATTTTAATTATAAATAGAGAATTATGAAAAAATTATTTACTCTAGCTATTGCAGCTTTATTTACACTTTCAATATCTTTTGTTAGTGCACAATCGAACAGAATGGCTTTCGTTGAGGAAGCAACTCAAGCATCATGTCCTCCATGCGCAACATTAAATCCAGCGCTTCAATCGTTGATGAATGCAAATTCTGAGACAGCAATTTTTATGGCATACCAAGTATGGTGGCCTGGTTTTGACCAAATGTACCTTGACAACCCATCAGAGGTTGACACGCGTGTAGGTGATTATTACGGTTATCAATTTGCGCCTCAAGGGATCTTACAAGGAGACTTTATAGGAGCTGAAGGTGCTGTTGATGATCTTACTCAAAGTGGATTGGATGCAGTTAGTTCTCAAATGTCAGAATTTGACATGGAAGTTTCAGCAGAAGTTGTTGACGGACAGTTATTGGTTACAGGAAACGTTACAGCTACAATGGCTGCAACTGGGGATTTAGTATTAAGAATCGCTCTTACAGAAGGTACTATTTATTCAACTCAAGCAACTGGGGGTACTAATGGTGAGACTGAATTCCACCATGTATTTAAAGCTTTTGTAGGTGGAACAAGCGGTGTTGATTTGGAAGATACTTGGGCTGATGGAGATTCATATACTATCAATGAAACATTGGATATGACAGAATTAACAATCTACAACTACGATGATTTAGAAGTCATTGCTTTGGTTCAAAACGATGCTAATAAATTTGTTCATCAAGCAACTAAAGATTCTGACGTACCAGTATCTTCAAACTTTGAGAACAGTGCAGCAGGAGTTTCAATTGACGGGTTACCTGCTTCAGTTTGTATAGGTGATGCAATTGCGGCACCAGTATTCACTTTAGCTAACTTCGGAAATGTTGATTTGACTTCAGCAACAATTACATATTCAATCAATGGAGGTGCTGATCAAACAATGACTTGGGAAGGTACTTTGTCTACTCTTGCAACTGAAGATGTTGTTTTAGATGATTATGCATATACAGCTATGGCATCAAATACTGTGGATGTTGCTATTTCCATGCCTAATGGAGTTGCTGATGAGGATGGTTCAGCAAACGATGCAGTAAGTTCAGAATTTGCTGGATTAAATGCAGGAGCATCTGTTACACTTGAGCTATTAACGGATAACTATGGTGCTGAAACATCATGGGAAATTTTAAATGGTGCTGGAGTTGCTGTGTTAGGAGGAAGTGGTTATGGAAATAACACAGAATACACTGAAACTTATACAGTACCATTAGGAGATAATGACTGTTACGAGTTTAAAATTTACGATTCATTCGGTGACGGAATTTGCTGTGGTTGGGGAATTGGAAATTACTCTCTTCTTGACGGTGCTGGAAATGTATTGGTAGAAGGTGGTGAGTTTGCTGATGAAACAGCAGAAAACTTCTCTGTAGATGGAGTTACAGGTATAGAAGAATTGAACATCACTAACTTCAGTATTTATCCAAACCCTACAAATGACGTAACCAATATTGCTTTCGAATCATTTGACAATAAAGATTATGTTGTTGAGGTTTTGGATATCGCTGGTAGAGTTGTTTATTCTGAAGCATTAGGAACACTTAATGCAGGAAGTCAACTAATTCAAGTTGATGCTAAGCAATTCGAAGATGGAATGTACTTATTCAACATTTATTCTGGTTCTGATGTAGCAACTAAGAGAGTTTCTATAATCAAATAAGACTTTTCTTTTAAAGAAAACAAAAGCGACTCCAATTGGGGTCGCTTTTTTTGTTCATATAATTCTTAATTAAAATTTGCGAATCGATCATTGGTTCTGGTTCTTTGAAATGGTTCAAAGAATGCGCTAGATAGTGAGGCTTAAGATACGATTAGTAGTTATTCAAGCCATATGGGAAAAAACTAGAAACAAAAAAGACGGACGCTTTTGGCGTCCGTCTTTTTCAATAAATTTAAGATGTGATTAAACCAATCCTTGGTCAATCATTGAATCTGCAACTTTCACAAATCCAGCAATGTTTGCTCCTTTAACATAGTCTACATATTTTCCTTCTTTACCATACTCTACGCATGATTTGTGAATAGACACCATGATAGTATGCAACTTTTCATCTACTTCCTCAGCTGTCCAAGACATTCTCAATGAGTTTTGGCTCATCTCAAGTCCTGAAGTGGCAACACCACCAGCGTTCGAAGCTTTCCCTGGAGAAAACAAAATTTTCTTTTTGTGGAATTCATTAATTGCTTCGGGAGTGCAAGGCATGTTTGCTCCTTCAGCAACACATTTTACACCATTAGAGAGTAATTTCTTCGCCTCTTTATCATTTAATTCATTTTGTGTAGCACATGGTAGCGCAACATCACACTTTTCAGCCCAAGGTCTTTTCCCTTCATGAAATTTGGCAGATTTGAATTTCTTAGCATATTCTGAAATCCTTCCTCGCTTCACATTTTTAAGGTTCATGATAAACTTTAATTTTTTAGCATCGATTCCATCCTTATCGACAACATAGCCACTTGAATCAGACATAGTAATTACCTTACCACCAAGCTGCGTTACTTTTTGACAGGCATACTGTGCAACATTACCTGAACCGGAAACAACAACCGTTTTGCCTTTGAAAGTATCATCCTGAGTGGCTAGCATCTCTTTAGCAAAATATACTGTTCCATAACCAGTAGCTTCTGGGCGAATCAAAGACCCTCCCCAGTTAGTTCCTTTGCCAGTTAGTACACCAGTAAATTCGTTTCTCAGTCTTTTGTACTGCCCAAACATATATCCAATTTCTCTACCACCAACACCGATATCACCTGCAGGCACATCAGTATTAGGACCGATGTGTCTTTGTAGTTCTGTCATGAAAGATTGACAAAACTTCATCACTTCGTTATCTGACTTTCCTTTAGGATCAAAATCAGAACCACCTTTACCACCGCCCATTGGTAGTGTCGTCAATGAGTTCTTAAAAACCTGTTCGAACCCTAAAAACTTAAGAATCGATAAATTAACCGATGGGTGGAAACGTAAACCACCTTTATATGGACCAATAGCAGAGTTGAATTCAACTCTAAATCCTTTGTTAATTTGCACATCTCCATTATCATCTAACCATGGAACTCTGAACATTATAGTTCTTTCTGGTTCCACCATTCTTTCCAAAACCTTTGCTTTCTTGTATTTTGGTTTGTTGGCGATGAATGGAATAACTGCTTCAGCTACTTCTTCAACAGCTTGCAGAAACTCTTTTTCATGGGATTGTTTGGCTGTAACTGAATCCATGAAAGCTTTGATATCTTTCTTGTTTTTTACCGACATAATTTATTTGATTATTAAGGCCAAAGGACTAATTATTTGCCACCAAAAGTATCTAAATAATTCCTTCTGATCTGATATTGATTTGATTTTTTTAACATTTTATCATCTACATCTACATCCAACATAAAATTATAAATTGAAACTTATAAATTTGATTTTTTTACCTTCTACTAACCATCTATTTTCATAGAATGTTTTGGTCGTCATGAGCTCATTAAGATCGTCTGGAAATTTATCGACACCTAAGCCGTAGACGTCTATTGTTTGATGAACGACATTTAGTTTCTCTGCAAGGACGGTGTCTAGTGTGAAATCGAAAAGACTTGAGCTGTCAGTTTTTAAATTGACGGTCCCATCCTTGATAAGTAATTTTCTATATCGATCTAAAAATTCTGGATGCGTCAATCTTTTTTTAATTCTTGTCCTATGCTTTTGAGGGTCTGGAAAAGTAATCCAAATTTCAGAAACTTCATTTTCACTAAAGCATGAACATATAAACTCTAATCGAGTCCTTAAAAAAGCGACATTGTTCATGTCATTCTCAAGAGCAGTTTTAGCACCACGCCATAGTCGAGCACCTTTAATATCAATGCCAATATGATTTCTATCCGGATATTTTGTTGCCATCGCAATGGTATATTCTCCTTTGCCGCATGCAAGTTCCAAGGTAATGGGGAGTTCATTTTTAAAAATGTCTTTTTTCCAATTGCCTTTAAGATTCCAAGTATCTATGAGCAAGGAGTCTGTTGTTGGTTGAATGACATTCTCGAAAACCTCGTTATCTGCGAAACGCCTTAACTTATCTTTCCCCATTACTCTCCTGTCGAATTTTTGGTGTGGTACTTTACAAAGTATAGTATTGAAGCCCCAATTAAAATATATGGAATGCCCATAAGAAACATAATACCAGCATTTATTCCACCACTTTTGCGATTTCCATCAATGGTATATTCGTTTTCCAAAACCGCTTTACACATGGCACACTGGGCGTCCAATATTTCGGGCATTATTATCATGATCAAAAAGATAATAAAAGCAAGGAGAGTGTTTTTTTTGCCACTCATAGGATTTCGCTATTTCGCTTCGCAAAGGTAAGCATCTAAGACATGTTAAATAACAGATTAGACATAATACGGTGATATCATTAAGTACACTATTACCCCAGTTAAAGACACATATGTCCACAAAGGAAATGTATATCGAGCTATTTTACGGTGTTGATCAAATCTTTGTGATATGGCCTTCACATAGGTTATCAATACCAGTGGAACAACAGCCATAGAACATGCAATATGTGTGAATAATATAAAAAGATAAACTATTCGAATGGTTCCTTCACCACCAAACTTCGTGCTGGGGGTGGTAACATGATATAAGACGTATGCAACTAAGAAATAAATAGAAAAGACAATGGCGCTGGTCATAAATTTTTTATGCAACTCTTTTTTGCCATTTTTTATAGCCAAGACACCGGCTACAAGACATAAAAAAGTAAGACCATTGGTGAGGGCATATGTTGGAGGAAGAAACGAAAAGTCATAACCCTCAATTTTGTTTGTGATGAAGAGCAGGGCAATTACCAAAGGCAAGAGTATAGAAACTGCTATTATTATCCCGTTATAATTTCTTTCTTTTGGCAAGTTCTTTCTGTTTTTTTTCTGAGACTAATTTTTTTATATCCGCTCCAAGAATCCTGACTTGTTCGGAATTGGTGCCATCATAATATCCTCTGATGTGTTTTTCTTCATCAATTAAGACAAATAGATTGGAATGAAGAAATCCACCCGGAGCTAGCACATCCTCTTGGGTTGATAGTTTAAAAGAGTTGACACCAAGTTGGTATATTTTGTCTTTCTCCCCTGTCACCATATTCCATATATTACCATTAACCTCATTCTTCTTAGCATAGGCGTGGAGAACTTCGGGAGTGTCAAATTCAGGATCAACAGTAAATGAAAGATATCTTATGTCATCTCCAGGCTTTCCATCAAGTTGCCAGATCAGTTGATTCATCTGCTTGGTCATCACAGGGCAAATAGTAGGACATGTAGTAAAGAAGAAGTCGGCAACATATATATGGCCTTCATAATCCTTTTCAGTAATAGTTTCACCATTCTGATTTGTGAATTTGAATGGAATAATTTTGGACCAAATGGTATCATTCACCATTTTTCCATCGACTTCTTTTTCTACAACTTTTTCAGGCACAAAATATTTGACTGTACCAAATTGATGATCCGCTTTACCCAATAAAACGAACAATAAAGGAATACCTACTAGAACTAAACCTAGCGTTATAAATTTTTTAATGCTATTGCCCATGAGTTAATGCTTAAACAGTCAATCAATATTTTCAATTGCTTGATGTAGTAGAAATGAGACAGTTATTCAAAAAACGGGCTGACATGTTCGTTCACATAATTCGCCTCAGACAGTATAATAAGTGCAATCATGTATAAAATGAAGAATACATATGGGATAATAATCATCTTCTTTAGGCTTTTTCTCTCATCACCCAAATGCATAAATGACAACACAATGTATGCTGCTTTAACGAGTGTCATGACAATGAAGGCGTACTTCACCATTTGCCATGTCCAAGAATCATCTCTTCCAATCATGGCCCCCATTATAACTTCAACTATTGTTAGTACTGAAAGTATAATAGTTACTTTAACGATACTCTTTCTTGTGACTTTACCGTGCGCCTCATCGTGATATGCCGCTACAGAATAATTGTGATCATTTATTAAGTCGTCTCTTTCCATGCTTATGATATTATACTAAGTAGAAGAATGTAAATACAAATACCCATACCAAATCAACAAAGTGCCAGTAGAGTCCGGTCTTTTCAACCATTTCAAAGTGTCCTCGTTTGTCATAGGCTCCTCTCATCACTTGTAAAAGAATGAGGAAGTTTATAACTACTCCACTAAATACGTGAAACCCGTGAAATCCTGTAACAAAAAAGAAAAAGTTAGCATACTGCGGATAACCTGGGTGATATTCGTTTCTAGTCAGATTAGCGCCATGGTAGAAATCGGCCCTATCATTGAACATTTCATGTGATTGTTCTGTCGTTAGATGAATTCGTTCTCCTTCCCCATATTTATTCTCTACCAACACCATTCCGTCTTCCCATTTCATGTGTGCGAGATCACCTTCGTGAAAACCATAGTCTTCAGCAAAATGGTACACCTCTCCAGATGTTGTGGTAATATAACCACCCGATCCATGAATAAAATGACTCCATTCCCAAACTTGAGAACCAACGAAGATTAGACCACCAATAACAGTTAAAATCATCCATTTGATAATGGCTTTTTTATCCAATCGATGTCCAGCTTCAACGGCCAAAACCATAGTTACTGAGCTTATAATAAGAATGAAAGTCATCATGGCAACATACAGTAACGGGTAACCATTACCTAAGCCAGGAAAGGCTTCAAATACCTTTTCTGCAACCGGCCATTCGCCTATTGCGTGTCTTTCAAATCCGTAAGCAATTAGGAGTCCACCAAAGGTTAGGGCATCCGATACTAGGAAAAGCCACATCATTAGTTTTCCATAGCTTACACCGAAGGGAGATCTTCCGCCTCCCCATAATGTTTCGTTACTTATTGTTTCCGCGCTGTGTCCTGCCATACAATAGTCTAGTTTGACTGCAAGTTTAATGAATAAAATATAAAAAGAGCAATAGCAGAATCCACAAAAGATCTACAAAATGCCAATACGTAGCTATTTGACTTACTTTCAAATAGTTAAACCTCTCAATTCGTCCAAAATACGAATATATCACCAAGAAAAAGAGATATATTAATCCACCTGCGATGTGCAGGACGTGCAATCCAATTATAAAAATGAGATAAGTGCTTGCCGGATTGTGTAATTCTGTGATTTTGTTATCAATAATTTTTGACCCTGTTGGATCATCTGGATCGATATAATGACCATCAACAAATGGCACCAAAGTTTGGTTATGATCTGTGATATGATAATCCACACCATATTCCCCATTAAGATTTTCAAGATAATTTCCTGTTAAACTTAATCCGCGTTCTGATAATGTAATAAATCCTTGATATTGACTGACAGCAAATCCAACACCGAGGGCAAAAGTCAAAATAAGAAAAAGTCTTACTCGCGTTAGTTTATTCTTGGATCCGGCCTTGACCGCAAGAAATGATGTAAGACTACTTAGAAGAATTAAAACAGTGCTGATCCAAAAAGAATTGGGCAATGTAATGTTCACCCAATAGCTTGCACCACCTTTGGTTACTACATAAGCAGAAACCAAAGAAGCAAAAAGCATCACAATGCTTAGCATAGAACCACGAAGAAGCATCTTCTTGGCTTTTATAACTCTTTCAGGGCTATAGCCTGTTGCTATGACATCTGCTCTCATATTTGAAATCTATCTAGAACAAACAAAATTTGAACTAATGGCAAGTATAAGAACGATGCGAACATTAGTTTTTTAGCAGCTTTGACATCATTGATCTGATACAACTTGAATGCAATATATACAAAGTAAATACTCAGTCCAATAGCCAGTATAGTTGAAACTATACCTGTCATCTGCAAAAGCCATGGGAATGTACAAACAGGTATAAGAAAGGCGGTATAGGCTAGAACGCGCAAGGCAGTTCTTTTAGTACGGCCTTCTTTCAATGGCAGTAATCTTATGCCTCCCAATTTATAATCATCATCCAATACCCATGCGATGGCCCAAAAGTGAGGGAATTGCCAAACGAACTGAATGGCAAATAAGGCACCTGCTTCTAAGCCAAAAGTGTTGGTTGCAGCAATCCATCCTAGCATTGCTGGAATAGCGCCAGGAAAGGCACCAACAAATACGGCCCAAGGAGATTTCTTTTTCATTGGGGTATAAGCAAATGCATATAAAATCAATGCTAAAAGACCCAGTAAGGCCGAGTTCAAATTGACGAATTGCCATAGGATAGTAAATCCTGCGGCACCGAATAATATACAATAGACGATTGCTTCTTTGACACCAAGTCTGTTTTCTGGTAAAGGTCTGTTCAATGTTCTTGTCATCAATGCATCATTGTCTTTTTCAATGATTTGATTCAGTCCATTGGATGCTCCTGCGATCATAAAACCACCAACAATTAGTGCGCTTAGTACAACCCAATCAATGCCGCTAATTCCTGTCGCAAGAACGTAGCTAAGCACAGAAGAGAAAACCACCAAGCTCGTCAATCTCAACTTGAGAAGTTCTTTAAGACTATTGGCCTTGCTTTTGATCGGAATGTTGTTTTCCATTGACATTAAAATTCAAGGAGCAAAGTTACTAACTAATTAACAAAAAGGAAATATGAAATGAGATTTTTGATGCAAGAAATCAAAACTTTTATCACGACTAGTTTTGGCAATGATTAGCCGAGCAATAAATTATTGTAGAGAATTAATATTCAGGCTACTAAAGTTCATAGTTAATCCCAAATTGATGAAGTTATTGGTAAACTCATTGGATTCACCTGCTCTATGATTTATTCCATAACTTAAGGTTATTCGGCCATCACTTTTTTCATTAAAGATATATGATGCATTAACTTGCCCATTAATATTATTAGAAGTGTATCCTTGACCAACGACATTCCCACTATCAATAAAGGGATCTACATATGATCTGAAGATGTCGCCACCCAGATTTTGATATGGTTCTACACCATTTGCTGGTATGTCGTCACCTTTTAACAAAAAGTTTCCACTTACCTGTAATTGAAATCTGTTGAAGTCTTTGACGAATAAAGCGATAAACTCATAGAAGTTTGATCCTGCCGGATGTGCGAGAGGTTGATTGTAATGCGCATAGTTTTGTTGAGGACTGCCATGTGAATATGTAAATGGGCGAACTTGATTCCACTCCATCTGGAAATATGTATCCTTTGTCTTGAATGGGTCGAATACTTTAAAACCCAATTGTGCCCCATATTTATTTGCCCACCAGCCGGTACGATTAATAAATCGTTTGAAGATCATTTCATCAATGACAAATTGGCCATAAACCTGTAATTTCTCATTGACCTTCCAAGATGATCCAGCCCCCACGATTGCATTATCCGAAGATCCTACAGCAAACTCTACTGGTCTGAAAAAGATTATCGGGTTGAGGTAATTAATATCAAACCCTCGAGTTGATAACGTATCTTCATTTTGCCAGATAATCGTTTCGAAGAAATATACATTGACAGCTTCATTGATATTCCAGCTTAGAAGATGACTGGATGTAAACTTCCTTTTGTACTCGTTATTGTATTGGAGTTCATTTGGTCCATCTTCAACGACTAAAGCCCCCCTCTCTGTCTTGACTAAACTCTTTTGAGCGCTAAAAAGATTAATATACTCTATATCCCATACTCGGGTTCGAATTTTAGCATATGGATAATTGACCGCATTTTCGGATAGCAAAAGGGATTGTATTCCGTCACCAAACTTGTTTTTGCCCCTTCCAAGTTGGAATGCAAAAATATCGCTGGGGGTATATGTTAATGCCGCATTATAATTAAGGATATATTTTAAACCATTATTAAATGTCACTTCACTAATGCTTCTTAAAACACGAGAGTTTAGCTGATTAGAATTAAGCGGTGGCCCCCCGAATACGGATGTCCTGAGATGCAACTTGTCTTTGAAATTAACCAGTGATTTGAACCCTAAAATGAACATCCCTCGTTTCGCATATTTTCCTAGAGAATTTGTTTCCACAGCATCTGGCAGTATGCCTAAAATTGGTTCAAGATTTATGGAGAAATTTTGAGAATTGTTTTCGGCCACCAAACTTAGAACTGGAGTTCTAAAGATTGTATCAATGCGCGCTGTTGCGCTCGTATCCAAAAATTCATAAGGTTGAATGGCAGAATGAAATTTAGTCGTTTTTACAGGCAAGTAACTTTTCAGTTGAACCCTTGAGATATTACTATTCAAAAAGTCATTCTGAATTTGAGCGACAAAAGGCTGAGTTAAAAGAAGACTAAAAATGACAATCCAAAAGCGCTTCATTATAAGAGAGTATGGGCTCGAACTCAGGCTCATCACTCTTTTGCTTTGAGTAAATAAGGAGAAAGATATATTGCAAAAGCACAAACTAAAAGAACAAAGAAGGCAAGCGTTGGCTTAAGATCTTTTAATAAGAACATGACAAGTACAACCACAATATTAAGAGTGTATAGAGTCGTTACGGTTCGTCTATGAGAATATCCAAGTCTTATAAGTCTGTGATGAATATGATTTCTATCCGCTGAGAATGGAGAGCTTCCCCTTACTGCACGAATGAAAAACACCCTCAAGGTGTCTACCAAAGGATAAGATAATATACTCATTGCAAGTAATGGCACATGCAATTCTTGTAAAACCTTAGGCATGTTGCTTGTATCATGCTCGATAAACTGAATGGCTAAGACTGAAATAATTGCACCAATAATCATTGAACCAGAATCACCCATAAAGAGTCGAGCCGGAGAAAAGTTAAAGACTAAAAATCCCAGTAGCGCCCCAACCAAGCATGCACTAAGCAGCGCCAGAGGAACATCTTTAGCTAGATAGAACCAGGTTCCAAACAAAAGGGCACTTATTAGACCAATACCCGCAGCAAGACCATCAATACCATCAATGAGATTTAGGCCATTTACAATAACGATGTACACAAACATAGAAAGAGCAATGGAAGTCCAGTCGGGTAAATTATAAACCCCAAAAATGCCCTGCATGCTCGTGATCTTTATCTCGGCCATAACAACAAGAATAAATCCCACCATAAAATGAGCAGCTAATTTCTTTATTGGAGCGGTACCAATAATATCGTCTTTAACGCCAACAAAAAATAATATTAATAGAGAGGCTATGAGATACTTGAAATGATCAAAGGATTCCATGATTGAACTAGCCCCCCCCCCCGTGTTCAAATCACTAGTAGGAAACCATAGGGCATAAGCAAATATTGCTGCCGCGAATATTATTATTCCACCAATGGTTGGAATACTATGACTATGAAGCTTCCGTTCTTCGGAAGGCTCATCCACCAGGTGCTTCAACTTCGCGACTTTTATCAGAGAAGGTGTAGCAAATAAAACGATAACAAAAGATGTAATAAAGCCTAAAATAACTATTTCCACGTTCCTTATTTTATTGTTGTAATGATATACTTTTTAATCATTAAGTCAATCGCAAATAAAATTAATAATCATCATAATTATTGAATATCGAAGTGCGTATTCCCAATCGTAAAAATGAGTTGTCATGCACGGTTTCATCGTCCGTACCCCTATGTACCCAACGAATGTAAGCATTCAAATTACTTTGTGGGTTGAATAAATATCCAATTGTCAGGCTTGAAAACAACACCGTTTCATCAAAAGTAGCATCACTTTGGTTAGGATTATCATTGCTAAGAAAGATATTGTTGCCATTATTATAATTTAAAGAGTCATTGCCATCATGACCAATTGTGTGTAGGTTCAGTTGTAGATCTCCAAAAAATCTTTTTTTGAAGAAATAGGTGCCTCGCAAAACTATTTCTTGAAAATCAGCACCTAGAGGGTGTCCCAATTCTTGATTAATATGGCTGTAATTTTGTAATGGATCTTCACTGGTGTATGCAAATGGGTCAACATTGTTTATCTCCGCTAGCAAATACAGATCTGGAATAAATAGTTCATTTGACCGCAGTCCTAATTGAAATCCATTTCCTTTTTGATCCAATAAAAACTGGCCATATGTTTTAAGGTTTTTATTTACTTGGTACTTCAAGTCGAATCCAATGAGATCGTTGTTTTCATCGTCAAAAGCAAAGCTGTGAATGAGGGGTAGTGGATTGAGACTGGCGTAATTAAAGTTTATAGTTCCATCTTCGTTATCATATCTTTTCCAGATTATTGCTTCAAACACGCCAATGCTAATCTTTGGATGAGGATTAAATTCAATGAAATGAAAAGAAGCGTTTTTAATTTTAAATCTTGATTCTGGAGTGTCACCAATTGGCAGTCTTTCAAGATTAGTCAAAGTGGCTAGAGTTGTGTGGTATTTTAAACGATTGTTTAAGAACCTCAAATTCACTCTAAGATAGGGATAGTTTGCAGTGTTGTCCGAAAGCAACAAGGAACGATGTCCATTCCCGATAAAGCTTTTGCCATGACCGAATTGTAAGTTGACTTTTGTACTCGGGGAATATGACAGGTAGCCACCACTTTGCGCAAAATCAAAGCCACCATTATTGAAGTCTTTTACCCTTCCTTCACCGGGAAATACATCTCTTTCAACTATTCTATCTCTGAGATAAGTGGGCGCATATACTTGATTTTCTAAAAAGCTGGATTCAAAAGAAAAATTAGACCCAATTGAGCCTTTAACCAGATAGCCTCTTGAGTTATGATAAAATCGTGTGGTGTCTGAATATGCAGACGTATCGCTAAGTTCGTTGCTAAATTCTTGAACTCCAAGAAGGTCAATGCTCATATTCAATTCACCCTTATTGATATTTATAAGATGATCAGAGTAGAGTTTTTCGCTAGCAATCGAGTAATGAGTTTCACTATTTGAATAGGCCCAAACGCTATCCAGTCTCAACCAAGATTCTGGTGTCGATTTGAAAGAGGGAGATGATAGGGTATCATATGTTGACAGTCCCTTTTCTAGGAATAGATGTGAATAGTAGTTTAGCGGAAAGTTATAATGTTGTCCATAAGAATAAACAAATGACTGAGAAAAAACGATGAGAAAAAAAATTCTCAAAAACGGTAATCTCATGAGCCTTTATTTATCTATAAGATCAAATTTTCCTGTGGAAATTATATCCGCGTATACAGACTTTATTCCTTGCTTCAGATTTATTTTATGTTTCCACCCCATGTTATTGAGGCGAGAGACATCCATCAATTTTCTTGGAGTTCCATCTGGCTTACTAAGGTCAAAAGTTAACTCTCCATCAAAACCAACAATGTCTTTAATCATCAGTGCAAGATCCTTAATTGAGACATCTTCACCAGTGCCAACATTTACAAAAAGATCTTCATTATAGTTTTGCATCAAATAAAAACATGCATCTGCTAAATCGTCCACATGCATGAATTCTCTTTTCGGAGAACCAGTACCCCAAATTTCTACTGAAGGTTTATTTTCAATCTTTGCTTCATGAAACTTACGAATTAGTGCAGGTAATACATGAGAATTTTGCAAATCATAGTTGTCGTTTGGCCCATACAGGTTCGTGGGCATGGCCGAAATATATTCCCTACCATATTGAGCTCTATAGGCTTCAATCATTTTAATGCCCGCTATTTTAGCAATAGCGTATGGTTCATTTGTTGGTTCTAAAACATCGTTCAACAAATACTCTTCTTTTAAGGGTTGAGGAGCCATTTTTGGATAAATGCATGAAGAACCAAGGAACAATAATTTATCTACTCCCGTAACATACGCTTGATGAATAACATTTGACTGAATCATTATATTTTCGTAAATAAATTCAGCGCGGTACGTATTATTAGCAACTATACCGCCAACTTTAGCAGCGGCTAACACGACATGTTTAGGCTTTTCTTTTTCGAAGAATTCTTTTACAGCAACCTGATCTTTAAGGTCAAGTTCTGAGGATTTTCGATAGACAATATTATCAAACCCTTCCGTTTTTAGTTTTCTTAGAATTGCAGAACCAACCATTCCACGGTGCCCAGCGATATAGATTTTATCTGACTTATTCATTGTAATCCATTACTTCATGGCCGCCCTCAAGAAGATACTTATCTTTTTCAAAATTCTTAATGTCTGCCTTAACCATTTCCGAGACCAATGCTTTAAGATCGTACTTATGTTCCCATCCTAATAGTTCCTTTGCCTTAGATGGATCTCCAATAAGTAGATCCACCTCTGTAGGTCTAAAATATTTTTTGTCCACCTCAACCAATACATCTCCGGATTTTTTATCAAATCCTTTTTCCTCAACTCCTTCGCCTTTCCACTCCACTTCGATATTCACTTCTTTGAAAGCACGATCCACAAACTCTCGAACGGAATAAGTTTTTCCAGTTGCTAAAACAAAATCTTCCGGCTTGTCATGTTGTAGCATGAGATACATTCCCTCAACATAATCCTTGGCGTGACCCCAATCTCTCTTGGAGTTGAGATTCCCCAAATAGAATTTCTTCTGAAGACCAAGTTTTATTCTAGCAACAGCACGAGTAATCTTTCTCGTCACAAAAGTTTCTCCCCTCAAAGGACTTTCATGATTAAATAAAATCCCATTACATGCAAACATACCGTAGGCTTCTCTGTAATTTTTCACAATCCAAAAAGCATATAATTTTGCCGCTGCATATGGACTTCTTGGGTAAAAAGGCGTGGTTTCGGATTGAGGAACCTCTTGAACTTTTCCGTACAACTCTGAAGTTGAAGCTTGGTAAAATTTAGTTTTTTTCTCTAAGCCAAGTATTCTAATTGCCTCAAGAATTCTCAGTGTCCCAAGTGCATCAGAATTAGCGGTATATTCTGGAAGTTCAAAAGAAACCATAACATGAGATTGTGCCGCCAGATTATAAATTTCATCCGGTTGCACTTGTTGTATGATTCTGATGAGATTAGTAGAATCAGTCATGTCTCCAAAGTGCAAGAAAAAATTTACGTTATTGTCGTGCGTATCTTTGTATAGATGATCGATTCTGTCGGTATTGAATAATGAACTTCTTCTTTTGAGTCCATGAACAATGTACCCTTTACTCAGTAAGAGTTCGGATAAATAGGCACCATCTTGTCCTGTGACACCTGTGACTAGAGCAACTTTCTTCATACTTTTGTTTTACTGAAGATCTGAAATTGAAAAATGGTCAAATTGCGAGAATCTTCGGAGTTGAAATACTATGCAAAATTAAGATTAATATGGCTGGACTGCAATAATTAAATAGTATTGCAAAGAATTGATTTTGGATAAATCTTAATAGTTAATTCTCAGGTTTTGGTACCCTTTTTTCTTTCTATTAAGTTTCCGAGCTTTTTTCTTTTCTTTCTTCAGCCCTTTGGACATTTCCTTATTATAACTTGGGTCATTTTGCCACAGAAGAACCGGTGTTCCTAGTTCAACATACTCGTACAGACCTAGTATATCAGTGTTTCTCATTCTAACACAACCATGAGATGCAGTATAGCCAAGGCCCATTTCATCAGGCGTTCCATGAATGTATATATAACGTTTGAAACTACTATTCTTCCCAAGTGCATTTGATTCCTCACCACCTTCTAACCACATGATTCTTGTTGTGATAAGGTCATCATTTACGAATTTAGCTTGATTTGGAACCGCTTTTTTACCGGTATTCATTCTGCTTTTATAGATCGTATTTATTGGATCACCTTCACCTACCTTAGATGCAACCAGGTGCAGACCCAAAGGTGTTTTATTACTATTTCTAGTAGTTCCAGTACCGTATTTTGAGGTAGACACATCAAAATCTTTAATTATCTCATTATTATATAGAACATACAATTTTTGTCTATCTACGGAAACATAAATTAGCTTTCCTTCTACAAATGAGGGATATTTCATATCCAGAACAATAGAAATCTCTAATCTAGGAGACATTTCTGTTGGTGGATTCTTATCACCTGCCAAGGCTACTTGGCATAGAAAGATAAAGAAAAATATGAGTTTAAATATTCTCATTAGTGGTTGTGAAGCTTATTTCATTGAAGTAAAACGCCTAAAAATGTTCCCCTAAAACTACAATTAATTAGTCCACAAATCTAGATAATTTAGTCCTTTGATTTTGGTGAAATAGGTGTAATGTTATGCACAGAAGGATATTTGAGAAATCAATAAAGCATCCGTTAGAATGCACTTTATTCAATTAGATTAATAGGTCATGGATACTATTTTTCAAACCATTAACTGCTATTAATAAGGGCTTTACGATAAAAAAACTCACATTTCTTAACCTACATTTTGACAATGTTAAATTCCGTCCTTCTTTTTAGTTGACGCTCCTCTTCAATGCATGGAACTTTATTCCTTCCTTCACTTTCACGTTAATTAATCAACTTACTTAATCCGAATATCCTTTTTGGTAAGGATTATGGTCAATGATTCAATGGATCTACTATTGTGTTTCAGGTAATATTTTTCTTGTTTGACTAAGGCAATTATTTTGGCCAGATAAATTTTATTTAACCGTAAACCAGTTGTTTAGTAAGTTCTCTTTGTTGTATTGGATGGATTTATTGGTGCTATGATCGATAATATCTTTACCCACACCTAAAATTATACCATGACCAGCGGCAATATCCCATTCCATGGTCGGTGCAAATCTTGGATACTCATGCACCGCTCCTTCTGCTACCAAACAAATTTTCAAGGAACTGCCTCTACTAATTAGTTCTATATCACCATTATTATTTTCTAGTTCTTGAATATGTTCCTGTGTTTCTTTCGAAAGATGAGAACTGCTTGCTGCGATAGTATACTTAGTAGGTAGTTCCTGATTAGGCAATTTATTTTTCTGATCGGCCATGTCATCATAAGACCAATCTTTTTTTGAAGAAAAACCTTCATGTTTGAAGGAACCAATATCCGCTCCCCCGAAATACAAATCATCGCTAACAGGAATGTAGATAATTCCAAAGATTGGAATACTCTTATACATCAATGCAATGTTGACGGTGAAATTTCCATTGCGTTTCACGAACTCTTTGGTCCCATCCAAAGGATCTACGTTCCAGTAATATTCCCAATCTTTTCTTTCATCAAAAGACATTTCTCTTCCTTCTTCACTCAAAATAGGAAGATCTGTTTTTTCTAAAAAACCGGTAATAACATCATTTGCATTTTTATCCGCTAAAGTTAGAGGGCTGTTGTCCGCTTTAATCTCAACATCAAAATCATTGGCATAGATTTTCATGATTTCTAATCCTGCATAATATGATGCTTCGATGGCAAGTTTTGCCAGTTTTTTTTGTTCTTGAATATCCATTAGTAACCTGAGCCGGATGCGTTAATATTTTCTATCGGGTGCCATGTGGTTTTCACCTCCGAAACATTTTTAATAAAATAAGGTCCTTGTGCGTTTTTGTCATACCAGTCTTCGGTATAAGAATGGGTGCGCTTCAAGTTACTTGCTGCATTCTTTTTTATACGCGTGATATATTTCTTATCATCGCCAGAATATACAACACCGTTAACGTCTAAGTGTCTGGAAAAGTGATCAACAAGCTCATCTTTATCACCAGTTAATATATTTACAACACCTCCAGGAACATCTGAGGTTTGCATAATTTCGGCCAAGGTAATTGCAGACAGTGGAGAATTTTTCGGTGCAAGTAAAACAACAGAGTTGCCAGCAGCAATTACAGGTGCTAATGTTGAAACAATACTAAGCAACGGAGACTTATCATCCACAACGATAAAATATACACCAGAAGGTTCTAGGACTGAAAAATTGAAATGGGGAGAAGCCACTGGATTAACGGAGGAGTATATCTGCTGAAACTTATCACACCATCCGGCATAATATATCCATCGATCGATAGACATATCAATCTCTTTTTTAGCTGAATTTTTGTCCATGCCTTGGAGCTCAAGTTCTGAGATAAACTGATCAGATCTTCCTTCCATCATTTCTGCAATGCGATACAAAATTTGACCCCTGTTGTTAGCCGCTCTTGCTGCCCAAGGTTCCTGTGCTTTACGCGCCACTTGAATGGCATTACGCACATCTTTTCTCGAACTCAAACAAACATTAGCGATTCCTTTTCTGTTGAATTTAGGAACATAATAACGACCGGACTCTGTTCGTGGAAACTTTCCGCCAATATAAATTTTGTAGGTCTTAAGTACTTTTAATCTTTCCATCTCTTACTTCAATTTTAAATAAGCTGATAATCCATGCATACCACCTTCACGTCCATAACCACTTTCTTTATATCCTCCAAAAGGTGATGTGGGATCGAATTTGTTAAATGTATTGGCCCAAACAATTCCTGCTTTCATCTGTGAGGTCATATTGAATATTTTTGATCCTTTATCTGTCCATACGCCAGCGGATAATCCGTAGGGTGAATTGTTTGCTTTTTTGATCACCTCAGAAACTGTTCTGAATGATTGAACGGCAAGCACGGGTCCGAAGATTTCTTCCTTTGAAATAATATGCGATTGAGACACGTTGGTGAAAAGTGTGGGTGCGCACCAAAAACCTTTTTTCGGCAAGTCATGATCTCCTGAATAGAGATCGGCCCCTTCTTTTTCTCCTATTTTAATATATTTCTGAATATTGCTCAGCTGCTTCTTGGAGTTAATGGCACCGACATCGGTATTCTTGTCCAGCGGATTTCCAACAATCAAAGTTGAAATTCTATGTTTCAATTTTTTGATCACCTCTTTTTGAACAGACTCTTGCACAAATAATCTACTGCCTGCACAACAGACATGACCTTGATTAAAGAATATACCATTAACGATACCTTCAACGGCTTGATCGATTGCCGCATCTTCAAAAATGATATTTGCTCCTTTGCCACCAAGTTCTAACGTTAAGGATTTATCTGTTCCCGCAAGTGCTTCGTGGATGTATTTGCCGACTCCTGTGGAACCAGTAAAAGCTATTTTGTCCACTTTATTATGATTGACGATATCAGCACCAACTGGACCATGACCTGTCACAATATTTACGACTCCAGGTGGTAAACCCGCCTCTTGAATTACCTCCGCTAGGAGTAAGGTAGTTAGTGAAGTTGTTTCAGCTGGCTTCAAAACAACAGTATTACCTGTTGCAAGAGCAGGAGCAATCTTCCAAGCAGCCATCAACAATGGGAAGTTCCATGGTGTGATTTGCCCAGCAACACCAATTGAACTTGGCATTTGATTTGGAAAAGCATAATTCAATTTATCAGCCCATCCAGCGTAATAGAAAAAATGGTTGGCTGCTAATGGAATATCAATATCTCTTGATTCACGAATAGGTTTGCCACCATCCATTGTCTCAATGACCGCAAATTCCCGTGCGCGCTCTTGCAAAATTCTTGCAATACGATAAATGTATTTGGCTCTTTCAGAACCAGGCATTTTTGACCAAACGTTATCATACGCCTTTCTTGCTGCAGATACTGCCAAATCCACATCAGCAGTGGTAGACTCCGTAATCTTCGCAATGACTTTTTCATTTGCAGGATTAATGCTGTTATACATCTTTCCTTTTTTCGATTTTTGAAATTTACCGTTTATAAAAAGACCATATTCACTTTTAAGTTTGATATGACTGGTACTTTCAGGTGCAGGGGATAAATCCCAAGAAGTTCCTTTTGATTTTTTACTCATCTTTTTCTAGTCTATTGAAAAATAATCTTTTGATTGATACATTCCTGTTTCTTGTTTTACAAGCTGCATTAGGACATCATTTGCTAAACTGCTCGCCCCAAAACGAAACCATTTATTGTCTAACCATTTCTCACCCAAAGTTTCTTTAACCATGATAAGATAGTGTAAGGCCAATTTGGCGTTAGAAATACCACCGGCTGGTTTCATGCCAACCATTTTACCAGTTTCAAGATAATGATCCTTTATCGCCTCAAGCATTACCAAAGTAACAGGCATTGTGGCCGCAGGACTTATTTTACCTGTTGAGGTTTTAATAAAATCGGCACCAGCTGCAATGGCAATATCACTAGCGTGCCTAACCTTATCAAATGTTCCCAGTTCTCCCGTTTCAAGGATCACTTTGAGGCGAACTTCTTTGCAAGCTTCTTTCACAGCAGCAATTTCATCATAGACATACTTATACTCTCCTTGATGAAAGGCTCCTCTTGAGATCACCATGTCTATTTCATCAGCTCCTTGGTCGACTGCCATTTTCACATCTCTCAATTTAATGGCTCTTGAAGAATTTCCGCTTGGAAAAGCAGTAGCAACTGAAGCAACATTTATTTTGGAGTTACCTAGTGAATTTTTGGCGAGTCCAACAAAGTTGGGATACACACAGACAGCGGCAACGGTAGGAAGGCCGCTCATCTCATCATGAAGATGTTGGGCTTTATAACACATTTGCTTTACCTTACCCTCGGTGTCCATGCCTTCCAGGGTGGTCAAATCGATCATATTGAGCACCATTTTCAAGCCTTGAACTTTGGCTTCCTTCTTAATGCTTCGCTTTGTGAATCTTGATGCTCTCTCTAAAATTCCAACCTGATCAACTTTCGGTGAATTTTTAAAATGAACTGTTCCTGGTTTACTTTTCATTTACGATTCTTTCTTTATTAAATCTTATGATAATCCTCGATTGCCACTAAGTTAGACAAAAATGCACCAATATTTCTTTCCATTGAAATTGATCTGCCATTTTTATATATACCCACCCCTTTATAAGATAACTACAGAAAGAGCCTAATTCCATGCCGCCTTACATTATGGGTTTAGGAACAAAATTGCCCTGAGAAATAGATTTCCCCTCACTATTACCTGAGTAGACAGTGATGCCAGAGATATTTCTTAAGGTCTTCTTCATGATTACTAAAAAACACTTATTTCAATACACTGTTAAGTTACCTTCATATAATAGTTATCCATTAGCAGGATGGTTTGAATCAAAAAAAAGAATAATTTCGCTGTCTTGTTGTTTGATGCACAGCGTGTTTGAACCCTTTGTTGTTAACGTGAGCGCAGAAAAAAATGGAGCGCTGTAACTTTATCATTTTGAGGTCCGTCATAGAGATGAAACAAGATAAAAATATAGAAAATGAAAAACTTACTCAAATTAACCGCCTTAATCTTAGCATTCCCAATAGGAATTTTCGCTCAAACAGATTCAACAATAATTGATATAAATGAAACAGAAGCTGTCATGGAAAATGAGACTCCAGACACAACTACGATTTCTTTAGGGAAAACGGTAATTCTGATAATCGATGATCAGGAAGCTGACCCAAAATCTGAAGTAGAGTCAAAGAGAGAAAGAACACAGCGATTGACACATTGGACGGGGTTCGACATAGGAGTTAATGGTCTAGGTATTGGAGAGGATTTCGTTATTGATTCGGAAGTATACGATTATCTTGAGGTGGACATGCGTAGATCCAGGTCTGTATCAATAAACTTTAGCGAGGAAAAACTAAGATTAATCAGTGATTATTTTGGAATTTTCACTGGTCTTGGAATTGAATTCAATAGCTATAAGTTTAATAACGATTACACCTTGACTTCAACAAATGAACGTACTTTTGGTGTTATCGATTCAACCATTTCATTAAAGAAAAACAAATTACGTACTGCGTGGTTAACTGCTCCCTTAATGTTTGAAATTAACACCAACCTTGATACGGAGAAGAATGCACATCTTGCTTTCGGAGTAGTTGGTGGTTGGAGATTGGGGACGAAATACAAACAAAAATACAAGAAGGATGGTAACAACGATAAAGTTAAATCTTCAAACAACTTTAATATGTTGGATTACAAATTGGATGCTTCTGTCCGACTAGGGTATCGTAATTTCACTTTGTTCGCAAATGCAGGTCTTACCAGTCTTTTCGAAGAAGGGAAAATAAAACCTTCTAATGACAGCGGGACCTCAGCCGATGTCTTTCCCTTTTCTGTTGGCATACAATTGATAGGATTTTAGGAAGAAAAGTAAGAAGCTTAATTATTCAAAAGATCTTGATAAACCGCTAGCGTTTTCGCTGCGGTTTTTTCTTTTGTGAAATTTTTTAAATGATCCAATGCCCCATCGGTTATTTTAGATCTAAGGATTTCATCGGACATCAATTTTAGTATATTTTTGGCAAGCGCATTAGGATTTTTTATGTCACTTAATAAGCCTGTTTTCCCATTTAAAACCAATTCCGCGATCCCTCCAGCATTTGTTGCAACGACAGGAATTTTTGATGCAAAACTATCGATGATACTCGTCCCTAAACCTTCCGTTTCTGAAGTGATAAGGAAGATGTCTAATTCGGGTAAAACCTCTGGAATATTATTTAAAAACCCAGTGAAAATAATGTGCTCATTTAGTTCTTTAGATTGGACATAATTTTTTATTTCTTGTTCCATTGGGCCGGCACCAATTATAAAAAAAATCGCATTAATATTTTCTTTAATCAATAATTCGCAGGTATCTACGAAAGTAAAATAGTCTTTGTGAGGAGCAATGGCAGAGGTGTTGCCAATGAGTTTTTTATTATCAGAAATCTCGTATTTATTTCGCAAAAAATTTATTGATTTAACACCGTCAAACTTTTTTAAATCTATACCTGAATGAATAGTAACTAATTTGTTTTTTACGAGAATATCAATGGCTAAAATATTTTTGATGGCATCAGAGACACAAATTATTTTTTTGATACAAGAGTGATTATATTTCCATTGTGCCCATGCATTTTTTTTGATAGGGAAATCAACTCTTCTGCTAAGAATTAGTGGTGTTTTATTGCCAAACCACTGGCTGATAACACCCAATGAATGGGAGTTTCCACTATGCGCATGCATGAAATCAATTTTATTTTTTTTGCAAAAAAAACTAATTTTTCTTGCAGTTTTAAAATCAAAACTGCCGTTGAAATTTAAGTCAATATGTGGTATTTTATTTGACTTGCAATGTGCGCTAAACGAAGAATTAATTTTTACAGCAACAAATATTTCAACGTTTGTTTTAAGATGTTCTTCAATTAAATAAGCGATTTGTTGTTCTCCTCCTCGCCATGTTTTTTCGGAACTTAAATGAAGAATTTTCATGGCTATATATTCTCGCCATTTTGCATTCTACTCAACTTTATATATCTAAGGAAAATTGAATACGCTGACAACTTAGAAATAATAAACCCTTCTCTTCCGTCAAGAATGCCGAAGTTGAAAATATAATGTTTTACAAATCTAGCTAGTGGTTTTATCCATAGGTGATAGAGAGTCACTTTTTTAGTTTTATGGGCATGATCTTTTGCAGATAAAGTGGTGTATCGATTTACTTTTTCCAAGTAATGATTAAAGTCCTTATACGTGTAATGAATGATCTTGTTTTTTAACGTTGAAATTTCTCCTTCCGTTATAACTTCGGCATGTACTTTTTTATTTTCATAGCGACAATTATCTCGCTTAAAAAGACGAATGACTTTATCGTTTTGCCACCCACTATATTTTATTTTTTTACCTAGAAAATGATTCTCTCTAAATATCCAATAGGCATCTGATTTTTTTTGATCAGAGGATAAAATATTTTTAATTTCTTCATTGAGTTCTGGACTCATTCTTTCATCGGCATCCAGTAAAACTATCCACTCATTTTTAGCCTGGGGTATAACCCAGTTTTTTTGTGCAGCAGAATGCTCATATTTATGTGATAAAACTTTTGCGCCAAGCCCATTCGCAATTTCCACGGTGTTGTCCGTGCTAAACGAATCAACGACAATTATCTCATCGCACCAATTGACAGTAGATATAGCATCAGCGATATTGTGCTCTTCGTTATAGGTTGGAATTATCGCTGAAACTTTAGTCATTTACAAATAAATATTGCACGAATTTAGGAAATCAAATGATTAACCTTTGACAAATACGCGCTTAACTCTTTTCGAAATAGAAGTGAATACTTCGTATGGAATCGTATTCATGGTTTTAGCAACGTTTTCAATGCTGATTTTATTTCCAAAAATCTCTGCTTTATCACCCCTTTTGCAGGGTACGTTACTCACATCCACCAAAGTGATATCCATACAGATATTGCCAATATATGGACATTCATAATCATTGATTATTACGTGTCCGTTGCCGTTACCCATTAATCGTGACAGCCCATCTGCATAACCTATGGAAAGAACTGCAATTGTGATATCTTCTTCCTGAGGGTTTTCTCCACCATACCCAATGAATTCACCCTTTAACACCCTTTTTACCTGCAAGATATCGGCTTCGAGAATACTAACGCTTCTTAAATCATCTTGTTCAAGCCCGGAGTATCCATATAAGCCAATTCCCAAACGTACCATATCATATTGTTTCTCGTTAAATCGACTGATGCCTCTTGTGTTGAGAATATGGGATAATATTTTATAATCAAAATGCTCCTCAAAATGCCTTTTAATTTTCTCAAATAGATTTATTTGAGCATGAGTAATATGATCTTTACTTTTCTCTTCACTTGCTATTAAATGAGAAAAAATTGATGCTACTCTAATGCGTTCATCATCCTTTATTTGCAGCAATTCTGGAATCTCACCTTCTTTGAATCCAAGCCGATTCATACCTGTATCGATTTTCAAATGGATCGGATATTTCTTTAAGCCTTTCTCCTCCAAAAAATTTAAAAAAGCTTTTAATATATCAGTGCTAAAAATGGATGGTTCCAGACAATTTTCAACGATGGCGTCAAAATCCTGTTCATCTGTCAAGAATACTAAAATTCGTGATTTAACACCTTTTTTTCTGAAGAAAATACCCTCCTCAGTAAGAGCTACTGCAAGGTATGCGATGTTTAGTTCCTCAAGAATTTGGACAATTTCAAGTTCGCCATTACCATATGATGAAGCTTTCGAGACGACCATCATTTTCGTATCTGGAAGGAGAAGGGACTTGTAATAATTATAGTTGTATTTTACTGCCCCAAGGTCAATTTTAAGCTTCGCTATTCCCACTTAATGACGTTTGATATTCTTCAGATGACTGCTTTTCTAACTTAAGCTTCTCGGCTGCGTTTTTTTTTTCATAGCATGAACGACAGAGTGGCTCGTAATTTTCTGTCTCACCAAGAACAACTAACCCTTCTTCAAGACTAGTTCTATGTGAGAAATTTGCTAGCTCACCACATGATATACATACCGCATGAACTTTAGTGACAAATTCGGCACAAGCCAATAAATTCGGCATTGGGCCGAAAGGTTTCCCTAAGAAGTCCATATCCAATCCAGCAATTACAACACGAATACCTCTTCTTGCCAATTCATTACAAACGTTTGGAAGATCCATATCGAAAAACTGGGCCTCATCAATTCCAACGACTTGTACGTCTTCAGAGATCAATAAAAGTTGCGTGGAATTTTCTAAAGGCGTTGACTCAATGCTATTTTCATCGTGGCTGACTACATTTTTTTGATTGTATCTAGTATCAACAGTAGGTTTGAAAATGGCAACTTTTAAATTGGCATATTCAGCACGCTTGAGTCTTCTTATCAACTCTTCGGTCTTTCCAGAAAACATGCTTCCACAAATGACCTCTATCCATCCTTTTCGTGGTGTATTGCCTGAATTTACCTCTAGAAACATCCTTATTTTTTAAATATTAATCCGAATGGATTTTTATTTTGATTAAAGTTCAAAAATACTCAATTTTACAATCCCTATTATCTTGGGTTATGAACGAAGAAGAGAATTTTCTGACAATTGAAACATTGGCATCATTAATTGAGACAAAAGTTTCTGGGATACAAAAGGGTGAGATTAAAATTGAGATGCTTGAACAGCTTTTGGATGATGTGAAACAACTGCAGGAAAGGTTGATTATAATCAAGTATGAGTCAATGATAAAATTGACAGAAATTAATGTTGATAAATCGAAACCTGAAAACACAAGTCCAATAAGCTATCAAAGTGATGATGAGCCGAGTATCTTTGATGACAAAGGGGAGGAAGTACCTGAGAATCAGATTTCTTTAATTGACGTTATAGAAGAGATATATGAAGAAAAGGCTCATTCTGAACCGATGGATTTATTTGGGTCAATAGGTCAGCTAATCGAAATAATAGACGAAAAACCATCGGTCAAAGTTGATAAGATAGCTATAGAAAAAACAGTTGAAGTAAAAGAGATTGTCGAAGAAACTGAAGAGGTATTAGGGAAGAAAACTCTTGGTGAAAAGATTAAAAACAAAGCAATAAAGAGCATCCCCAAATCAATAAAATTGAATGCTCGAATAGGGATGATTAAACAGCTGTTTTCAGGTGATTCAGAAAAATATAAAGCGGCAATAGAAGATCTTAATGCAGCTGAGAATGGACCTGATGCTAAGACGAAATTAAATTCTTATTTGGAAGAACATGATTGGGATTCCGAAAATGAATGGTTTGAATTATTGAGACAACTAGTGGATAGGAGGTATATTTGAGCATGAGATATTCTTACATATTATTTCTTTTATTTATTCCAGCATTTTCCTTAGCACAAGACATTGATTATGTCCGAAATCAGGCCGAAATATTATCTGCTGATAAAATGTATGGCAGAGGATATGTGAAAAAGGGAATGGATAAGGCAGCCAAGCACATCGCCTCGGAATTTAAGGCAATGGGTATAGAAACTTTTGATAACTCTCCATATCAGAATATAGAATATGCTGTTAATAGCTTTCCGAAAAAAATACACATCACTGTCAATGATCAGGAATTAATCTCTGGTAAAGACTTCTTGTTGAGTCCTGAGTCAGGATCAACGAGAGGGACTTATACGGCCTTCAATATTGACAAGGCAGCTTTGAAGGACCTGCCGCACCCCAAGGACTTAATAGGGAAGATAGTCTTACTTGACAATTCGGGAATTGAGAATAAGGACTCCTTGGGTTTGTTCTATCAACTAAGAGAAATTTATGCAGAACACCTGCCTGTTATATGGGTCAACAACGACCGCTTGATTTGGTCGGTTGCCAGACGAAAAATGAAGAATGGAATCATTGAAGTAAACCCTGGTTTGATAAAAGAAGGTGATGAGATCAAAATAAAATTCAAGAGCAAATGGTTGGATGATTTCAAAACCAAAAATGTTATTGGCTATGTAAAGGGAACAGAATTCCCAGATAGTTTTATAGTATTCACAGGACACTACGATCATTTGGGCATGATGGGCAAAAAGGCATGTTTCAATGGTGCAAATGACAATGCCTCCGGGGTTGCCTTCTTAATGAGCATGGCTAAATACTATGTAAATAATCCATCAAAATGTTCGATTGCTTTTATTGCTTTTACCGGTGAAGAAGCCGGACTTATAGGTTCGAAATATTACACTCAAAACCCCATTTTCCCATTAGAAAAAATAAAGTTTCTGTTGAATATGGATCTTCTTGGTTTTGGAGAGGATGGAATAACAATAGTCAATGCAACGTTACATGAAAGGGCGTTCAGTATACTCAATGAGATAAACGAAAAAGAAGATCTTTTAGTGAAAATAAAAAAGAGAGGGCCTGCCGCAAATAGTGATCATTATTGGTTTGAAGAGGCAGGTGTCCCATCATTTTTCATGTATACCATGGGTGATAGTAAAGCTTACCATGACGTTTATGATCGTTATGAAACCTTGACATTTGGAGAGTATAATGACATTTTCAAATTGATAAGAACCTTCATCGAAAAACTATAAGACTATGTTGTATCTAGTACCCACGCCTATAGGAAATATGAAGGACATAACTCTTCGTGCTTTGGAGATTTTGAAGGATGTTGATTATATTCTAGCAGAGGATACGAGAGTCACAGGAAAATTGTTGGCATATCATGAAATTAAGCAAACGCTGCGTTCATTTCATGCCCACAATGAACATGGTAAAGTAGATGAGGTTATACGAGATTTGAAATCTGGGTCGAGTGTAGCATTAGTCAGTGATGCGGGCACACCAGGGATCTCTGACCCAGGGTTTTTACTTGCCAGGGCATGCCATGAAAACGATATTGAATTTCAATGCTTGCCAGGTGCAGTCGCTTTGATTCCTGCCTTGGTAAATTCCGGCTTTCCATCGGAAAGATTTTGTTTCGAAGGTTTTTTACCACACAAAAAAGGAAGGAAAACAAGAATTGAAAAATTCATTGACGAAGATCGGACAATCATTCTTTATGAGTCAACGCATAGGATTCTCAAGACGATAAAACAACTGGGTGAAATCCTGGGAGAAGATCGTCATCTGGCAGTCTCTAGAGAACTCACGAAGCTTCATGAAGAAAACATTCGTGGCACAGCATCCGAGCTATTGGAGTATTATGAAACACACAGCATCAAAGGGGAGTTCGTTCTTCTGATTAGCGGGAAATAAAAATCCCGATTAATTTTTTCAAACCAATCGGGATTAAATTCTTTTTTGAGCTTAGAACTAAGGCAAAATAATTTGCGCCCAAGAAATTCTAAATGCGCCATTGGTCACGGTAGCAGTTTCTCCAGTACCTGGTGTGCCATCAGTAACTTTAAGTTCTCCGGAGAAGGTACCTTCAACAGTAATTACGTATGTAGAATTAGTGCTTCCTGGAAGTAAAACAGAATCATAAGAAAATTCATTTAAGGTAATCCCAGTTGGGCTATTTCTAGATTCGTATACATAGTCGTTCAGATTAGCATCTAGTATAATATTATCTGCGGAATTGACAGTTATCGCTACAAAGTTCAAGAAAAATTCCTCTTCATTTGTCCAAGACAACGTGTCGCCATCATTGTCTTCCAGGTTGAAAACTACGCTATGACAAGATCCACCACCAAAGGTAAGCTGATCTTCTATAACAATTGGAATCGATTGATCCTCGAAGCCCTCTATAAGCATACCCGTCAAAAAAGCATTGTTACTTTCATAAAAAACCTCTGTTTCATCAGATGTGGTTACAGTATATGTCATAAAATTACCACCTAAGCCAGTATCAGGATCAGGCTCAGTAGCACAAGGTGGGCAAAATTCTCCTCCACAGTCTACATCAGTCTCAAAACCATCACATACACCATTGTTGCAAGTTGAACTACATGGTGGGCAAAATACAGAGATTAATGCATCATCGCCATCATAACAATCAATTTCCGTTTCGTAGCCACTAAGATATCCATCTGTGCATAAGGAAGGAGTGTTGCACGGTACGCATATTGGGCCACCACAATCAATTCCTGGAAATTCAGCATCGCCTTCAAACCCGCTTATATATTCATCAAAACAGAATAACGGATCATTACAGTCTAAACACATGCATCCACCGCAATCAATGCCTGTTTCACTTTGTATCGTAGTAGTAGCTTCAGGGTCGAAAACATCCATTATTTCGTTCATGCAATGGGAGTCGTCACAAGGTGCGCAAACACCGCCACAATCCGCACAGAATGTTTCCAAACCATTAAGCAATCCGTCATTACATAATTCATTACATGGAGGACATTCCGTTAATGGATCACTGTCACAATCAATAGCTTGTTCAGTTAAGCCTGATACTGGGTTAATAAATTGTTCCGTTATGTCTCCAAAACCATTCGCGCACAATTCGCAAGGTGGGCATTCAGGTCCGCCACAATCTATCCACTCTTCACTAAGCGCAGGATCATAAGAATTATCATCCCATCGCCCGTTTTCGCAACAAGTTTCACATGGTCCACCGCAATCGACACCTACTTCTTGCCATCCTTCTACCCAATCCAAAACACCATTATCACATGACGGAGGACATTCAGCACAGTTAGGTCCACCACAGTCTATAAATAGTTCCTCTTGATTGAGTACCTCATCAAAACAGGTTGCATTTATTCTATTGTCTTCATGAAAACAAGAAGAAAACAGAGCAACTATAGCTGCTACAGTAAAAATTGATTGAAGGAGTTTATTTAATCGCATGTGTAAATATTTTTGTGAGGAAAGCAAAATTAACATTTATTGTATAGTATACAATGATAGGGTCATTTTACCCTAAAAAATAATGGAACAATTCTATGATTGCTATTTTGACGGTTAATTTAAAGATAAGTCGAACTAAACCAAGAGTTTAAGCTCTTAATTTAACTCGAAAATCTTCTTCTTCTTAAATTACACTTTAGTGATTCGAATTTCTAAATATTAAAATCTATCTGAAGTGTTTTGACGGTTTTCTACAACCTTCATTCCGTTGGTGAAAAACCACGCGAAATTTTTATTGAACCAAGACTCTATGGTCTTCGCTTTTATGATTACCCAATGCATATTAAAGTGTTTTGTTAGTTCATATTGCCTAGTTACTGACAACGGTGCAAAGTAACAGTTTATTTTAAACTGTTAACAAATACATTATTGTAAAATTACGTTCCTAATATGTAATTACAAAATTTATTTACTAAACTTAGCCGATCAATGCGCACTGATTCAGGACTGTAGAGCTATTGCACTAGTAAAATTAATTGAAATCCCACCTTGACGGGAAGATATTAACAAATCGCGATGTCATTGTTGAAATATTCAAGTTCGGTATTTTTTATATCTAAAAATAAATGATCCTTCTGAGGATTAGAATTACTTTTGAGACCAATGAAATTGACTAAGGAAGATAGAAATCAATTGGAAAAGATTGGTGTTTCGTTAGAAGCATTCAACCGACAATTGGATTTAATTACCAATGGAACTGATAAAGTTCAATTGGTCTCTGCAGCAACTATTGGTTATGGCATCACTAAATGGAACGAGGAAGAGTTTTCTAATTTTGTCAAAAGCTACAATATTCCAGAGGAAAGTTTGGAAATAGTTCGATTCATTCCGGCTTCAGGGGCAGCAACACGAATGTTCAAAGACTTGATAAAATTTTGGAAGGAAGGCGAGCCCAATAGTCAAAGCGAAACGTTTTTTTCAAATTTGGAAAAATTCCCATTTTATAAACGCCTAAAGAGATTGTTTCCAGACTTATTTGACGTTGAAATGGATGTTCAAAATCAAAGAGATATACTAAGTGTTTTATTGGAGGATGATAATTTCAATTACATGGCTAGTCCAAAAGGTCTTGTGCCATTTCATTGGGTTGATGGGAAAGAACGCTCCCCTTTTGAGGAACATTTTCATGAGGCAGTCTTTCATAGTGGAGAAAACAAAAACGTTTGTCTTCACTTTACTGTTTCTCTTTCTTTCAGAGATCATATCCGAGAAGTGTTGAACAATGTGAAGAGTTCATTTGATAACCCACCAATAACCTTTAATTTCTCATTGCAATCGAATTCTACTGATACTGTTGCCTTGACTCAAGGTAACGAGATTGTAAGAAAGTCAAATGGAGAAATGTTGTTTAGACCCGGAGGCCATGGGTCATTGCTCAAGAATTTAAATAATATTCATGCGGATCTTATTTTCATTAGAAACATAGATAATATTATTCCTACAGAAAACATTCCAAGTGACATGACTTACGATAAGGCCATGGCAGGTTTCTTGCAGAAGATGGTCAACAAAAGAAACAAGCTTTTATTGGCTCTGGAAGTGCATTCTGAAAATCAAGAGGTCATCCAAGAAGCTCAGCAGTTTATTGAGCAGGATTTGAGACATTCAGCCTATCAATTAGATATAGAGGATGGCAACTTGCTTGCTCAGATTAAAGAAAATCTTAATCGACCCATGCGTGTGTGTGGAATGGTTAAGAATGTTGGAGAACCTGGAGGAGGGCCATACAAAGTTGTAAAAAATGGAATTACAAGCCTTCAAATAATTGAGTCCAGTCAAATATCTTCTGATAATGAAGATCAAATGAGAATAATGGCTAAGGCCACTCATTTCAATCCGGTGGATATAGTATGTGCCACAAGAGACCACCATGGTGAAAAGTATAATCTAATGGAGTTTAGTCAAGTGGAAACTTCATTCATTGCAAGTAAAACTTATGATAATCAAGATATTAAGGCGTTGGAGTGGCCGGGTTTGTGGAACGGGGCCATGTATAAATGGATAACATTTTTTGTTGAGGTGCCTTTGGAGACGTTTAATCCTGTGAAAACAGTAAATGACCTGCTTCGCAGTAACCATCAACCGCTTAAATAGGGTTAATCACCGAAATGTAGCATAATCTGTAACCATTCTCAGTTTTCTCCGTAAAATGGGATGTTGACCTATAAGGAGAAGAGGATGAAGAGAAGAGAGATATGGGTAGTCATGCTACTATTTGCCCTAAGCGGTTCGCTATTTGCGGCAGAGAATTCAGATATAAACATTACTAATGCTTTCGATGAAAATGGCCGAAAAACTGGGTATTGGATAATTGATGGCTCCATTAAGTCTATGCCAGGATATGGTCCCGATGAAATCATCGAGGAAGGAAACTATGAATCCAATAGAAAAGAGGGTTTATGGAAAAAGTACTATCCAGATGGGAAAATGCAAAGCGAAATTACTTTTAACCGAAACATGCCGAGTGGTTATTACAAAACCTATTTTAAAAATGGTAGCGTGGAAGAAGAAGGAGCATGGTTTAATAATAGAAATGTGGGATCTTTCGTACGATTTTATAAGTCTGGGATGGTCGCTCAAGAATTTGAGTTCAATCAAGGTGGACTGAGGGATGGCGTTCAAAAGTATTACTACGAGAATGGCCAAATGGAACTCATAGTCAATATCAAAGAAGGGAAAGAAGAGGGAAAGATGGTTCGATACTATTCCAGCGGTGACATTAAGGAAGAAGTAAAGTACGATGGTGGTATTGTAAAGGAAGTAACCAGAAAGAAATTTAAGCTAAATCAGCCGGAAGAAAAAATCGTTGAAACTCCTGTGGTTCCAGTAAAGTTATCTAAACCGGTAAAGGTTGAAGAGGATAAGCCTAATCTATCTGTATTTAAAAGCACAGGTAAAAACACCCTATACAATAAGAACAGACTTATTTCCCAATCTGGCCATTTTAGAAATGGTCGCCTATGGAATGGAAAGTGGTACAAGTATGACAGTAACGGCCTTCTTACAGCAATAGAAATATTCAAAGTGGGTAAGTTTATAGGCAATGGAGTTATTGAAGAGAACACCAAATAATTCCTGTAAAAAGAAGTGATATTTAAAAAGTCAATGATTCATTGACTTTTTTTTATACCTAAAAAATAAATACTTGACCATATGGGCTAAAAATTATTTTCTTTGCAGCATGGAACATAAGCTAACGGTGTATAACACCTTAAATCGCAAAAAAGAACTATTCATACCTATTAACTCTCCTCATGTTGGTTTGTATGTATGTGGCCCTACGGTATATTCTGATGTTCATTTGGGTAACGTAAGGACGTTTACAAGCTTTGATGTTATCTATAGATATTTGGTTCATCTGGGATATAAGGTTCGTTATGTGAGAAACATAACTGATGTCGGTCATCTTGTAGGTGATATAGATGAAGGGGAAGATAAAATCGCCAAAAAAGCGAGGCTGGAGAATATTGAACCAATGGAAGTCGTTCAGCGATACACCAATGGTTTCCACGATGTAATGGGTATGTTTAACAATCTTGCTCCAAGTATCGAGCCTACCGCTACAGGTCATATCATTGAGCAGATAGAAATGATCGAGCAGATTATTGCAAATGGATTGGGATATGTTGTTGACGGGTCAGTTTATTTCGATGTTATGAAGTATGCTGAGACGGAAGATTATGGTGAGTTATCAGGGAGAAAGCTTGATGAACTATTAAGCAACTCCCGAGAATTGGATGGTCAGTCAGACAAAAAGAATCAAGTTGACTTCGCCCTTTGGAAAAAAGCGGATGAGCATCACCTTATGCGTTGGAATTCACCTTGGGGAATTGGATTTCCTGGCTGGCACTTAGAATGTTCTGTGATGAGCACAAAATATCTTGGAGATTCATTTGATATTCATGGTGGAGGAATGGATTTGAAATTTCCTCATCATGAGTGTGAAATAGCGCAAAACAAAGCGACCAATGGTCAGAAGCCAGTTAATTACTGGTTACACACCAACATGTTGACTGTCAATGGGCGAAAAATGGCAAAATCTGAGGGCAATGGATTTACACCAGAACAATTGGTTACGGGAGATCATCCATTGCTTGAGCAAGGATATAGTCCAATGACGGTGAGATTTTTCATGTTACAAAGTCATTACTCCAACACGCTAGACTTCTCAAATGAAGCTTTGCAAGCTGCCGAAAAAGGTTATAGAAGACTAGTAGAAGCATTGGAATTATTACCAAACCTAAAGACAGGGGATTCTTCCTCAATGGATGTAAATGCATTTGTTCAGCGTTGTTATGATGCCATGAATGACGACTTTAATACGCCAATACTGATGAGTGTACTCTTTGATGGTGTAAAGTTCATTAATAAGGTGAAGGCTGGCGAAGAAAGTATTGATGAAGAAAGTAAAGCGGTTTTGCTCAAGACTTTTAGTGAATTGACATTTGATGTTTTAGGATTTAAAAAAGAAGAAGCGGCAGCTTCAGACTTGAGTGGAGATCTAATGAATGTAATTCTCGAATTGAGAAAGGAAGCTAAGGTGAATAAAAACTTTGCGCTTAGTGATGCTATACGGGATCAACTAAAAGCACTTAATATTGTCATCAAAGATTCTAGAGAGGGAACAAGCTGGAATGTTGAGTAAAATCTGTATTTATTCCTTTCTGTAAGCCATACATACCGTTGGTACAATAGTTTTTTGAAAGTTTCAATTGATTGCTTTCTTTTGATAGAGATTGTGTCAAATATATTTCCTTGTAAAATGAAAAAGTCAATTCTATTCTTACTCATTGTGTTTTCCAGTAATGCTGTCTTATCACAAGAATTTTGGGATCTTCGGAAGTGTATTAACCATGCGATAGAAAACAATATTAACATCCAAAGTCAGTTGTTGACCAACGAACTAAACACGGAGAACGCCAAGCAGACCAATTATAATGCTTTGCCAAATTTGAATTCCAATGTCAGTCACGGATACAACTGGGGACAAAGAATCGATCCCTTCACCAATCAGTTTGCCAGCGAGAGAGTTCGGAACAACAATTTAAATGTTAGTACAAATGTCGTTTTGTTCAATGGCCTTAGAATTGGAAAACTTAAGGAACAAGCTAAACTCGCTGTGACCGCTGGCGAATTTGATCTAGGCGAAACAGCCAATGATATATCAGTCGCTGTATCTCAGAGTTTTTTAAGTAATCTGCTATCGAAAGAACAGCTGAAAATAGCGCAAGGGCAAAGGGATATAACCCTACAGCAGATTGATAGAATGACTAAGTTGGTCAATGGTGGACAGGAGCCAAAAGCAAATTTGTATGAACTTGAAGCTCAGTTAGCAACAGACGATTTAGGTATCGTGCGTATAGAGAATGACATATTACTTAGTCGCGTGAGTTTGATTAATCTTCTTCAGTTAAAAGGTGCTGAATCGGAATCATTTGATATTGTGGCTCCCGATAATTTAAGTGACGACATTGTTATTCCAGCTGTATCGGCAAATGAACTTTATCAAAGTGCAATTGCAAATCAGCCTGAAATTCAAGCCGCTATGATAAGAGAAGATCAAACGACAATAGATATAGATGTCGCCAAGAGTGATGGCTTACCCTCTTTAAGTCTCTTCGGTTCTATTGGTTCGGGATATTCCGGTGCAAATTCAGAAGGTGTTGGAGAAACTAATTCAGCCTTTATTCCAGTGGGTCAAGTTGGTATTGGTGGTGAGACTGTATTTACACTTCAAGAGCAAGAGAGTTTTAGTGATTTCCAGACCAGATCTTTTGGGGATCAGTTGGATCAGAATTTCAATCAATCTTTAGGGTTTAACCTCAGTATTCCCATTTTCAATGGTTTTGCATCTAAAACTAATGTGAGTAGAGCCAAGATAAATCTGGAACTTGCTAGACTCAATACGGAACGAGTTAAAAACACATTAGCAAATGAAACGCAGCAGGCTTATGCAAATGCTATTGCGGCACTGAATCAATACAAGTCAACTGAAAAATCTGTGGAGGTATTTGAAAGGAACTTTGATAATGCTAAAAAAAGATTCGAAAATGGATTGATTAATTCCACAGAATTTAATGCTGCTAAAACTCAAATGCAGAACCAGCAATTTCAAATGATCAGTTCTAAATATGAATATATCTTCCGGATGAAAATTATGGAATTATACCAAGGTAAAAAGATAATTTTAGAGTAGATATGGGCTTGATATTAAACATTGAAACCGCGACTAAATCTTGTTCAGTTTCCATTGCTAGAGATGGTGCGTTAATCGCTTTGAAGGAGATTCAAGAGCAAAAATTCTCCCATGCAGAAAAGCTTCATTCATTCATTGAAATAACTGTGAAAGAAGCAAAAATTCAACTATCAGATTTGGACGCAATAGCGGTTAGTAAAGGCCCTGGTTCGTATACTGGTTTGAGGATTGGCGTAAGCGCGGCCAAAGGCTTGTCTTATGGTTTAGATATACCGCTAATCTCCATTTCGACCCTTGAGACACTGACATTGGAAAGTTTGAATTTTGGCAATGACATTTCTTTCTTATGTCCGATGATGGATGCAAGAAGAATGGAGGTTTACACCACAGTTTTTGATTTGGAAATGAATCAACAAAAACCAATCGAAGCCATAGTACTTGATGATGATTTTGCAATAGAATTTTTAAGCCAAGGCAGAGTGCTCTTCTTCGGAGACGGTGCGCCAAAATTTAAAGAGATTCTTGCGCATGACAACGCCATTTTTGCGAACAATCTGTATCCCTCAAGTCGATATATGGTTCCTTTGTCGGAAAGAAAGTATATCAATAAGGACTTTGAGGACAAAGCGTATTTCGAACCCTTTTATTTAAAGGATTTTGTAGCAACAAAGCCTAAAAAGAAGGTTTAAGAGAATGCAATTACCTCGTTAAAGATTCGGGAATAAAATACTCATATTCGAACTTTAGAATATTCAAATCGTGACTCGAAACATCCTGATTTATTATGGCTTTAAGTAGAATAGAATCTTCAAAGTAGATATAGTCAATTATTTTCTTATTCTCATTGTTTTTGTAACTCTTGAGCTTGCTGATGTTTCCCAAAGAATCATAGAAAAGTTTATATTTTTCACTAAGGTCATTATGAATATCGTAATAAATTACTTTCTCTTTGAGATTACCCTTAAGATCATAGTCGAACACCATTTTGGTTCTGATGTCTCCCCGTAAATATCGTCCATTTCTTTCAACGATTCTATTTTCCGTGTCGCACACATACAGCTGCTCTCGATAGCTGGCTCCATCACCATTATAGGTCAGTTTTATGTAGGAAGTGTCTGTTATTGTTTGATAAGAAAAGGAATCTACACTATTGATAAAATCAGGTCTTTGACTGAAATTCCACCTTTCTTTCATATCCGTTTGAAGCAACTCTCCATCTGAGTTGTATTTATAATGGAAAGACTTTATTCTTTTCCCGACTCTCTCTGTTCTGTATGTAAGTCTTTGATTTCGGTTGTACCTCATGATGAAATGTAAAGTGTCAACCATATTTGTCTTCACATTTACTAAGGTTTTACTTTCTCCTATTACTCGACCTTCCGTATCAAACTGCCAGAAATAATATTCCTTGCCCATCTTTAAGGGTTCACCATCAGACTTTGTGGTATTGGTAGCTTTTATAGACTTAATTCCATTTAGCTTCATGAAATCTTCATTGAAGACAATTTCGTCAATCCTGAAATTTTCATTGGCAGTATTTACCTGCTGCCCAAGGCATAAGAACGGAACAAAAAAGAAAATCAGGAAAAGCTTGTTCGTCACTAATTCAATTGTTTTAGTGCCGCTGAAACCTCATTAACAGGCATCTGACATGATTTGTTTACACATACATAAATACGTGTTTCACCTTCGATGAATTTAAATTCCAATAAGGCTAAATTTGACTTATCATCAGTATCTCCCATCACAAGTCGATTTGGAATGTAATTCTCGACCAACGCTTTTCTAGTGTTCAATGCATCCTTGCCGGCAATAGCAATTTCGAAGTAAGGATAAACCTCCTTAAGCATAACTATTCCCCAATTTGAATATCCCGATCCGTAACCGATCATATCACTAGAGACATTGTGCAGCATTTGTCGAGATTTTTTAAGATAATCAGCGCGATCTAGCAGGTGACCAAGATCTGTTAGTACTTTAGCCATACTTGAATTTGAAGCAGGAATGACATTGTCATTTACCTCCATTTTTCTAGCAATTAACGACTCACTATCCTTATCAGTAAAGAAGAACATGCCCGATTTCTCATCATAAAAATTACTTAAAGCATAGGTTGTAATTTTCTGAGCTTCATCGAGCCATTTTTCGTCAAAAGTAGATTGATATAAGGCTATCAACGCCTCAGCAGTAAAACAATAGTCTTCAAGAAATCCGTCAATTGTCGTTCTGCCATTTTTATAACTGTGCATTAGTTTTCCATTCTTTTTCATTTGATTTTTCAAAATGAAATTGGCATTATCTTTTGCCATGGTCAACAACTCTTCATCACCAAATGCTTCATAGGCATCACAAAGCCCTTTCAACATTAGTGCATTCCATGAAGTTAGAGTTTTGTCATCCAATCCCGGTCTAATACGCTTGTCTCGGGCAGCCATTAATTTCGCTTTTATGTTTTGCACTGAACCGTCAAGATCGGTCACACTAATTTTAAGTTTCTTGGCGACATCCTCCTTAGTGTCTCTTCGAAGTAGTATATAATTATCATGTTCCCATTTTCCTTTTGCATTAACATTATAGAACGCCTCAGCCACATCAAAGTCGGAGCCCAAAATTGAGTCTAGTTCCGCTTTTGTCCAAACATAGAATTTACCTTCTTCACCCTCGCTATCTGCATCCAAGGAGCTGTAAAATGCCCCATTGTCTAGCGTCATTTCTCTTTTTAACCATTCGATAGTTTCATAGACGATGTCTTTATACAAATCCTTTTTAGTCAACTGGTACGCCTGAGAATATAACGAAACCAGCTGGCCATTATCGTAAAGCATTTTTTCAAAGTGAGGTGCCTTCCACATCGCATCAGTCGAGTATCGAGCGAAACCTCCACCAATTTGATCGTATATACCACCAAAGGCCATCTTGTCTAATGAAAGCAAAGCATACTCCTTAATACTCTCATTATTGCTAAGCGCAGCATATTTCAATAGAAACTCAAAATTGTTTGGCAAAGGAAATTTTGGTGCGCGATTCGGACCACCTTCTTTTTCGTCAAAAGACTCGGACCAATTAATAACCATATCATCAAGAGTTTCAATCTTGAATTCAATTTCGTCTGTGTTCAATTCAACCAGTTCGCTTGATTTAATGCCTTCCGTTAATTTGTCTGCATACTCCTCTAACTTATTTGGGTTTTGAACCCACTCATCACTCAGTTGTTCTAGGATCTTAGCCCATTGACCAGTTTGATAGTAAGTGCCTCCATAAAACGGACGACCATCCGGTAATGCGAAACAATTAAGTGGCCAGCCACCTCTTCCGGTCATAAGTTGTACGGCATTCATATATACTTGATCAACATCGGGCCTCTCTTCTCTATCGACTTTGATGCAAACAAAATTCTTGTTCATGAGTGCGGCAATACTATCATTCTCAAAACTCTCATGCTCCATGACGTGACACCAGTGGCAAGCCGAATAACCTACACTGATTAGCACCAGCTTATTTTCTGACTTTGCCTTTTCAAACGCCTCGTCACCCCAAGGATACCAATCTACAGGGTTGTACTGGTGTTGCAAGAGGTACGGAGAAGTTTCCTTCGCTAGATGATTCTTTTTGCGTCCCTCTTGATCATTATTCATTTGCTGCGCATTTGGATTACTATCACACCCAAGAACGGCTACAAATAGGATGATAAATATTGGTGTAAGACCTTTCATGAGAATTATTAATTTTTAAACAGATCTTGATTGATGTCCACGTCATCCTCCATATCGATGTTCACTTTCTTGCTTATAAAATATACTTTGCCTTTTACGTCACCTTTGACACCCACTTTGACTTTACCAGTTAAAGCTGCTTTTAATAGTATTGGCAGTAGTTTTTTCTGATCAATCTTACCTGTCTTCAACATAAAAGTATAGACTTCTTCCTTCTTCTTTAATATTGTGATAGGATCCTGAAGGAATGCCTTACACATATACGTATTCTCCAAATAGAAATCCATGTCGGAATCTATCATATTGATATTAAACGTGTTGGGATTTCCTAGTCTAGCACTTACGTTAAATTCCATCACATTGTTTTCCATCTTCACGAGTTGGATGTTTTCCACACCTTTAAAATTAACTTCTTGGACATTGCAGGAAGAAAGAAACAATAGGGCGATAAATGGAATGATAAGATGTTTGTGTACCATAGGAAATTAATATAGATGTAAAATTAACAAAGTATATGCGGTGAGTTTATTCACCCAACAAATTCAATAACGTTGAGATATTAATAAATCATATACGCGGCATCAGATGTATCAACGAAATCATACGATAAAACAGAACATTGATAGGACGATCAAGAGTTGTGATGCAATTTCGCAAAATTCTCATAAAAATACGGAATCGTTTCAATGCCCTTGTAAAAATTCCAGAGACCAAAATGTTCATTCGGAGAATGTATTAAATCTGTGTCCAAACCAAAGCCCATTAAAATAGAATCGATTTCCAGCACGTCTTTAAATAATGAGATAATAGGAATACTACCACCACTTCTAACTGGAATTGGTCTTTTTCCAAAGGTTTTTTCCATTGCGCTTTCAGCAGATTTATATCCCACCGAATCACTTGGAACCACCAAGGGCTGACCACCATGATGAGCTGTCACTTTTACCTTAACGTAATCAGGGGCTAATTTTCTAAAATGTGTTTCAAAAAGTTGGGAGATTTTCTCCCAATCTTGGCTTGGAACTAACCTCATGGAAATTTTAGCAAATGCCTGAGAAGGCAAAACGGTTTTAGCGCCTTCGCCCATATACCCTCCCCATATTCCGTTTACATCCAAGGTTGGACGAATACTCGTTCTCTCAACTGTCGTGTAATCTTTTTCACCATGCACTGCATCTACACCCAATCTCTTTTTATAGTCTTCTAGATCCAGTGGTCGTTTGTTCAATTGCACTCTGTCTTCAGCACTGAGATTTTCAACATCATCGTAAAATCCATCGATCTTTATGTGCCCATTCTCATCTATCAGTTCGCTTATTATTTTAGTTAAAATATTTATCGGATTACCAACGGCTCCTCCATAAACACCTGAATGCAGATCGTGATCAGGACCAGTCACTTCTACTTCCATGTAGCTTAGACCTCTCAGTCCAACAGTAATAGAAGGTGTATCATTGGCTATGATACTAGTGTCTGAAACAAGAATGATATCTGCCTTGAGAAGGGCTGCATTTTCTTTTACAAAACCAGACAAACCACCAGAGCCTATTTCCTCTTCGCCTTCAATCATGAACTTAACATTGCAGGGCAGTTCATCATTCTTTATCATTGCCTCCACAGCCTTCACATGCATATACATTTGGCCTTTATCATCACAAGCGCCACGAGCATATATTTTGCCATCTCTGATTTCTGGTTCAAACGCGGGACTGTGCCATAAGTTGAGAGGCTCAGCAGGTTGAACATCATAATGACCGTAAACCAAAATGGTTGGGAGATCCGGATTTATAATTTTATCTCCATAGACAACCGGGTAACCACTTGTCTCAAATAATTCCAGATTTTCGACACCCGCCTCGTTCAATCTTTCTTTCACTGCAGCCGCGGTTTTCAAAACTTCATCTTTATAATCAGGGTCAGCACTAATAGATTTTAATCTCAAAAGATCAAAAAGTTCTTCTAGATACCTGTCTTTTTCCTGATTGATATAGCCTTGCGTTGCCTTCATGATTGTAAAAATATTTGTCCTCAAAGATAGGTGAATATATTTTTTCGAATTTGCTTTTTTATCTCGCCTATTTTTTTACTTTAAAGAAGTTTTAAACGAACGAAATGAAAAGTCTACTTAGTTGTGTTCTAAGGATTTAAATTTTCCCCATAAAGGCTGCAAAGCCTTGTTGATAAAACGATCCTGTGCAAAACTATAGGGTTATGTGGATAATTATGACTTTCATTTCTCATAGGTTATTGTGCATATTTGTACCCCTGCTTTAGATAGTAGATTTAACTTAAAAGAAATACGCTTATGTCCGAATTTATAGAGCCAATTTTACAAGAGAATCCTAATCGATTTGTCATCTTTCCAATCAAGCATCACGACATATGGGAGTGGTATAAGAAGATGGAGGCAAGTTTTTGGACGGCAGAAGAAATTGATTTACATCAAGACCTAACCGATTGGACTGAAAAATTAACGGAAGATGAAAGATATTTCATCAAACATATTCTTGCATTTTTCGCAGCGTCTGATGGCATCGTAAATGAGAACCTTGCAGAAAATTTCGTGAATGAAGTCCAATATGCTGAGGCCAAATTTTTCTATGGTTTTCAAATCATGATGGAGAACATACATTCGGAGACGTACTCTCTTTTGATCGATACTTATGTAAAAGATGAAAAAGAAAAAGATCAACTTTTTAGAGCGTTAGAAGTTTTTCCAGCGATAAAAAAGAAAGCCGATTGGGCATTGAAGTGGATAGATTCAGATTCATTTGCGGAGAGACTTATCGCTTTCGCAGCTGTGGAAGGCATCTTTTTCTCAGGAGCATTCTGTTCTATATATTGGTTGAAGAAACGTGGCCTTATGCCAGGTTTAACATTTAGTAACGAACTTATTTCAAGAGATGAAGGGGTGCATTGTGACTTTGCTGTGCATCTGCACAATGAGCACTTAGTGAATAAAGTGCCTAAGGAAAGAATAAGAGAAATTCTTCTTGATGCGCTGAATATCGAAAGAGAATTCGTGACGGAATCTTTGCCGGTTAGCCTTATTGGGATGAACGCCAAATTGATGACAGAATATCTCGAGTTTGTGACCGACAGATTACTGGTAGAATTGGGTTGTGAGAAAGAATACAATGTTGCAAACCCATTTGATTTCATGGACATGATTTCTCTACAAGGTAAAACTAACTTTTTTGAGAAAAGAGTTGGGGAATATCAAAAAGCTGGTGTAATGAACCAGGATAAAGAGTCTAATAAAATTGCTTTTGACGCAGACTTTTAGAATTCATTTGAGGCGTTAAAAACACCGAAAAAAATATTTAACCAATACACCGGTCAATCATTTGGCCTAATAAAAAACACAAGGAAATATATGTTCGTAGTAAAAAGAGACGGGAAAAAAGAACCAATGATGTTTGACAAGATCACGGCTAGAGTTAGAAAACTCTGTTATGGTTTAAACAATATCGTTGACCCTGTTAAGGTAGCCATGAAGGTTATTGAAGGCATCTATGATGGTGTTACCACACCTGAGTTAGATTCTTTAGCGGCAGAAGTTGCTGCTACCATGACTACGGCTCACCCAGACTATGCAATCCTTGCAGCTAGAATCTCTATTTCTAATCTCCACAAAAACACGAAGAAATGTTTTTCTGAAGTCATGACGGATCTTCACAATTGTGTAAATCCTAAAACAGGTAAAAAAGCATCTTTACTTTCTGAAGAGGTATATAAGGTCATAATGGATAATAAAGATCATCTTGATTCTTCCATCATTTATAATAGAGATTTCGGATATGACTATTTTGGATTCAAAACATTAGAGCGATCTTACTTGTTAAAACTTGATGGTAAAATTGCAGAGCGTCCACAACACATGCTTATGCGTGTAGCGATTGGAATACATCTTGATGATCTTGAGTCGGCCATGGAAACTTATGAGTTGATGTCGAAAAAATATTTCACACATGCCACGCCAACTTTATTCAATTCAGGAACGCCAAAACCACAAATGTCTTCTTGTTTTCTTTTAGCAATGCAGGATGATAGCATTGAAGGAATTTATGATACGCTAAAACAAACGGCTAAGATTTCTCAATCGGCTGGAGGTATAGGTTTGTCTATTCATAACATCAGAGCGAAAGGATCTTATATAGGTGGAACCAATGGCCAGTCCAATGGTGTCGTACCAATGCTGAAAGTTTATAATGACACAGCTAGATACGTTGATCAAGGTGGCGGAAAAAGAAAAGGATCATTTGCCATATATATGGAACCATGGCATGCTGATATCATGGACTTCCTTGATCTTAAAAAGAATCATGGTGCTGAGGAAAGAAGAGCAAGAGATTTATTTTATGCGATGTGGATTCCAGACTTGTTCATGGAGCGTGTTGAAACTGATGGTCTTTGGACTTTGATGTGTCCTCATGAGTGTCCGGGTATGCATGAGATGCATGGAGACGAGTTTAATAAAACTTATTTAGCATATGAAGAGTCTGGCAAAGGAAGAGAGACCATAAAAGCGAGAGAACTTTGGGAGAAGATATTAGAATCTCAAATAGAAACAGGTACACCTTACATGTTGTATAAAGACGCTGCAAATCGCAAGTCTAATCAAAAGAATTTAGGGACCATCAAATCTTCGAATCTTTGTACTGAGATTATGGAGTTCACAAGCAAAGACGAGGTTGCAGTTTGTAATCTTGCTTCCATTGCACTTCCTATGTTTGTGAAAGATGGAGAGTTCAGTCATGATGAACTTTTCAAAATAACCAAAAGAGTAACAAGAAACTTGAATAAGGTTATTGATAGAAATTACTACCCGGTCAAAGAAGCTGAAAACTCCAATATGCGTCACCGTCCAATTGGGCTTGGGATTCAAGGTTTGGCCGATACTTTTATTATGTTGAGAATGCCTTTTACTTCGGATGAGGCAAAGGCACTTAACAAAGATATTTTCGAGACGCTATATTTCGCAGCAATGACTGCTTCTATGGAATTATCAATCGAAGAAGGACCATACCAATCGTATGAGGGTTCTCCTATTTCAAAAGGAGAATTCCAATACAACCTTTGGGGTGTGAATGATGAGGAATTAAGTGGGCGATGGAACTGGACTGGATTAAGAGAGCAGGTTTTGAAAAATGGGGTTAGAAATTCTCTGTTAGTAGCGCCAATGCCAACGGCTTCGACTTCACAAATTCTAGGAAACAACGAGTGTTTCGAACCTTACACTTCTAATATATATACAAGAAGAGTATTGTCCGGAGAGTTTATCGTTGTGAATAAACACCTCTTGAATGATTTAGTTAGGCTGGGATTATGGAACGATAACTTGAAACAAGATATCATGAGAGCGAATGGATCCATTCAGCACATTGATGCGATTCCAGAAGACATAAAAGAACTCTACAAGACAGTGTGGGAGCTGAAAATGAAGGACATCATAGACATGTCCAGACAAAGGGGTTATTTTGTAGATCAATCACAATCTTTGAACCTTTTCATGGAGAATGCAAACATGTCAAAATTGACCTCGATGCATTTTTACGCCTGGAAATCAGGTCTCAAGACTGGAATGTACTATTTAAGAACTAAATCTGCCGTAGATGCGATTAAGTTTACCTTGGATTCTGCCACAAAGAATGAATTGTTGCCAAATGTGCCAGAAAACACAGGTTCAATTACTTCTCCGGATATTATTGAGGATTCAAAACCAAATGCTCCAACAGAGCCGGAAGCACCACAAGCAATGGTTGAGGACTTGGAGGTAAACCCCATGTCAGTAAAAGAAATGGCCGATATAATAAAAAGATCTAAAGAGGGTAATGTAGATGATTGCTTAATGTGTGGATCATAGTCGATTAGACTATTTTTTGAAAGAAATATAAGATTCCAAGTGTGTGAAGTTTTTAAGGAGTTTGTTTTAGGCATCCATCTATAAATCTTAGCGTCTAAAAGGTAAATTAACTATATTTACCTCTCAAAACAACACAGACCATGCTAAAAAGACTTGCCAATCTCTTTTTGTGCCTCCTTATCTTCGGTCTACCCGGAACAGTGACATCTCAGATCATATTAGATCAGAGTATGACTATAGAGGAATATGTAAACGATTTCTTGCTGGGAGAAGGAGTTAGTGCGTTTAATATAACATTTACTGGTTCGGAAGAACAAATAGGAACCATTTCAGGTTTAGAGGGAAGTGTCTTTCCTGTTGAATCTGGTTTGGTTTTATCATCGGCTCATTGCGGAACAGATCCAACAAATCCATTTGAAAATGAAGGAATTACTACTGGAGCTGTAAGTGGGGATTCAGATTTATTGACTGTTGCGAATTCCGTCCCAGGATTAATTGGGCAGAACTTCAATGTCGGTTCAGTAAATGATGTTGCGATATTAGAGTTCGATTTTATTCCAAATGGTGATACTATGAGCTTTAAGTACGTTTTTGGCTCTGATGAGTATTTGACATGGGTCAATTCGCCATTCAATGATATCTTTGCTTTTTTCTTATCAGGACCTGGAATATCAGGACCTTATGATAGCCCAGCTGGATTTCCAGATGGAGCTATAAACATTGCACAGGTGCCTAACTCTAGTCCACCCCTTCCTATTACTATATCTTCGGTTAATGACGTACTTAATACGCAGTATTATATTGATAACCCTAATAATACCGACATTTCTTTAAATGGATTCACAGATACGCTTCGCGCGGTTTCTGCGGTTACCTGTGGAGAAACGTATCACATAAAAATTGCGGTGGCCGATGGGACTGATACTGCGCTGGAGTCTGTAGTGGTATTGGAAGAAGGTAGTTTCTCAAGTGACCTTGCCATACAAACGGTTTTGGAACTCAACATAGGGACAACCACAAACATTCTTTATGAAAATTGCGGAGAGGGGACATTGATTTTTACTCGATTTGGAGACTTGGAGGCTAGTTCTGTAGTGGAATTAGCTGTATCCGGCACGGGTATCAATGGGGTTGATTTCACCAATATTCCTAATGAAGTAATTTTCGCAGCGGGAGATAGTATTGCCTCAATTCAAGTTATTGCCATAGCAGACGGAATACCCGAAGGTATTGAACAAGTTATCGTTGATGTGACAAATACTGCAATATCAGCTTGTGGTCAAACAGTGACTACACAATTTATTTTTAGTATATACGATGATCCTGAAGCACTCGCGTTAGATGGAGCTGATTACGCGATTGATTGTGGTGATTCAGTTTTAATTGGTAATACCGTAACCGGAGGTTATGGTGTGTATAATTTTACTTGGACTGGTAACGGTGTCCTTTTGCCACAATATCAAGAGAATATATTTTATGTGTCACCTGGCATAACAACACAGTATATTTTACAAGTGGATGACATATGTAATGCGGGAACTATTATTGACACTTTTAATGTTGATGTTCCTGTATATCCACCGTTAGAAATTGATATCGATCCAAGTATTGAATTAGTTTGTTTCGATCAAGTGATTATCAATGTGAATTCATTTTCGGGAGGAAATGGCACATATAATTTCGAATGGTATCAGGATACGTTGCTTGGAACTGGACAGTCACTAAACTACACTGCAATTACTTCAAACCAGCTCATGGTTGTCTTGATTGATGGTTGTGGATTGACAGCTACAGATGTCATGCAAGTAAATGTGCCGCCAGTACCTATCATCATTGAGATGTCGGAAGATCAAAATATATGTAGGGGAGGTTTTACGGAAGTTTCTGCTGCCGTTAGCGGTGGTAACCCGCCATATATTTATCAGTGGAATGCTAGTTTGGAGAATGCCAATATGTTGACTGTTCATCCATTGGAAACGCAAGTATTTGAATTAACAATAACCGATCAATGTTTTGTGAATGAAAGTAATTTTACCACGGTTACTGTCAGTGAGGTTGAAGCAATGTTTAGCATATCCAAGTTAGATTATTATGGTATAGAAGTAAAAAACCATACCCGATCGGATAACGGAGGAGATGTTTCTTATCTATGGAATTTTGGAGATGGGTTTGTATCTACTGAATTTGAAACAGCGCATATGTATTCTGATTTATCAAACCATATTATTTCTCTATCTGCTATCTCTGAGTTGGGTTGTAGAGATTCTGTTGGCGTTGAAGTTGAAGCTCCAAAGCCTGTTTACATCCCGACATCATTCAGCCCAAACGGGGATGGAATAAATGATCTATTTTTTGCAACGGGGACCAATCTTGAAGAATATGAGATAACTATCTTTGATAGATATGGACGTGAACTGTATCATTCCGTTGATATAACTGAAAAGTGGAACGGTAGAGGGGCTAATAATGAAGAGTACTATACTAATATGGCGGTATACAATTACATCATAAACTACAGGCCCTATCAGGGTGAACGTAAGAAATTAATGGGTGCAATAACAGTCATGCGTTAGTATCATCTATTTTTATAAATTAGCGTCCTCAAAATTAACTCAAACAATATGTTGAAAAGATTACTCATTGTCGCATTAGTATCAACACTGTTTTATACTGATGGACATGCTCAGTTGGTTGTGTCAAGTGACATGACTCCAGAATGGTATGTGCAAAATATTTTACTAGACCCAGATGGTGGTGTTGAAGCAAGTAATGTAACGTATAACGGAGCAACAGGTGACACACCAAATAATCAATGTGGTATGTTTGATGGTGCAAATTCGAATATCGAATTATGTGACGGAATCATTCTTGCGTCTGGCGGAGTTGAAGGTGCAGAAGGAGCGAATGAGTCTGGAAGTACCACAACCCCAGTTGACGTTTCAGTGAACGGTGATGCGGACCTATTTCTTGCAAGTGGTTTTGCCATGAACGATGTTGCTGTATTGGAATTTGATTTTGTTCCTAACGGAGATACATTGAGATTTAATTACATTTTTGGCTCTGATGAGTATCCAGAGTTTGTTGATTCATTTAATGATGCTTTTGGCTTCTTTATGTGTGGTCCAGGCTTATCTGGCCCTTATAGTACTCCGGACGATGTGATTTATCCAGATGGTAGTGCAAATGTCGCTTTGATTCCTGGAACTGAACTTCCTGTTACTATCAATAATGTTAATGACGGGGATAATGCTGAATATTACGTGCCAAACGGTGACGGTGGAGTTCCACCATTCTCAACAGATGATTTCTATATTGAATATGATGGTTTGACAGTTACTTTACAAGCTATTGTGCCCTTGATTCCGGGGGAGACGTATCATATAAAGTTTGCAATAGCTGATGCAGTAGATTCTGCATTTGATTCAGGTGTTTTTCTAGAAGGTGGAAGTTTTACAACTGGAGACGCAGGTATTTCAGTGCTAGTTCCAAACTTAAATTATACGAATCCAACCTTAATTGAAGCAAGTACGGTATGTGATACTGGTTATTTTTCCATTTTCAGAGACGATTGTATCTTGGATTCTCTTTGGTATGAATTCGATTATAGTGGTGGTACTGCGGATTATGGTGTAGATTACTTACCATTGCCATTAGACACAGTTATTGCTGAGGGTGTAACTTTATTGGAATATCCAATGTTTGCTATTCCAGATGCTGAAGATGAAGGTGTAGAGACTATTGAGGTCCTTGTTTACACTTCTCAAACTGGACAAGCTGGTAGTTTTGTTTTTCAGGACACATTATTTATCGATATTGTTGAAAATTACACCTTTGCACTTGATGCCCCGACAAAATATATATGGTGTCCTGGTGATTCTATAAATTTAGTAGTTGAGGCCAACGCGCCTGGAATTGAGCTATTCGAATATACTTGGACGCAAAACGGAGAAGTATTGGGTGAAAATTCAAGCCAATTATTGGTTCCTATTCCACCGAATTTCATGGATTCAACATACTATGATATTAACGTAATTGATGGTTGTGGTATGACTAGTGTAACAGATTCCGTTTGGATAGTAAACGTAATACCTCCTGACCCAACCGCCATTGTTGAAGTTAATGGAGAATATTGTAGAGGCATAGATTTTCCAATTAGTGCTATTCTAAGTGGCGGAACTTATCCATTTACATATGATTGGAGTGATGGTGGAAATACTAACCCCAACTATGTTACCCCAAGCGTTGTGACGGAATATACAGTTATTGTTACAGATGGTTGTGGAAGAGTATCCCCTCCGGCAACTGGATCATTTCCAATGCCTGAACCTGTAGTTGTAAGTGAAGATTTACAAGACTATATCTGTCTGGATGAAGTATTGGAATTGAGTCCCGAAGTAACTGGGGGCCAAGCGCCATACGATTTTGCATGGGGCTTCGACCAAACTTTTGGAGTCGTAGAATACGATGAAACAACTGGAAATGGAACAGTAGAGGTATTGTCACAACTGTTGGATCCTGAAGAAGATGTTGTTCAAGCGACTTTGATAGTAAAAGATTATTGTCAAGTGCAAAGAGAGCTGTTAGATATTAATGACCCAATTGATCAACCTGTAGAATATACTGATACTATCGTTTTACTTAATTGTATCGTACCAAATGTAATCACACCAAATGGTGATAGTTTTAACAATTTATTTAAGGCAGAGGAGTTACTGGCTAAAAAAGGAACTATGTTCATTTATGATAGATGGGGTAAGCTTTTAAGTGAATCTTCAAGACATACTTGGAATGCAGACGATAATTCGGATGGAACGTATTTTTATGTTGTAGCCTTTGATGATGGTGAGATTAAAAAAGGATCTTTCACGATATTGAGATAATCCATTACCAAAAATTTATTAAAGGGTGATTCATTTATTGGATCACCCTTTTTTTCTTTAATTCAATAGATTTTCCCCAGTCATTTCTTCTGGTGAATTAAGACCCAGAAGAATAAGTAAGGAAGGCGCTACATCAGCTAAAATGCCTGATTTTAAGGCAGTAAACTTTTCTCCAAGATAAAAGATGGGTACTGGATTAAGCGTATGTGCAGTATGTGCCGAACCATCATCGTTTACATTCAACTCCGCATTTCCGTGATCTGCAATTATTAATATCTCATAGCCCATATTTCTGGCCTTATCAGACAATTCTTTACAGCACAAATCAGTTGTTTGCACCGCTTTAATAATGGCGGGAACAACCCCAGTATGACCTACCATATCCGGGTTAGCAAAGTTAATAATACAAAGATTAGGTTGATGTTCAATGATATGTTGAATGGCTTTGTCTTTAAGCTCAACAGCGCTCATTTCTGGTTGAAGATCATAAGTTTTGACTTTGGGTGAATTTGCCATTACTCTTGATTCACCGACAAACTCTTTTTCCCTGCCTCCGGATAAGAAGAACGTAACATGTGGGTATTTCTCTGTCTCAGCCATACGGACCTGAGTCATAGCGTTCTCTTCAATCACTTCACCAATAGTCTTTGCAAGGTTATCCTTGTCGAATAACACCCCAATGTTCTGGAAAGTATGATCATACCTGGTCATGGTATAATAATGAAGGGCCAAAGTTTCCATGCCATGACCTGTTTGATTTTCCTGCGTCAAAACAGTGGTTATTTGCCTGCATCGATCTGTTCGATAGTTAAAGCAAATAACAACATCTCCTTCATCAATTGTAATTTTTTCACCTTGAAGCGCACAAGCAATAGGCTTCAAAAACTCATCTGTAATTCCCTGGTTGTATTGAGATTGAACAGCCTCATAAACATTTGTGCTTAAATAACCATCACCCTTCGTGAGCAGGTCATATGCTACCTTTGTTCTTTCCCATCTTTTATCTCTATCCATGGCGTAAAACCTACCTACGACAGAGGCCAAGTGACCCGTTGTTGATTCTATATGTTTTGATAGTTTTTTCAAGTATTCGATGCCACCCTTAGGATCTGTATCTCTGCCATCGGTGAAGGCATGAACAAAAACATCCTCTAAGGCCAATTCATTACAAGCACTGAGTAATGCGTGTAAGTGATCTTGTGTAGAGTGAATCCCGCCATCTGACAATAAACCAATCAAATGCACTTTAACATTCTTTTGCTTGGCAGTAGCCAACGCTTCTACCAATACTGGATTTACAAAAAACTCCTTTTTTTCAATGGATTTATTAATCTTAACAAGATCTTGATATACAACCCTTCCCGCACCAATATTGATATGGCCCACTTCAGAATTTCCCATTTGACCTGTAGGAAGACCGACATTTTCACCATCAGTCCGAAGTTCAGCATTTGGGACGGACTTGTAAAGACCGTCAATAAAAGGTGTTTCTGCTTGATATATCGCATTGCTACTATCCTTCTTGCCATGACCCCATCCATCCATAATAATGAGCATTGCCTTGTCAGTCTTTCTATTGATCATATACCCTCTTGTTTTATCATCGCGAAAGTACAAAAGAGAGGAATAAGTAATGGATCGGATTGAGCGAGGCCTTCTCTAAATCCCAATATTCAATAATTTAAATCACAAATATGTACGAACTGCCTTATGTTTTCTGGATAGAGTCCAATGAGTACGAGAACTTGCTCAACAATAATTGGGCAACGTCAATATACGTTGGTCCGACAGCCTCAACAGATTCTAACAGTCGTGCCTCCTTCAGATTGACTCTTAGATTATTATTGAGTTAGTTCTCGTGCTCATCAGAAGGGTACTTGTGCACATATATGGACCCACAACTCCCAACTCAAAATTTCAACGTCCCACTCCTAGCTTCTAACTTCCAACTCCCTTCTCATCTAGAACTTTCGACAAAAAAAAGACCATCCTAATAATTAGGATGGTCTCATCTTTGTTTTGTGGTGCTACCTGGATTCGAACCAGGGACACATGGATTTTCAATCCATTGCTCTACCAACTGAGCTATAGCACCAACATTAAGAAGGTCGCAAATTTATAAATATTTATTTAGAAAGGGATTTTATTTTTCTGTTAATGAATATTAATGTATTTCGGTATCATTCAGGCTCTTTGGTGATAATCATGGGCCAATTTACATCACTTTCGATGAAAATCTAATTATTTTCGCGGCATGAATCTGATTGTGGATATAGGAAACTCCCGTGTTAAGGCGGCCGTCTTTAAACACGGAGAACTCCAAGATGTTGTTTTCTTCACACATCAAGAATTGAACAAGCTCAATAACCTAATAGTTAAACATAGCCCTGCACAGGCTATTGTGTCCAGTGTTGCAGATCCTAAAATTGAGGTTACAGAATTATTAAATCAACACCATATTACATCAGTGTACTTTAGTAAGGAGACACCACTGCCAATAACCTTGGTTTACGATCAAAATTCGCAACCAGGACTTGATAGAATTGCAGATGCGGTAGCTATTCATAGTTTATCCAAGCTAAAAAATAAACTTATTATTGATGCTGGAACAAGCATCACATATAATTATGTTTTTGAAGATAGATTTGAAGGTGGCGCCATATCTCCAGGATTGATGATGAGATATAAAGCTTTGAATACTTTTACCGGTAGATTACCGTTGATATTGGAGCGTAGACATTTAAATTTGGTGGGTTCAAGCACGAAGGAATCAATACAATCGGGTGTGATTAATGGTATTGTTATGGAGATTCAAGGGATCTGTGATCATTTCATTCAGCAATATGAAGACACAGAAATATTCATTACAGGAGGGGATGGTATTTTTTTTGCAGAAGGACTTAAAAATACGATCTTTGCGGACCCTTATTTAACCCTTAAAGGACTTAATAAAATATTACTTTTTAATGAGAAATAAACTCATCGTTATCTTTCTATTGATCCTAACTGGACAGGTGGAGGCTCAAATTTCTAACACTTCACTCTATTCAAGATTTGCTTTGGGTGAAATTCATGACGGGACCACCATCAAGCAAAGAGGTATGTCAGGATTATCAATTGGTGTGGAAAACCCCTTTATGGTTAATCTTAATAACCCCGCGGCCTTATCCTTTATGAAAGAACCTTCATTTACGGTAGGATTAAAGTATGAGAATGTTCTGGCTTCAAACTCCGAAAACGAACAAAGAAACACATTTAGCCAATTTGACCATTTTGCGATTTCATTCCCAGTGCGAAAGGGAAGTGGAGGAATCTCATTGGGACTTATTCCATATAGTAATATGGCATATCAATATAAGGATAGTTTATTTATTGAAGATATTGATTCATATAGTAACCTGACATATAATGGAGAGGGAGGGATCAATACCGTTTTTCTTAAAGGCGGATATAAGTTTAAATTAAACCAAGATACCACGGAATTTTCTCAAATTGATTATCTGAGTTTTGGGGCAGGATTTAAATATTATTTTGGCTCACTCACGAATACTAAAAGAGTTGAATTTCCAAGAGGAGAGGGGTACATTAATAGTTTTATTGCAGACAGATCTACATACAATGACATAGGACTCGATTATGGAGTTTTTTATAAAACATTCTTGAAAAAGAAGAGAGATGTAAAGGATAAGTCACTTTCTCTGAATGTAGGCGCAACAATAAAACCTTCTGTGAAATTAAATGGAAAGCAAAGCGCTGATGTTTTTTCATATTTATTGAACAGTCTGGGCGAAGAATTCACAGTAGATTCAATTAGTGCAGAAAGAGATCAAAGTGGTTATGCCATTCTTCCAACTAATATTGGAGCAGGTATTTCATTGGATTACTTTTTCCAAAATAAGGATGGTGGATTTCAAAGAAACTTACTTTTCGGATTAGATTTCACCACCAATAGTTGGAGTGATTTTGAAACTAATTTCTTCGAAGTGAAGGACTTTACAGAAGTCACGGACAACACCAATTTAACATTTGGTCTACAATATAGACCCAACACCCAATTTGATGATGGTCAGGTAAGTAGCTACTTTCAAGCCTGTACATATAGATTTGGAATGAGATCATCAACATTGAACCTGACCCTTGATAACCAGCGGTTAACGGAAAACGGCATAAATCTTGGTGTAAGCTTACCGTTAGTGTATGGGTTGAATTCCAAAAATTCTGAAACTAGTTTGGACTTGAGTGTCGGATACGGAACTAGAGGGACCACAGAAAATGCACTGATAAAGGAAGATTACTTGAGAATAATGGTCGGTTTTAGTTTACATCCAAACCAAAGATTTGATAAGTGGTTTAGAAAAAGAAAGTACGATTAAAAAAAATTATGAAGATGAAGAATGTTTTAGCAATATTGGTTTTAGGGTTTATACTGAGTTCAACCTCAATGTCAGCTCAAGGAAAAAAATATGATTATGGTGCAGATAGCGCTAGCTGTGTAAAACAACTCTTTCTATTTCAAGAGTTTGTTAAACAGAAAGCATATACAGATGCACTAGGGCCATGGGAAAAAGCGATAGAGATTTGTCCTAAATCTAGAAAGAGCTTGTACACAAAAGGTTCTAAAATGTTCAAAGGATTGATTAAAGCTGAGGCAGATTCTGTTAAGAAGGAAGCTTTAATTGAACAATTGATGTTTTTGTTTGACACTAGAATTGAATCTTTTGGTCAAAGGGGATATGTATTGGGATTAAAGGGTGTTGCAGCATATAAGTATCATCCGGAAAACATGGATGTGGCAATAGCAATAATGAAAGAATCTATTGAATTACAGGGAAATAAATCAAAGGCATCAGTGTTATCATCATACTTCTCCGCGATATACAAATCTTTCAAGGCTGAAAAAACACCTGTTGATGTGCTTTTAAGCGAGTACCTAGTTGTTTCCGATATTATTAATTATAACCTTGAAAATCTTGATCCAGCAGAAGATCAAAAATCGATAGATGGTTTCAAGACTACTAAAGATAATGTAGACACCTATTTCATCGCTGTTGCTGAGTGTGATGATATCGTCAAATTTTATGGTGAAAAGATTGCCGCTGATCCGGAAAATTTGGAATTGAACAAAAAGGCTTTATCTATTTTGGATAGAAAACAATGTGATGATGCAGAAATCTTCCTTCAAGTAACAGAATTTGTACATGCGAAAGAGCCAACGGCAAAGTCAGCAAGTGCATTGGGCAGAATGTTGTTAAAGAAACAGGATGTTAACGGTGCTTTAGAATATTTTGATCAAGCGGTAGAAATGTGTGGAGATTGTCCGGACAAACTAACTTATCTAACTAACGCTGGTCTTATTTCGATATCAAAGAGTAAAATTGGGAAAGCCTCTTCATATGCAAATGAAATGTTAAAACTTGATCCTAAAAGTGGTTCAGCATATATCATCAAAGGTGATATTGCTAGATCGAAATCAAAGGCTTGTGATGATGGTAAGGCCGGTTCGGTATCTGTTTATTGGTTAGCGACTGATTTTTATAATAAGGCGAAGTCAGTAGATCCTTCAGATAAGATAAAAGAAGCGGCAAATAAGAAATTAGCTTCATGTAGATCAAGATATCCAACCAAAGAAGAGTTGTTTTTCTGGGGGTTAAAAGCAGGAGACCCATATACACTTCCTTGCGGTGGTGCAACGACTGTTAGAATCAGTAACTAATTTATTCTTGTGATAAAAAAATTACATATCCTCATCATTTTTATGATGGGGATATTTTTTTCATGTCAAAATGATATGGACGTCATCATGGACATTACAGGTGATGACACAGAGCCTGGTCAGATTATCGAAAACGCAGAATATCTTTTTACCGAAAAGGGGAAGTTGCAGAATAAGCTAAGCGCGGGATTGATGAAGCAGTACAGTCATGATTCTACATATATAATTATAGAGAAGAATTTAAAGCTGGAGATATTTGACGAGAATGAAATGAAAGTCGCCCAATTAACTTCTAAAAATGGCATTTATTATGAAAATAGTGCTAAAATGGAGGCTATTGATAGCGTTGTTTTTAGTAATATTGAAGGAGAAACTCTTTTGACAGAGAGATTAGTATGGTTGCAGGACAGCGCCACCATATATTCGGAAGACCCGATTACAATTCATCGTGATGGAGGAGTGATTTACGGAGACGGTATTGTTTCCAATGAATCTTTTACGAGATATAGTATTACTAGACCGAGAGGCGAATTAGAAATGAAACAAATGACACAAGAGAATGAGTAAAGTATCATTTTACCTAGAAAAATTTTGGCTTGTTGTTGCCATTTTAACAGCGTGTTTCACCCTTTACAAGCTGATGAGTGGTGGTGAGGTGTCAACATTAGAGTATGTTTTCCCAATTATAGCACTTTTGCTATTTTACACCAGACGTCTTATTCGGAAAAGAATGGAGACAACAACTAACAATGAAAGGGATAATTAGATGTTACATGCCTGAAAAATAAATATCTTTGGGCGACATGGATTATTACTTCATCATCATTATACTATCGTTAATTTGTTCCGCATTGTTTTCTGGAACAGAGATAGCCTTTATTTCATCCAATCAACTTCAGATTGAATTAGGAAAAAAGCAGGGGAACCTTGCTGATTCAATACTATCCTGGTTCAACAAACGAAGACCTACATTTATTGCAGCTATGCTTGTTGGCAATAATATTGCACTTGTAGCATATGCTTATTTTATGTCCAAAGTACTGGATCCTAGGATAGAGGCTGTCTGGGATAATCTTGTTTTTGTTTTACTTGCTCAGACTTTTATTTCTAGCATTATTGTTCTCTTTTTCGCAGAGTTTCTTCCTAAGACGATTTTTAGAATTAATCCAAACAAAACATTGCATTTGTTCTTATTACCCGTGGTGTTATGTTACTTCATTCTGCTAATCCCAGCATTATTGATTAGTTCATTATCAGAGTTTATTATCAGAGCATTTTTGAATGGAGAGAAGGAGGAAAGAGAAACGGTACTCGGAAGAATAGACCTTAACAATTACTTTGACGAAATGGAATTGGATCAATTGGATGATGAAGAGGTTGAAAATGAGGTGCAGATATTCCAAAATGCGTTGGATTTCAGTAAGACCAAGGCAAGAGAGATAATGATTCCTAGAAATGAGGTAGTTGCATTGGATATTGATGGTGATTTAGAGGAGTTGAAGAAAAACTTCATTTCTTCTGGTTTATCAAAAATCCTTATTTACAAGGAGAAAATTGACAATATCATTGGATATGTCCATAATAGAGAATTATTCAAGAACCCTGAGTCCATAAAATCTATTTTATTGCCACTTGCAATTATGCCTGAATCGAAGACAGCTAGTGATATTCTTAAGCAATTCATCAAGCAGAAACAGAACTTAGCTGTAGTTGTGGATGAATATGGAGGAACCGCTGGGATATTGACTATAGAAGATGTTGTGGAAGAGATTTTTGGTGAAATACAGGATGAGCATGATACTGAACAGCTTATAGAGAGGCAATTGAGTGAAAACTCTTTTTTATTCAGCGCGAGACATGAAATCGATATGCTATGCGATAAGTACAAATTACCATTAGAAGAATCAGAAGAGTATGATACTCTTGCAGGTCTAGTCCTTCACCATAGCGAGGATATACCGGAAAAGAACGAGAAAATAATTTTAGAAAATGTCGTTTTGGAGGTCATAGAGGTGAGTATCAATAAAATCGAATTGCTCAAGCTCACCATAAAACAATAATAAGAGCTTTCTTTTATCAATAAGCCGTTGTATATTCGCAGCCCTTTTAGGGGTAAATAACATAGAAATTTTTTAAAAAGACATGGCAGTAATAGGAAGTATTAGAAAAAGATCTGGATTACTAATCATATTGATTGGAATGGCGATTTTACTATTTGTATTGGGTGATGCGCTTGGAAGTGGCGGGTTATTTTCTCCAAGCGTCCCACAGGTGGGATCAATTAATGGTGAATCAGTAGATGCAACTCAGTTAGAGCAAGAAGCTGCAAAGCTTGAGCAATTGTACACTTCGTATGGAAGTACGATCACTAGAGATCAGGCTAGAAAGCAAGCATGGGCAAACTTAGTTCGTGATAAGGTATTCTATGCATGTGTTCAAGAATCAGGCGTAAATGTCACTGATGATGAATATGATGATATTAGATGGGGTGATGCAGTAATGGATGAATTCACTAATGCACCTAGATATAAAGGAGCAAACGGTCTATTCTCACCAGATTCTGTTCAAATATTCTACACGGCACTTTGGGAAAACAGAAGAGAAATATACAAGGCAGAAAAGAAGAGATTGGTAGAAAGTAAATTGACTGAGAAGTTCAATACGCTTATTGGAAAAAGCATTTATTACAATAATATCGATGGTAAGGACAATGCGAACGGAACATCAGAAAAAGTGTCTTTTCAATATGTAATGAAAAAGTATGCTGAAATTCCAGATAGTACTATTACACCTGATGAGAGTCTAATGACGGCTTACTTTAACGACCATAAGAACGATAAAAGTTTTGAGCAAGTTGAGGCACGTAGTATTGAATATGTGACATTTGGCGTAGTTCCTACTGAAGGTGATAAAGTCCTTATTATGGAGGAAGTTGCCAACTTGAAAGAAGGATTCCAAACAAGCACTAATGACTCCAGCTATGTTATAGCCAATAGTGACTTATCATCATATATTGAGACTACATACAAGCAGGGATCAAGACAAGATAATTTCGATAGTGAATTGACGAATGCTTCTATTGGATCTATTGTAGGTCCATATAAAGATGGCGAATCATATAAGATTGCAAAAGTAGTTCGTAAATCTGAGCCTCAGGATGAGTCAAGGGTAAGACATATTTTATTGAAAAGCGCTACCGATAATGACGATTTAAAAAATAGAGCGGATAGCATATTAAGAGCCATCAAAAAGGACGGAGATGCTTTTGATGCTTTAGGCGCTAAATTCTCAGAAGATAATTTCCAAGGAAATCAAGGAGTTTATGATTGGTTCCCAAAAGGGCAAATGGTAACAGAATTCGAAGATTTTAGTTTCGATAATGCTGAAGGTTCAAAGGGTGTTGTGAAAACACAATTCGGATACCATATCATTGAAGTATTGGGAAGAAGAAATGCTATAAGCTCAATAATCGCTGAAATATCAAGAAACATTGTTGCTTCAACAGAAACGGTCAACTTAGCGTATGAAGAAGCAAGTAATTTTGCTGTTGATTATAATTCAGAAGATAAATTTAGTGCGGGTGCGTTGGAAAAAGGATTGCAAGTAGATTCAGAACCCAACCTTAAAATGGCTGCGACTAGTGTAGGTAAAGTAACTGATGCTAGAGAGATAGTTCGATGGGCATATGATGATAGTAGAACGGTTGGTGAAATATCACAAGCATTTGACTTAAACGAGAATTTTGTAGTTGCAAAATTTGTTGCCAAGAAGGAAAAGGGAGTACCTACATATGAAAACGCTAAGGAACTGGTAAAAACGGAAGTTTTGAAGCAAATGAAAGCGGATAAAATTATTGCCTCTTTTAGTGGTGCTGGCGATCTTAACGCAATAGCAACATCATTAGATGTTAAGGTTAATGATGCCAATGATATTGCATACAGTGTTAATGGTGCACCTGGAGCTGGAAACGAACCGTTAATGATTGGTAAAGCTTTTGCTCTTCCGGAAGGCGGCATGTCTGAGCCAATTAAAGGAAATCAAGGAGTTTTTGTTATCAAGGTCTTATCCAAGGTTTCAGGGTCAGGTGATGTCACGGATTATACTAATAATCAGAATAACCTTATGAAACAGGCTGAAACGTCCGTTGTTTCAAGAATTCAAGGAGCAATGAATACTGCTGCTGATGTGGAAAATACAATCGATAAGTTGTATTAGAACAGCATAAAATATGAGATAAAAAAAAGGGGAGCTTTTCAGGCTTCCCTTTTTTATTAACCTTAAAATATTTAATCAACAAGAATTTTCTTAGCGGACTCTTTTTCAAGTTTAACCTTTGGAATGTTTACCAGCAGTATCCCATCAAGATAACTTGCTTTTATTTCAGAAGAGAGTGTTGATTCAGGTAAGGTAAACATCCTTGTAAAAGAATGATAGTTGAATTCCATTCTTGCGTAGTCAGATTCTTTCTTTTGATCTTTCACTTCTTCCCTATACGAAATACGCAACTGGGCTTCTTTAATTACTAAATCAAAATTTTCCTTTTTTAAGCCTGAGGCAGCCATTTCTAGCAGAAAGTACTCTGAAGTTTCTTTGAGGTTTACCGAAGGTAAATTGGGGTGTCTTAGTCTATTACTTATCGGATTTATGATTTCATCATTAATCATGTCTTCCATCATTTTTGCCAAGCTGGGTCTATTATTATATTTTACGTTTTTCATTTTCAAGCTATTATTATTTACTCGACAGCGGTCAAATATTAAACCAATCGAATTTTTGGGACTAGAATACTTCTGGAAGGACCTTGAGATGACACAATGACAGCCAAAACTAATACAACCAGACAATAAGGCATGAAAAAGGGGGTCTCGATTCGAGACCCCCAAAAATGCCCTGAATTATTCTTTCTCACAATTCAATCATCTCTATCATTCTCAAATGCTCAACTTCACGATCTCTCTTCACAAAATTCAGGGCAATTTGAAAAAACTAATTACAGTATCTAAAACGCAAAAACTGCCTAAAGGTTTCGATTTGAGAATATGAAATATCAATTTTAATAAACAAGAGAATTAAACGAGCTATCAGTGGCTATAAATCTTAACTTCGGGGCAAAATTTGAATAATGACAGAAGAAGCAATCGTCAAAAAAGCCAGCCAGTGGCTTTCCCCTGTGTTCAACGCATCAACAAGAGAGCAGGTAACTCATCTTATAGTGAATGATCAGGCTGAACTCTTCGAGTGCTTTTATAAAGATTTGGAGTTCGGAACCGGAGGCATGAGAGGCAAGATGGGCGTAGGTACTAATAGGGTTAACATCTATACTATTGGTATTGCTACCCAAGGATTGTCTAATTATCTGATGAAGCAATATAAAGATAGTCCAAGTAAGATCGCTATTGCCTATGATAGCAGAAACAATAGTCATTTGTTTGCGAACAAGGCCGCTGAAATATTATCTGCCAATGGTCATATGGTTTATATTTTTGAAGAGTTGAGACCAACACCGATTCTAAGCTACGCTGTTAGAGAACTACAATGCCAAGCAGGTATCGTCATTACAGCTTCACACAACCCAAAGGAGTACAATGGATATAAAGTCTATTGGTCAGACGGAGGTCAATTGGTTCCACCTCACGATAAGGGAATAATAGATGAGGTGAGAAAAATCCATGGACCAGAAAATATCAACATGAGCGCTAATCATAGTATGATTAAGAAAATTGGTGAGGAATTAGATTACAAATACTTGAATCTCATTAATAACAGATTGATAAACTCCAATTTACAAGAAGAGAGGAATGAATTGAAAATCGTATTTACATCACTTCATGGTACCGGCATTACCTTAATTCCCAAAATGCTAGAAATGGCTGGTTATCAGCATGTGCATATTGTTGATGAACAAAAAAACCCTGACGGTAATTTTCCAACCGTACATTCTCCAAATCCGGAAGAAAGAGCAGCTTTGGATTTAGGTCTAAAGGCTGGCCAAAGAATTGATGCAGATATAGTTATTGGAACAGATCCTGATGCAGATCGTGTGGGTATCGCCATCAGAAATGAAGCAAACGAACTTGAACTGATTAATGGAAATCAGGCAGCTGCATTATTAATCTATTATTTACTTAGTAGAAAGCAAGAAGATGGAACAATCTCAAGCAATCAATTTATTGCTAAAACGATCGTAACATCAGAAATATTGACTGACTTGGCTAATCATTTTGGTGTTAAGATATATCATACGCTGACAGGCTTTAAGTATATCGCAGAACTTATAGGTGAAAAAGAGGGCAAGGAGAAATTCATTGGTGGTGGTGAGGAGAGTTATGGATATCTAGTTGATGACTTTGTAAGAGATAAAGATGCTGTTATTTCAGCGGTGATGCTCTGTGAAATGGCATGTTGGGCGAAAACCAAGGGTAAAGAAGTATGGCAATTGATGAGAGAAATATATGAGGTGACAGGCTTGTATAAAGAAGCTTTGGTGTCAATTACCAAGGAGGGTTCAGTTGGGTTTGATGAGATTCAAGCACTAATGGATAAGTGGAGACACCACCCACCAAAGGAAATAAATGGATCGAGAGTGACACAGTTTATTGATTACAAAACGGGGATACAAAAGTTTAAGCCAGCTGGCAATATAAGCACCATCAATTTTCCAAAATCGAATGTTCTTCAATATATAACAAGTGATCATTCCAAAATTACGGTAAGACCGTCAGGAACTGAACCAAAGATAAAATACTACATAAGTGTGAAGTGTGATTATAACCAGGGAGATAACTTCAATGCTGCAAGCGAAAAATTGAATCAAAAGATCGAGTCCATCAAAAAGGAATTAGCGGTCTAACTAGGAAACAACAGCTCTACTTGATCTTTTTTTTTTAAGATTAAATATCATGTCCTCGACCATACTTTCCAAATTATAGGTTGGATTCCAATTCCATTCTTCTTTGGCAACTGAGTCATCAATGCTACTTGGCCATGTGCTGGCAATATGATCACGAGAATCGATCAGATAATCCATCTTAAAATTTGGGAGATGCTTTTTAATTTCTAAAGCCAGCTGTTCAGGAGAAAAACTGATGCCAGCCAAATTGTAAGAATCACGATGTTTTATTGATTCTGGATCGGCCTCCATGATTTCTATAGTTGACCGTATAGCATCATCCATATACATCATAGGCAGAGCTCGATCCTTGTGTAAATAGCATGTAAAAGAATTGTTTTCCAAGGCTTCATGAAAAATACTTACTGCGTAATCAGTGGTGCCCCCGCCAGGCTCACTCTCGTGCCCTATCAATCCTGGATAGCGCAAACTTCTCACATCTACATCATATTTGGTGTGGTAATAATCACACCATTGTTCCCCAGCCAATTTACTAATTCCATAAACTGTATTAGGATTCTTAATGGAATGCTGGGGAGTATTAAACTTTGGAGATTCTGTGCCAAATACAGCAATAGAACTAGGCCAAAATATCTTATTCACCAATTTGTCTTTTCCCAGTTCTAGTATGTTAAGAAGGCTCTGCATGTTAAGATCCCAAGCATTTATTGGGTATTTTTCACCTGTGGCAGATAGCATGGCAGCCAGTAAATATACTTCAGTGAAAGAATTTTCGATAAATAAATCTCTCAAAGCTGGTTTATCCAATACATCCAATTGAATAAAATTACTATCACTAATATAGGCATCAGTACATCGAAGATCACTTGCAAAAACATTTGCATAACCATTAAGGTCTCTCAGTTTTTTAACCAGTTCAATCCCAATCTGACCAGCCGCACCTATTACTAAAATCTTAGATTCCATTTTTCCTAAATCTTTTGAATTATCCCGCGAAGTTTTGGCGAAAATAGTAATTTCTGTTACCGAATAGGTAATAAGAAATCGCCTAAAATGGATTCCAATCAAAGACGAAACCTAGCGCTCTGAAGTGGTTATTCTTCATTTCCCTGAAATCAAGGATATTAAGGATCAGCTTTTGATAAAAAGTAGCGGATGTATTGGCTTCTTGAAAACCTAAGATTTTTTAATTACTATCTTTGAAGAGAACGAAACACTACACTTATGGGAGACGCTATCACGAAATCAAAAGGTAATAATAGGGGATTACACATCATTATTGGGTTATTGTGTATAGCGGTATTGGTTTTAGCGTATTTGCTTAGTGAAACGAAAACGGATGTTGTAGGTCTGGAAGAATCCAATATAGAGCTAACCACGGAACGTAGTGAACTGGAAGAGGGATTGGTTGAAATGCTGCAGCAGTATGACACCTTGAGCGTTGAGAATGATGAGATGAAGGGAAAAGTTTTGCAACAAAGAGAAGAGATTGCGTCTTTACTGGAAAGAGTTCAGAAATTAAAGAAAGATGACTCTTCACTGCGCTGGGAGATTGGTAAATTGAAGAAGGAGGCTGGTACTTTACGAGATATTATGAAGGATTATCTTGTTACCATTGACTCATTAAATCAAGAGAATATTGCATTAACTCATGAGAATCAAACCTTATCGACCAACCTGTCGGATGTAAGTTCTCAGAAAAACGCCCTTGCAAATAAATTGGAAGATCAGGCAAGTATAATTAAGGCGGGCTCTGTACTGACGGCCAACTCATTCATTGCCGAAGCCATTAGGGTCAGAAGCACCGGAGCTCAAAAGGAAACAAATAGAGCCTCAAGAGCCGAAATGATAAAGTCATGTGTCAATCTCGCGCAAAATAATATTTCTAAAAAAGGTCCTAAGACGCTACATGTTAGAGTAATAAGCCCAGAAGGATTGGTTCTGGATGATAAAAACAACATAGGTAAGACGTTTAACTTCAGTGGAGTGTCGGGTAAGTATAGTGCTAAGCGACAGTTTGACTACGATGGAACGGGTAAAAGCATTTGTGTTTTTCATACTGTTACTTCTGAATTAACCGCTGGTCAATATATTGTTGAAATATATGAAGCTGGTAGTTTAATAGGGAAAACTAAATTCGACTTACGCTAAATACATAGCAGTATTCGTCATTATATACTTATCTTGAATTTTGATTTGTAATATCAAGATTCAGAATCTAAAGTGAAGAAATCTGTTATAATAGCACCATTGAATTGGGGATTGGGTCATGCAACTCGTTGTATACCATTAATCAATAAATATCTATCTGATGATTGGATAGTCTCCATTGCCTCGGATGGAGAATCCTTGTGCTTGCTTCAAGAAGAATTCCCAAGATTAACATTTTACGAAATCCCATCATACAACGTCAAATATGCTCAAGGAAATTTGATGTCTTTCGCTATTCTAAAGCAACTACCCAAACTTAAAAAGGCAATCCGGTTGGAAAATGAATGGTTGAATAATCATTTACAGGTCAATAGGTATGATTTAATAATATCAGACAATAGATTTGGATTTTATTCTTCCGCTTGTTGTTCTGTGTTCATTACACATCAATTGTTTATCCAAGTTCCATTAATTCAAAAAACAATCAATAAAATAAATCATGCATACATTAAAATGTTTGATGAATGTTGGGTGCCGGATATGGAAGGAAAGGATAACCTAAGCGGAAAGTTATCTCATGGGAACCTTCCTGTTCCAGTTAAATATATTGGTCCTTTATCCAGATTTGTTAGAAAGGAGATTGGGCTAAAGTATAAAGTTGTTGCGATCCTGTCAGGACCTGAACCATCTCGTGAAAGATTAGAAAAAAGAGTTATCGATGTTTTACGAAATGTTGATGACGCACTCTTAATTAGGGGTGTCCAAATATCTAATGAGAAAAGGATGATTGGTAAGTTGGAAGTCCTTGACCATTTAACGCAGCGTGAAATCGAGGAGAAGATTACGCAATCGAGGGTAGTTCTTTGTCGTTGTGGCTATAGTTCAATAATGGATATGGTTAAATTGAATAAAGAGGCCATTTTAATTCCTACTCCTGGACAGTCGGAGCAGGAATATTTAGCAATCCATCTTAAAAAACATCAGCAATTTCATTTTATAAAAGAAGAGTATTTATCCAGCTCCTTGATGGAGCTTTTAGAGGAATTCGATTTTCAGAAGATCAGCTAAAGATTATGAAATTTTACTCCAATGATTTTTTCTATTCAGATCTCTTCCGACTGCTTTCGAAATTGGCAGGTACAGATCGGACGAAAGAGATGGGTCTTCCCTTAATATTTTTATTGCTGTTTCTCGAGCAAGATGCAGTATCCGACCATCAGTCGCTAGATTAGCGATTTTAAAGTCTAGAATCCCACTTTGTCTAGTCCCCATTATATCCCCTGGCCCTCTTAACTTTAGGTCTACGTCCGCTATTTCAAAACCATTATTGGTCTGGCACATGGTTTCGATTCTCGTTCTCGCATTTGCACTCAATTTTACACTTGACATCAGGATACAATATGATTGCTCGGCACCTCTACCAACTCTACCTCTTAGTTGGTGCAACTGTGAAAGGCCAAAACGCTCTGTACTTTCAATCACCATCATTGATGCATTAGGAACATTAACTCCTACTTCAATGACCGTGGTGGAAACTAAAATTTGAGTTTCCCCTTTTACAAACCGATCCATCTCAAAATCTTTGTCTTCCGGCTTCATCCTGCCGTGTAGGATCCCTACTTGATACTTGGGTTTCGGAAAGCGTCTTTCAATGCTATTGAATCCATCCATAAGATCCTTATAGTCTAGAGTTTCGGATTCTTCTATCAGGGGGTATACGAGATAGACCTGACGTCCCTTTTTAATTTCATCCTCGATAAACTGAAAGACCTTTAGTCTTGAACCATCATATCGATGCAGCGTTTTGACATCCTTCCTGCCAGGTGGAAGTTCATCTATTATTGAAACATCTAAGTCACCATATAATGTCATAGCCAGAGTTCTAGGAATAGGTGTTGCTGTCATGACTAAAACATGTGGTGGAATGACATTCTTCTTCCACATCTTAGCACGTTGTGCAACTCCAAATCGATGTTGTTCATCAATTACGGAGAGCCCCAGATTTTTAAATTTCACCTTATCCTCTAGAATTGCATGAGTTCCAATCAGGATATCTATTTTTCCTTCCAACAAATCCTGGAATAAGGGTTTTCGTGCTTTTGCAGAAGTGGAGCCGGTTAGCAATTCCACTCTTACATCCATGCCTTGAAGAAGCTCTGTTAACCCTTGAAAATGTTGATTGGCTAGGATCTCTGTTGGCGCCATAAAACTTGCCTGATAGCCATTGTCAATCGCAATAAGTGTTGCAAGCAAAGCAACTATGGTTTTGCCACTTCCGACATCACCTTGCAACAAACGATTCATTTGAAGTCCATACCCTAGATCTTGTCTTATCTCTCTAACCACCCTCTTCTGTGCATTCGTTAACTCAAAAGGAAGATTGTTTTTGTAAAACGTATTGAATTTATCACCGATCACATTGAACGGCATGCCTCTGTTTTTTTCCGCTTTGCTTATTTTAAGTTTAAGAAGTGTCAGTTGAAGTAAAAAGAATTCGTCAAACTTCAATCTGAATTTCGCCTTTTCAATACCTGCTATATCTTTTGGTTGGTGAACTTGTAAAAATGCTTGCTCACGTCCCATAAGACCAAGATCATTTATTAAATCTTCAGGTAAGTACTCATGAATAATTTTACTTGAATTACTAAGGATGGTCTTTATAACCTTTTCAATTCCTTTGCTACTGAATCCAACAGCGGATAATTTTTCACCAGAGTGATACACAGCTTGCAGACCTCCTAGAATAAGATTTTTGTTCGGATCTAAAATTTGCATTTCCGGGTGAACCAAAGAATATCTATTTGCATACATATTTGGTTTCCCAAAGATCAAGTAATCTCTACCAACAATCATATTGGGTTTAACAAACTTTATTTTTTGAAACCAAGTAAGTTTTATGCGTCCTGATGAATCTTTTACTGTGACTTCCAGTCTCGTTTTCTTTCCCATTGGAACCTCACGCATATCGATAAGCTTAGCTTTTAGCTGCACATATGTCTCCTCAGATACAATATCTTTTATAGCATGAAACTTTGAACGATCAATGTAGCGGAAAGGAAAATGCTCGAGCATATCTCCAATGGTTTGAATATTCAGTTCTTTCTTAAGAATCTGAGCTCTACTAGGCCCAATGCCTTTGACATACTCGATGGGACTATCCATGACTAAGCAAATATAAGAAAGCTTAATTCAAATGGATTTAAAAGAAAATTATATGGACTCTTCACCCAATAACATCACAGGACTTTCTAAATAGTCCTTCAACGTATTAAGAAACATAGATCCTACAACACCGTCAACTACTCTATGATCACAGGACAAAGTCACTTTCATGACATTTCCAGGAACAACTTGACCATCTTTTACAACTGGCGTTGATTGTATTCCACCAACCGCTAAAATACAAGCATCTGGTGGATTTATGATTGCGGTAAATTCTTCAATGCCAAACATTCCTAGGTTAGAAATTGTAAAAGTGTTTCCTTCCCAATCTTGTGGTTGCAACTTTTTGTTTCTTGCTCTTGATGCGAAATCTTTTACTTCAGACCCAATTTGACTCAAAGACTTTCCATCTGCAAATCGAACAACAGGAACAAGTAAGCCATCATCTACAGCAACAGCAATTCCGATATGGATATGATCATTCATTCTAATGCGATCACCCAACCATGAAGAATTAACTGCCGGATGTTTTCTTAATGATTTGGCCACAGCTTTAACAACCATATCATTGAATGAGATTTTATTAGGTGCAATCGATTTATTTATGGCTTTACGCGCATTCATTGCCTCTCCCATGTCAATGGCAATGGTCAAATAGAAATGAGGTGCTGTAAACTTACTCTCACTTAATCTATTTGCAATAACCTTCCTCATTTGTGAAACAGGCTCTTCTGAAAATTGTTCAACCCCAATAAAAGTTCCTCCTCCGCCAGAGTAATTGTCAATATCACGTTTGATTATTCTTCCATGATCCCCAGAACCTTGTATTCTTTGAAGATTAATATTTTTCTCCTTAGCCAATCTTTTAGCTAGTGGAGAAGCTTTCACTTTACCATTACTAGATGTTGCTTGAGCTGAAACAGTAATTCTTCTCGCGGGTTTAACAACTTCATTATTCGATGAGACTGCAGGTTTAACTTCAGCAGCAGGTGCTTTGGGAGCAGTCTTTTCTTCAGCCTTTGGAGTTGCTTCAACTTTTGACGCTGCCATTGCAGTTTCATTATCAGCAATGAGTTTCTTTATATCCTCTCCCCTCTCGCCTAAGACAGCAAGTATAGAATCCACAGGTGCTGTAGCACCTTTTTCAACACCGATGTGCAATAGGACACCATCCTGGAATGATTCGAATTCCATGGTTGCCTTATCCGTTTCAATTTCAGCCAATAGCTCTCCCGACTCCACGCTGTCACCAACTTTTTTGTGCCACTCAGCGACCACGCCATCTGTCATGGTATCACTTAATTTCGGCATTCTAACTATCTCAGCCATAATAATTTAATCGATCTTTGATTTATATATTAACCTTTAACGTAAGGGTAGTCACTATGTGAGTAAACATCCTCATAAAGCTCGTGGGCTTCTGGTTGAGGTGATTCTTCAGCAAATTTCACGGACTCTTCAACTTCTTTTTTAACCTTGTCCTGTATCTTTTTGATTCCGGCTTCAGTCAAATATTTTTTCTTCTTGATGACATCCAAAACATGTGTAATTGGATCTTGATCTTTAAACGTTGCCACCTCTTCCTTAGACCTATACTTCTGAGGATCTGACATGGAGTGTCCTTTGTAACGGTACGTCTTGATTTCCAAGAAATAAGGACCTTTACCCGATCTGCAATGAGCAAATGCTTTGGACATTGTTTGGGCCACATTCTCTGGACTCATTCCATCAACAGGTTCTGAGGGCATTTCGTAGGACAACCCAAGCTTCCATAATTCCTGAACGTTAGAAGTTCGTTCAACAGATGTCCCCATCGCGTATTGATTATTCTCGACAACAAAAATGACAGGTAACTTCCATGTCATGGCCATGTTAAATGTTTCGTGTAGGGCACCTTGTCTAGCAGCACCATCACCAAAGAATGTTACTGTAACATTATCGTTACCTTTATACTTGTCAGCAAAAGCCATTCCGGCACCCATAGGTATTTGAGCGCCCACTATACCGTGTCCGCCAAAAAGACCGCGATCAACATCAAACATATGCATTGATCCTCCTTTACCTTTACTAAGTCCGGTTCTTTTACCGTAGAGCTCTGCCATGACATATTTAGCAGGTGTTCCTAAAACTAGTGGGTGAGCATGATCTCTATAAGCCGTAATAACTCGATCTTCATCAGCCATTGCAGTTTTCATTCCAGCAAGAATTGCCTCTTGTCCAATGTAAAGGTGACAAAACCCTCCAAACTTTTGTTGGATATACAACTGACCACATTTTTCCTCAAATTTTCTCATGAGGTACATTGATTCATACCATTCGATATAATCCTTCTTATCGAACTTTAATGCTGCGGGGGCCTTCTTCTTTGACTTTGTCTTTACTTCTGCCATAACATTTATTTGACTAGCGAAAGTAAGGTAGAATTTTCAGATTTCAGAATTTGTCCTTTAAATTCTTTTGAGCTTAATCTATTCAATATGGCAAATGCTGAAATGCGAATATTTAATTAGAGAACCTGTTCAAAAACAGTCTGTTCAAATAATAAAACAGATATTTAAAGCTAATTATTTTTAAGTTTTTTCTCTTCAAAAGAAAGTGGGAGGAGATTTTTTACTGATTCCAGCACAAGTACTTTATTAGACTGCTCACTGCAAAGCATCACTTTGATATTAGATCTTTGATTGTTTTCGTATTCTAAAAGAGCTTGTCGACATGCTCCACAAGGTGTAATTGGATCGAGAACTTCAAACTTTTTACTAAATGCAGTAATGGCAATTTCTTTAATTTTAAGATCGGGAAATTGACTTTTGGCGTAAAACAGGGCGACTCTTTCAGCACACAAACCGCTCGGGTAGGCCACGTTTTCTTGATTATTACCGGTAACTATCGTGTCATCTTCAAGTCGAATCGCGGCACCAACATTAAATAGAGAATATGGTGCATATGCTTTTTTAGCAATATTCCCTGCATTCTTTATAAGTTCAACATCTTGGTTAGGGATTTCTTCCGTACCGTCAAATTCTTGGTAAATGAAACGATGTTCTATGCGTTTCATTATTCAGATATTATATTCCTTTTTGTTCACCATCACCACCACTCGATTTAACAGCATCGAAATTCATACGCAATGTGAACCTCAGAGTATTGGCCAAAGGGTTATTCTGTTGGGTAGGTATGAGATAAGAAAAATCAAATGAGAAAACATTGTATTTAACTCCGGCACCTAAAGTGGCATATTTCCTTCCTCCTTTTGTGGAGTGCTCGAAAAAATAACCCGCACGAAGTGCAAATTGATCTTGATACCAGTATTCCAAACCAGTAGCCAAATTAATTTCTCTGAGCTCTTCCCTTAAAACACTGCCAGACTCAACTTCGACATCGCCATTTTCAAAGAGTGTTACAACTCCAGGAGCATCTCCGAAAGATCCAAAGATACCGCTCGCAACACCAACATTGGGATCTCTCCCAGCAAGAATACCTGTTCCAGTCGAATCGTAAATCGGTGTGCTAGGTACTAAGAGTTTGTTTCCTTCAAAAGCAAATGTTAGTTTGTTGTACTCATCCAAGTTCATTGTCAAAGATGGTCCAAACCGAAGATTAGTAGGTATGAAATCTCTTTGACCAGATGTAGTATATGCCATTTTTGCTCCTATGTTGGATATATTAAGGCCAAAAGCTAAAGTTGACTTGTAATCACCTAATCTTACATCATCATTTTCATAATAAGCAGCTACATCAACAGCAAACGAATTACCTGCTTTAGCCTCTACACTAGAATTGGCAGATATCCCGCCTGTTAGATTTGAAAAAATATAACGTGCAGCTAAACCCCCTGAAATTTTATCTGAAAGTTGTAAAGCATATCCAGCATCAACGGCAAACTCCTTAGGTTCAAAATCTAAAATTACTTGTGCATTTTCATTAGTAAATTTTATATCACCTAAAGTGAAGTACCTTAAGGAACCAGAGATAGCCTGGTTTTTACCAATTTTCTTGTAGCCACTTAAATAAGCAAGATTCATGTCACTAACAATCTTCTTTAGCCATGGTGAGTATGAAAAAGAAATTTCAGAATCCTTTTCGGCAAAGGCAAGTTTTGCAATATTCCAATGAATAGAATTAGCATCAGCCGAGGTAGAAACTCCAACATCACCCATACCACCCGCTCTTGTGTCCGGTGTAATTAATAAAAAAGGAACCGCAGTAGTAATGGTACGTAAATCATTTTCATTTGATCGTCCAAGAATATCATCATCTTGTTGTGCCTTAACACTCAATGTTAACACGGATACTAATAGGAGGGCAAAAAATCTATTGGACATAAAAAAATTTTGGTTTGCAAATATAGATATAATATAAAGTGCTGTCTAGCATATAGATCACTAATTTAGGATCACTAATTTTTCAAACACCTCTTCTTTGAGGCCGCTTGGAGTCTTCACTTTCAACTTGTATACGTAGACGCCACGACCAAGTTTATCACCATAGTCGTCTCTACCATTCCAAGAAATGCTTTCATTTGATCCTTCATGCTGAGGGATAAGGGTGTTTTGTATGGTCTTCACCAACTTTCCGGACACCGTAAATATTTGTATATCAACATCTAAAGAGTTGCAATTCTGATTGTGTTGGAACATAAACTCGGTATGTGTAGTAAATGGGTTTGGATAATTAAGTACGTTTTCCAAAGCTAAACTAGTTGAGTTAGCCACTTCGAAAGTAATTGTCTTTTTAGATGAATTATTATAGATGTCCCACACCTTAACAGTTAGCGTATGCTCACCTGTTGTCATGTCCTTAATCGGATATCTTATCGATCCACTTTGATATGTGTCCAAATCTGACTGATACAATTCATTTAGCAATATAGTATTCTGGCTATCTTCATCAATAATAAGCGTTATGTCATGACCTATACCGCTACTTGAAGTATTGATACCATGCTCATCTTCAAATTGCGCTATAAGCACAGGGCTTTCGTTTGTAATTCCACCTTCTACGAAGTTTTCATTATCAAGAAATAAGGATATCACCGGACCTACTTCGTCTTCAGGAGCATTATCGTTTTGTCCAGTAATTACAAAACTTTGATCAGAGTCACTATTAAAGTTGTATCCAAAGGCATCGCTTTCGTCACCCAAGGCATAATATGATATTCGACCATTACCTTCTTGGTAACTAATATCTTTTGGTACAATAAAAGTAAAAGAAAATGTACCATTTTCCACAGTCGTGTTTCCTTTGTATAAGACATTGGTTTGTAGTTCAAAGCTAAAGCTACCTGATCCATTATCATTTTGCAGTGTTTCAAGGTTTTTAGGCTTATCGAAAACGGTAGGAGTTACAAAGCCGTTATACGTACTTATCAAACTTCCATTTTCATCCTCAATATGCCCACTAACTGTTACTTGTTGCAAAGCCTTTATTTCAGTTAAAATATTACCTTCTTCATCAGTAATTTGATCTTGTTCAACATAATATTTAGGGTAAGACATACTCAGCGCTGGATCACCCAATAAAGTGAAGTTCCTTTTGTTGGTTGATGCCGGAATTCCGTTTTTCGTGACTCTGCATATATCCCCCAGACGTAAGCCATGATTTAAAACGTTCTCTCCCGAACTTCCATAGGAGATGTTTGTTGCATCCTTTTCTAAGGCTAGATTGAAAAAGGCTTTTGCTAAAGCTTCATTTGCATTAGCAAAAACAGGTCTTGAAGTAGACAATAACGCCACAGCACCACCATTTGGGTTTAATAATAATAACTCACCGGCAGAAGTCCTGTTAGGGTCATCAAACCTACTAAATTCACAGGTAGCGGTGAGAAAGACTGGCAAGCGATACAGATTTGTGAAGTTATTGATTGTTGGAATATCCAATATTCTTTCATGTGCCCAACCGACTTCTCCACCATGTCCAAAGTATGTTACAATTTGAGCCCCACGTTCAATATTTTCTCTTAAATCTTTTTCTGCCAACGGATATCTTTCTCCACCTGTAGTGGTTACTTGTTGATAAGCATCAATGTATATTTTATTGATGTTATATTCCTTGTAGTTATCATTCACAATTTCTGCCATAATATTGGCATCGCTGATATGAGTAACAGTGTTTTCATCATCCGCAATAAAGAGCATTTTCGTCCTCCAATCGCCAAATACATTCGACTCATTTGAAAAACAGTCGCTATTTAAAGGGCTGGAATTATTTGAAGCATATAACTTTATCTTTCTAATTACATCTCCCAGTTGTTCCACATTATTAACTGGAAACCGACCTATACCGATGTCTACTGTGTTAGAATCCCCTTCTCCTTCGTTGTCATCTAAAAAACCGAAGTAATCATCAGTAACAAATGAGTACAGTGGATCGAGAGATTCTTCATTTTGATAACATAATAAAAGTGGAGATGATAATGGGTCAATGTTGTTGTTTTTGTATGATGCATCACCAATAAAAAGCAGATAGTCCAGAAGATCACTTTCAGAAGTTGATCGATCGTAAAACATTTTGCAAAATCCCTTAATTGCCGTAATGTCCGGATTACCACTTGAAAATTCATTGTATATTTCCATAGGAGTTACCACTGAAACTAATAAACCTTCTTCTCTATGAAAATCTGCTAGATCATTCGCTTGATCTACAAACATTGGAGCAGCAAGTATAATCATGTCTTGCTGCTCTAATCCATGTAGATCTTGATTTTGTACAGCCCCAATAGAAGTCGGTGAAGGATATCCAGAGTTTTTAAAAGCTACAAATTCTTTTAAATTATCTGTCTGAGTCTTAAAACTGCGAAGATTACCGTCACCTTCAATTATTATTTCACTAACATTCAAGTGATCACTAACATCCCAGAATTTATAAAGGCTGCCCGCATTACTCATATTAAATCTTGCGATATTATCAGTGCCAACACTATTCAGATCACGAAAAGAGAGTTGAGATCCACTCATCACCATTTGTCTTCGTGCATTTATTTCAATGTAATCCAAATAAGCCTCCTCACTGGCAAAATCTTTTTGAAATTCAATGGAAACAGATAAATTATCGCTAGTTGGGTTAAACGGATTTATAGTTTCAATTTTGGGCACTCCATTGTCAGCGTATGTTCCTGTTCCATGACCTACTATCGTGAAGTTCTTCGATTGATTGTTACAACTAATTTGATATTCCCCGCTGTTTGGAGATTCCGTAACATTAATCAATCTTACTTTGACTTCGACAGGGCTGTTTTGATCTATATTGCTAAAGGTAAAGTCACTATTATTAAAATTATAACTGGTTACAAAGTCAAATTTCTCCCCATACAAATCTCTTCCAGAAAGTGTCAGGTTAACATCATCCACCTCGTGATAAGCATAAGCATTGAAAGTATCCACAGTATGAGTTTCTTCCTCGGCAATTTCAGCTTGAATCTCTATTCTTTTGGGAGGATCAACCCCAACACCTATGTAATAATAAGATTTATTGGAGTATCGATGCTTTTCATGAGTAAATGTTGTTCCATCTGCATCTGGTAGCCATGTATTCGGTCCTTTGGCATAAAAAAGGATGAAATCATTACTATCAAAACTTCCATCATCGTCTCCAATAATTTGAATAGCATTAATTTCCAGGTCATCAGCGCGAGGCACGGAATTCTCTAATGGAAGCATTTGACCTCCGTTACCATATATGTTTATCTGATCAGGATTAAGATTACTGGTATTCAATCCTAGCCCACTTAAAAAGTCCTTACTAATTTTATATACACCACTTTGAGAGATGGAGATTTTAAACCAATCTCCGCTGCTAAGTTTGGAATGATCAACAAAACTGAATCCAGATTTTTTCTCAGCTGCCTGTGCGCCAATTATTTCAGTAACCCTAAGATTCACACTTTGCAAAAGCTCTATTCCGCCATTTGATCCTATTCTAATGGGATTCATCCATACGCTTAGGTTTTTATTCTTTCGCGTAACAGTTATTGCGTGATCAATTTTGATAGACTCACTGAGCATTTTCAGGTCTTTTTCGCTTATTTTTTCAGGGCCAGTATATGGAATGTATTTGGGATTAACTAGTTCCAGTTCAACATTCTTTACACCATTACTAAGGGGGTAAAAAGTGACATAGGTTGGAAGGCTACTTTTCCTTAAATCATGCTGCGAGTTCTCGAAGTCTAATTTGTAATTAAGGCTGCCCGATTTCTCAGAGTTATTTGATGCGACTAGCCAATTAATATTTATGGAATAGTCTTTAGCTGATGCTGCAGTGCTTATCAACAGTGTAAGCAGTAAAACAATTTTATATTTTGGAGGAAGGAACCGCATTGATTATTTTTTTCAAAGAAAATTAATTTAGTCGTTTTTACTACGTCATAAACCAGGCTTTTCTACGTTTTAAAACGTGTTAAAGCATTGAACGCTGAGTTTTTTTAATTATTGTTAATGACGAGTGTTAACTGAAACAAAGTTAAAATAATTACGTAACATTGTAGGCTATTATAGTTAATACCATATTTAGAATGAGAATCAAAAGGATTTGGATACTTGCGGTTTTGTGCAGTTTATTGGCTGTTTTTAGTACTGATGAAGTCAGTGCTCAGGACCCTCAATTCACACAATTCTACGCTAATCCATTATATTTAAATCCAGCCTTTGCAGGAACTGTGAAATGCCCAAGATTTGCCATGAATTATAGAAATCAATGGCCTCAATTATCTGGTAATTTTGTGACTTATAGCGCTTCATATGACCAACATGTTCCGGTCTTATCTGGTGGTGTTGGTTTGTTAGTGACACAAGATGTTGCCGGAAAAGGGACTTTGAAAACGACATCTGCTACAGGTGTTTATTCATATCAAAGACCAATAAATAGATATTTCTCGATTAAAATAGGTCTTGCCGCGGCATATGTGCAAAAGACGTTAGACTGGGGAAGATTAACATTTGGGGATCAAATTGACACTAGAAGAGGATTTATTTTTAAAACAAATGAAATTGCGAGAGGGGGTACTAAATCTTTCGTTGATTTCTCAGGTGGTATTCTAGGCTTTAGTGATAAATTTTACTTTGGAGCAGCAGCTCATCACATAAATCAACCAAATGAGTCGCTTGTGCTTGGCACAAGTAGATTACCGATAAGATTCACAGGACACGCAGGAATGGTATTGCCATTGGCAGCTAAAGGGAGAGGGACTAAGGAGTCTTCGATATCACCAAATGTATTATATCAAGTTCAAGATGATTTGACTCAAATAAATATCGGAGTTTATATCCAAAAAGGTCCATTAGTTTTTGGCGCTTGGCACAGAGTTAACGATTCATTCATAGGATTACTTGGAATTCATGCGGGGAACATGAAAATAGGATACTCTTATGACCTTACAACCTCTAAACTAACACCTACAACCGGTGGAGCACATGAAGTTTCAGTCTCTACCACACTAAAATGTAAGAAAAGAAAAGTAACAATGAGAGCAATAAATTGCCCATCATTTTAGTTTATTCGAACAAGGAAAATTTAACATAACACAGAAATCAAATGAAACCAGTATTTCAAAGCATAGTTAAAATTTCTTTCATCTTAGCAATCAGTGGATTTGTTTTGTCTTCTTGTACAAAGGAGACTTCTTCAACTACTGGGTGGAATGTTAATGATGAGAGTAATGGAGGATTTGAAAAGTCACCATATGTTGAACAAGAAACCGGACCAGGGCTTATCCTGATAGAAGGTGGAACATTCACAATGGGAAGAACAGAAGAGGATGTAAACTTTGACTGGAACAATGTTCCAAGAAGAGTTACGGTATCTTCATTTTATATAGATGAAACAGAAATCACTAATCTTCATTGGAACGAATATCTATATTGGTTGAGAAGGGTATATGGAACAAACTACCCTGAAATCTATAGAAAAGCACTTCCTGACACTTTAGTTTGGAGAGAAAAGATGGCTTACAATGAGCCATATGTCGAATACTACTTGAGGCACCCTGCATATCAGGATTATCCGGTGGTTGGTGTAAACTGGCTACAGGCAAATGATTATTGTGCATGGAGAACAGATCGTGTGAATGAAATTATCTTGATAAGAGAAGGTCTTCTAGAACATTTCCCACAACAATATGATAGTGATCACTTCTCTACTGATGCTTATTTAGCTGGTCAGTACCAAAGTGGGAAGAAGATTGAAGGAATGCCTTCTTTGAATCCTGATGAGGAATACAGAAACGTTAACATGAATGATGGTATTCTTCTACCAAGATATAGGCTACCTACAGAAGCTGAATGGGAATTCGCTGCTTACGGTTTGATTGGAAATTCTTTTCAAGAATTGGTAAACAATAGAAAGATCTATCCTTGGAATGGACACTATGTAAGGAATGATGATCCGAATGACAAGCTGTATGGTGCGATGAATGCCAACTTTGTTAGAGGACGTGGAGACTACATGGGTGTGGCTGGTAGTCTTAATGATAATGCAGATATTACTGCGCCAGTATATTCCTACCCACCAAACGATTATGGTCTATACAATATGGCTGGTAATGTTAGTGAATGGGTAATGGATGTTTATAGACCATTGACATCAGAAGATGAAAGTGAGTTTAGACCATTTAGAGGTAATGTTTTCAAGACTAAGGTTAGAAATAGTGAAGGAGGCTTAGTTGATAAGCATGAAAATGCTTTTTACGATGTGGATGGCGTTCAAAACTATCTTGAGCAATTTCAGACTATTACAGAAGATAGACTTAGTCCAGATGAGGTTAATGTTGTTGAAGAGGCTATAAGTATTGTTTCAGAAGCAAAAACCTTTAGTGATGATAGAAAGTTTGATGATGCAAATGAAAAGATTTTGCAAGCAGTAGAAATGATTAAGGCCAATGATGTTGAGGTTTCTGCCAAGCTTGTTGATGGCATGTCGGATTATATAGAAAGTGAGCCTGGAAGTATGAAGTGGAGAGATGTATCTGTGGAAGAAAATATCGATAGAAGGAACTACAGAGAAGCAGATTACATAGGTTATTTGGATGGAGATAAAGCATCTAGTATATATTATGATAGAGATGAGGTTGAAGGTAACTTGATGTATGATTGGGGTGTTGTAACCTTGGTTAGCGATAGATCAAGAGTGTATAAAGGAGGTTCATGGAATGATAGAGCTTATTATCTTGTTCCATCCGCGAGAAGACACCTTGATGAAAGACATGCGAATGCTTCATTAGGCTTCAGGTGTGCTATGGATAGAATCGGTAGTCCTCGAGGACTTGGATCTGATTATTAACCAACAAAAGAGTTTATAAAATTTATAAGCCCGTCCCGATTTTTCGGGACGGGCTTTTTTATTTTTGATGATATGAAATTGGAAAAACTTTATTCACTATTCTTAGAGAACCCGAAAATAAGTACTGACACAAGAAAGATCACAGAGGGTTCTATTTTCTTTGCCTTAAAGGGGGATAACTTCAATGGAAATAAATATGCCGAAGAGGCACTTGAAAAAGGTGCATCCTATGCTATTATTGATGAAGAGAAATATAGAAAATCTGATAATTTCATTATTGTTGATGATGTATTAAAAGCGCTGCAAGATTTAGCAACTTATCATCGATCTCAGCTAACAATTCCTGTCATTGGATTGACGGGGAGTAACGGTAAGACCACAACAAAGGAATTGATTCGCGCTGTACTTAGTCAAAAACACAACTGTCTGGCAACTGTAGGTAATCTGAATAACCATATAGGTGTGCCGTTGACTATTCTGAGCATTACGAAAGAGCACGAAATAGCCATCATCGAGATGGGCGCAAACCATGTTGGAGAGATTGAATCTTTATGTAGAATAGCTTTACCTAACTTTGGATTAATAACAAATATTGGAAGAGCTCACATTGGAGAGTTTGGTGGTTTTGATAACATTATTAAAGCGAAAACTGAATTATATAAAACAATGCTTCAGTCTAACAAACATTTAATCTTCGATAGTTCTGAGGAACAAAACGATGATAGAGTAATTTTCGTCAATGGAGATGATATGTTATTAATGGATAAATCTGACGGTAGAAAGAGACATACTTATGGATCAAAATCAATGTATGATACGGAAGGTGTTTATCATTCGCAAGATCCATTTCTGAATGTAAGTTGGGAATCAAAAGACATTTTGATTAAAACTCAATTGATAGGGAAATATAACACGGATAATATATTGGCGGCCGTTGCCATTGGAGAGCACTTTAATGTTTCGGATAACATGATTAAAGAAGCTTTGGAAAACTATACACCAACCAACAACAGATCTCAGATTCAGAAAACGGCAAAGAACACACTCATTATGGATGCATATAATGCCAATCCATCTAGTGTAGAGGTGGCCATTGAAAATCTTTTAACCATGGAGGCAAATAAGAAATTCTTCATTCTTGGTGACATGTTAGAATTGGGAGAAGAATCAGAAAAGGAGCATATTTGTATATATAATCTTATTAAGGACAACAATCTCAATGGTATTTTTGTCGGACCAGAGTTTCAAAAAGCGTTTAAAGAAAAGGAGGGACTAAAATCTTTTGCATCGACAAAAGAAGCAATTGATGAGATTTCAAAAATGGAGCTTAGTGACCTATTGATTTTACTGAAAGGATCCAGAGGCATGAGATTAGAAACTATATGCCCGGCACTATAAAAAATGCTGCCCAGAGATCCTATTGGCATTTAAAATTTCTATGTATAAACCTTTAACCTCTTAGAATAGCTCTAGAGATAACGATTCTGTTTACTTCAGAAGTTCCTTCGTATATCTGTGTGATTTTAGCATCTCTCATCAACCTTTCAACGTGATATTCTTTAACGAAACCATAACCACCATGCACTTGAACAGCTTCTGTTGCTGTTTTCATTGCTGTTTCTGACGCAAACACTTTCGCCATTGAGCCTGCCAAAACATAATCTTTCCCATTGTCTTTGAGCCAAGCGGCCTTAAGACAAAGTAATCTACTTAATTCTATTTCGGTAGCCATATCCGCAAGTTTGAAGGCGATGGCTTGATGTTGGTTAATCTCCTTGCCAAATGCTTTTCTTTCCTTAGAGTATGCTAGGGCCAACTCATAAGCTCCTGATGCAATACCCAATGCTTGCGATGCGATACCGATTCTTCCACCAGCCAAAGTTTTCATGGCAAATTTGAATCCGAATCCGTCTTCACCAATTCTATTTTCTACAGGGACACGAACATCTTGAAACATAAGAGTGTGAGTATCTGAACCTCGAATACCTAATTTATTTTCTTTGGCTCCAACGATGAAACCCTCCATGTCACGTTCAACAATAAAAGCATTGATCCCTTTGTGTTTCTTTTCAGGATCTGTTTGAGCTATCACCAAATATGTTGAAGCTGTTCTTCCATTTGTGATCCAGTTTTTAGTACCATTGAGTATATAGTGATCACCATCCCTAACAGCTGTTGTTTTTTGCGATGTAGCATCCGAACCTGCCTCTGGTTCACTAAGGCAAAAGGCACCTATTTTTTCGCCCTTAGCAAGTGGCACCAAGTATTTTTGTTTTTGCTCCTCCGATCCGAAGGTTTCCAAACCCCAGCAAACCAATGAATTATTAACTGATATCACAACAGAAACTGATGCATCTACCTTAGATAACTCCTCCATAGCTAAAACATATGATACAGTATCCATACCACTTCCACCGTACTTCGGATCTACCATCATCCCTAAGAAGCCCAACTCACCAAGTTGTTTCACTTCCTCAGTGGCAAACTCTTGTTTTTCGTCTCTTTCAATAACACCAGGTTTAAGTACATTTTGAGCAAAATCTCTAGCTGCATCACGTACTGATAACTGTTCTTCACTAAGGCTAAAATCCATGTAAAATCACGTTTTATAATTCTTTGCGAAAGTAATTCATTAACTCTATAATTCCTACAAACACTACCTTTTTCATAATTTGATTTATTCTTTTACGGATGGATACTTAAGAATATATCTTTGGGAAGACGGAAAAATAATCTCAGGAATGTCAAAAAAGTATAAAGTCATTGGTTTAATGTCCGGAACATCAATGGATGGGGTTGACTTGGCTTATTGTGAATTCGAAAACAATGGTGTTTGGAGTTACAATATTTTGTTCGGGAAGACATATGCATACACTCAGAAATGGCAGGACTTGTTGGTTAACATTGTCGATATTGAGGATCGACACATAGAAGTTATACATCAAGATTTAGGGGAGTATTATGGGCGTTTAATTCAAAATTTTTGTCAAGAATTTCAGGTTGTCCCTGATTTTGTATCTTCTCATGGTCATACAGTTTTTCATCAACCTGAGATGGGTAAAACACTGCAGATAGGCAGTGGTAGTAGTATAGGTAGGTTAACCCATTTGACCGTAGTCAATGACTTTAGATCAAAAGATATTAAGCTAGGTGGCCAAGGAGCACCTTTGGTACCCATTGGTGATCACCTTTTATTTTCTGAGTATGATTGCTGCCTGAATCTAGGTGGAATATCAAATATCTCGTTCCTGGAAGACGGACAGAGGAGGGCTTATGACATTTGCCCCATGAATATGGCACTGAATGAATTGGCCAGATTAACGGGAAAAATGTATGATGATAAAGGTTCATTGGCCTCTGAAGGTCAGCTAAACGAAGATCTGCTAAATCGATTAAATGATCTGGAGTACTATAAAAAAAGTGCCCCAAAATCATTGGGTGCTGAATGGTACAAAGACAAATTTAGAGATGTTCTTTTTGAAAAACGATTATTGACATCAGACTGCCTAAGAACAGTTGTTGAACATATTGCCATTCAAATTTCTCTTGCAACCAAACAGTACACTAAAGGGAAGATGTTGGTTACAGGTGGTGGAGCGTTTAATGATTTTTTCATCTCAAGACTCAAAGCCCTTTGTGCGCCAGAAATTATTTTACCTGAAAAGAAGATTATTGATTACAAAGAAGCCATGATTTTTGCATTCTTAGGTGTGCTCAGAATGGAAACCAAAAATAATGTATTGAGTTCTGTGACAGGATCATCGAAGGATCATTGTAGTGGGGTAATTCATAACCCGTAATTTTAATTTATCTTCGCGCCCATTATTTATTAGTAGAAATAAATATTAAGAAAATAAAATCAAGGAGAAATGTTTGAGTTGCTTAAAAAATACGAAGAGAAGACACCAGAAATAGTTTTTGAATGGAAAGATTCTGAAACTGAGGCGAGAGGTTGGGTTGTAATAAATTCTCTGCGAGGTGGAGCTGCTGGAGGTGGCACAAGAATGAGAATAGGCTTAGACAAAAGAGAAGTCGAGTCTTTGGCCAAAACTATGGAAATCAAGTTTTCCGTTTCAGGCCCTGCTATCGGTGGTGCTAAATCAGGAATCAACTTCGATCCTAATGACCCAAGAAAAGAAGGGGTTCTGAATAGATGGTTCAAAGCAGTATCTCCTTTATTGAAAAATTATTATGGCACCGGAGGAGATTTGAATGTTGATGAGATTCATGAGGTGATTCCGATGACTGAAGAATCTGGCGTTTGGCATCCACAAGAGGGTGTTTTTAATGGTCACTTTCAACCCAACGAAGCGCAAATGATTAAGCGTATCGGAAAATTGAGAATGGGTGTCGTGAAAGTATTGGAGGAATTTAAATACTCTCCTGACTTGAGTAGAAAGTACAAGGTAGCAGACATGATTACGGGTTTTGGTGTTTCAGAGGCTGTTAGACACTATTACAACATTTGGGGCGGAGACATCAAAGGGAAAAGAGCAGTAGTGCAAGGTTGGGGCAATGTTGGTTCTGCAGCAGCATTTTACCTCGCTCAGGCTGGTGCCAAAGTGGTCGGAATTATCGATCGAGTTGGTGGACTCATAAATTCAGAGGGATTTACTTTTGAAGAAATCACAGAATTGTTTTTGAACAAAGATGGTAACGCATTGAGTCATGATAATATGATGTCTTTTGAAGACGTCAACAAACAAATTTGGGATTTGAATGCTGAAATATTTTTACCCTGTGCTGCATCAAGATTAATCACAAAAGAACAGGTCGAGAAGATGATAGCTTCAGGTATTGAAGTTGTTTCATGTGGTGCGAATGTTCCTTTTGCAGATCCAGAAATATTCTTAGGGCCAACAGGTGATTTCGCTGACAATAATATTGCCGTTATTCCTGATTTTATTGCGAATTGTGGTATGGCACGAGTTTTTGCTTATTTGATGAGTACCGATGATCTGAACTTATCAGATGAAGCAATTTTTGAAGACACTTCAGAGATCATCAAAAATGCTCTTGTGGAGCTTAAGGGACAAGTAAATGGGAATAAAGGCTTGTCGAAAAAAGGACTAGAAATCGCACTAAATAAATTATCGTAAGTATGGAAATTTTAATGTTGGTAATATTCATTGTAGGGTACCTGTTCATTGCATTTGAACACACAATACATATTGATAAAGCGGCTTCAGCTCTATTGGTCGGGATGTTATGTTGGGGGCTATATGCCATAAATCCAGCAGATTTCCTTAAAATTAATCATCATGATTCACCCACCGAGTTGGTGGAAGCTTACCAGTCAAACCCAGATAGAGCGGACTTACCAGATCAATCCAAAAAAGTTCTGGAGTTCATGGCAGAGCATCATTCTGATGAAAATGGTCACAATGCTGAACATGGAAGTATGTCTGTGATCAGAGAGTACATAGAGTATGGCCTTAGTCATCATCTTTTTGACATTGCCAATATTCTATTCTTCCTGATAGGCGCCATGACTATCGTAGAGCTAATTGATGCTCATGAGGGATTTGCTGTTATTACAGACAGAATAACCACAAGTAATAAGGTCAAATTAATGTGGATTCTAGCATTGATTACTTTTTTCTTGTCAGCTGCATTGGACAACCTAACAACTACAATTGTTATGGTTTCATTACTTAGGAAACTAATTACCGATACAAAAACGAGATGGTTCTTTGCAGGTTTTGTTGTTATCGCAGCAAATGCAGGTGGAGCATGGTCACCAATTGGCGATGTAACAACAACTATGTTATGGATAAAAGGCCAATTGCCTGAAACGCTTGTTATCATAAAAGAACTAATCCTACCTAGTTTGGTAGCCACTATTGTGCCATTGATACTTGTAAGTTTCTTTATGAAAGGAGATGTTTTAAGGCCAAAATTTTCAGATTCAGATGAGCATTTCTCCAATCCAACAACTGAAAGGGAAAGAAACTTGGTCTTCTTTTTAGGATTACTTGGACTGTTGTTTGTTCCGGTTTTTAAAACGGTAACACACCTTCCTCCGTTCATGGGCATGATGTTTAGTTTAGGAGTCTTATGGGCAGTGACTGAAGTACTTCACCGATCTAAAAACACAGAAGTCAAGAGTCATTTATCTGTGATTGGAGTCCTTCGAAAAATTGATACCGCAAGTGTATTATTCTTCTTAGGGATATTGTTAGCGGTAGCTGCTTTGCAGGAAGTTGGTCATTTGGCAAAATTGGCAATAGGATTGGAAACAGTCTTCAACAACAACATTTATTACATCAATATTGCCATTGGTTTATTGAGTGCAATCGTAGATAATGTGCCTTTAGTAGCAGCAGCCCAAGGAATGTATCCTATTGCAGAGGCTGGAGCCTTCGCAGAAAGCGGAATATTTTGGCAATTTTTAGCCTACTGTGCAGGCACAGGTGGAAGTGCATTGATAATTGGTTCTGCAGCTGGTGTCGCGGCTATGGGGTTGGAGAAAATCAACTTCTTCTGGTACATTAAGAACATTTCTCTATACGCCATTGTAGGATATCTAGCCGGTGCTGGTGTATACATGTTGATGCACTAAGTTCACATCAATTCAGCGTTTAGCCCAATTGACAAGTTGAGGTTTAAAAGTAGGCTCCTCTTTTAATTTCTATCTAGGGATTAGCTGTAGTTTCATCTATTCTTTATTTCTCGAGCATGCATGCAAGTTTCTGAATGTTTTCTATTGATCGCATATTGAAAATTTGAATTCTAATCGATTTTCGAGTAAATAAATATTGAAAAGAAACGTTAATCCAAAAAGGAAAAAATGAATTTATTGATTTGGTGGCAAATGACAGTGCTTGGTGATTCTACAACTGTTGATGGGGAATTGCTAGTAGAAGGAGTCGGAACAGAGACTATTTCCATTGTAGATATGATTGTTCAGGGGGGGTGGTATATTATGATTCCATTGGCGATACTGTCGGTCATAGCCATATATATTTTCATCGAAAGATTTCTCGCTATTACCAAAGCTTCAAAAATAGAAAAGGACTTTATGAATAGAATAAAGGACTACATTTTTGATGGTAAAATGGAAACAGCCATGGATCTGTGCAAGCAAAATGATCGCCCACTATCAAGAATGATAGGGAAAGGTATTTCGCGCATTGGTAAACCAACAAGTGAGATAAGTGCATCTATTGAAAACGTTGGGAAACTTGAAATATACAAAATGGAGCGGGGATTGAATACACTTGCCACTGTTGCAGGTGCCGCCCCAATGATTGGTTTCCTTGGGACTGTAATTGGAATGATAGTTACTTTTCATCAAATGAGTATTAGCGCTAATGGTGTTGAAATAAAACAATTATCAGGAGGTATAATGCAAGCAATGGTAACCACTGTTGCAGGATTGATTATTGGAATTATTGCATATATAGCTTACAACACATTAGTGAGTAAGGTAGATAAAGTAGTTCATGAGTTAGAAGGAGCTTCTGAGGATTTTATCGATTTACTAGAAGAACCGGCTTAATAAAAACGTATGAACTTAAGACCAAGAAATAAAGTAAATCCTACTTTCAACATGTCCTCAATGACGGACTTGGTTTTCCTATTGCTCATATTTTTCATTATCTTGAGTACCATGGTTAGCCCCTATTCTCTTCCGGTGGATTTACCGAATGGGAAGAATAAAAATTCGGAGGTTCAATCGGTATCCTTCAGAATTGGCGCGGATCTTGTATATGCAGTCGGTAATGAAATTATTGATCGGTCTGAAATTGAATCGGCTTTAACTGAAGCATTAAGCACAAAGAAGGACAAGAGTATTATTCTCAATATAGACAAAAATGTACCTTCAGGTGACATGGTTGAAGTCTTGGGAATAGCAAAAAGAAATAAGTGGAAAATAGTAGTGGCTACAAAGCCACAATAATATTAAGTGAACGATAATAGCAATAAAAGAGCAGGTATAATTGGAACGGTGATTTTTCACCTGTTGTTGCTATTGTTTTTTCTCACTACTGGGTTAACTCAACCTGATCCCTTGCCTGAACAGGAGTCAGCTTCTATAGTGCTGGGATGGACTGATGCTGGATCGGGAGATGATACGCCAAGTCCTACAACTGATGCCGAGCCCGAGGATGTACCGAAGCCCGCTGAGCCTGAACCAACACCAGTTGAAGAAGCACAGTCTGAGGAAGTAGAAACGCAGGAAGATAGTCCAGTTGCGGTGAAAAAACCTGTTGAAACCACAAAGCCAAAAACGGATAAGCCAAAAGTGGAGGAACCACCAAAAGAAACAGCAGAGGAAATAGCGCAAAGAGAAAAGGCTGAGAGAATTAGAAAGTTAATGGGAAAGCCAGCTGGTGGTGGAAAAGGAGACGATGAAAAACCTGGAAGTGTTGGTAAAGAAGATGGTGAAGTTGATGGTAAAGGAGTTTTTGGAACTGGAGGTAACTCTTGGAGTCTAATAGGCAGAAGTTTTAAAGGAGGAGCAATAGTCACCGAGAAACCAAAGGAGGAAGGGATTATTGTAATAGACATTGTTGTCGGAACAAACGGAAAGGTATTAAGGGCTGACTATAATTCGTTAAAATCAAAGTCCATTAGTATGCATCTCATTAGTTTGGCAAAAAAGGCAGCAAGAAATGCAAAATTTAATGTTGATCCATCAGCAAATGTTCAACAAAAAGGGGAATTAACCTTCAATTTCAAGCTGAAATAACCTTCATCAATGACGTATCAAGAGACCCTCGACTGGCTTTTCGAGCAGTTACCAATGTATCAGAGAGTCGGTAAGGCTGCTTACAAAGCTGATCTGTCAACCAGTATCGAATTGGCAAGGGCATTAGGAAATCCTGAAAAAGACTTCCGAGGCGTTCATATTGCAGGCACCAATGGTAAAGGTTCAACAGCACATTACATTGCCTCCATTCTCCAAGAGAGTGGTTTGAAAGTCGGATTACATTGCTCACCACATTACTTCGATTTCAGGGAGCGTATAAAGATCGATGGAAAGAAAGTTGATGAGAATTTTGTTGTTGATTTTATTCGTCAATATCAAGAATTGAAACTAGAGATAGAGCCATCTTTTTTTGAAATGACGGTGCTTATGGCATTCGAATATTTCAAAAAGGAAAAAGTGGATATTGCCATTATAGAAACTGGTATGGGAGGGCGACTCGATACGACTAATATTATTTCGCCTGAGGTTTCAGTCATAACAAATATTGGACTTGATCACACTCAATTTTTAGGAGATACAATTGAAAAGATAGCCATTGAAAAAGGAGGAATAATAAAAAAGAACACTCCAATAGTTTTAGGAGAAATGGATCCTTCCGCCATGGAAATTTTAATGACTGTTGCTGAAGATCGAGATGCAGAGGTTCACCTTTCAGGAAACTATGTAGGAAAAGAAATGAGTGCATTTCAACAGGAAAACATTGCGACTGCAATTCAAACATGTAGGGTTTTGGAAGAATTAGATTGGGCCATTACGGAAGAAGATTATGCTAGAGGAATATCTTGTGTTTCTGAAAACACCAACTTCATTGGACGTTGGCAGAAAGTTAGTGATAGTCCCTTAACCATATTGGACTCCGCGCATAATGTCGATGGGATCATTGCGGTGGTAGAGACACTAGATAAGTACTCTTACGATAAGGTTAGAGTCGTACTTGGAATGGTTGACGACAAGGACATCAATGGAGTGCTATCAACATTGCCAAAAGATGCCGTTTATTATTTTTGTAAAGCAAAAATTCCAAGAGCTAAAAATGAAAAAGCGTTGAAAGAGTTGGCCCTGGAATATGATCTAAAGGGATCCGCCTACAACTCAGTTTCTGATGCTTATAATTTTGCAATTCAGGATTCTTCGGAGAAAGATATGGTGTTGGTACTTGGAAGTATTTTTGTAGTTGGAGATGTCTTAGAGAATAGTTCAAGCTAACTTAGACGACATTCAAAATCCTACCGTTCTGTAAATCAAGATTTAAATCAGAATAAATCACTACCTTGTTAGTCTAATCAATGAGCCCATGTTAGACCATATTCGCGTAGACCAAATTCTATTTATTGACATCGAAACAGTGCCAGAGGTATATTCTTTTGACGATTTATCGGATAGAGGACAATCACTCTGGGCAAAAAAAATGAAATGGCAGATGGATCGTGACAGTCTCTCAGCAAAAGAATCATACGAAAAAGCTGGAATATTTGCCGAGTTTGCAAAAGTGGTATGTATCAGTGCAGCATTCTATTATAAGCCAGACAAAGAATTGAGAATTAAGTCCTTTTACGATATTGATGAGAAAAAACTATTGCAGTGTTTTTCTGAAATGCTCGCAAGGTTTTTCGAAGATGACGACCAATATTTGTGTGCACATAATGGGAAGGAATTTGATTTTCCATTTTTGGCAAGAAGGTATCTCATCAATGAATTAGAATTGCCATATTGCTTGGATCTTGCAGGAAAAAAACCATGGGAGGTACAACATCTCGACACGATGAATCTTTGGAAATTTGGTGACTACAAACACTATACTTCATTGGATCTTTTGACCCATGCTTTCAACATTCCGTCTCCAAAAAGCACAATAGATGGATCTGATGTTGCAAGACTTTTTTACGAAGAAAAAAACTACGAAGCGATAAAAAACTATTGTGAAGACGATGTAATCGCCATGTCGAGATTACTTATGAAATGGAAAGGCCAGCCGTCAGTCGAAGACAAGAAAATAATAAGAATTACCTAGATTATATGATGTTAACTTTAGCCAAAAAGCATTGAAAAAATATCTTCAATTTTTCCTTCCTTGATGACTTCAATGTCATCATATGCTTTGGGTTTTATCGATGAATATTTGGAGATATAAATCTTTTTATAACCCAATTTTTGCGCTTCTGTGACTCTTTGATCTAGTTTATTTACTGGCCTCACTTCTCCACTCAATCCAATTTCCGCGGCAAAGCAAACTCCTTTATCCAACGAGATGTCTGTGTATGAAGATAGAATAGCAATAACCACAGCCAAATCTAGCCCAGGGTCTTCTACTTTGATACCTCCAGCCATATTCAGGAAGACATCTTTCACACCCAATTTGAAGCCACATCTTTTTTCAAGAACAGCCAGTAACATGTTCAATCTACGAAGATCAAATCCAGTTGCTGAACGTTGAGGGTTGCCATAAACCGCAGGACTTACAAGACTCTGAACTTCTATCATCATCGGCCTCAAGCCTTCCAGAACACAACCTGGAGCTACCCCAGAAAAATCTTCTTCAAAATTAGATGTCAAGACCTTCGAGGGATCTGTGACTTCCTTAAGTCCAAGACCTGTCATTTCAAAAATTCCCAATTCATTTGTAGATCCAAATCGATTTTTTATTGCTCTAAGAAGTCGGTAAGTATGATTTCGATCTCCCTCGAAATAGATCACCGTATCGACCATGTGTTCCAATATTTTGGGTCCTGCAATATTTCCATCTTTGGTAATGTGACCCACTAGTATTACCGGCACATTTGTTTCCTTCGCATAGCGCAACATTTCACTCGCACACTCTCTTATCTGAGAGATACTTCCAGGGGCAGAATCAATAAATGAGGAGAAAAGTGTTTGTATAGAATCGATGATAATTACCTCTGGCTGGACTTCTTCTATTTGACTAAAAATTCTTTGCGTTGAGGTTTCTGTCAGTAATAGACATTTTTCATTTAGCTTGCCCAATCTTTCACCTCTCAATTTTATTTGTTGCAAGCTTTCTTCACCAGAAACATAGAGTATTTTTTTATTGGTCAACTTCATGGCCACCTGCAAAAGCAAGGTTGACTTACCAATACCAGGTTCCCCCCCCAGCAACACAAGTGAACCAGGAACAAGACCACCACCAAGGACACGATTAAACTCCTTTCCCGGCATTTTTATTCTGTTCACGGCAAGCGAATCGACCTCGTTGATAGGAATAGATTTCTTGACCTTGCTTTCCAAAAAACTGCCTCTTTCTTGCTGAGATTTCTCTTTTGATATTATCTCTTCAATGAGCGTATTCCATTCGTTACAAGAAGGACATTGACCCAGCCATTGGGGTGATTCATTACCGCAATTTTTACAAAAAAAAGCTTTTTTAATCTTTGCCATGGCCCCTTTTTATTTTATTGATTATGGCAGTGGAGGAGTGGTTCGGTAAAAAAGGAATACACTTGGTTTCACCATTCCAAGATTTCATTTCATCAGACCCAACAATGTATTTTGGGTCTCCATTTTCTGCCTCGGTAGAATAATCTCCTCCTTTGACAAGGACATTAGGACGAAGATTCTCGATCAGAGACAAGGGAGTGTCTTCATTAAAAATAACGATCATTGAAGTACTGGACAATGCAGCCAACATGATGGCTCTTGTCTCTTCATTATTGATAGGACGATCGTCTCCTTTACCAAGTCTCTTAACTGAAGCATCCGCGTTTAGACCAATTATGAGTTGATCACCGAGTGCAGCCGCATTGGTTAAGTAGGTAATATGACCAGGATGTAAAAGATCAAAAACACCATTGGTGAAAATCAATCGGTCATTTAAGTCTTTCCATTTTTTCACCTGAGAAATAGCTTCTTTAAGTGAAAACAATTTATCCAATATCTGCTGTGGTATTCCCAAGATAATTTTCGTTCTGTTTGTTGATCAAATATAGAGAAAGAAGTCCGACTACAATATTAAATACGGCTTGGGCGCACCAGATAATTAAACCAAGCGCCTCACCCGTTGCCGCGCTATACCCAAACAGGCCAATGGCTAGTCCAACAGCTTTGTGATATGCGCCAGTTCCGCCTGGGGTCAAGACAATAGAAAAAGCGCTAAAAATAAATGCAACGAATATAGCATTGAGCCCGATGTCTTTTGTTGAATCCAAACTGAGGAATGGAATGTAGAACATCAGTAAGTAACAAAACCAAATGATAAGAGTATGCAATAAAAAGGCCCACTTCTTTTTGGTTTTAACAATGCTCATGGCTCCTTCCCAAAGTCCTTTCGAAAGGTTTTCAATCTTGTTTTTAACTTTTGGATTTCTGAAGAATAATACAGCCAATACAATAATTGAAAGTATTCCAATCCAAACAATTGGTTTATGAATAAAACTCTCTTCTCCACTTCCTTTATTTTTTTCGTAGAGTTCCATGGCATACTTTAAAGCCGTTTCTCTCTCAATGTAAAAAGTAACAGTCGTAATAATTGCGAGTGCAAGAAGATCGAAAACTCTCTCGGCCGCGATCGTCCCAAAGGCTTTTTCGATGGGTACTTTTTCTGCTCTACTGAAAAACACGGCCCTACTTATTTCTCCACCACGAGGGATAAGCATATTGACGACATAGCCAATCATAACGGCATAGAATGCATTTTTAAACTTGGTAATATAGCCCAAGGGTTCCATCAAAAACCCCCAACGATATGCCCTACTCATATGACTAATCGCAACCACGCCAAGCATAAGAAGGATATAAAAATAGTTTACATTTTGAAAAGACAAAACAAGTTCTGCTCGTGTAACAGGATCTTGAAAAGTGTCATAAAACAAATAAATCGCTAGTCCAATAGGAAGGCCGATTTTTAAGAATTTAAGGAATTTCTTTAGCAAAATATACGCTTTTTAATCCTTGAGTAAATTTGTTTTTGAATCTGGAAAAGCCAAAGATGGTTTGAAAGATTTCGCTTCTTCAAAATCCATCTGAGCATATGACATTATGATGAGTAAGTCACCTACAGCAACTCTTCTTGCAGCAGCTCCATTCAGGCATATTTTACCAGAACCACTTGGTGCGGAAATGATATAAGTTTCAATTCGCTCACCATTATTAATATTGACGATTTGTACTCTTTCACCTTCAATCATATTCGCTCTATCCAAAAGATCTTGATCGATCGTGATACTTCCAATATAATTTAAATCAGCCTCTGTGACTTTGACTCTATGAATTTTTGATTTTACTACTGTAATTGTCATTGGGCAAAAGTAATGCTTTTGAATAATTATCTTTTCGCAGGAATTAATTCCATATTGTCTATTAGTCGAACACCATCAATCCATGCTCCAATGAACGCACGAACACCATCTGGTCCTTTCCAGTTTTTGATAGGCTGGAGTAATCTGTTATCTCCTAATTCAAAATATTCTAATTCGAGGGTTGACTCTTTTTCAAATTTATCTTTTATAACTGATTTCACAGTGTTCGGAGTCAATGATGCATAATTCCCACTTAGTTCGGAAAGAGTTTTGAAAATAAATGCGGCTTGAATTTTTCCTTTTTTCGACAACCGCTGATTCCGACTGCTCATCGCTAATCCGCTTTTCTCCCGTACGATTGGAACACCTAGTATTTCTATATTATAGTCCAATTCTTCTGTCATTTTACGTAAAACTGCGAGTTGTTGAAAATCTTTTTCTCCAAAAAGTGCTTTATTGGGCTCCACAATATCAAATAGTCTAGAAACCACTTCAACGACACCTTCAAAATGACCTGGTCTATTGGCTCCTTCCATAACTTGGGCGAGCTTTCCTAAGTTCGCTTCATTCCTCACGAAATCAGAGGGATACACTTGTTTGACATTTGGAGCGAACAAGACATGACAGCCTACGCTCTTTAATAATGCAGCATCCTTCTTTTGTTGTCTCGGGTATTTCTTTAGATCATCCGCTTTATTGAATTGGGTAGGATTTACAAAAATGCTACACACCACAATATCCGCTACACTTAAGGCGTTCTTGATCAAAGTTAAGTGTCCGTCATGTAAGGCTCCCATTGTAGGCACCAAGGCGATAGTCTTGCCTTTGTCTCTTTTATGGGTAAGAAATTTTTGTAGGGTCGAAACTTGAATAAAGGTCTTCATTTCCAAATGTGTTGAATGAAGGCGAAGCTAGTTAATTACTTGAAATATTGCTTTTTTTATCGTACTTTTGAGCCTGATTTTTCAAACTACATAAAATAATTCTACTCTATGAAGATATTATATATCTCTCAGGAGATTACGCCTTTCTTGCCGGAAAGCGAAATGTCCAAAGTTAATCGTGAACTACCTCAAAAGATCTCTGAATTAGGACATGAAATTCGAGTGTTTATGCCCCGATATGGTGTGATCAATGAGAGAAGACATCAATTACACGAGGTTATCCGTTTGTCCGGAATGAATATGGTTATCAATGACAGTGACCACCCTTTGATAATTAAAGTGGCTTCTATTCAACAAGCCAGAATGCAGGTGTATTTCATTGATAACGAGGAGTTTTTCAAAAGAAAAAGCGTTATTAATGATACGAAAGGGATCTTTATGGATGACAATGATGAGAGATCCATATTCTTTTCAAAAGGATGTCTAGAGACGGTGAAGAAACTAGGATGGAAGCCTGATGTAATTCACTTGAGTGGATTTATGACCGCATTGGTGCCGATGTTTATGAAGGAACTATATGCTGATGCGCCTCATTTTGAGAATGCCAAGGTGGTTTATTCAGTATATGACCATGGAACAGATGAGAAATTAAGCGATGATTTGGTTAAGAAATTGGAGTACGATGAAATTAAAGAATCTGCTGTAACTTGTCTTAAAAACCCTACTATTAACTCAATGCATGAAATCGCGATTCAATATGCTGATGGAGTTATAAAGGGAAGTAAAGATTTACCAAAAGATCTAGAAAAGATGATTGATGGCTCTAATGTTCCGGTTCTGGAATTTGTTGAAGAAGAGCTGGATTCTCAAAAAGCTTATGAAAAGTTTTATGAATCTATTGCAGTAGATATAGCGGTCACTGAGGCCTAAATAATTAAGAAAAATATTATCCATTAATGAGAAATTCTTTTCTGGGAATTTTAGTATTGGCATTTATAACAATGTCATGCGAAAAACCTGAAAGCAAGATAGGATTGGAATTGTTACCAGATGAGGAAAACTTAGGTTTTGCTCTTGATAGCACCACGGTTAAATTAAGAACAACATTACATGATTCTCTAAGAACAGATAGATTGAACTATTATGTTTTAGGAGATATGACAGATCTTGCCATTACTGATAGAATTCAAGCGAACATATATTTTCAGCTCAGATTAAGTGCTTTAAATGTGGTCTTTGGAGATTCTGCTGTCGTGGATTCAATGGTTCTATCATTGGACTTTCAAGGGGATTACTATGGCGAGTTGACAGCAATGAATTTTACTGTTCAACAACTTTCAGAATCCTTAAGTTTGGATTCCACTTACTATTCTTACAGTAATTTGGCTGTGATGGACACGAATTTGTTAGGTGACATGACTTATACAGTGACTCCTGATTTGGAGACGGACGTTGTGGTTGGAGAAGATACTTTGGCTCCTCACATTCGCTTAAAATTAGCTAGTGAAATGTCCAATAACCTTGGCCAAACTTTTTTAGATGCTGATGCAAGTGTATTTGAAACAAGCACTTCATTTCTTGAATACTTCAAAGGACTTAAGCTTACGGCAAGTAATCCAACACCTAGTTCAGGCGGAGGATTGATTTATTTAGATCTAATTGAATCTCCTTTAAGTAAAATGACTTTGTATTATCATTTACCCAATCTTGACTCTTTGTCTTTTGATTTTGATATCTCCGCAAGCAGTCAAGTTTTTACGGAGTTTAGTCACATGTATGGTCTAGATGTTATAGATCAATTAGAGGATATGGAAGATTTGGGCACGGTTGATTATGAAGAAGTTTATATCCAGTCTACAGCTGGTTTGGGTGTTGACGTGATTTTACCAAATCTCTTGAATTTTGGAGCAGAGGAAAACTTCATTATCAATAGGGCTGTATTGGAATTGCCAGTGAACACGGTTGACGCTGAAATGTTCGAACCCTGTGCCGAAATAAAGGCAGTTATGATGGTGGATGGTGAAGAGCAAAACATACCGGATGCTGTGTTAAGTGGATCTGGAGTAGATTATGTTGGTGGAATCTATGATGAAGAAAATAATGTCTACAAGATAACGCTGACAAGATTTGTAGAACAGGTACTGAATGGTCAAATTGAAGAACCTATATTTACAATTGTTCCAAGCTTGAGTAGAACGGTCGCAAACAGATCCATTATTGATGTTGGAGATGAAACTGAAGATCGAAGAGCCAAGCTTATTATTAACTATACAACCTATTAAAATATGTGTGGTATTGTAGGGTATATAGGAAATAAACCAGCCTATCCCATTTTGCTAAAAGGCCTTAAACGTCTTGAATATAGAGGTTATGACAGCGCTGGCGTTGCAATAATAAATGGCACCGAACTTGAAATGTACAAGTGCAAGGGCAAAGTTGTAAACCTTGAGGGCATTGTCGTTGAGGAAGAAATGACCGGGACCATTGGTATTGGTCATACTCGATGGGCAACTCATGGTGTTCCAAATGATGTTAACGCACATCCTCATTTTTCTGAAAATGAAGAGTTGGCGATCATTCACAATGGCATTATTGAAAACTACCACCCCTTAAAAAAAGAACTTTTGAAAAGAGGATATAGTTTTAAGAGTGACACGGATACAGAGGTGCTTATCAAACTGATTGAAGAAATTCATAAGAATGGTAAGTATGAATTATTCGAGGCCGTAAGGTTTGCTTTGAAGGAAGTGGTTGGCGCTTATGCTCTTGTTGTAATCAACAAGAAAAATCCAGATCAACTTATTGCAGCAAAAATGGGAAGTCCATTGGTTGTTGGAATCGGTGAGGAAAATGAATTCTTCTTCGCATCTGATGCTACGCCAATAATTGAATACACAAAGAACGTTGTGTATTTGGAGGATGGAGAAATTGCGAGTGTTGATAGAGCGAAAGGATTAAAAATTAAAACAATTAAGAATAAAAACGTAAAGCCTTTTATTCAAGAATTGGAAATGAATTTAGAGACATTGGAGTTGGGAGGATACCCACACTTTATGTTGAAAGAAATATACGAGCAACCGCGATCTGTACATGACAGTATGCGAGGTCGAATTCAAGTCAACTTAGGAATGGTTGCACTTGGTGGAATGCGCGACTATATGGATAAGATGGCGAATGCCAAGAGGATAATTATTGTTGCTTGCGGTACGTCATGGCACTCGGCACTATTAGCTGAGTATTTAATTGAGGATCTAGCTAGAATTCCAGTTGAAGTAGAATATGCTTCGGAGTTTAGATATAGAAATCCAGTCATTAACGAGGACGATGTTGTCATCGCCATTTCACAGTCTGGTGAAACGGCTGATACTTTAGCAGCGATCAAGTTAGCTAAGAGCAAAGGAGCGTTGATATATGGCATTTGTAATGTCATAGGATCAAGCATTGCTAGAGAGTCTCATACGGGATCTTACACGCATGCAGGCCCTGAAATTGGTGTAGCGTCTACAAAAGCATTTACAGCGCAATTAACAGCTTTAATGCTAATGGCATTGGTGCTCGGGAAAGAGAGAGGGACTGTAGAAAATTCTGAGTTCCAACGACTGTTAATCGGGATGGACGCTTTGCCAGAGAAACTGGAAAAGGTTCTTAAAACCAATGACCAAGTTTATAAAATTGCCGAGAAATTTCAGGATGTCAGTAACATGCTTTACTTGGGTAGAGGGGTTAATTTCCCAGTAGCCTTGGAAGGTGCTTTGAAGCTTAAAGAAATCTCATACATACATGCCGAGGGTTATCCAGCGGCAGAAATGAAACACGGGCCTATCGCTTTGATAGATGAAAATATGCCGGTGATTATTATTGCCACTAAGGATGCTTCTTATGAGAAGGTCGTAAGCAATATGCAGGAGGTAAAAGCAAGAGGTGGCGTTGTAATCGCCATTGTTACTGAAGGCGACTCACAAGTAAAAGGAATGGTAGATCATGTGATTGAAATTCCAGATACAGAAAACTTATTGGTTCCATTTTTATCCGTTATACCACTTCAATTACTTTCTTACCACATAGCTGTTATGAGAGGATGTAATGTCGATCAGCCGAGAAATTTGGCGAAGTCGGTTACAGTGGAATGATACAATCTTTGAATGATGAAATGCTACAATGCGGTAATGCGATAATAGTTTATCACCTCTTGTTTATTGTTTTTATTAACTCATAACCGGAAAGAATTCGTTCCCGATTCTTAGGGACGTAATTCGTAATTAACTCCCACATCCACAATCGATAGATTGCCACAATATTTTTTTGGCTAAAATCTTATTGGCCAATTTCAATTTGGATGCTTTTTTAATGCTTGAATTATTCACATGTAAATGAATTTTCTTCATGCTTGGGGTACTTAATAGGTCTTTCAAGTTATTAATTTCATTTGGGTAGTCTATCAAATTGACATTGAGATTAACCGGCCAATCCCAGGAAAAAGGATCTGTTCTGACACCATTGTAATTTGCAAGATAAACGGTTTCAATATTTGGGATTTTCAACACCGATGGAGGAATGCTGTTAAACGAATTGTTACAGAGATCCAATACTTTTAAGCGATTAAGGTTTGCAATTTCCAGAGGCAAATCTTCGAGATCATTTTGACGTAAAAACAATCCTTCCAAATTTTTCAAATTAGAAATCTCTTCAGGGATATCTTTAATAATACAGCTGGAAAGTGATAGACCTTTTAATCTTTCCATTTTCGTAAGACCTATTGGGAAAGTTCTAAAATCAAATCTTGACAATTGTAGATATTCCAAATGGTGTAGTTGAGTAAGAGACTCCTCGTTAATCTTAATCTCAACAGGATCATGAATTTCCCCATTAATTTTTAAAACCAAAGGCCTTGCTTCTACGATAAGGTGTTTGAGATTTTTAAATTTCAAAATATCCTCATTGGGAAATTCGCTATCATTATAATTATTCAGGTAGAGAATTTCAACTTCCTCTGGGACTTGCTTATTGGCCCAGTGTATATTTTTGTTTTGATGATATCGAAATATTTCCTTCTCGACATCGACAGATTGCCCGGTTGTTTTTAGGCATACAAAAAAGAGGATGGAGAAAAAAACAATGGATGATTTCAGGTTCAAAATTGAGGCTTAATTTTCCCCTAAGTTAATCAAACTGATTGAGAATGAGATGAAGTCATTAAACCAAAATGGGAATTACCTTCTTCAAACCTTTAACAAGAGCATCCACATCTTCGATATTGTTATATATAGAAAGAGACGCTCTAACAGTTCCTGAGATCCCTAATCTATCCATTAAAGGTTCTGTACAATGATTTCCCGTCCGAACAGCAATACCCATTTTATCTAGTAGCACACCTATGTCATATGGGTGTATCTCGCCAATCAAAAATGAGACAACCGACACTTTGTTTATAGAAGTTCCGTATATTTTCAAGCCTTCAATGCTCAAAAGAGACTTAGTTAGATAATCAAGTAACTCTTCTTCATGTTTCTGAATCTCCTCCCAAGGGTATGAGTTCACAAAATCTATAGATGCCCCAAGTCCAATTATTCCCGAGATATTCGGAGTCCCCGCTTCAAATTTAAATGGCAAAGAATTGTAGGTTGTCTTTTCAAAAGTAACACAAGAAATCATTTCTCCACCTCCCATAAAAGGAGGCATTTCTTCTAAGAGATTCTCCTTACCATACAAAATTCCAATTCCAGTTGGTCCGTATAATTTATGTCCTGAAAAACAATAGAAATCACAATCTAGCGCTTGTACATCTACTGGAATATGAGCCACTGCCTGCGCTCCATCAAGAACAACTTTAGCTCCAACTTCATGTGCAAGTTCGATAATCTTATCCACTGGATTTAACGTTCCTAGGGTATTTGAAACATGATTTATGGAGATTATTTTCGTCTTAGAGCTTAGAATTTTTTCAAACTCATCAAGCATCAACTCCCCATCATCATTAATAGGAATAACTTTTATCGTTGCTCCTTTCTCTTCACAAATCAATTGCCATGGAACAATGTTTGAGTGATGTTCCAATGAGGATAAGATGACTTCATCTCCTTTTCCCAAGACTTTTCTACCGTAACTATTGGCAATAAGATTAATGGATCCTGTGGTACCAGAAGTGAAAATTACCTCTTCGATTTTCTTCGCATTGATGAAAGATTTGCATTTGACTCTGCTGGCTTCCATGGCATTTGTAGCCGTGACGCTAAGATGATGCACCCCTCTATGGACATTGCTATTGTATGATTTATAGTATTTGTCAATGGCATCAATAACCAAATTAGGCTTTTGAGTTGTGGCAGCATTATCAAGATACACTAAAGGATAAGCATTAACCTCTTGATTTAATATCGGAAATTCATTTCGAACGAGTTTCAAGTCCATTCCTTTGATTTTTTACAGCTTTAAGACAAGCCGCTATTACATTTTGTTCGAGACTAATTCTCTAACAGCTTCGATTGTACAGTGGTCCACAACTTCGGATAAGAATGCCTCGGTTAATAGCTTCTTGGCATTTTGTTTTTTAATGCCCCTCGCCATTAGATAGAACATAGCATCTTCATCAAACTGTCCGGTGGTAGATCCATGACTGCATTTTACATCATCAGCATAAATTTCCAGCTCTGGTTTTGAGTTAATGTTTGCATCATCACTCATCAATATGTTGGCATTTGTCTGATAAGCATTTGTTCGTTGAGCATCCGGTTCAACAATAACCTTTCCGTTAAAGACAGCACGACCTTTATCATATATAATTCCTTTGTAGAGCTCATTTGATTCACCATCAGGCTCACAGTGATCAACCAATGTGTGATTATCGATATGTTCTTTGTTCTTAGGATTATACAAACCATATAGATCCGTATTTGTTCCTTGTCCCTTGGCGTAAATGTCAAGATTATTTCTAATCCATCCACCCGTTAAAGAAAACGTATTGATACTGAAAAAGCTATCTCTACCTTGTGTTACTGCTTCATTAGAAATATGAAATGCAGCATCAGATTCCATTTGTAATTTATCGATAGATAAATGAGCGTTGGCTTTAACAACAACTTCCGTGACTTGATTACAAAATACGGCATCCTCACTGTCAGAAATAAAACTCTGAATAATGTCTGCTTTTGTATTCGCTTCAGCCACAAAAAGATTTCGTGATTGGGCAGCAACTTTACTATCGTTCGTAATGTTTACAACATGAACAGGTTTTTCAATATTACCTTTAACGTGAATGAAAATTCCATCTTCACAATACGCTGTGTTTAGTGCTGTAAAGATTTCCGTTTTGTGTTTTGCAATAGTTCCGAAATACGAATGAAAAACATCAAGATTTTTCCCGGCCAGAAGGCTAAGTGGTAAGACTGTAATGATATCGTTTTCAATAGTCGTAGAAAGATCAGCTCTATAAAAGCCATTCACAAAGACTACTTCCGTTGCATCCAATCCTGGAATATGATATTTTTTCGAATCAAAACTTTCATCATTTCTGACAACACTGAATTGTTGCCCGATGATTTTATTGACACGAGTGTACTTCCAAGCCTCTGTTTTTGAAGTCGGAAATTCAAGATTTTTTAAGGCCTCTTGCGCCTCTTTAGTAATATCGTTTCCAAACACTTTCACGTCACTTTTAAGTGCACTGAAATTTGCTAAAAACTGATCTTTCTTTGAGATGATATTTTCCACTATACTATCCATCAATATTTTTATCTCAATTGTTTTTTATCCAATCGTAACCTTTCTCTTCCATCTCCAAAGCCAACTCTTTTTTCCCTGACTTTACAATTTTACCATCGTGTAAAACATGAACGAAATCAGGTATAATATAATCCAGTAATCTTTGGTAATGAGTGATTATCAGAAAAGCTCTTTCAGCACTTCGCATGGTGTTAACACCTTGAGCAACTACCTGAAGGGCATCAATATCAAGACCAGAATCAGTCTCGTCAAGAATGGCGAATTTTGGTTGAAGCATAGCCATCTGAAAAATATCATTTCGCTTTTTCTCTCCACCTGAAAAACCTTCGTTTACCGATCGGTTTTTTAGTTTACCATCTAAACCTACAAGGGCTGAATTTTCTTTAACCTGCCCTAGAAATTCTTTTGCTGATATTGGATCTTGTCCAAGGTAATTTCTCTTTTCGTTAATCGCTGTTTTCAAAAAATTAACATTGCTAACTCCTGGTATTTCAACCGGATATTGAAAGGCCAGAAACAAGCCTTCTTTTGCACGTTCATCGATTTCCATATCCAATAGATCTTGACCAAGAAACTCAACAGATCCCTCAGTGATTTCATAGTCATCTCTACCGGCTAACACAGATGCTAAAGTACTTTTACCTGATCCGTTCGGGCCCATAATCGCATGAATTTCCCCGGCTTTAATTTCAAGGTTAACCCCTTTAAGGATTTCTACCCCATCAACACTCGCATGAAGATTTTTAATTGTAATCATTCTTTCTAATGGTTTCTTTTTCTATTTATCCAACAGAGTTTTCCAAGGAAATCTCCAATAATTTTTGTGCTTCAACTGCAAACTCCATAGGTAGTTTATTCAACACTTCTTTAGCATATCCATTTACGATTAGGCTTATCGCCTTCTCTTCGGAAATACCTCTTTGCTTGCAATAAAATATTTTGTCTTCTCCAATTTTTGAAGTGGTGGCTTCGTGCTCAACCATAGAACTTTGATTGTTCACTTCAATGTATGGGAATGTATGCGCTCCACAATGATCTGTCATTAAGAGAGAATCACATTGACTGAAGTTTCGAGAGTTTGTTGCATTTTTAGAAATTTGCACTAAACCCCTATAAGAGTTCTGGCTACTTCCAGATGAAATACCTTTTGATATAATAGTGCTCTTAGTATTTTTACCAAGGTGAATCATTTTAGTTCCAGTATCTGCCTGTTGGAAATTGTTGGTCACTGCCACGGAGAAAAATTCTCCTATTGAGTTGTCCCCTTTCAAGATGCATGATGGATATTTCCATGTTACTGCAGATCCAGTTTCAACTTGTGTCCAAGAGATTTTTGAACTTCTATGGCAAATCCCTCTTTTAGTTACAAAGTTAAATACCCCTCCCTTTCCATTTTTGTCACCAGGGTACCAGTTCTGTACAGTAGAGTACTTTATCTCAGCATCGTCAAGCGCTACTAGCTCGACAACAGCTGCATGAAGTTGGTTTTCGTCTCTTTGAGGTGCAGTGCAACCTTCAAGATAACTCACGTAACTTCCTTCATCAGCGATTAATAATGTTCTTTCAAACTGTCCTGTTCCAGCCTCATTTATTCTAAAATACGTTGAAAGTTCCATTGGACATTTTGTTCCTTTTGGGATATAGCAAAATGATCCATCGGTAAATACAGCAGAATTCAATGCTGCGTAAAAATTGTCAGTTTTAGGAACGACAGACCCCAAATATTTTTGCACCAATTTTGGATGTTCAGCAATGGCTTCACTCATTGAGCAAAAAATAATGCCCAGCTCACCTAGCTTTTCTTTAAAGGAGGTAGCAACAGAAACAGAGTCCATCACGAAATCTACGGCAACACCGGTTAACTTCTTTTGCTCTTCAAGAGAAATTCCAAGTTTCTCCATTGTTTTGAGTAATTCTGGATCTACTTCGTCCAAGCTATCTAGTACTTTTTTCGCTTTTGGCGCTGAATAATAAGAAATGGCTTGAAAATCAGGTTTATTGTAACGCACATGTGCCCATTCAGGCTCAGTCATTTTTTGCCAGACGGCCAAGGCATCAAGCCTCCAGTCCAACAACCATTGAGGTTCATTTTTCTTGGAAGAGATAAGCCTAACAACATCCTCCGTTAGCCCGGGATCAATGGTATCTGATTCTATATCAGTTTGGAAGCCAAACTCATAATCTTTATTGGTTACCTCTTTTAATAATTCGTCTTCGGTACTCATAAGTTCTTGGAAATATGTTGAAATTATACGGCAAAGCTCTCACCGCAACCACATGTTCTATTGGCATTCGGATTGATAAATACGAACCCTTTTCCATTTAGGCCACCAGAATAATCGAGTTCTGTACCTACTAGATAAAGGAAGCTTTTCTTATCAACTACAACTTTTACATTGTTGTCCTCCAGCACTTTATCGTTTTCGCTCAATGTTTGGTCAAACTCTAGATTATACATCAAACCTGAGCATCCACCACCCTTAACACCCACCCGAACAAAAGAGTCCGTTGCAGTATTTTCTTCAGATAGAATCTGCGTAATTCTCTCCTTCGCGTTATCGCTTACTTTTATCATTTATACCTACTTAAAAAGTGTCCGCAAATATAATCATTATTTAGACAAATTCTAAATAAGGAATCGGAGCAATACTATTATCTTTGGCGAATGGAAAAAAGGACGCTTAACGAGCTTGGGGAATTTGGTCTAATTGAGACAATAACTAAGGACCTAGTTCTTACACAAGACACTACCATAAAGGGAGTTGGTGATGATGCCGCGGTTATCGATAGTGGTGAGAGATATCAGTTATTGGGAACGGATATGTTGGTTGAAGGGGTACATTTTGATCTAAGATATGTACCGCTGAAACATCTAGGATATAAGGCTGTGGTTGTAAATCTTTCTGATATCTATGCGATGAATGGTCGACCAGAGCAGATTACAGTTTCCATAGCACTGTCGAGCCGCTTCACATTGGAGGCGATAGAGGAGCTGTATGAGGGCATTAGATTGGCCTGTAAAATCTATAATGTTGATCTAGTTGGTGGTGACACGAGTACTTCTATCTCTGGTTTGATGATAAGTATTTCAGCCCTTGGAACTGTTGCTAAGGACAAGGTGTGTTATCGTGATGGTGCAAATGTTGGAGATCTTATTGTGGCCAGTGGAGATTTTGGAGGTGCGTATATGGGGCTTCAACTCCTAGAACGTGAGAAAGCAGTTTTTCTAGCAACGAAGGGAGTTGGTGTACAACCTGAACTTACAGGATTTGATTATATTCTTGAGCGGCAGTTGAAACCTGAAGCCCGTAAAGATGTTATTGATCAGTTAACGGATTTGAAAATACAACCCACATCCATGATTGATGTTTCTGATGGATTGGCTTCGGAATGTATTCATATTGCCAGGCAAAGTGATGTAGGGATTACTTTATATGAAGAAAAAATTCCTATTGATCCAATGACCTACGAAACGGCAAGAGAATTTGGTTTAGATCCAACGACCTGTACGATGAATGGTGGAGAGGATTATGAATTGTTGTTCACGATCAAGCAGGACGATTACGAAAAGATCGCGGCCAATATGCTTTTAAAAGTTATCGGTCATTGCACCGAAAAGGAAGAAGGTTATAAGCTTGTGTTGAAAGATAGTAGTGTTCATCCTTTTACAGCACAAGGTTGGGATACTTTTTTGAAGGCAGACTAAATTATCAGCTTCCGTTTCTATATTTAGGATAGGCTTCTTCTTGAGATTTATTTCTTGCCCAAGCTTCAAAATCGAAGTACTCAAATGCACTTTGTGAGAACGGATTTGTTTTCAAACTTTTCATTTCATCAGCATACCCTTCATAGAGCACTTTTCTATAGGCCTCTTTTCGGGTCTTAACCACTTTAGATATTAAATCAATGAATGCGTTTTCGAATTCATCAAGTCTCTTTCTGGTTGATAAATAGCGTTTTAGGGATTTTAATGCATGAATGATATAATCGTCATTGGATAATTCTACGTGTATAATCATATGTAGAATTTTCGCATAACAATATTGATCTTCAGCTTCATTTATCCTGACTTCATTTAGAATTTTATTTATCCAAAATAGGGCTTTTGAATGATCGCCAACGCCAAAATAAATTAATCCTAATGAATAATAAATTCCTGCCAATTTGGTTGAGTTGATTTCATCTTCAAACTGTGATAAACCTTGCTCAATTTCCGGGATAAATTTTAAGCCATCATCATATTCTGTCCGCATTATATGAGAGGCTAAATTCACCAAGCACCTGTCCGCAAATATTCTCATTTGCAATTCTTTGCCATCATATTGCTTTGCATAAAGTAGCTCGAGTTCAACAAGATATTTATCCGTTTCCTTATCCTTTTTTAATTTTCTACTCAAGTATATTGCGTTCGTTAAAATGGACAACATGATGTTGGGTTCGGAAGAAAAATATTCCTTATTGCTTCTCACCAATTCATGATTTTTCTTCATGAGGGCATATGATTTTTTGGGATCAAGCACACAAAAATAGTATGCACTCATGGTGTGATTATGCAGATATTCGCCTTCAAGGTCCAGGGACATTTGTTTCTTTGAAGGCAGTTTTTTTATGATGTCTATATAGTGGAGAATATCTTCTTCGCTTCTTGCCTTACCTTTGCCATAAAGCTTCAGGAGCACTTTGCTTTTCACATCCCATATAACATGATAAGACTTTATCTTTTCAAGAGAAGCTGTGTCTGCATCGCATATTTCATCAATTACTTTTAGATCAACATTTTCATAATTGAATTGTACAGCTATTTTTTTCTCCCACTTGGAAATCTGTAAAAAGGTATGATGAAGATCATTACTCAACGCGATTTTCTTGGCAGATTTAATAATTTTAGAACATTGATCGAAAAGACCCTTTTCATACAAAAGCTCAATATTTTGAATTTTGTCTTTGACTTGTTTTTCAATTGATTTCTCAGAATGAAATTGATTGAGTGTCTTTAGAATATGATTATAGAGTCTGTTTTTTATAACCGCTATGTTCCCTCTTTTTTGATTAGGTAGGATCTTACTTAGTATATCATCTTCAGAAAGATTCTTTTTCGTTTTAATAAGATCAAAAAGCTGAGTCAATTGCTCGTTATGAGCCATAGACATTTTGAAGTATCTCTTTTCACTTTTAGTGAGCGAATGAATGAGATCATATAAATGGTTATTTGTGGCAGTGGGCATACCTTAAAGGTAGTCCAAACAGGGGGTAAATGCTTGCCAATTAAACAAACGGTATTACTTTAAGAAGTAACGGTTAAAAATTTAAAATTAGGGGTAATTTGAAGAGGAAATAGCGCTTAAGTTGCTAATTATTAGTCTTTACGTTCTTCTTCTTCTTCGTCATCATCATCTTCATCGTCAGTTACATCATCATCATCCACAACAATATCCTCTGTTCGAGCATCATTATCTATAATAACAAGAGCATTAGTAGATTTAGCTGCATCGAAAGATTCCAGATCATCAAAAGTCTCTAACTCAGTCTTAGTACAAGAACTTAAGCCAAAAGCCATGAATAGCGCCAGGACGGCTAAAAGGGACAATATTTTTCTTATTTTATTCAACGAATAATTGATTTACAACACAAATATAGTAAAATCCATCTAGACTTCAAAATATTTTTAACGCTTATTATGATGCGCGTTGTACGATAGGCATTAGGATCTCAACGGTTGTACCGATGCATTTATTGTTTTTATCAAAAATATCTTTGGGTCCAACGATTTCAAATTTCTTATCTGTCATTTTCCCAAAGAGCTTGATTCTGTTGTTTATTATCTCAACGCCTTTAGAATCATGATTAACCTGACCTTTCTTATTAATCTGACTTTGACCGATCCCGATACCATTATCAGAAATCTTGATCTTAACAAGATCATCTTGCTTTAAGATATCTAAGGAAACGGTTCCTAAGGTTTCTCTGGGTAATAAACCATGCCAAATACTATTTTCTAAAAAGGGTTGAAACAACATCGGTGGTATTTCAATGGTATTAATATCAATTTCGGGTGAGATATTGATTTTATACTCAAAACGATTTTTGAATCGCATATGCTCCATCGATAAATAAAGTTCAATTCTCTCTAACTCGTCTCCAAGCACTGACCAGTTATTTTCCGTACTATCAAGATTTTTCCTAATGAGTTTTGCAAAATTGGTTAAATAGGTATTGGCCGATCTTTTATCTTCTCGGTTTATGTAGTACTGAATAGAATTAAGTGCATTAAAAATAAAATGTCTATTCATGGCAGAATTAAGAGATTGCTGTTCTAGATCTAATAGCTTGGAACGAATAATAATCAACTCAGTTTCATTCTTTTTCTTCAAAACAGATTTTCTCCAGCGGTACAGCAAATAAGCAAATGCTAAAACTAATAATGAAGAGATAAATAAAAACCAGGTCGTAAGGTAATAAGGAGGTTTTATGGAAAAAGAAAACCTCTTAGGGACCGCACTCCAAACTCCATTTTTATCTGCAGCCATCAACTCCAAGGTATAATCACCATGGGCCAAGTATGAGTATGTAACAAAATTAGATGCTGTAGGAGGAAGCCAATCAGCATCGGCACCATTTAATTTGTACTTATATATTACATCTTCGGGAGAATCGAATGAAATAGCTGTGAAATCAAAAGTGATATGATTGTCCTTATAATCAAGGATGAGATTCTCATAAAGACCATTTTCTGCAGACAACCCTTCGGAATATTCTTCAAGGTTTTCCTTCAGCATAAAAATCCGAATCCCGTTAATAAAAACATCTGGAGCGACAGGTTCATTAAGACTAACCAAAACATCTACATCAACAGATACCAGACCTTTGCTGGTCCCAATATACAGATTACCTGACTTAGTTTGATAACTGGCATTTAAATTACACTCCAAATTCGGCAACCCACTTGATCTATTAAAATGTCTAATGTTTGAGTTGCCCTGATTCTGGTTTTCTTTGATTGTTAAAAGATGGAGTCCATTATTTGAACCTATCATAAGCTGATTATCTAAAAGATGTAAAATGTTAACCGGATCATTTTCTCTACTTTTAAAATCGTACCTGGTAATAATTTCATCCTTCATCACATCCAATCCACTTTTGCTACCGATCCAAAGGCGGTCATATTTATCCATCGCCAATGCATTAACATCGTTATCAGAGAGGCCGTTTTGCTCGTCAAAATGGCTCCAGAAATTTCCATCGAAACGATATATTCCATTTTCATTTCCCACCCATAAAATACCATCATGATGTACAATGGATCTCACTCTTTTTATGGGTATTCCCAGCTCCGATCCATGCGCTTTAAATTCCTGGCCATCGAAACTTGAAAGGCCCTCTTTATGACCAATCCATATTACTTGATTTTCATCTTGTATCAGAGAAGTGATTCTAGTACCATTGAATATATTTTCATTTTTCAATTCCCTAATTTCACCGTGATCATAAATTTTCAGTCCGTGAGTATTACCGAGCCAAACCTTTCCAGACAGATCGACCAAGGATGACCACACAGCACCATCTCCAAGCTCTGGAATTTCCACTAAACTATCTGAGGGACTTAAATAAGCTACGCCATCGCCATATGAACCTAACCAGAGATTGTTTTCTTGGTCCTCACATATGCTCATTATGATGTCGCTATGACTGTTAATATTCTTAATGCTAGTTGTAAAAAGCCAACCAGTAAAACGAAATATGCCTTGCCCTTTACTAGCCAGCCAAAGCGATCCATTGGTATCACTTAAAAGAGATTCGATATTAGCATTTTCCAAACCGTTGCTCGCATCCAAATTCAAAAATGAATCCCCATCAAAACAGCTTACACCTTCAATTGTTGCAAACCATATTTTACCTTTATTGCTTTCAATGTTTCTGACATTGTTATATATAAGCCCTTGTTCCTCTGTATAATTTCGGATCTTCCCATCCGAGATTTTGTATACTCCTTTCCTAAAAGTGCTTACCCATAGGTTTTCATCAACAACCTCAATATCGGTGATACTTATTGATTTGAGTTCAGGAGCGAGTAATTCTTTGTTTTTAAGATTAGCGTCTAATGTGAATAGACCTTCCGTTGTTGCGATTATTAACTTGTCTTTGTATGCCACACATTTCCGAACGTAGTCTACATTCTTTATGTCGTAAATAAACTGATTGTCATTAATGGAAAACTGAACCACACCTCTTCCATTTGTGCTTAAAATTAGGGTATCTGAATGAATGGAAGTAATGCTGAGAACCCTGAAGTTTTTGATTTCTTCTGGGAAATTGTATGGAGTGAAACGGCCACCTGAGTGGTGAGAAATCCCGCCTTGCATACCTACCCAAAGTCCTTTTTTAGAATCTTCAAAAAGACTATAAATCGAGTTGTCAATCAGGCCATCTTTTTTATAATAATTGACGAATTCATGGCTATCGAATTTACTCAATCCATTGGCTGTACCAATCCAAATAAAACCATTTTGATCTTGCAACATGGTTTTCGCTTGTGACTGCGCCAATCCGTCTATATTATTGTAATTATCGAATTGATAATACTGTCCAAAAGCAGATAAAATAATTGTAAGAAATAGACCAGTAAGTATGAATCGCATAGTATTCTATTTCATTACTATTTCTAAGAAAGTTGACATTTTTCTTCTCGCAATAGGCACGCGAATATTGTTGGTCAAAACAGCCACATTCCCCTCTCTTCTTTCATATCCTTTGAGGTGATGGTGGTAGTTGATAATATGAGATTTATGTGTTCTGAAAAAAGTGCTTCCGCTTAGTTTTTCCTCGTACACACGAATGTTTTTACTGCTGATATGCTTATCTCCGTTCTCAAGATAAATCATCGTATAACTTTCGTTGGCTTCAAGGTGAACGATATCTTTACTTTGAAGAATGGCATAACCATCTTTTGTTGGAACACTTATTTTAGAATTATCGACACCTGGTCCATCCTGAGTCAACAGTCGCTCTAGTTTTATTGATAGATCAACTTGACCTTCGGATTTTTGTCGTTCTAATATTTTTTGTCCACATGATTCCAAGTCATCTATTGAAATAGGTTTTTCTAAATAATCAAGTGCATTTTCCTTAATTGCCTTTATACCATAATCATCATGTGCAGTGGTAAAAACTAGATGAAAATTTCTGTGTGGAAGGTTTTCCAAAAATTCAAATCCGTTCATTCCAGGCATTTTTATATCCAGAAAAATCACTTCAGGTTCAAACTCTTCAAATCTTTTCAATGCAGTTTCTCCAGAATCCGCTGTTGCAACTATTTCCAGGTCTGGAGTATACTCTTTGATCATCATTTCAAGGTTTTCACGACCATTGAATTCATCATCTATTATAAGGGTTCTTAGCTTCATTATTTTGTCACATTAGAAATTCAAGGTCAGAATTATTATTGACTTTTACAATGAATTACAGTGAAGGGCATCTCTCATTTATTGAAGGCTACCTTTGATTGATTAAAAGAATTGAATGCAATACTTGGGGAACTAGACTTTGCCCATACTTTTTATTCTAGCGACAAAATCTTTGACTCTTTTTTTGGAAACGGGGAGCTTTAGTCCATCCTTCAAAATAGCATAATTACCTCTATCCCTTCTATACTCTTCCAAAAAATTCAAATTGACAATATAGGATCGATGAATTCGAAAGAACATATTTTCTGGAAGGAAGTTTTCGTAAACACCCAAAGTCCGTGTGTCAAGAAAATTGCTGCCATCCGTTAGTACAATGTTGGAGCAGTTACTTTTGGCTTCAACGAACAATATTTTGCTAGGATCTATCAGTTTGATTCCCTTAGAGTGACTGATACTTATTTTATTGAATCTGATGTTAGAAAATTGCTGATATACTTTTTTTAGAGAATCGATATAATCATCCTTCATCTCCGGATTTTCGATTATTGAATGCCGCAATTTGGATACTTTATTGACGGCAGCTTCAAGATCATTAATATCAATAGGTTTTAATATATAATGAATAGCATTTGCATTCATTGCCTCGACAGCATAATCCTTGAAGGCAGTAACAAAGATCACCAGGAAGCTAGGGTCATTGAATTTTGTGAGCAAATCAAAGCCTTCGGTCCCAGAGGGCATTCGAATATCCAAAAAAATTAAATCAGGATCATGCTTGATTATTTCTTCATACGCCACATCAATATTACCGGCCTTCGCGACAATATTAATTTCAGGACAAAACTCATCCACCATCATGGCCAAATTCTCTCTAGCCAATTCCTCATCATCAATTATAATAGCACGAATCGTTTTCACTTATATCATAGTATGGTATAAAAGTATATTAATTGAGGACATAAATTGTGTTTAACCTTTAATTGTTAAATCATGCCCATTGGTGAAAACGCGACAAATTTTTGAGAACAATGATCTTATCTTGCATTAGAACAATAAAATCTCCCTCCCATGAATGATAAAAAACAAAACCTTAAGTTTTATTGGATCTTTAACGATCGATAAAAGAAATGACTGGTTGAAGAAGTCGCTCTGAGCAAATCTTCAAATTATTTGGTTAATAATTCTGTGTTGTTATAATTGTAAACCCCGTTCCTGCTAGAGCGGGGTTTTTTTGTAACAACTTTTAAGATGGCACGTATAAAAAAGTAGCTAAAACATGGAATATGAAAACATTAGAGACCGTAGGTGTCATTGTGCACGGGCTTCAGAAGTTAATCAAACTTGATTATCAACCGATTTCACAAAAGGCGATGTACGATATTTGCGACCTCAATGGACGCGTCATTCTATCTGGGAACATCCAAGATGAAATAACTCAAATAAATATTAGCGACCTCATCAGCAAACAATATATTCTTTTGATATTGGATGGTGATATGGCGGTAAGTCGGAAGTTTGTTGTTTCTTAAATAGATTTTTTCAATCAATCATTAAAAAACCCAATTCAATGAATGAAGTGCGGCTTTTGATTGATTGTGCCCATTAGGGCTTACTTCGATTCAACTGCGTTCCGCTCAGCATAAATACTTCGACAAGCTCAGCACATCGCTTCTCGCCCAGTAAAATTTCAGCCAAAAGAAAACCCCTACATTGTTGAATGTAAGGGTTTCTAATTAGTGCGCCCACTAGGGCTCCCCGAAAGTTATTTTCTAAATATTTCGTTCCTCAATAAAGAAAATATCAATCGGGATAAACTTCTCGCCCAGTAAAATTTCAGCCAAAAGAAAACCCCTACATTGTTGAATGTAAGGGTTTCTAATCAGTGCGCCCACTAGGGCTCCCCGAAAGTTATTTTCTAAATATTTCGTTCCTCAATAAAGAAAATATCAATCGGGATAAACTTCTCGCCCAGTAAAATTTCAGCCAAAAGAAAACCCCTACATTGTTGAATGTAAGGGTTTCTAATCAGTGCGCCCACTAGGGCTCGAACCTAGGACCACCTGATTATGAGTCAGGTGCTCTAACCAACTGAGCTATGGGCGCAATTTGTCGTAAAACAAATTTGGTCGGCAAAGTTAATTCTTTAGTATTTCTAAACAAATATTATTTTATTTGTTCATTCATGAAATATTCTCAATTCGATACAATAATATTTGACCTCGGTGGAGTCCTTCTAAATATTGATTACACACTCACAGCCAATGCCTTCAAGGATCTAGGAATACGTGATTTTGACGGGTTATATTCTCAAGCAAAGCAAAATTCTGTGTTCGATGATTTGGAAATTGGGAAACTATCACCTAAAGGCTTCATTGATTATATCAACCTAACGTGTTCCAGCAACTTTAGCCAAGATCAAGTAATTGCTGCCTGGAATGCCATGTTGTTGGACTTTCCGATTGAAAGGATGATTTTATTGGAGAAACTGCAAAAAAGCCATAATCTTATTCTCATGAGCAATACCAATGAAATTCATATTATGGCCTTTAAAGAAATCATGGAAAAATCTTTTGGATATCAGAGGTTTGAGAACGTGTTTGATAAACTCTATCTCTCCTCACAAATTGGCAGACGAAAACCTGATGAGAGTACCTTTGAATGGATATTATCCGAAATCAAATTGAATGCTACACAATGCCTCTTTATTGATGATAGCGAGCAACATATTATTGGAGCTAGAAAAATAGGGATTACTTCTCACCATCTACAACACAATGAAGAAATAACTGAGTTATTTAAATCGGAAGATTTTTGATTTCCTTTTTGGTATTTTTTTCCTGACAAAGCTCCACCAATACTCCCGAGGTATCTTTTGGATGCATGAAGGCGATCAATTTATTATCAGCACCTTCTTTTGGCTTTTTATTTAAAAGGCGATAACCAAGTTCGGTTAAGCGCTTAATTTCTTCTTCAACATTATCAACAGCAAAGGCAATATGATGCATTCCTTCCCCTTTTTTTTCAATAAATTTAGCGATAGGGCTATCCTCACTGGTAGCTTCTAAAAGTTCTATTTTAGATTCCCCAATTTTGAAAAAAGAGGTTTTAACGCCTTCAGATTCAACGAATTCTTCTTTGTAGGACTTCACACCTAAAAGATCTTCGAAAATTGTTTCGTTCTCCTTTATGCTCTTAACGGCAATGCCAATATGTTCAATTTGATTCAATGTCTATTTGATGTTTTAGACAAATTTACGAATAAATACGTGTGAGTCTAGTTGATGACAATCTTGTCGTAGAGGTTGTCAAAATTTACAAAATAGACACCTTTCTTTAAGGAGAAGAGATCCACATTAGTTCCGACTCCCTTTTTACGTAAAACTCCGTATTCGTTAAATATTTCGTACCGGGTATTTTCGTTAAATACTATGACGTTTTTTGGTTCGTTATGGATAAATCTTACAGGGGAATAAGAGTCTCTGAAAACGGTGACAATATTCGACCGTCTTGGAACATTCGTATGATCCTTTTGAGTAATTCTCACTTTATTTTTACCAGAGTTAAGATCTACATCAAAGCTATATTCGTTGTGATCTGCTGTTCCAATGCCTTGAATTTCTCCTAGCTTAACCCACTTATTCCATCTAAACTGTTCTACCATGAATGGTAGTGATCCGTTTTCATTATTGGTTTGCCAAACCAACTTGCCTTTTCTGTCAAGTTTCAAATCTAACACCTCAAAAGTACTAAGTGGCATCAAAGATTCAGGATTAAGAATGATTGGTTCGTTGCCTTCTTGATGAAGGAGTTCAATGATGATTTCATCACCAATTTTAAAATTATAGATTGAAAGATCAACAATAAATGCGCTTGAATTTATATCGTCAGAACTTACCTGACCATTGACTAGTGACTTGTTAACAGAGTATCCAACACCATTGATGTTCATAGGATTTTGGATGTAGACATCCTTTCCCCGATATTGACCTTCGAGAACTAAACTTTTAGCCTCACAATTCAAACCAATGAATGTGACCAAAAGGCTCAGTCCAATAACGATATAAATTTTCAACAAAGTCATTCTACACAAAATCCAATTCAACTATTTATTCATTACAATTTCGTTATTAACATCTATGGTGGCAGCGGATTTCATCATCCGATCAACATGTGCTTTACGAAATTGTCCATTCGATGCACTTCTGACTATGACAGGAGCATCATCAACGTTCTTGTTCATCATAAAATTCACAAAACTCTGAGAACCATCGGGCAAACTTTTTTCAAAGATCACTTGATTTTCGTCCTTCGATAAGATTGTGATTTTGTAAAAGATATCTTTGCCCAAATCACTAATCGTCTCCTCTATGTTTAATTTTCCTTCAAGAATTTCGAGATGAAAGTTTTTACCAATTTTCATATTGGTTACACCAGAATTACCCGTGGATACTTGTGGTTCTTTCCCCACGAGATCAACACCGGGCACTTGGATCTTAACCTTCGCGTCAACCAATGATATTTCATGAGTATCATAGCCTTCATAAGGGTTTTCTTGAATCTCTTTTTCTTGATTTATCTCCACATTATCAGTGTGTTTTGATTGACATTGAGCTAAAATCAAAAGAAAAAATAAGTAAATCGTATATTTCATAATCCATCTTCCTTGTTCAGGAGAAAACCCCTAAATTCTTCATGTTTATGTATTGTTTTACGAAATATGCCTAATTTGGTTACATCAGTGAGTTTTGTAGCTATTCTAGGCCATAAAACCGATTAATTATCATGTGATTTAGCGCTGAATAGAGGAGGCCATAAATTGGTTTCTAAATTCCTTATTGATGGTGAGTATTCAAGTGATGTTCACCATTCTTATTTTATTGGGCCTTATTTCTGGAATATGTACTAATAAATCATCAAGAATTGATTCGAATAATATCATTTTATACAAATGATTTATAGCTATGATAATCGTTCGCATAGTGTTACTTTTGTTGGCTAATGAAGAATATCAGAAATTTTTGCATAATCGCTCACATTGACCATGGTAAAAGCACCTTGGCTGATAGATTATTGCAACAGACGGGGACGATTACTGAGCGTCAGATGCAGGAGCAGACCTTAGATGACATGGATCTTGAAAGAGAACGTGGTATCACGATTAAAAGTCATGCAATTCAAATGAAACACAAATTTGAAGGGGAGGATTATACACTTAATCTTATTGATACCCCTGGCCATGTGGATTTTTCCTATGAAGTTTCACGTTCCATTGCAGCATGTGAAGGGGCGCTATTAATCGTTGATGCAACTCAAGGTATTGAGGCCCAAACTATCTCTAATTTGTATTTAGCCCTGGAAAATGACTTGGAGATTATTCCAGTTTTAAATAAAATGGATCTTGATTCGGCTATGGCTGAGGAAGTAACTGATCAGATCGTAGAATTGATCGGATGTGATCCAGAAGATGTCATACCAGCCAGCGGTAAAACTGGATTTGGGGTTGACAAAATTCTTGAAGCCGTGATACATAAAGTTCCTGCTCCAAAGGGAGATGTTGATGCGCCATTGCAAACCATGATTTTCGATTCAACTTTCAACTCCTTCCGAGGTATTATCGCCCTAATAAGAGTGATGAATGGGACCATTAGAAAAGGTGATTTGGTAAAATTCATGAACACTGGCCAAAAATATAAGGCAGATGAAATTGGAGTTTTGGGATTGGATTTAATTCCAAAGCCAGAACTTAGTGTAGGGGATGTTGGATACATCATCTCCGGAATTAAAATAGCGAAGGAAGTAAAAGTAGGGGATACAATTACACATATTGATAATCCGGCAACAGAGGTGATTCAAGGTTTTGAAGATGTAAAACCGATGGTTTTCGCTGGGGTGTATCCTGTAGATACTGATGAATTTGAAGAGTTGAGAGCTTCCTTAGAGAAGTTACAACTCAACGATGCTTCCTTGGTATATGAACCAGAGTCTTCGAATGCACTTGGATTTGGATTTAGATGTGGCTTTCTTGGAATGCTCCACATGGAAATTATTCAGGAGCGTTTGGAGCGAGAGTTCGATATGACCGTGATCACAACGGTTCCGAATGTATCATATTTCGCATACACTACATCTGGAGAAAAGTTATTGGTTAACAACCCTTCTGACCTTCCTGAACCAAGTTTATTGGCACATATTGAGGAACCATATATCAACGCACAGATTATTACAAAGGCAGAGTATACAGGTCAGATAATGAGTCTTTGTATTGAACGAAGAGGAAATTTATTGAATCAAGTGTATTTGACTTCAGATCGAGTTGAATTGAGCTTTGATTTACCACTTGGAGAAATCGTATTTGATTTCTACGATAAATTAAAAACGGTATCGAGAGGATATGCTTCCTTTGACTATTCACCGAAGGATTATCAAGTTTCGAAACTAATCAAACTTGACATACTCTTAAATGGTGATCAAGTAGATGCATTGTCTGCGCTGATCCACAGAGACAGGGCATATGATTTGGGTAAAAAGATATGTTTGAAGTTAAAAGAACTTATTCCAAGACAACAATTTGACATCGCCATTCAAGCAGCGATTAGTACAAAAGTAATTTCTAGAGAAACAGTAAAGGCTCTGAGGAAAGATGTAACGGCAAAATGTTATGGTGGAGATATATCCAGAAAGAGAAAGCTTCTGGAAAAACAGAAGAAGGGTAAAAAACGAATGAGACAAGTGGGTAATGTGGAAATTCCTCAAAACGCATTTATGGCAGTTCTAAAATTGGATTAAGATTATGACGGATAAAAAGATTTTAGAAACGAATATCATTAGTGCCCTTAAGAGCATTTTTGATCCAGAAATTCCAGTTGATATTTATGAGTTAGGTCTTATTTATGATATCATTATTGATGATGAGAATAACACCAATATCAATATGACACTAACCTCACCCAATTGTCCTGTGGCGGAATCTTTGCCTGCTGAGGTTGAGGAAAAAGTTAGATCTGTTCCTGGCGTAAAGTCTTCTGAAGTGAAAATAGTTTTTGATCCAGCATGGGAACACAGCATGATGAGCGAAGAAGCGAAATTTGAACTAGGAATGTTATAGAAACGATTATGCAAGATGAAATAATCAATAGAGTAGCGAATAGCGGATTGCTGACAGTGGATTTGGCAGATCTGTATGATGGTTATGATCCTGTTGAGTTGGATTTTCGCGCCTTGCTGCACGAAGAACTCATTCTTAGAGAAAAGCCATTTAGAGAATTCATCAAATCCAATGATTGGAGTAAATATGCTGATAAATGGGTTTGTATTTATAGTTCGGTTGACGCTATTATCCCAAGTTGGGCATTTATGCTATTAAGTGCTGCAATGACAGACTTTACGGATAATATAATTCAAGGTAGCCCGGATGAATTGAGAAAAGCATACATATTGGATAAAATAAATCATTTAGATTTATCTATCTACAAAGATGAAAGAGTCATAATAAAGGGTTGTGGAGAGATACCCATTCCTGATGCAGCCTACGTTGCAATAACTAAGAGACTAAAAAGTGTTGTAAAATCTTTGATGTACGGTGAAGCTTGTTCTGCCGTGCCTGTCTATAAGAAAAAGATTAAATCATAGCGTTGAAACTCTCAACAATAACGTCTTTATACATGTGCCCATATGTGGCTAGACACCAAATCTGTAAAGTCAATCTATCTTCCTTTTTAATCCAAGAAATGGCTTTGTTTAATTCTTTTTTGAATAATCTTCTGTCAAAACTAACCTTGTTAAGTAAGGTTTTACTGTAGTCTAACATATTCCCCCAGTGTTTTTAAGTTATTTAATAATTCCCTTGCTAAGATAATCGCAGTCAATTGTATGCGTCAAGCATATTTCGATTAAACCAACGCTGATGAAGTTAAATAATATAAAAACAACATCCAACAGCTAATCCAATTAGTTATCCCCAATAGCCTTAGAATGTAATTACGGTTAATCTTAAAGACTTATTGTGCGATTTGACGTATAATTTTGAACATTAGCACAGAATGGTACTGTCCAGCTTGGATAGGTCCAATAGGATCTCCCTCAAAATCACGAAAAGGGATAAATGAATTACTGAATCTCGTTTGGAATTTCCACCTGTCATTCAGGTCATATTCGAAACCCAATAAAAAGCTGAAATCAAGGTCGTTAAACGGTCCAAAGTCATCTTCAGAAGCAAACCCAACTTCAGTTTCCTCTGAACTTTTTAATAAAAAAGCAACAGATAATCCAACATCAAAGCTAAATCTATCCTGATAGTATGTCATATATACAGGCAATTCTACATAATGTATAGACATTCTATAAAAACTAAAATCATTGACTTTAGGTCTAGCAACCTTTCGACTTCCTTTTTGAATATAGCCAATATCCATGCCGAGTCCAATGGTTTCAGAAAATTTGGTTTTAACGCCAAGACCACCTTGAAAACCCAACTTGTTGAAGCCAGCATATCTGTCTCCACCCACTTGACTGGTAACCACTCCTATATAAATATGAGGCTTAAATACATTTTCTTCTTGAGCTTGAACACAAGTCGCAATCAGAATGAATATGAACGTGGTAAGTTTCTTAATCACAATATATTTTCTTACAAAGATACATCCTCTTTAACTACTTGTATAATATCAAAAACACCATTGTCCAAATCTTGCTTGTAGACGTATATGATTACTTCACAGTCCTCAATTTCAATATCCGGATTTGGAACATCTGGATTATCAAATGAGCCAGGTAAATAGTAATGTCCCTCGACATTATGAAGATCTAAATCTATTGGATCTGTCGAGAAGACGGTTCCGAAAGTACCGTTTAGTGTTCCTCTGAAGACTTCTTTTTGAACATAGTCCAAAATGATCGTGCCAGCATTATCTTGTGCCGTTATCACTTCCTTTTCAACTAAGTTTATGGAAAAAGCATAAGTGCCTTCAAGGTCCTCTAGAATCTCAATTGAGAAATTCATACTAAGCGTGTCATTTAGAAAGCTAACATCGGCAATATCTAATTTCACAGGCGAAAGATCATTGATTAGCGCTTCAACATTCGCGCCCCAGTTTTCATAAGCAATTGGTAAAAATCCATCCACAGCCGACCTATTAATCAAACCTGAAGGCAGGGCTGAAATTCCAAATTGAGGAAAATATATTTCTCCGTCTTGCGTTCTAAGATCCACATCAAATGGAGTTCCTGGATCAGGTTCAGCGAAAGATTCCGAAACATGTAAAGACATTACGACTAATTGTTCACCGTATGTATCTCTAAGATCATCAGCAACTTCATGAGCTTCAGGACAATTAGTGCACTTGAAGCCAGTGTAATCTTCAAGAAGAATGTTTTTCGCTACTGGTCCAGAGGCTAAACTGGGATCTATAACAGTGTCAATGACAAGCGTACCAATAAATGGCTCGGATCCATCACCAGGGTCATTAGTAGGTCCACCTTCTGGATAAGGATCATCCACTTTGTCGCAAGAAGCCATTAGAATGATGAAACCGAATAAAAACGTTAAATTTTTCATAAATACTTGTATTGATTCTATTTAAAAACTACTGGAGATAGAAAAGGCTAAACCGTTGGAAGCTGGAACGACTCTACAAACGCCACCCACACAAAAGATACCTGCCCTTTGCTTACCATATCTCACTTCCAATCTTGTGGATTTCTTCAGAAATCCGGCCGAAACAATTGGGTAATGAATTTTCTGTTCTTCAACGTCATTGCCATAGTTGTATTGATCCATTACTGTTAGAAACCAATGTGGTGAAACCGTATATTCAATCAATGCAGTCCCCCAGTCTCCTTGATCTTGCTTTGACGTCAGGTTTTGCAACTCTACTCGAAGATTATGTTTTTTATTTATTTTGTATGACACATCTGCTACATGAATGTCAGCAAAAATTACAGGTTCCTTATCGCTAAACACACCTTTTTGTATTAGGCTCTTATCAAATACTAGATTGAAGTAAGTGTATTTAAACTTCCATTTTTTATTGATTTTTTTATCAATTTCAATGTTCAGATCCTTGATCATATTCCTTCCTGCTAAACTGAAAAGTTTAGTCGTATAACCCTGTCTGCTTGGATCCGCCTCAAATTGTTCAACTTCGGTGGCATCATCACTACTAAAATGAGTCGTATCTAGGGTATTTGCTTGAGCATATCCAATAGTAACCTTAGTTCCATACTTGCCTCCTAATAGTTTATCTATACCAGAGACGGCATTCTTAGTCTTTTTAAATTTGTAGATAACTTCACCACTTAAACCAATTTCACCATTAATAGCAGTTGCATATGGATATAAAGTTGCAGGTAAATTGTATGTATGTTGCTTCATGACAGGTGGAACGAAATTCACATTTAGATCAAATGGGGAAGATGGGTAACGCGAAGAACTAAAAGACATATTGTCAATTATTTGAGCCTTAGCTAAAACCGAAAATCCTTTTTGTGAAAAAACCGCGGTTCCAGTTAGTCCCTGACCCGGTTTAAAAATGTTATTGTTGGATCCGTTGGGATCATTAATTTTATAGGCATACTCTCCTGAGAGACTAACCTTGCTTTTTCTGAGTGTCAAACGGGCCCCATAAGCGGCAACATTTTTTGGTAGTTCAAAGTCTGAAGATAAAAATCCTTGATATCTACTTATAAAACTTGATCCAAAAGTTACTTTGGTCTTTTTGCTTTTCATTGATTCAATAAGCTCATTAAAATTAACCTCTAAATCACCACCTCTAAGAATACCGCTACCACTTATAATTTTAGAATCAAATGCAAGTCTTTGTCGTCCATAGACTCCTTTCAGATAAACACCTTTATATGGATTGTATCTAATACGAACACCGTCCATGGCATTATCCACACCTAAGAACCGTTCTTCATAGGCTCTGAAGATCATTCCGCTTCCGAATTGCTCATAAAAATTACCAACAGTAATTTCCATGTCATCATTTTGATAAGATGCAAATCGATATCCGATTCCACTGCCATCCCACGCAGAACCTGCAGGATATCCCAGCAAGGATGGACCATAGAACTCATAACGACCACCAACTTGGAATCCGCCCTTCGAATAAGTTAAGTATCCGTAAGCATTCATGGCCTGCTGCTCCTCAGGTTGTATAGCCCCTATTAAGCTATCTTCGTTATAGTATTGTGTGTCTATTTGAAAATTACCCTGAATGGAACCGGCATCATTGCCTTGAGCGTTTAGGTTCAATGAGCAAAGGCCTCCGAGAATAAATACTGCGATTGTTAGGAGTTTATAAATTGGTTTCAAAGCGTTGAGATATAAATTTTTATAAAAAAAAATGCTTGTCTAAATAGACAAGCATAAAATTAGATATTTATTTGAGGTAGCTCTATGTAGAATTAAAATAGCGTTGGATTCCTAAGTAGTTCAATACTTATGGGCACTATTTCACTAGCTCTAAAACTTTTTCATAAAGCTCATCTTCATCACCTTCGCTGTATCCCACATGCTTATATACTATTTCACCCTTTCCATTTACAAGGAACGTAAATGGCGGAGAAGTAACATTCATTGCTCTCTTTAGATCCGAGTTTTCATCCAATAAGATTTCGAAATCCCATCCAGAAGCATCTATATATGGCTTCACTCTAGAAGAAGATCTACTATCATCTATAGAAACTGCAATTATTTTCACTCCAGTCTCTTCAACCCAATCATCATAGACATCGGCAATATTATTAAGTTCTTTCTTGCAAGGTGAGCACCAAGTTGCCCAAAAGTTAATGATTATTGGCTTTCCGTCATTTTCAATGCTAGAAATGTCAATATTGGTGCCATCCATAGTTTTAACCTCAACGGAAGGTACTTTGCCCATTTCTTGAGCAGAAACTGAAGAGGTTAAGATAACCGCTAATAAGAGTATGATAGATCTTTTAATCATGATATGAGTTAAGTTTTTTAAATAATAGCAACTTACATGCCAAAATCCTTGGCAAGATTATGCCAAATATTAATGTCGAAGATATAAATTTCTTCTTTTAGTTGATTTAAAAATGTGCGCCAAGCGATGCTTAGGTATCCAATAGAGTAGGGATAATTTTATTTTTGAAATAGATCATACCTTCACTGGCACCAAGGGGAATCATAATGGCCTTATTTAACCCAAGACCTTCATCAGGGTTTATGCAATAAACAGGCGTGCCTTTTTCAGCAAAATCTACCAACCCAGCTGCCGGATAAACTTGCATTGAAGTTCCAATAATGCAAAGAATATCAGCTGAGCGAACAATTTCAGATGCGACTTCAATAAGCGGAACTGCTTCTCCGAACCAGACTATATGTGGCCTTAGAGGATGTCCATTTGGGCCTAAGTCATGCATAGACAGCGCTTTGTATTTCACATCAAGAATGGTTTTCGGATTATGCGTACATCGAACTTTCGTGAGCTCTCCATGTAGATGAAGAATTTCTGAAGACCCCGCTCTTTCATGAAGGTCATCAACATTTTGGGTGATAATAGACACTTCAAGGGTTGCTTCCAGTTCAGCTAGAATTTTATGTCCATCATTGGGGTACACTTCACCAAGCTGGGCTCTTCGTTGATTATAAAACTTGTTTACCAATTCTGGATTTGATTGCCATGCCTCAGGTGTGGCAACTTCATAAATATTATGGTTTTCCCAAAGACCATCATTATCCCTAAAAGTTTTCAAACCACTTTCCGCGCTCATTCCAGCGCCTGTTAATACAACTAGCTTTTTGTTGCTTTTCATTTAGTGCATTTTTTGGATAATTAACGGTGATATTTTTTTGTTAAATATAGCTTGACATTGGCCCCATTGTAATTAAAAGAATGTAATGATCAATTCTTTAATAAAATTACTAATTTTACGATCGTTTTGGCCAATATCAGACAAAGCAAGAATACCACTCTAATCCAGCATTTTGATAACATTTATAGAAGGAAAATTAGTAGAAAAATCACCAACTCATGCGGTTATAAGCTGCAATGGTGTTGGCTACCTGCTTAATATATCTATGAATACGTTTTCAAAGGTGAAAGACGAAGAGATGTGTAAGTTACTTACGCATTATGCGGTTTCTGTTGATGTAAGATCCGGAGCCAGCAGTCATAACTTGTATGGTTTTGCAGATGAAACCGAAAGATTTTTGTTTCGAACGTTGATAAAAATATCTGGAGTTAGTAGTAATATGGCTAATATTATTTTGTCGACAATGAGTCCAAATGATCTGCAAAATGCTGTTGCGAATAAGGATTTAGATAAAATTAAATCGGTGAAAGGTGTGGGTCCCAAATTGGCACAAAGAATACTTATGGAGCTCAGTGGAAAATTGGATTTACCGGATTTGGTTGGAAATATATATCCTCCTGCGGGCAATACCATTAGAAATGAAGCGTTAAGCGCTTTATGTTCTTTAGGATTTGATAAATCTAAAGTTGATACTGTCTTGAAACAAGTTATTGAAAAAACCACTCAAGATAGCACTGTAGAGGAATTAATTAAAGAAAGTTTGAAAGTTTTATAGAGCCATTTTGACAAACTCCCCCTCGAAAATAAATAAGACTTTGCAATATGTGCTTGCTACTATGATGGTAGGTTGCTTATATGCATTCACCTTTGCGGAAACAACCGATAACGTTTCATGGAAAAAAACCGAGCTATATCTGCCGGTCGATTCGCCTGAGATTGTTCTTCCTTATCCTATAGACGACACCTACAATCCATATGGAGGTGGTGGATTGATAGATCTAAATACACCAACTAATATATCGGATAGTATGTCTTATGATCCAGTTTCTGGGGAGTATAACTTCTTTCAGACAATGGATGGGATTAACTTTAGAAATCCAAGTTCGATGACTTCTGATGAATTTTTGGATTACTCTTTAGATGACATTATTAAATCCAACTGGCAGGACTTTGTGCAATCAAGTAATACTGAAGATCAACAAGACAACAATCCAAATCCATTTAGGCCTACGTTAGATATAGAAAGTAAGTTGTTTAATGACATTTTTGGGAGTAACAAGATTGAAATTAGACCACAGGGGTCCGCTGAATTAACTTTTGGAGTAAATTATTCCAAAACGGAGAATCCAAGGATTTCGGTTCGTCAACAAAGGAACACTGTCTTTGATTTTGATCAGAAAATTCAATTAAATCTTATTGGAAATATTGGGGATAAGATGAAACTTCAATTTGATTACAACACGGAATCATCTTTTGATTTTGAGAATCAGATGAAGCTGGAATACACTGGAAAGGAAGATGAGATTATTCAGAAAATTGAGGCTGGAAACGTGACGCTACCATTATCAGGATCTCTTATTTCAGGTAGTCAAAGTTTATTTGGGATTAAAGCTCAGACCAAGTGGGGTAAATTAACGTCAACAACTATCCTATCTCAGGAAAAAGGCGAGCGTAAAGAAATCAATGTAGAAGGTGGCGCACAAACTCAAGATTTTGAAATCACCGGAGATGACTATGAAGCGAATAGACACTATTTCTTAAGTAACTATTTCCGTGACCAGTATGATGATGCAATGTCTGATCTACCTATTGTAAATTCGGCAGTAGGTGTAACTAGAATTGAGGTATGGGTAACCAATAAAAGAGCCGCCTTTGAAGAGAATAGAAATATAGTAGGGTTTACAGATATAGGAGAGGATCAGATTTATTGGAAGGCAAATGACATTCCTGTTGGACAGGTGGATCTTAGCCCAACAGCTTTTCCAGATAACGAAAACAACAGTTTGTATGCCTCAGTTGCAGGTAGCCCTGCCATTAGATCATTTTCCCAGGCTTCAGGAACTTTAACAGCGTTGGGTTACAGCCCATCAAATTTATTTGAGGATTTAGAAAGTGCAAGAAAATTGACAACCAATGAATACTCTTTAAATTCAAGGTTGGGTTTTATTTCATTAAACCAATCATTAAACAATGATGAGGTATTAGCGGTAGCCTATGAGTATACCTTGAATGGTCAGACCTATCAGGTGGGTGAATTTTCGACAGATGGAATCGAGCCGCCCAATGCATTAATGGTAAAGTTATTGAAATCTACCATTACAAACCCGAACAATATGCTTTGGGATTTGATGATGAAAAACATCTACTCAATTGGTGCGTATCAAGTCAATAAGCAAAATTTCAGACTTGATGTATGGTACAATGATCCAACGGAAGGCTTTGACATTCCTTTTATCCCAAAAGAAGGGGTAGATCAATTACCATTAATTAATGTTCTTAATTTAGATAGGATAGATCAAAACGGAAATGGAACACCAGACGGAGTTTTCGATTATGTTCCAAATGCTGAGAGTACTGGTGGAACCTTGAACGAGAAAAATGGTAGAGTTTATTTTACTTCCGTTGAGCCCTTCGGGTCTTTATTAGATTCAAAACTTGAAGCCGCTGGTCTTTCAGAATCTGACAGAAATGACATAGTATTTCAGGCCTTATATGATTCAACCAAAGTTGCAGCACAACAGATTCCTGAGCTCAATAGATTCAAATTAAAAGGGACATATCAATCGGCATCTTCAGATGAGATATCGTTGAACGCAATCAATGTGCCACAAGGTTCTGTTAAAGTTACTGCCGGTGGTGTTCAATTAACTGAAAATTCAGACTATACCGTAGATTATAATTTGGGGAGAGTGAAAATTCTGAATTCTGGACTCCTGGAATCTGGCACACCTATAAAAATTTCGCTAGAGAGTAATTCAGGGTTGAACTTTCAAACAAAGACAATGGTCGGGAACAGGTTCGATTATGAAGTCAATGAGAATCTTCTTGTTGGAGGTACAATATTGAATCTAAGTGAAAGACCACTTACTCAAAAAGTAGATGTAGGATCTGAGCCAATCAGTAATACTATATGGGGAGCAGACGTAAACTATTCAAAGGAGTCAGAGTTCGTAACAAAGTTAGTGGATAAACTGCCATTTTATGGAACGAAAGAAACTTCAAATGTCAACTTCTCAGCAGAATTTGCACAACTTCTTCCTGGCCACTCTAGATCTATTTCAAAAGAAGGGATATCCTATGTGGATGACTTTGAAGGAAGTTACTCAACAATAGACCTAAGATCATGGACGAGATGGTCTTTGGCGAGCACGCCACAGGGGCAAGATGTTTTGTTTCCTGAAGGAAACTTGATAGATAGTCTAGCATATGGATTCAATAGATCTCATGTGTCTTGGTATACCATAGATAATTTATTTTATGGGCAAAATAGTTCTGCACTCCCACCGAATGTTAATGCGGATATGCGATCAGATCATAGAATGAGAGAGGTACGTGAAAAAGAAGTTTTTCCATCCAAAGAATTACCTCCAGGATCATTACCAACCTTAGCAACATTTGATTTGACATACTATCCAGATGAAAAGGGGGCATATAACTTCAACTCCAATGTCACTTTAAATGCAAATGGAACAATAGGTTATGGTATTGGTGACTCACCTTCTGAAAAGTGGGGTGGTATTATGAGAGATCTTACTACGACTGACTTTGAACAAAGTAATATCGAGTTTATCCAGTTTTGGATGATGGATCCATTTAATGAGGATTCCGAGAACACTTCAGGTGGACAGTTATATTTTAACCTTGGAAATATTTCGGAAGATATCCTTCGAGATTCTAGAAAAAGTTTTGAAAGTGGCTTGCCAAGTGAAAGTGATCAAACTGTAAATATTGAAGAAACGGCATGGGCTACTGTACCAACCAGTCAGGCAATTGTAAATGCTTTCGATAATACGACTAATTCTAATGCGGACCAAGATGTAGGTTTGGACGGAAGAAGTGATGCCAAGGAGGCAGAATTTATGGCTCAGTACTTGGGTGAGCTTCCAGGTCCGATTGCCGACATTGCTATTCTTGATCCAGCATATGATAACTATCACCACTTTCGAGGTACAGATTATGATGATGATGAACTTGATATTCTTCAACGATACAAACGATACAACGGGTATGAAGGGAATACAGTAACAGCAAGTGATTCTCCGGAGAATTATCCTACTCAATCTCCACTTGGGCCAAGTACCGAAGATGTAAATCAAGATCAAAACTTGAGTAAAACAGAGAGTTATTTTCAATACAAAGTGAACTTAGTTCCCTCTCAGATGTCTGTGGGTAATAACTACATTACTGATAGACAAGTTAGAGCTGTAACGACTGCTAATGATGAAACGAGAGAGGTCATTTGGTATCAGTTCAAGATTCCGGTTAGAGATTTAAATAGAGCTTCAGCAGAAAGAATTGGTGGAATTCAAGATTTCCGATCCATCAGATTTATGAGAATGTTCATGAAGGGTTGGTCTGAAGATGTAACCCTGCGTTTTGCTAGATTAGAGCTTGTGAGAGGAGAATGGAGAAAGTATAATGGATCTCTTGAATCTGTTTTTGGACAGCCTAATGAGACGGATCCAACTTTCGATATTTCAGCAGTGAATTTGGAGGAAAATAGTAATAAAACACCTATTAATTATGTGCTCCCTGATGGTATTACTAGAGAGTTGGCAGTTGGTTCGACAGCGGCAACGCAACTTAATGAACAATCACTAGCACTTAATGTTTGCGACTTATCAGATGGTGTTTCGAAAGCAGCCTTCAGAAATTTGAATATCGACATGAGACAGTACAAAAAACTTAAAATGTTTATTCATGCTGAGGATGCTACCAACAACGGAAATATGGGATATGGAGACTTGACTGTCTATGTCCGATTAGGGTCTGATTTCAAAGACAATTATTACGAGTATGAGGTGCCAGTTTATCCAACAGCATGGGGTGATAATCAACCAGAACAGGTGTGGCCCCAAGAGAATGATATGGAGATAGTTTTTGCGGATCTTAAAAGAGCAAAGACCGAAAGAGATTTCAATCAGTGGCCAGTGAATGTTCCATATGAAGAGATTATTGAAAATGGAACAAGAAAGCTCACGGTAGTTGGAAATCCAGTGCTTAGTGCCGTGAAGACCATAATGATTGGAATTAGAAATCCAGCTGCAAATAGTAATCCTTGGATGGCTAGTGATGACGGTCAGGACAAATGTGCTGAAATATGGGTTAACGAACTTCGATTGTCTGATTTTGATGAAAGAAGTGGGTGGGCGGCAGTTGCAAGAGTAAATACGCAGTTAGCAGACCTTGGAAACTTGTCAGTGGCTGCGAATATGAGTACACCAGGTTTCGGTAGTATTGAGAAGAAGGTTAACGAAAGACAGAAAGAAGAGATTCGAGGAATTGATGCATCATCAAATATTGAATTGGGTAAATTTTTGCCTGAGGAATCTGGGATTAAAATTCCACTATATATGGGATATTCAGAAACGGTTTCTAATCCGCAATTTGATCCATTGTCCCCAGATATTGAAACTAGTGATGTTAGTGGGAGTCTTACTGGAGAAGAAAGAAGAGCTTATTTAAGAAGAAGACGAGATTTCCTAAAGAGAAGAAGTATAAATCTTACTAATGTGAGGAAGGAACGTGCCAGCGGTGCATCCAAACCTCATTTCTATGACATTTCGAACTTTAGTGCATCATACTCCTATAGTGAAATAACGGCATATGATATCAATACTGAGTTTAATAATACAAGAAACTACCATGGAGGTTTAACATATAATTTTGCTCCAAAGCCGAAGACATTTAGTCCATTTGCTTCTGTTGGGTTTATTAATAAGTCCAAATGGTTTAAATTAGTGAAAGATTTCAATGTGAATCTAGGGCCTAAGCAATTCTCTTTTAGAACCGATGTTGATAGAACTTATAATGAGTTTCAAGCAAGAAACAACTCAACATCTTTTAACTTTCCACCACAATCTCAATATACAAAGACTTTCAATTGGACTAGAGTTTATGATTTGAAATATGATTTAACAAAATCACTTAGGGTCAATTTCTCGGCCAACAACAGGGCGATTATTGGAGAACCTGCTGGAATCGTTGATAGAGAAGATGATAGTTACGCGGATCTTAAAGAGGAAGTATGGGGTAACATTGAGAACTTTGGTGAGACTACAAATTATAACCACACCTTTAATGTCAGTTATAAACTACCATTAGATAAGCTACCACTCACAAATTGGTTAACTGTAAATACAGGATATGCCGGAACTTATGATTGGCAAAGGGCTCCATTTGCACAAGATTCATTGCTCGCAAATACTATTCAAAATTCAAGAAACATGAATGTGAATGGACAGGTGAATATGCTTAATCTGTACAACAAGGTTCCATTCTTGAAAAAGGTTAATAAGGCTTCTAAAAGTAAAAGAGGGAGCAGAGGATCGAAAGGTAAAGTCAAGAAAGATGCTAGTGGTGACGAAGATGAGGAGAAAGAAAAAGAAAAAAGCAATTTCAAGATTGGTCATGAGGCAGCCAAGTTCTTAATGATGTTGAAGAACATTAATGTGACATACACTCAAACAGAAGGACAGCTTCTTCCTAGTTATACACCAACTACAAATGTCTTGGGGATGGATAATAATTTTAGCGCTCCTGGTTTTGGTTTTGTATTTGGTAGTCAGGATGAAGATTATCCTTTTTATGCAGCAAGAAGAGGTTGGATAAGTCAGAACAATAATCAAAATATTGCGCATACGAATATTTACTCGGAGAATTTAAACCTGCGAGCCAATATCGAACCGATAAAGTATTTCAGAATAGATCTTACTGCGACCAAAACACAGGGAAGGAACAATTCAGGATTTTTCAGATTCAATGAAGATCTACAAGATTATGTTGATGACAATAATGTTGAAACTGGAAATTACAGCAGTTCAATCATATCTCTAGGGACAACCTTCTCTAAGGATGATGACAATAATATAAGCGAAATTTTCGGTGATTTCATAAACAACAGAAGTGTTATTTCTGCAAGATTGGCAAACTTGGATCCGAATGGAGAATTTAGGCCAGGATATGGAAGTAGTTCTCAGGATGTTGTTATTCCTGCATTTATTGCGGCATATACAAACAAGAGTCCACTGGAAGTAAATCTTAGTCCACTATCAGTAAATCCAATGCCTAACTGGAGAATTACTTATGATGGTCTGTCCAAAAACAAGAAGATCAAGAAATTATTTAAATCATTTACACTCGGTCACGCTTATCGTTCGACATATACCCTATCTTCTTATACCTCTAACTTAAACTTCAGATCTGAAGGGGATAGAGCAACAGATATAAACGGAAACTTTATTTCTGAACTACAGATCCAAGGGATCACCATTTCTGAGCAACTTAGCCCATTGATCAATGTTGATATGACTTGGCAAAATAGCTTGATCTCGAAAGTGGAATTGAAAAGAAATAGAACATTGAATCTATCCTTATCGAATTATCAACTTACTGAGAATAGAAGTAATGAGTTGGTTGTAGGTTCGGGATATAGGTTTAAAAATGTGAAATTCCCATTTAAAATTCAAGGTAAAAAACGTCCTGAAAATGATTTGAATGTAAGGGCGGATTTGTCTATTAGAGATAACCTGATTATCACACGTATCATTGTTTCTGATGATGAAGGAAATGAAGTGGAACAGAACCAGTTAACTTCAGGTCAAACAATATTTTCATTGAAAACTTATGCGGACTATACCCTAAATAATCAATTAAACTTTAGAGTATTTTACGATCATCAATTTAATCAACCTCAACTTACGTCTATATCCTTTCCAACAACTAATGTAAGTGCGGGTATAGCTATTAGATTTACACTAGCACAATAAACAAATATGAATATTCCCAAAGAACTTAAATATACGGAAGACCATGAATGGTTAAGTATAACAGATGGTGTTGTAACTGTAGGTATAACTGATTTTGCACAAGGCGAATTAGGCGACATTGTTTTCGTAGAAATCGACACCGAGGGAGAATCCTTAGAAGCGGCAGAAGTGTTCGGTACCATAGAGGCCGTGAAAACTGTATCCGATTTGTTCTTGCCTGTGGAAGCAAAGATCATTGAAGTTAATGAAGCTATTCAGGACAACCCCGAATTAATCAATTCTGACCCATACGGTGAAGGCTGGTTGGTGAAAATTGAAGTTAAGGATCCAGCAGCGCTCGATGCTTTAATGAATCATGAAGCCTATCAGGAATTGGTGGGATAATCTCCTCCATGCTGAATTTCTTCCGAAACAATTTTATTGGTCTTGTCTGGTCACTTTTGGCAGTGACCCTAAGTGTAATGCCGGGTAAGGATTTACCTGAGGTTGACATTGTTAATTTCGATAAAATTGCTCATTTAGTATTTTACGCTTTGTTCTATATCGCAGTGCGTTTTGGTTTGCAGAGGAACTATGCGATAAGCGTCTGGAAAGTCCAAATCTATGCATTCTTATACACGTCTCTTTTTGGATTGCTGATGGAGTTTATTCAAGGAAATTTTACAGCAGATCGTCATTTTGATTGGTATGATGCCATAGCCAATGTTCTTGGCGTGATTCTTGTTGCATTTATGTTCTCTACTATTACGAAGCTTAAATATCTTTTTGCCAAGAATTGAACCTAATTCCCTTTAGGGGGTATCTCTTTTTGGTTGGCTTAATTTGTTTAACATAATTAATACCAAAAACGATGAGAAAGCAAAGAAGAAAAGTGAATGTGTATGAACGCCTTAACACACTAAAATTTATGGGCATAATGGCAGCGTGTGCCTTTACGTTAGTTGCCTTTGAATGGAAATCCTATGATGAGGTTCCTACTCTGGATTATTACCGAACAAGTGATTTGCCACCAGAGGATGCACCGAGGCCAGTCCCTAAGCCTAAAGTTAAAGAAGTTCTTGCTGTTACAATCACAAAGAATAGGGCTGACCCTAATAACCTCATCATTGTAGATAATAAAGATGAGATTCTAAAAACAGGCCCAATTGTGTTTGTACCAGATTCAATGCCTTATGTCCCCAATATTGAACCTGATTTTTTTGAGGAGGAAATAGTGAAACCAGTGGAATTTCCACATGTAATAGCCGAATTTCCAGGAGGGGATAGAGCGTTATTAAAGTTCCTGGGCAACGAAATAAATTATCCGAGCCCAGCATTCGAAGTAGGCTTACATGGGAAAGTGTATCTCCAATTTGTCGTAAGGAAGAATGGTAGCATTGATCAAATTACTGTACTGCAAGGGATTGGTGGAGGATGTGAGGAGGAATCTGTAAGAGCCTTGAAAGAATCACCGAAGTGGAAACCGGGAAGTGTAGACGGTAAGGCAGTGGATTCATATTTCAAGTTACCAGTTAAATTTACTTTGAGTAGTGGATTTTAGTATTAGCAAGATTAATTTTAAAATAAATTTGTACTTTAGTACAGTCTAAAAATAGATAATATGGAGTTGAAGAAAAATCCCGATGCGGATATAAATAGAAAATCAAGACCACTGTGGTTAATGGGCCTAATGGCATCATTGGCGATTGTTTTGGTTTCATTTCAATGGAAGCAATATGATATGAGTCTAGCTACATTGGGCCAGGATAATGATGACATGCTTGAAGAGGAATTTATTCCACCAAGTGAGCAAGTCAAACCACCTCCACCTCCACCTCCACCGCCACAAGTGGTTACGGTAATAGAAATCATTGAAGATGATTCTGAGGAAGAAGAGACTATCGAAGCAGTGGATATGGAGGTTGATGAGGATACGGAAATCGACATAGTTGAAATAGTTGAAGAGGAGGAGCCCGAAGAAGATCAAATTTTCATGTCAGCGGACGTCCAACCAGAATTTCCTGGAGGTCAAGCAGCATTTGGCAAGTTTCTTATGAAGAACATTGCATATCCTGATTTAGCAATGGAAACAAATACACAAGGTAAAGTGTATGTGAAGTTCGTTGTTCAAAAAGATGGGTCGATCAACAAGGTTCAAGTTCTTAAAGGAATTGGTGCTGGATGTGATGAGGAAGCTGTAAGAGTGATCAAGAGTGTTCCAAAATGGAAACCAGGAGAGCAAATGGGCAAGGCGGTGAACGTATGGTATACTGTTCCTGTGAATTTTAGACTCCAATAGAAAGACATAAAAATTGCAAATTGAAGGCCTCTTGTTTTAACAAGGGGCCTTTTTTTGTTTTCCTAAAATGTGCTATGAAAATGTGATTTAAAGGGTTTGGGGAAAAATTCACTTGTTCATATTGGTTTCAAATTGTTAACCCGCCCAATATTTCACGCTTTCACCTACCTTTGAATCTCCTTAAATTAACACTATGAGAATCATACTTGCCATAATAATATTGGTTACATCAATCAATTCCTTTTCTCAAAAAGACTCCGTATTTATAAGGAATATATACGATGAAGCCTTGGAAAAAGGAGAGTCCTATGAAAACCTTCGAAGTCTTTGCAAAGACATTGGGTCAAGACTAACGGGTTCGGCTGAGGCTGAAATGGCAGTGAAGTGGGGAGAGAGACTCCTGAATTCATATGGTTTTGACAAAGTCTACCTACAAGAGATTCAGGTGCCTCATTGGGAAAGAGGAACAAAGGAGGCCGCATGGATAGAAGATGAGAATGGAAACATTCAAAAATTGAATATTGTAGCATTGGGACATTCTGTTGGGACTGACGGCCTAATGAGTGGAGAAGTGATTCAATTTGATAATCTTGAAGAATTAAAAAAAGCAGATATAAGTAAAGTCAAAGGAAAGATCGTATTTCTGAGTAAGGCTTTTGATCAAAAGCAGATTAAAACTTTTAGAGCTTATGGTGCCTGTTACCCACAACGTGGCAATGGCGCTGCTGAAGCTGGTAAATTAGGAGCAAAGGCTGTCGTCATAAGATCTTTGGGATCTTCCAACGATGATTTTCCACATACCGGAACAATGAGATACGCTGAAGAGGGTGTTAAGATTCCTGCCGCGGCCATGAGCACGAATGACGCCAACCTTTTAAATAGTTGGTTGAAGAAAGGAGTAGTGACATTGAAGGTTGAAATGGATTGTAAAATGCTTCCTGATGTCACCTCTTATAATGTCATTGCCGAAATGAATGGGCAAGATGATAAGATTATTACTTGGGGAGGTCATTTAGATTCATGGGATGTTGGTGAAGGTGCTCATGATGATGGCGCAGGAATTGCTCATAGTATTGAAGCACTAAGAATATTAAAAAAACTCGGATATCAACCCAAGCATAAATTGCGCTGTGTGTTATTTATGAATGAGGAAAATGGCAATATGGGTGGTAAGACCTATGCTACTTGGTGTAAAGGAAACAACGAAAAACACATAGCAGCATTGGAGACAGATAGAGGAGGCTTTTTGCCAATTGGTTTTGATATTTCAGGCTCAGAGGAGCAGGTAGCATTCGTGCAACAGTTTAAAGATCTTCTTTATGATTTCCAGTTATTCGAATTTGGCGCAGGATATAGTGGTGTTGACATACGTCCACTAATGACGGAATATCCAGAGATGATTCAATTGGGGATGACCATAAACTCACAAGAGTATTTTGATTACCACCACTCTGAAGCCGATGTTTTTGAAGCAGTTAATAAAAGAGAATTGGAATTGGGAGCTGCCGCTATGGCAACAATGGTTTATTTGTTGGATCAACATTTGGATTAATATTTGTTTTTCGCAAAACCATTATCTTCAAGAGAAATCTGACTATGATGAAATTAAAATCTAGAATTGGCTATTTGTTATCAATCTTATTTATTGTTTTATTTTTAACTGATCTATCGGCCCAGAAAAAGAAATACCAAATAGAGAAAAACCCTGATGTTGTGGCAAGTTATATTGAAGGGCAGAATGAGTTAGATAAATTTCTAAAGAAAAATATAGATTACAATAAGGTAATTGGCGATAAGGGGAAGGTGAATATTGGATTTGTAGTCGAAAAGGATGGAAGTAGCAATAGTATGTTCTTGGCTGATAAAAATGGTGTTGGCTTTGCGGTGGAGGCAGCCAGAGTTCTTTCATTAATAGACAATTGGCTACCTGCAAAGAAGAGTAAGGAATTGGTTAGATCATTGCATTATATCAGCGTTAAATTTAAGAGACCAAAAAACTTCAAATTCCCCGAGGTTGTTCCCATTGATAAGAGTACGGTTAATAATGGTGTGGGTGCTAGACAACCTCAGTTTCCAGGAGGACCTTCTGCTTTTGGCAAGTTCTTAAGTGAAAACATAGTTTACCCAGGTTTAGCAATGGAGTATAATATTCATGGAAAGGTGTATATAAAATATATTATTCAAAAAGATGGACAGATAGCGAACGCTGAGGTCTTGCGAGGAATAGGTCACGGATGTGATTTAGAAGCTTTGCGACTTATGGCATTGAGCCCTTTGTGGGAGCTTGGATTTCAGGAGGGTAAAGCTGTTAATGTTTGGTACACGATACCAATAAATTTCCAGTTACAGTGAATTGCAATGCACTTGAAACAACTCATTCATACTTTATACGATTACTATGAATGCGATTGCAATTTCGCAGAACGAAATCAAAATCCATTCGATTCATTAAGATCTAAGTAATAAAACGTTACACAATTGTGCTCGGAATCTTAACAATATTGTTACATACATGGTTAGATACAGCTTTAACTTTAAAAAAACATACAACACCTTCCTAAGTAGCAGCAAGTCAGGGTGAAATGTCAAACCATGTAATTAATTCTACCAATATTGGTTTTTTGTAAATAGGTGACTTAATCTAAAACCAGCACTTTTTTAATTGGTCGACAAAAGTTAATAATCCCACGGATATTACTTTTAATTCAACGACTAATATATAACAAACCAAAAATTGTTGAAAAACTTTGTTAGTTAGAAAAAACAAATGTAATTTCGCAGCCCCTAAAGAAACAGGGAAAGTACCGTTCAATCGGCAATAAACAATTTGAAACGAGCTAATCAGCTGGGATAATTGTGACTGAGAGGCGGAAATAACAAAACATTGTAATAAAGTGGATACACAAAGTTATAAGACATTATCAGGAAAAAAGGAAACTGCTGACAAGAAGTGGTTAGTACTTGACGCTGAAGGAAAGAAATTGGGTCGTTTAGCTTCTGAAGCTGCGAAACTTCTTAGAGGAAAGCACAAAACGAACTTCACGCCACATGCTGATTGTGGGGATTACGTTATCGTAATCAACGCAGAGAAGATTGAGCTAAGTGGTGCAAAATGGACGGATAAGAAATATATTCGTTTCACTGGTTACCCGGGAGGTCAAAGAATCATTAGCGCTAACCAATTGATGGCCAAAAAGCCATTTGCAATGGTTGAGAAAGCGATTAAAGGTATGCTTCCTAGCAATACTTTGGGTGCAGCTATTTACAGAAACTTACACGTTGTTGTGGGACCTGTGCACAAGCACGAAGCACAAAAACCAAAAGAACATAAATTTTAAATATACCTCTCTGCATGGACGTAATTAATAAAATCGGAAGAAGAAAGTCATCAGTAGCGAGAGTATATCTATCTACTGGAAAAGGTAACATGACCATCAACAAAAAAGATGCGAAAGATTACTTCAAAGTGGACACGCTTCACTACAAATTAAATCAACCATTTATGCTAACAGATACTGAAAAACAGTTTGATGTTAATGTAAACGTGAGCGGTGGTGGTATCAATGGTCAAGCAGAAGCAATTCGTTTAGGTATCTCTAGAGCGTTAGTTGAACTTGATCCAGAGAACAAACCAAAACTAAAGGCAAAAGGATTAATGACTCGTGACCCGAGAATGGTTGAGAGAAAGAAACCTGGTCAGAAGAAAGCCCGTAAGAAATTTCAATTTAGCAAGCGTTAATATTTTCGCTGGTTTAGTATCCAAATTGTACAGATTCCTTGTGACTACTGTATGATTGCTATTAATTAGAATGTAAACCTAAATACAATTAAAATGTCAAAACAAATTTTTGATGAACTTCTAAATGCAGGAGTTCATTTCGGTCACCTAAAGAGAAAGTGGAATCCAAATATGGCACCTTACATCTTCGATGAGAAGAAAGGTATCCACATAATTGATCTTAATAAAACAATAGCGAAGCTTGAAGATGCGCAACGTGTTCTTAAAAACATGGCTTCATCTGGAAAGAAAATATTGTTTGTAGCTACAAAGAATCAAGCGAAAGATATCGTTACGAAGTATGCTGAGGAAATGAAAATGCCTTACATTACGGAAAGATGGTCTGGAGGTATGTTGACAAACTTTGCTACTATTAGAAAGGCAATCAACAAAATGAAAACCATCGACAACATGGGTAACGATGGTACGTTGGAGATTCTTTCAAAAAGAGAGAGGCTTCAAATCACTCGTACAAGAGCTAAATTGGAGAAAAACTTTGGGAGTATTGCTGATCTTACAAGATTGCCACATGCAGTCTTTATTGTAGATGTTCATCGTGAGCACATTGCTGTAAGTGAAGCAAGAAAATTAAACTTGCCAACTTTCGCACTTTGTGATACTAACTCTGATCCAGATCTAATCAATTTCCCTATTCCTGCAAACGATGATGCTTCAAAGTCTATTGACACTTTGATGAAGTATATTTCTGATGCTGTAAAAGAAGGTTTAGCCGAAAGAGACAAAGTGAAAGCTGAAAGAAAAGGTAAAAGCGAAAAGAAAGAAGAAACTGTTGAGGCTCCTAAAGCTGAATAATTCGAGACAGTAAAATAAATTTCAAAACAATAAATATATTTCAAGATGGGTATCACTGCTGCAGATGTAAATAAATTAAGAAAGCAAACTGGTGCTGGAATGATGGATTGCAAGAACGCGCTTGTTGAGGCAAGTGGAGATTTTGACAATGCAATCCAAATTCTAAGAAAGAAAGGCCAGAAAGTAGCTGCAAAGAGAGGCGATAGAGATGCAACCGAAGGGGCTGTTATTTCTAAGACTTCTTCTGACGGTAAAACAGGAGTAATCGTAAGATTGAACTGTGAGACAGACTTTGTTGCAAAGAATGATTCTTTTATTGAGTTCGTCACTAAAATAGCAAACATCGCATTAGAAAATAATGTGCAATCATTGGACGAGTTGAAAACGATGAAATTTGATGAAATGACTATTTCGGAAAAAATCATTGAGCAAACTGGTGTTATTGGTGAGAAACTTGATTTGTCTGCATTTGATAGAATTGAGAGTGAAACAGTATTTGGTTACATTCACCCAGGAAACAGCGTTGCTGCATTGGTTGGATTGAACAAAGAAGGGAGAGCTGATGAAGCAAAGGACGTTGCTATGCAAGTAGCTGCTATGTCTCCTCTTGCTCTTAATAGAGAAGGTATATCGCAAGATATAATCGACAAAGAAATAGAATTAGGTAAAGAAATGGCTATCAAGGAAGGTAAGCCAGCTGAGATGGCGGAGAAAATTGCTATGGGAAGATTGAATAAATTTTTCAAAGAGGTTACTCTTCTAGATCAACAATATATTAAGGACAACAAGAAATCTATTTCACAGTATCTTGAAGAAACTGAAAGTGGATTGACGGTAACTGATTTCAAAAAATTCAGTTTGTCTTAATTGTTAAATACAACAGTAATTTAGCAACATACGAAAATGAAAAAGAGAGTCAACTGACTCTCTTTTTTTATTTCTACATTTGCCATGAATGTGATTGAATAGTTCAACTAAAAATCTAAAGGAATTGAAGTATAAAAGAGTGCTGCTTAAACTCAGTGGAGAGTCCTTAATGGGAGCCAAAAGTTTTGGTATTGACAATAGCCGATTGGCAAGTTATGCAAAACAGATAAAGGAGGTAGTTGATTTGGGTTTGGAGTTGGCGATCGTGGTCGGTGGAGGTAATATCTTTAGAGGTATTCAGGCCGAAGAAGGAGGAATGGAAAGAACCCAAGGTGATTATATGGGAATGTTAGCAACCATGATTAACAGTATGGCCTTGCAGGCATCACTTGAGAAGATTGGGCTCAAAACCAGATTGCAATCCGCAATAGAAATGAAAACGATTGCAGAACCTTTTATTCGAAGAAAGGCCATGAGACACTTGGAAAAAGGAAGAATAGTAATATTTGGATCTGGAACAGGAAACCCATTTTTCACTACTGATACAGCGGCTTCACTAAGAGCCATTGAAATAGAAGCTGAGGTTATTTTAAAAGGAACAAGAGTAGATGGCATATACTCTGCTGATCCGATGAAAGATCCGGATGCCGTTAAATACGAGACAGTTTCGTTCAAAGAAGTATTGCGTAACGATCTGAAAGTGATGGACATGACGGCTTTCACACTGTGTAATGAAAATAAGTTGCCGATTATTGTGTTTGATATGAATACTCCAGGTAATTTGCGAAAAGTAATAGAGGGAGCATCAATTGGCACATTAGTTGAAGCCGAAGCTTAATAAAATCTAATTTATGACTGAAGAGATAAATCTAATACTGGACATGACCAAAGAGAATATGGATAGTTCCATGACTCATTTGGATAAAGAGCTACGATCCATTCGTGCAGGTAAGGCCAACCCTAGTATGCTAGAAACTGTTAAAGTTGATTATTACGGTACAGCAACCCCACTTTCACAAGTAGCCAATGTAAATACACCCGATGGCAGAACATTGTCTATACAGCCATGGGAGAAATCTATATTGGAGGAAATTGAAAAGGCTATTATTAATTCTAATTTAGGGTTGAATCCACAAAACAATGGGGAAATGATCATCATTTCGGTTCCGCCATTGACAGAGGAAAGAAGAAAGGATTTATCTAAAAAAGCCAAAGCAGAAACTGAAACAGCAAGAATAAGTATTCGTAATGCTAGAAAAGAAGCGATTGACGCAATTAAAAAACTAGAAAAGGACGGCTTGAGTGAAGATATGGCGAAAACAGCAGAGGCTAAGGTTCAGGATATCGTAAATCGATATTCATCGAAAGTGGATGACGTAATCACAGCAAAGGAAAAAGATATTATGACTGTCTAATCAATAAGCAACCTCTTCTCTACTTGTATTCTTCCTTATTTGGGCTCGCACATAGTAACATGAAAGTGTAGAACATCGCGAATTAATTATTTTTCTCTGGTGAGCTCCCTATTCAACATCTGAATTGAATTAGCATACCTCTTGGTGAGTTCATAGCAGAAGCTAAGTTACCATCTCGTGCAGTTTCCCAAAACAAATCTATTATATTCTATCGGTTGGTTATGTACCACCTAGGCCGAAATGATCGATAACTGTGCACAATGTCGGTAGTTTTAAAGCAGAAACTGTAAACCTGATAAAGGTGAATTACGATTGCACATATTAAAATGGAATAATATTTGATTCATTAGATCTATGGTTCAGGTGACTTTTTAATTTTATGAGACCGAAAAGAAATATATTTGGGTGATGAAAAATGTAGTTATTATCATATTGATAGGATTTGGATTTCTCTTGATGGGTTCTACAGATGTTACTCAAGTGAATTTTTTTGAAGGAACATTTGAGGAAGCCCTTAAAAAAGCAAAGAAATCAAAGAAGCCTATTTTTTTAAACTTTTATGCAAACTGGAGCCAGCCTTGTAAGAATATGGAAAAGTACAGCTTCTCTGATCCAGAATTTGCCAAATTAATTAATGAAAATTTCATAGCATTCAAAGTAAAGACGGACTACTTCTGGGGAATGGATATTGCTGAAGAATATGGGATATCGAAACACCCAACTGTCATTTTTACTGATAAGAAAGGATCAGAAATAAGAAGGGCAGTAGGATTTAAATCCGCTAAGGACCTCACAAAAATAGCGAAGGCAATTTTGAAATAATATTAATTCTTGGAAATTAATTCTTGGTGATTGGATCCATCTAAGAATATTACTTCAACGTTGTAAATACCCGGAACAAGCTTACCTAGGTCAATCGATCTTGAAGAAAAATTCATGGTTTCATTGAGAACCAATTTTCCTTGGAGGTCATGAATTCTAACATTTGATATCTGTTGATCTGATTTTATATTTAGAATGTCGATAGTCGGATTAGGAAATAATGTGATGTTAATATTTTCTAAAACTTCCTGAATTCCCACGGGTTCAGAATAAAGAGAATCCAAGGGGAAACTCATCATCGATCTCGCAAATGTACCAGCGATTAATTTGTCATTTTCAATATCAATTTCTATGTCAAATACTGGAATTAGTGGCATGTTATTTCCTACTCTTTCCCAGTTTTCGCCTTGATTTGCGGAGAAATATACGCCCATGTCAGTAGCAATGATAAGCTTTTCATCATCTATTAATTCCAAGTGATTTATTGGTAACTCAGGAAGATCACCACTAATGTCTATCCACGTATCTCCAAAGTCATCACTCATATGTATGTGCGAAACATTATCGTTGTCTTTATAACCTGAATGGGTAATGAAGACTACTGCTTCATCGACATCGGATGTTTTAATATTAGTTACATACCTCGTTGGTAAACCATCATCTATTTCAGACCATGAATCACCTCCATCTAGTGTACGCCATACTTGAGCATCCGTTGATCCCGTATATAATATGTTCTCATTTACTCTAGATTCTCCGATGGTTGATATGGTGTGAAAGGAATTGGAAGTAATAACCTCTCCCGTTAATGTTGGACTGATAGCTTGCCAATTGTCGTCATAAGCATCTGTATTTTTGTATAACCGATATGTACCTGTGTACAGCACATCACTACTGTGGGAAGACATGATGAAAGGCATATCCCAATTTCTTCTATCATTTTCGTCAATCCCATTATTAAAATCAGTCCAACTATCTCCACCGGTGTTTCTAGCCAGGTTTCCGCGTTGCGTTTCGGAATAATATATTCCTGCGTCATCTGGACTGAAAATAGCTTGAAATCCATCTCCACCTCTATCTCTAGACCAATTGCTTGGGGAATTTTCATTACCACTTGTCGTACCATTATCTTGTAGTCCACCAGTATATAAATCAGAGAAAGGATTGACAGCAACTCTATAAAATTGAGAATTAGGAATTTCATCTATGTCTTCCCAATCTTCAAACAACTCGCCTTTGTACAAACCACCATCTGTGGCTAATAGAATCTCCCCACTATCGAGATAAGTCATATCGTGCTTGTCTGCATGAACTTCATAAGTAAACCATGGTGGAGCACTTTGATTCCAACTATTTCCTCCATTTGTTGTAGTCCAAAGATCAACACCGAGTATTGAGATTTCATTATCGTTTGTAGGATTTACTCTAATTTGACCAAAATACCATCCAAACCCGCCAAGGGAACCTTCGAGGTCAAAGCTATTTAGATCATTCCATTCATTGGCATTTGGTTCTAAGGAATATACTCCTTGGATATCTAAAAATGAACCGACAACCACACAAAACACCTTACCTGGATTTTCATGAGAAACTGCGAGGCCAATTCTGCTGACGGGGTCTCCAAATTCCATTGGTAATCCATCATCGATAATTTCCCAATTCAATCCGGAATCATTACTCCTAAATACATGTCCATCTGTCCCCGAAACCATTGACTCTGAGTTATTTCTTATTCTGTTCCAGCTGGATGCAAATAACTGACTAGGATTCGTGGGGTTCATCACCAGGTCTATGATTCCTGCCTCATCAGAAACTAATAGTATTTGTTCCCAAATGACACCCCCATCAGTACTTTTATATAGTCCCCGGTCCGTATTTCTTTCAAAAGGCAAGCCCATAGTCGCAGCATAAATCTCCTGCGTATTATCCGGATTCAACACTATGCGAGAAACTATTCTTTGGTTGATTAGTCCAAGATATGACCAACTATCGCCTCCATTAGTACTTTTATAGATCCCGCCTCCAGCATTTACTGTTCCTGATATATTGTGATCTCCAGTTCCGACATAAATAATTTCTGGGTTGCTAGGGTCAAAAACAATACTACTTGTTGAAAGTTCAGCCATTTCATCACCAATTGGTGCCCAGCTTATACCTCCATTTGCGGTTTTGTATATGCCGCCTGCTGAGGTTCCGGAGAGAATAATGTCTTCATTCAGAGGGTGAACTGCAACACAATTAATCCGACCACCAATATTGGTCGGTCCTTCTTGTGCCCATGGGGTTGTGTTAAAGCTTTTGTTTGATGAAATTGAATTCTTTACAGTTGTTTTTAACTTGTCTATTGCCTTCACATCAAGTGTATTATAAGGAAACGATCTTTGAAAGAAAAGATGATCCGATGGAATCATTTTCTGCTCTAGAAGTCCTGAGAGAGATTCTGTTTTTTGAGATTTCTTATTAAAATAAGCTGTTATCAACAGAATGAATAATGATAATATCAATAGGTTTTTATACTTGAACATAAGAATAGACGATCGTAAATTTTATTTCTTGGACTTTTTACCAATTATTAAAATTACAAAAACTTGACTATTTTTACTAAAAAATTATGTGCAAATATTACATTGCTACCCCCCTTGAATGCGAATAGATAAAGCGCTTTGGTGCTACAGAATATATAAAAACAGAAGGCTTTCCAAAGAAGCTTGCACCAATGGTAAAGTTAAAATCAACGGAAAGACATCGAAACCTTCAATTGATGTCGGTCCTGGTGATGAAATATCAATACGTAAAGGGGCTATAACATATTCTTACAGAATTTTAGAAATCCCAAGAAGTAGAATAGGAGCAAAGTTACTTTTTCAACATGTATTGGATATTACCCCCGAATCAGAAAGACAAAAGGAGATTGAAATTCGTGAAATGAATAAAGGTTTCCCTTATGAGACGGGCAGACCATCCAAGAAAGACATAAGACATCTAAAACAGTTTTTGAGACAAGATGAGGAGGAGTGAAATTTTGGTTCGGAGAATAAGTCCAGTTGAAACACAATATTTGCGGCATAGAGTTCTCTGACCGCATATTGAAAAGCAGGAGGATTGTAATATTGATATTGACAATAGGCAAGATGGTTTTCATTTGGGCGCCTTTGATGGAGATAGAATTGTCAGCATCGCTTCTTTCTTTGAAATGTATTCTGATAAAATACAATTCAAAAAAATGTATAGATTACGTGCAATGGCCACCGATACTGAATACAGAAGGATGGGCACTGGTAAAGCCATAATTGAAAAAGCAACAGAGGAGCTCAGGGCAATGGATGTCGATGTGTTATGGTGTAATGCCAGAAAGGTAGCCCTGAAATTCTATTTATGTATTGGATGTCATAGATGAATGGTACGACATTCCCTTAATTGGTCTGCACAAGTTTATGTACTATAGAATATAAGAATTAATTATCCCAAACCTTGAGACCTTCACTGCAATTGGTGCAAATATCAATCGAACTCCTTGAATTGGTTAGTCCTTTCCTGAATGATTTGTATTTTTCCCCTGACCAAATTGTGGAAATATCATCTTGAGATGCATCACCCATTCTGTGCTTTGCATCCTTGTCAAAACAACAAGGGACCATTAGTCCATCCCACGTAATTACTGGAGAATGAGTCATCCTCCAGCAGTGATTTCCCATTTTATTTTTCAAAGTATATCCTCCATTTACTCCTTTTTTGTAACGAGAATATTTTTCAATACTCGGCATTAATGCGTGGCCACTTTTGTAGTTGTAAATTTGAGCTGTTTTAAATTTTATTTCATCAACTCCTAATTCGTCTGCCAAGTCTCGTGCTTGATTTATTTGATGCTCATTCGGCCTTACTACTAAAAATTGAAAAATAATATGTGGCGTTTTGGATTTCAATTCAGTCTTCCATTTCACAACGTTCTTAGTCCCTTCGATAACTTTGTTTAATTTTCCTTCGATTCTATATTGTTCGTAAACATCTTGCGTTACACCGTCTAAGGAAATTATAAGTCTATCAAGGCCAGACATTACCGTTTCCTTCGCTGTGTCATTATCTAAGAAATGTGCATTTGTGGAGGTTGCAGTATATATTTTCTTCGTGTTGGCATATCGAACGAAGTCCAAAAATTCCTTGTTAATATATGGTTCCCCCTGAAAATAAAGGGTCAAAAAGGAGAGATGCTTATAGCTCTTATCTATTATTTTTTTAAATAGATCAATACTCATTTTGCCTGTATTCCTAGAGAATTGCCTCAAACCACTGGGGCATTCGGGACAACGAAGGTTACAAGCTGTTGTAGGCTCAATAGCGACACTATCAGGCAATCCCCAAATGATACTTTTACGCAGCATTTTCCCAATTTGGTAACTGCTATATAAAGTCATGCTATTCCATAATTTGTATGGGCTGAGTTTACTTAAGTAGTTTATTTTATCGGTCATTTGAGACATCCTACAAAAGTAAGCTTTTGAGTGTTCTCTATCCTTGCATATGGATTAACAAACAAAGCTTTAAAACATGGTAGGATGATGCAAGAAATTGGATTCAAAGAATCGAATTTTTCGTTTCTTTGTTAAATGTGGGAAACCCTAGCAAGCAAAATACTCAGAAACAGAATAACCCTCTTGATTGTTCTTGCTGTGATAACGGGTTTTATGTTATATCAGTCCCAATTTGTAAAACTAAGTTATGAGTTTGGAGGCTTTCTGCCGAAGGATGACGTGACTTATGAAGAATATGACAAGTTCACGGACATTTTTGGCGCTGATGGTAATATCGTTGTCCTTGGTATTGACGGCAGTGAAATTTACACTCAAAATAACTTCAATGCATGGTATGATTTGGGAAACGATCTCAAGAAAATTGATGGTATCGATTCCATCTTTTCCATTGCTCATCTATATAATTTACAGAAAAACGAGAAACAGAAAAAGTTTGACCTGGATCTCATTGTTAAAAGTAGACCGGAGACCCAAAAGGAAATAGACAACTATAAGGAGATCATTGAGTCTCTGCCTTTCTATAGAGGCCTTCTATACAACGACAGTACAAAGGCAAGCTTAATGATGATTTTCGTTAATGCCGATAAGTTTAACTCGGATCAACGGGGTGATGTCATTGAAGTTGTTCAGGAGAGAGTGGATCAATTTAGTGCGGACTATATTCCCGTTGCTTATTCTGGATTACCATATATTCGAACCGTTACCTCTAAACGAGTACAGGATGAACTGATTATGTTCGTGCTACTGGCTGGTTTAGTCACTGCGTTCATACTCTTCCTATTCTTCAGGTCTTTTAAGATAGTTTTATTTAGTCTCCTAGTTGTTGGTATTGGCGTTATTTGGTCTCTTGGCATGATCTCACTTTTCAACTTTAGATTAAGTATGTTAATGGGATTAATACCCCCCCTAATTATTGTGATCGGGATACCCAATTGCGTGTTTCTACTCAATAAGTACCATCAAGAATACGTTTCACACGGGAATAGAATTAAGGCTTTAGTCCGGGTTATTTCAAAAATTGGGAATGCCATTTTCCTTACAAATCTTACAACTGCACTGGGGTTTGCAACCTTTATTTTCACATCCAGTAATAAGTTAAAAGAGTTTGGTGTGATTGCCTCTATAAACATTTTGGGAGTTTTTGTGTTAGCGCTTTTACTTATTCCAATAATCTTCTCGTACCTCAGTGCGCCTAAGTCCAGGCACATAGAACACCTAAAAAGAAGGTGGCTAAAAGTTGTTGTTAATGTTATGGTAAATGTGGTCCAGTATCACCGAACAGCGGTATATATAACCACGATTGTTTTATTATTGATTGGCGCATATGGCGTTTCATTATTAAAAACAACCGGGAATATTGTAGACGACCTTCCTGATGGAGATCAGGTCATTGTTGACCTCAGATATTTTGAAAAGAACTTCAAAGGGATAATGCCATTTGAAATATTGATTGATACTGAAAAGAAGGGTCAAGCCATTAAATCTAGTAATTTAAAAAAGATTGAAAAGCTTCAGAATGTTCTAAGTGAATATCCTGAGTTGTCAAAGTCCGTGTCTATTGTAGACGCGATCAAGTATGCCAAGCAGGCTTTTTACAATGGAAAAGAATCTAAGTATCAGTTAATAAAGGGTAATGAGAAGTCATTTATTGCCCCATATTTTCAAGAAAAAAATGGGGATGGGGGAATTGGTAAGGTGTTCTTAAATGAAGACAAAAGCATTGCACGGATTAATGCTCAGGTCGCGGACATTGGAACCATAGAAATGGATTCGCTTTTTAATGTCCTACAACCAAGGATAGATGAAATTTTTAATCCTGAAAAGTATAATGTAATAACTACAGGAACAAGTGTCGTCTTTTTGAAGGGCACAACATATCTAGTTAAAAATCTATTTATTTCATTAATGATTGCCATCGTGATGATCAGCTTGATTATGTTCTTGTTGTTCAAGTCAACAAGAATTGTATTGATATCATTAATTCCGAATCTTATCCCGCTGTTTTTGACAGCCGCAATTATGGGTTATTTCAATGTGAATATAAAGCCGTCTACAATACTAGTCTTTAGTGTTGTTTTCGGAATCTCTGTGGATGACACGATACACTTTCTGGCAAAATTTCGTCAAGAATTGATAGCCCAGGATTGGTACATAAGAGGATCTGTCGTCAATGCCGTGAAGGAAACGGGTGTTAGTATGGTTTATTCCAGCATTATTTTATTTTTCGGTTTTGGTGTTTTCACTGCGTCTCACTTTGGTGGAACAAGAGCGATTGGATTACTGTCATCCGTGACATTACTAATTGCTATGATGTCCAACCTCATTTTATTACCAACGTTACTCATGGCATTGGAGAAATGGATAAATAAAAAATCATTTAAAGAGCCTCTTTTCCAGATATTGGATGAAGAAGAAGATATCGAACTAGATAAACTTGAGATTAAAAACATAGTTCACTAGAAGAATAAATAACGCATTATGAAAGGAATAATTTTGGCGGGCGGATCAGGGACAAGACTACATCCATTAACAATGGTTGTCAGTAAGCAGCTGATGCCTGTCTATGACAAGCCAATGATCTATTATCCTCTTTCCACTTTGATGGAAGCAGGAATTCGTGAGATCTTGATAATTTCAACGCCTCAAGATTTGCCACTATTTAAGAAACTATTAGGTGATGGAACAAGGATAGGATGCAAGTTCCACTATGAGGTTCAGGAAGAGCCTAAAGGACTTGCTCAGGCATTCACAATAGGGAAAGATTTTATTGGAAACGATAAGGTTGCATTAGTTTTGGGGGATAATATTTTTTATGGCTCAGGTTATGGGCAAACGTTACGTGAACATCTTGATCCAAATGGCGGAGTGGTATATGCCTATCGAGTTTCTGATCCAGAACGATATGGAGTGGTTGAATTTGACGAAAATATGAAGGCCATTTCTATCGAGGAAAAACCAATAAATCCTAAAAGTAATTATGCGGTTCCGGGATTATATTTCTATGATAACGATGTCGTAGAGATTGCAGAAAATTTGAAGCCAAGTCCGAGGGGTGAACTTGAAATTACAGACATCAATAAAACCTATCTAGAAAGAGGCAAATTGAAAGTTGCAATTATTGATAGAGGTGCGGCATGGCTTGACACAGGTACTTTTTCATCCTTGATGCAAGCCGGACAATATGTTCAGGTGATCGAAGATAGACAAGGTTTGAAAATTGGTTGTATAGAAGAAGTCGCATTTGATATGGGTTACATAGACGAAGCACAGTTAAAAAAGATTGCTCAGCCACTTTTAAAAAGTGGATATGGAGCATATTTGCTTAACTTAATTTCAAACAAGTAGGGATGAACTTAGATTATCAAGAAGTTATAGAAAAGAACATAGATGATTCTTTGAGATCCTATAACGGAACCATATATGACCCAGTAAAATATATTATGTCTATTGGGGGTAAAAGAATTAGACCAAGTCTTCTTTTAGCTACCGCAAATGCTTATGGGATGAACCCTGAAGAGGTAATGACACCTGCAATAGGGGTTGAGATTTTTCATAATTTCTCATTGGTTCATGATGATATTATGGACGAAGCATCCTTGCGAAGAGGAAAGGATACAGTACATAAAAAATGGAATCAAAATCAAGCAATTTTATCGGGTGATGTCATGTTTGGTATGGCCTACGAACACATCACAAAAGTGAAGGACAGGCACCTTCGGTCAATGATAAATATTTTTAATAAAACCACTACGGAGGTATGCGTTGGACAACAGCTTGATCTAGATTTTGAGAGCCGAGAATCTGTTAGTTTCGATGAATATATTAAAATGATCGAGTACAAAACGTCTGTTTTGATTGGAGCCTGTACGTATATGGGTGCGGTGCTTGCAGATGCTCCTAGTGGGGATGAGAAACAAATGTATGATTACGGTGTTAATATGGGATTGGCTTTTCAAATTCAAGATGACTACCTAGATTTATATGGATCGGATAGAGTAGGAAAGAAAATTGGTGGAGATATCATCAACAACAAAAAGACGATTCTATATATTCTTGCTTCACAAAAAGCAGATGTTGTAACAAAAACTGAATTGGATAAATATTTTGAAAACAAGGATCATAATCAAGAAGAGAAAATACTTGCAGTCAAAAATATTTTTGATGGCTTACAAATCAATGACAAGATGTTGAGTCTTCAAGAATCATATTTTGATAGAGCTGTAAATGCTATTCAAAAGACGGCACTATCGGCATCATATAAAGATGCCTTTATAGAGTTTGCTGAGTTTCAATTAAAGAGAGAGTATTAAGCCTATCAGCAAAATATGGCGTTTATCAAATAGGGAGGGATTATCAATTAATTAATTCTACATTTAACTCATGTTAAGAGCAGAAAACATAACGAAATTTTATCAAAATCACAAAGCTGTTAATGGTGTGAGCATTGAGGTTCCTGAGCAAAGTATATTCGGATTGCTTGGCCCAAATGGGGCTGGAAAAACAACTTTAATACGAATCATCAATCAAATTATCACTCAAGATAGTGGTAACATCTATCTTGATGATAGAATCCTTGAGCCTAAAGATGTTGAAGCCATAGGATATTTGCCTGAAGAGAGAGGGTTGTATAAGAAAATGCGTGTTGGAGAGCAAGCAATCTACTTGGCCCAATTGAAAGGAATGCCGAAATATGAGGCGAAAAAAAAATTAATCTCCTGGATGGAGAAATTTGAGATCGAATCTTGGTGGAGTAAAAAAGTTGAAGACCTTTCAAAGGGTATGGCGCAGAAAATTCAGTTTATTACGACAGTAATTCATGAGCCCAAACTATTAATCCTCGATGAACCTTTTAGTGGATTTGATCCTATCAATGCCAACCTCATAAAAAATGAGATTTTGGAACTGAGAGATAAGGGAAGCACAATCATGTTATCAACTCATAATATGAAATCTGTAGAGGAAATTTGTGATAACATCTCTTTAATTAACAAGGGCGAGGTAATTCTTTCTGGTTCTGTCAAGAATGTAAAAAACGAACACAAGCAAAACATTTTTGAAATCCAATTTAAAGGTGCGGTGATGGGATTTGCAAATTCTCTTTGGACAGGTTTTGAATTATTAGATCATACCACGGACGAAGATAAAATCACTACCGCAAGAGTTAAAATGCTCAACAACAACACATTAAATGATCTTCTTAGAGTTGTGTTGGATGGAGTTAAAGTGGTCAGTGTAAAAGAAATTATCCCTAGTATGGATGATCTTTTCATCAATTTGGTTAACGAAAAAAACTTGGTTCATGAATAAGATCGGTATTATAATAAAGAGAGAATTTCTTACTCGTGTAAAAAAGAAATCATTCATAGTAATGACCTTTCTTGGCCCACTTTTGTTCATTGGGTTTATGGCAGCTGCTTTCTATATTTCTCAATCAGACACGAAGATTTATAATGTCCTCATGACGGACACGGAAGGATTGATGGGGAAGGTGCTAATGGAGAAAGAGTTTAAAGATGGAAAGTATGTAAAATACCATTTCCAATCTAGTGCAATGAGTAATGAGCAATTCAAGAATAGTGAGTACGACTTACTCTTGGATTTAAATCCTAAAATACTGGAAGTTGGGGCAGTCGATCTTTATTATAAATCGTATCCTGGACTGCGGGTTCAGGGAAAAATCGAAAATCAAGTTACAAGAAATTTTCAAAAGCTCAATTTGTTGAAACATAACGTTTCGATTGAGCTCTACGAACTTCTTAAAACTAAGATCAATATTAAGCCAGTAGACATCGAAAGAATTGATGATGCCTCTCCTGTGCCTACGGAGTTAGGATTTTTAGTAGGGTTAGTACTTTCAATAATGATATTCATGTTCATCATGCTATATGGTCAACAAATAATGAGAGGAGTTTTGGAGGAGAAAACAAGTAGAATTGTTGAGGTCATTGTCTCATCTGTCAAACCTTTTACCTTAATGATGGGGAAGGTTATAGGTGTTGCTCTTGTTGGTCTGACACAGTTCTTAATGTGGGTGGCCCTAAGTTCTCTCCTAATGTCATTAGCAACAATGTTTCTACCAGATATTTTTATGGATACAAGCGCATTGATGGAACAGCAAATGACTCCAGAGATGCAGGAAATAATGATAAATGAAGTGGGGGATATTGACAGTAAGACTCAGGAAATTTATAGCTTTATTCATAGAGTAAACTTTCCTTTTATTATTGGAATGTTCATTTTTTACTTCTTGGGTGGGTATCTTCTTTTTGGTAGTTTATACGCGGCTATTGGTGCGGCTGTAGATGTTGAGACAGATTCTCAACAATTTATGGTGCCCATAATTATGCCGTTGATGCTAGGTTATTTCATAGCAGTATTCGGAATGGAAAATCCTGAGAGTTCGGCCATGTATTGGGGCTCAATCATTCCATTTACCTCACCTATTGTCATGATGGTTAAGGTTGGTGCCATGGGTATGGGATTTGAGCCTATAGATTGGCCATTAATCCTTACATCAATGGGTCTTCTTATTGTGGCCTTTGTGTCTGCTGTTTGGGTTGCCGGAAAAATTTATAAAGCAGGAATTTTGTTTCATGGAAAAAAAGTTGGGTATAAGGATCTTTGGAAATGGCTACGGTACAGCTAGTATCGAAGTAGAAAGTGTTCCTTGCTCATTTCTTCACGAAGGAGAACGATGCCAAAATAGTATAGGTCAATAGTAGTCTTGGTTCTCTCATGGTTTTTAATTTCTAACCAAGCCTGCTTCATTTCTTTAGACCAATAAATGTCATCGACAACGATAATAGTGTCATTATGTGATTTTTGAATTATCTGTTCGAAATAATCAATCGTATTAGAATAGGTGTGATTACCATCAATAAAGGCCATGTCAACAGCCTTAAAATCGGTAAGTAACATAGGTAATCGATCATGAAAATCACCGTGAATGGCTTGAATATTATCTAAGTTTAAGTCAGTAAAAAGAGATTGTGCCCTATTGTAGATCACCTCGGATCCTTCTATTGTGTATATCATCGCTTGATCATTAGCAATGGCCATATATGCGGTGCTAATGCCTAGAGAAGTACCCAATTCAACAATTATCTGTGGCCGATAGTGATTTACTAATCTATACAGTGTTCTACATTGCCTTGGGGAAGAAAGACTGTATTTCGCAATTGTACTAATTTTTTTCTTTTTGCTATTGCCTGCCTTTGATCCAGCGCCTAAATCCTCTATTTCAAGAAATTCTTTATCATTTCTAAAGAATTTTCGAGCTTCCTCTATTGGAATGAAAACGTTTGTCTTACGGTCCTTCCTAAGCACCAATTGACACATTTCAAACACAAATGGGGAATGCACCGCATGCCTGGTTTTACTATTAATCCTGAATTTTCCGTAGGATATTATTTGATTCAGTTTATCTTTCACTATAGAAATTAACTATTCAATAAAAGTACAGTTTTTGAGGAAAATTAAAGATTTTTAGAAATACTATAATTTTTTTGCTTGCAATAGTATTTGCTCTATATTTGCACTCCCTAAAACGGAATAGGGGCGATTAGCTCAGTTGGTTCAGAGCACCTCGTTTACACCGAGGGGGTCGGGGGTTCGAATCCCTC